>NZ_LT629705.1:1745000-2424696 GCF_900103875.1 Pseudomonas arsenicoxydans | reverse complement strand
CCCGAACAGGGTTGGCACAGTCCCTGCTCTACCCCTTGGCAAGCGCAAACAGCGCGCCCTGCTCAATAGGTAATGCAGATGAATGATTGGCATATCGTTTGTGATTTTGACGGGACCATCACCCGCACCGACGTGATCGACAGCATCCTCCAGCGTTTCGCCGACCCCAGTTGGGAAGCGATCGAAGATGAGTGGCTGCAAGGTGACATTGGTTCCCGTGAATGCCTTAGCCGCCAGCTCTCGCTGGTCAAGGCCACGCCGACCGAACTGCTCGCCTTCTTCGACACGATAGAAATCGACCCGGACTTCCCTGACTTCGTCGATCACGTGATCGGCCTCGGCGCGTCCCTGGAAGTGGTCAGCGACGGCATCGAACAAGGTATTGCGCGGATCCTCGCGCGCAACTACGTGACCTTGTTGCCGATCCTCGCCAACCGCTTGCGTCAACTCGATCACGATAGCTGGCGCATCGACTTTCCGTACTCCAGCGACGCCTGCCGCGCCGCTTCCGGCAACTGCAAATGCAAGTCCACGCCCAAGACCAAACGCGTGTTGGTGATCGGCGACGGTCAGTCCGACATGTGCGTGGCCTCCTCCGCTGACTTCGTGTTCGCCAAGGATCGCCTGGCCGAACACTGCGAGCGCAACGGCATCGCCTTCGCCCGCTTCGACAGCTTCGCCGAGATTCCGGCCCTGCTGGCCCAACTGCCGGCCGGCCGCGCAGCCAACGCTACCGCTTTCGCGCTTGAAACCTCTTCTGACTACGCATCAAACAATCAGGAACTCTTCAATCATGTCTGATATCCGAATTGCTACTCCCGAAGACCAGGTGCTTCTGGATAAAGAAGCCAAGTACTGCTCCTACGGCGACACCGTTCACTACATCGATCCGCCGCGTATTTTCAGCCGTTGCGAAGGCTCCTACGTCTGGGACACCGAAGACCAGGCGTACCTCGACCTGCAAATGTGGTACTCGGCCGTTAACTTCGGTTACGCCAACCCGCGCCTGAACAATGCGCTGAAACAGCAGATCGATACCCTGCCGCAGATCGCCAGCCAATACCTGCACAAAGGCAAGATCGAGCTGTCGGAAATGATCGCCGTAGACGCCAAGAAAAAATTCGGCCTCGACGGTCGCGTGCACTTCAACGTCGGCGGTTCACAGTCCATCGAAGACTCGCTGAAAGTCGTGCGTAACGCTTCCAACGGCAAAAGCCTGATGTTCGCCTTCGAGGGCGGTTATCACGGCCGGACTCTCGGCGCCTCGTCGATCACCTCCAGCTTCCGCTATCGTCGCCGCTACGGCCACTTCGGTGAGCGCGCCAACTTCATCCCGTTCCCGTACCACTTCCGCGGCCCGAAAGGCATGACCAAGGAAGAATACGGCAGCGAGTGCGTGAAAAATTTCGCGCGCCTGTTCGAGACCGAATACAACGGTGTCTGGGACCCGAAAACCAACCAGTGCGAATACGCAGCCTTCTACGTCGAGCCAATCCAGGGCACCGGCGGCTACGTGATCCCGCCGATGAACTTCTACAGCGAACTCAAGCAAGTGCTGGATCAGCACGGCATCTTGATGGTCGTCGACGAAATCCAGATGGGCTTCTGGCGTACCGGCAAGCTGTGGTCGATCGAACACTTCGACGTCAAACCTGACGTGATCGTCTTCGGTAAAGCGCTGACCAACGGCCTGAACCCACTGGGCGGCATCTGGGCTAAAGAAGAACTGATCAACCCGAAAATCTTCCCGCCAGGTTCGACTCACTCCACCTTCGCGTCCAACCCGTTGGGCACCGCGGTCGGTCTGGAAATGTTCAAAATGACCAGCGAAGTCGATTACGGCGCGATGGTGATGGCCAAGGGCAAAT
Source organism: Pseudomonas arsenicoxydans (assembly GCF_900103875.1). Taxonomy (NCBI): domain Bacteria; kingdom Pseudomonadati; phylum Pseudomonadota; class Gammaproteobacteria; order Pseudomonadales; family Pseudomonadaceae; genus Pseudomonas; species Pseudomonas arsenicoxydans. The sequence goes on along the minus strand of NZ_LT629705.1, from coordinate 2,422,828 downwards.
ACTTCCTGGAAGGCCTGAAAGACCTGCAAAAACGCTACCCGATCATCGGCGATGTCGACGGCCTGGGCTTGGCGCTGCGCTGCGAAATCTGTGGCCCGGATGGTTTCACTCCGGACAAGGCCACCCTGGACTTCATGGTCGACGAAGGCATGAAGGGCGACATCGAAATCGACGGCAAGCGCCTGGGCCTGATCCTCGACGTAGGCGGTTACTACAAAAACGTGATCACTTTGGCGCCGTCGCTGGAAATCAGCTACCCGGAAATCGACCTCGGCCTGGCCCTGCTCGACCGTCTGCTGCATCGGGCCATGAAGCGATGAATCACGACGAGATCGATCTTGGCGAAGGCAACGCCGGTTTCGTTCTCGGCACAGGGGAGGTCGCGGTGGTGTTGATCCACGGCCTCACCGGCACCCCGACGGAACTCCGTCGGGTGGCCATGGGCCTGGCGAAAGCCGGGCACACGGTCTACGTGCCCACCCTGGCCGGGCACTGCGGTGGCAACGCCGACCTGCAAGCCACTGGCTGGCGCGACTGGTACGAGAGCGCCCGCAACACGTTCGTCGGTGTACGGCGCAAGCACGAGCGGGTATTCGTCGGTGGCTTGTCCATGGGCGCAGTCATGTCGATGTACATGGCCGCCGAGCATCCGGGGCAAATCGAAGGGTTGATGCTGTATTCGACCACCCTGCGCTACGACGGCTGGAGCATCCACAAACTGGCATTCCTCACGCCGTTGCTGATGAGAATACCGTTCGGCGTGAACCTGTGCAGTTTCGAAGAAAAACCCCCTTACGGCATCAAGAACGAACGCCTGCGAGCGATCGTCGAGCGTCAGATGAAAGAAGGCGAAAGCAGCCAGGCGGGTTTGCTGACCATGGAAGGCGTTACTGTGCGCGAATTGCATCGTCTGAACGCCGTCGTGAAAAAACGCATGCCGTCGATCACCACGCCTACGTTGGTGGTGCACTCCATCGAAGACGACATTACCAGTCGCTGGAACGCCGATTACGTCGAACGCAAGCTCGGCGGCCCGGTGGTCAAAGTGTTGCTGGATGACTGCTATCACATGATCACCGTCGACCTGCAATACCGTCGGGTGATCGAACTGAGCGTAGACTTCATCGCACAACGTTTCATGCAACAACGCTGCGCCCCGCCCCCCCTGCAAGAAGGGTATCGGCAGTTAGCCTGACAGCCTGGCGAACCCGGTTGTAGACGGGTCGCCACTGGCGGGGCAATGTCGGCTACTGTATTGACCAAGGCAACACCCAATATCCTGTAGTGAACCTGTTTATCGATTCGAACCGAACCGAACCGAACCGCCATGGCTTTCGACAAGCGAAACCCGATGACCAAACACCGACCTGCCAAAACCCGCCCCTTCGCCCTCTCCGGCTGGAGCCTGCAACGTAAACTGGTCCTGGCCTTCTGGCTGGTCAGCGTGATCCCGACCATGATCGCCGCCGAACTCGCGGCCACTACCCTGTCGCAGATCTTCGACAGCAACGTGCGCATCTGGCTGCAAGAGTCGACCAAGATCGTCGAAGACGAGATCAGCGAAATCCTGCGTGACAACGCCAGGGTTGCGCAGTTGTTTCTGCGTTACACCCACCCACAGGTTGATGGGTTTTCGTCGCGCCACAACCGCATGACCACCGACATCGCAGACTCCATGGGCATCGACGTGGTTGCCCTGGTGCGCAACAGCGACCATGCCGTGATGTTCAGCACCGCCGCCGACGACATCGTCCGGCAAATCAGCACCGCGCCCAAAGCCGTGTTGCAAACCCTGCAAATCGGCGGTGTCGCCACCGGCGCAGTGGTCTCGACCTTCGAGAACGAGCAGGACGGCGTCGCTTACAAACTGGTGATTGCCACCTACCTCGACAACAGCTTCCTGACCAGCGTCTCCGACGTCCACTCGTTGGACTTGCGTCTGTACCTGGCCAAGGGCGACGATTTTTCGGAGATCTTCTCCAGTCAGCGTTTCGAAAATCACCCGGCGGCCGTGCCGGAACAAATCGAGCAGATCCTGCGTACCACCAAGCAGCCGACCGAGCAATTCACCAGCAGTTACAGCGGCATCTATCGGCCGATCTTCAACGAGAATGGCGACCTTCAAGGCGTGATTTTCAGTGGCCTGTTGCGCCACTCCAGCCTGGTCGGGCTGGTGAACCAGAGCAACCTGTTCATCCTCATTTTCCTGCTCAGTTCGGCCGCCTCTCTCTGCGTTGGCTGGCTGGTGTCGCAACGCCTGACCCAACCGTTGCGCGGCTTGTCCAAAGGCGTACAAGCGGTGATTGCCGGGGATTATCGCCAGCGTTTGCCGGTGACCGGCGGCGATGAACTGGCGGAACTGAGCAGCACCTTCAACCACATGAGCGAACGCCTCGGCGAGTTGCAAAACCTCGAATCGCAGCTGCGCCGCCGCGACCGCCTGCACGCCCTGGGCGAAGTTGCCATGGGCCTGGCCCATGAAATCCGTAACCCCTTGGGCATCATCAAAACCGCGACCCAGCTGCTGCACCGCCGCGCCGATTTGCCCGAGACCGATAAGCGTCACCTGGAATACGTGGTCAGCGAAGTCAGCCGGATCAACGACCTGATCACCGATTTCCTCGACTTCGCCAAACCCAGCGCGCCCCTGCGCTCGACCGAACCGGCTCGACTGTTGGTCGATGAACTGGTCGGGTTCTGCGCTCCGGAACTGGCCAGCCATCACATTGACGTGCACATCGACGACCAGGCCCCCGGCGCAACCCTTTACGCCGATGCGCGCCAGCTCAAACAGGCCGGTTTGAACCTGATCGTCAATGCCATCGACGCCATGCCCGACGGCGGACAACTGACCCTGGGCATTCGCCGTGAGGGCGCCTACACCGTGATCAGCGTGGCGGACACCGGCACGGGCATTGAACCGGACATGCTCGAACGGATTTTCACACCGTTCGTCACCACCAAGGCCTCGGGCACCGGGCTGGGCCTGGCGAAGGTATTTTCGATCATGGAAAACCATGACGGGCGCATCGAATGCATCAGTGAAAAGGATGCCGGAACCACCTTCACGCTGTACATTCCGGCCAATGGGAAAGACTTCGACGAGGACAGCGATGACACATAACGTACTGGTGGTCGACGACGAACCCAAGCTCTGCGACCTGCTGGCATCGGCCTTGAGTCAGAACGGCGTTACGGTGTTCACCGCCGGCAATGGCTTGCACGCGCTCAAGGTGCTGGAAGCGGAAAACATCGACCTGGTGATCAGTGACTGGCGCATGCCCGGCATGGACGGTCCGCAATTGCTGGCTGAAATCAAAAGCCGTTTCCCACAGCTGCCGGTGATTGTCATGACGGCCTACAGCACGGTAAAAAACGCCGTGCAGTCGATGCGCAACGGCGCCTTCGACTACATCGCCAAGCCTTTCGACATCGACGAACTGGACATCACCGTCAGCAAAGCCCTGCAATTTCGCGACATCCTCAAAGACAACCAGCGCATGCGCGCCGAACTCGACGAGCATCAGCAGATCGACAGTTTGATCGGTGACAGCCCGACGTTCCGGCGGGTGCTGCACGCCATCGACTCGGTGCGCGACAGCAACGCGACGATACTGCTGACCGGCGAAAGCGGCACCGGCAAGGAAATGGTTGCACGGGCGATCCACAAACACGGCAATCGTGCCGACAAGCCGTTCGTGGCCGTGAACTGCGCGGCCATCCCGGAAGGGTTGCTGGAAAGCGAAATGTTCGGCCACCGCAAAGGCGCCTTTACCGGCGCGGTGGCGGACCGAGTCGGGCGTTTCATGCAGGCTGACGAGGGCACGCTGTTTCTCGATGAGATCGGCGAAATGCCGTTGGCCTTGCAGGCGAAGATCCTCCGCGCGTTGCAGGAACGGGTGATCGAACCGGTGGGCGATACGCGCGAACGCAAGGTGGATGTGCGGGTGATTGCCGCGACCAACAAAAACCTGCTGGACGCGGTGGCCAACAAGGAATTTCGCGAAGACCTCTATTACCGCCTCAATGTGTTCCCGATTCCGCTGCCGGCCCTGCGCGAGCGGGCGGAAGACATCGCGCCGCTGGCCCGGCATTTTGCGCATACCCTGGGCGCCGCGGCGGGCAAGCGGTTTACCGGATTCAGCGCCGAAGCCTTGCAGGCGATGGCCAGTTATTCGTGGCCGGGCAATATTCGTGAACTGCAAAATTGCGTGGAACGGGCAACGATTGTCGCCAGTGGCGCGGTGATTGAAGAGCAAGACCTGCCTGCTTATCTGTTTGCCTCAAACCCCGGCAACAGTGGCGCGCCAATCATTGAAGGCAACGTGCCGGCGGATCTGGACGCGGCGCTGGCCGAGGTCGAGAAAGCCTACATTCTGGCGGCGCTGGCGCAGAGCAATGGCGTGCAGGCCGCAGCGGCTCAGTTGATCGGGATATCCGAACGCAGCTTCTGGTATCGCTTGAAGAAACTCGGCATCCACGTCGACAAAATCGTCCGCTGACCCTTGGCGCTGATCGTTCCCACGTCGAGGCGTCGAACCGTCTGCGTGGGAATGCCTCAAGGGGCGCTCCGCGTCCAGTGACGCGGAGCGTCACGGGCTGCATTCCCACGCAGAGCGTGGGAACGATCTCGTACGGTCAGGTCACCGTGCCGCCTTTGGCTTCGCTCATGATCTGGCGGATCGCCGCGACAAAGGTCTCCACCGGCTGCCCGCCGCTGACCGCGTATTGCCCGTTGAACACCACCGTCGGCACCGAACTCACCCCGCGCGACAACCACAATTGCTCTTCTTCGCGAACCTCTTTGGCGAACTCGTCCGAAGCCAAAATCGCCTCGGCCCGCTGCCGGTCCAGCCCGACGCTTTCAGCAATCCGCGCCAACTGACCATGATCAGAAGGATTGCCGCCATCGGTGAAATACGCCTTGAACAGCGCTTCCTTCAAATTGAACTGCAACCCTTCCAGCCCCGCCCAATGCAGCAGCCGATGGGCATCAAAGGTGTTGTAGATACGGCTATTGCCGTCGGTGCGAAAGGCAAACCCGACCTCGGCGCCACGGGCGCGGATCATCTCGCGGTTTTTCTGCGACTGTTCCGGGGTCGAGCCGTATTTTTCGCTGATGTGTTCGGTGATGTTCTGCCCCTCAGGCCCCATCTTCGGGTTGAGCTCGAACGGCTGGAAATGGATCTCGGCCTGGACCTCATCACGCAGCTCGTCCAGTGCCCGGGTCAGGCCGTAGAGGCCGACGACACACCACGGGCAGGACACGTCGCTGACGAAATCGATTTTCAGGGGGGTACTCATCATTCACCTCGCAGGCTTGGATCGCGCCGGAAAGTTCGAACGATACACCTGACAGGGCCGAGGTGGCAGCCGTTCCACTAATCCCTGTGGAACAGAGGTAGCAGCCATTCCACTATCCCTGTGGGAGCGGGCTTGCCCGCGATGGCGGTGTATCAGAAAAGTAGATAGCGACTGACACGCCGCCATCGCGGGCAAGCCCGCTCCCACAGGGTTTTGGGGTGTTTTGGGGAGCGTGTTTAGTTCCGTTTAAGGTTACTTCCTGAAAGCTACAGCGCCTTGCGCCGTCGCCTACAACCACGTCAGAATCCGCCGGCTTGTGCGCCTGGGGGGCCGTCGGTAACTTGGTTCGTGTCACTGATTCCCAGTGATCGGGTTTAGTAGCCCGGATTAACCCTCAAGACGGTTGCATAAGCGTCATTCAGACAGGTTTTCACCTGTACTTGATGGTGGCTGTGTGCATGGCACCCTCGGGTGCGCCGGGTTTGAGGGAATCACCGGTCTACTAACTTGCGCACAGCTGCCACCCCTTCCGTTTAGTAGCGAGAGAGGTTGTAGCTCTACTAAAGGTATATCCCTCAATGTTCAAAATTACTCCAAATCCCCCGGAAACCGACGACGTTTCCCCCTACGAATCCACCGATCCCAAAAAGCTCAACGAAGCCGCCGACCGCGCCCTCGATTTCTACCTCAAACCGGTCATCCCCCAAACCACTCCACGCAAACCCAGCACCATTTTCCTGATCGCCCCCGACATCGATAACGAAACCCTGCTGGCCAACGCCTGCGAGTCGCTGGCCTCGGCGAGCGTGATGCTGAGTGATTTTGCGGGGTTGGTCGAAGGCACGCACCGCAACACCCTGCTCGGCATTCAGCAATCGGTCATGCTGGGTGAACTGGCGGTGAACCGCTTGCTGGACAACCTCGATCCACCGGGTTGCACCGTCTAACTGGCGAGTGAGATTTCACTGACAGCAAAATCCAACTGTGGGAGCAGGCTTGCTCCCACAGTTTTGGTTTGCGGGTTACAGGAGATTGGGGCTCGGCACCGGATCGATCTGCGCCCAATGCGATCTGTCTTCACGGTGCGCCTGCAAATACGGCAACACCGCCGCCAGCAATGGCGCCTTGAACGCTTCCTGGAAGCGATGCGCCAACCCCGGAATCAGCTTCAACTGACTGCCACGGATATGCGCCGCCAGGTGCACGCCATGCATCACCGGCAACAACGGATCGGCCGTGCCGTGAACCACCAGTGTCGGCACCCGCAGTTGGTTGAGCAGCGCCACGCGACTGCGCTCGGCGAGGATTGCCATGATCTGGCGCTTCACGCCTTCGGGGTTGAACGCCCGGTCATAAGACAGCGCCGCCTGATGCAGCAGCACCTGACGATCATCACTCACTGACGGACTGCCCAGCGCTGCCAGCAAATCGGCCTGCTGTTCCAGCGCCACTTCACGACTTGGCGCGCTACGACGGGCGAGCAACTGCAACAGCGCCGCACTCGGCGCCGGCAAGCCTTCGGCCCCGGAACTGGTCATGATCAGGGTCAGGCTCTCGACCCGTTGCGGCGCCATTGCGGCCATGTGCTGGGCAATCATCCCGCCCATGCTCGCGCCCAACACGTGGAACTGCTCGACGTGCAACGCGTCCATCAGGCCAAAGGCATCGTCTGCCATGTCGGTCAGGGTGTACGGCGCCGACACCGGCAGCCCGAGTTTGTAGCGCAGCACTTCGAAGGTCAGGTTGGCATCGGCAGGCGTTTGCCGCCACGTGGAGAGGCCGACATCGCGATTGTCATAACGAATCACCCGAAAACCCTGCTCACACAACGCGACCACCACCTCGTCCGGCCAGTGAATCAACTGCCCGCCCAGGCCCATCACCAGCAACAACGCAGGGTCGGAAGCACGGCCGATGCTCTGGTACGCCAAGCTCACCTGCGCCAGATCGGCATGTTCGGTTGGAACATTGACGTCGCAACGAGACGCCGCCAAAGACGGCAGGCCAAACAACAGAGCGGCCAGAAAAATGAATACACGCATGAAAAAACACCGAAACGCAGAACCCCAGTAGAGCGCGAGTCTGATGAAGTTTGTTCAAGCGCGCTGCCACAGTTACGTGACAGTTTGATGAAGATTGCCGAGTGGTCGCCCCTGCGCCTTTACCGTTCCTGTCGGGAGAAACACGAACCACTCATCGGAAGTCTCCCCTTACCTGTTAGTTCTGACAGTTGGCAGTCACCCGTGCTGAGTATTCAATCAACCCGGAGCAAACAAGCCAGTATCGCCACCCGCCGGAGACTTCCATGAGCATTGCTAATCGGTACGAAACTTCTCAAGCTCCGGCGGTCGGAGGCCTTATTTGCCCAGCACTTGAAATTCCCGGCGCGATTTCGCCGGTCGACGGTGCGGATGTTGGTGTCAATCGAGCCTTGATCGGAGCGCAAGGTCTAAGGATTGTCATCCCGTCCTCCGCCATCCACCCCGGCGACAAGGTATTGGTGTACATCGATAACCAACTGGTTTTGGTGTGGCCGGTCGAGAACGATTACAGCGGCCAGCCCATCAGCAAATACATCCCGGCAAAGTTAATACCGGAAGGATTTATCACCCTGACTTACAGGGTAAACGTTGAAATGTCAGGCCCCTTGAAAGTACTGGTCAAAACCCTGTTGCCCGGTGGCATCGATCCGCAACCGGACGCTGCGGGACACTACCTGTTGCCCCCGCCGCAGCTCACCTCGACCACCCTGAACGGCCAACAGGATGAAACAGTTTATGTCGCGCCCTATGACGGCATGCGACAAAACGATGTAGTCACGCTGATCGTCGGCAACTGGGCCTTGCCCCACACCGTAACAGCCACCGAGGTCGGGCAGCCTCTGACGTTTACCCTGTCAACGGAGCTGGTGACCAGCAATGGCGATGGCGGGGGCGTGCTGTACTACACGCTCTGCGATGAAGTCGACAATCACGCCACCGATCATTCACTGGGTGTTTCGGTGATGATCCAGACCGGCACCGCTGCGCCGATACCGCCGACGGTGACAGGCATCGATGAACAGAACACCCTCCACTTGAGTCAGTTGGGGAGCCAACCGGTCAATGTCAGCCTCGACACCCAGGCCTTTAGCCCCGGCGACGTGCTGACAATGTCCTTGAAGGTTCTGGACTGCACGGGTATGCCCAAGTCGCTCACCCAGAAGCAAACCCTGAAATCCGAAACGACGCTGGATTTCATCATTACCAACGCCGTCATCCAGCAACTCGCCGGGGGCAGCGCCCGACTGTTTTTCACCCGCACCTACGCCCAGGGCGGTAAGCAGCAATTACCGTCCAAAGAATTTCTCATTGTCGGCAACACGCGCAGGATCAGCGCCTCGAACGAGGCGCAGAATCAGGAAGCGGTTGGCGGTATCCTTGCGGCCCCTGAAAACAGTGTCCTGCAGATTTTCCCGCCCCTCATCCCCGGCTGGACCCGTGCGGTGGTGGGAGGCGATTTCGGGGTACCACTACGGATTTACGACGACAACGCCCCCAACGGGGCCAATGTCGTTATCGATCCCATCATTGGCGCGGAAGAGTTCGATGTCATCGACCTGCTGCTCAACGGAAACATCGTCGACACGGAGTTTGTTCAACCCGGGACAGAGAATGACCGGCACTTGATGACAATCCCCAATGGGCTACTCAACCCGAACGCTGTGAACACACTGGAGACCACGGTCACCCGGGTCGGTGGCAATACCCAAAGGTCCACCCCGTTGCTGGCAATTCTGTACAACGCCATCCGCCCCGGGAGCAGGGACATCAATTCCATCCCGGGGCACTCGGAGCTGCAACTGAAGTTGCCGCAGGACGTCATCGACAATGGCTTGGACGCCGCTCGCGCAGCACTGGGTGTCGAGGTGAGTTTCTGCTACCCCTATTGCCGCGCGTACGACGTCATCGAGTTGCGCATGGGCACCCTGACCGCTCGTTTCACGGTGCTATCGACCGAGGCACCGCTGTTCGGAGGTATTGCGCCAATCTGCATCGTGCGCACGTTGACAGCGCAGCAGTTTCAACAGGCTGGCGACAATCCGCAGTTCACTTTGACCTACACCGTTCATGACCAGATCACCAACGGTGCAGACCCCTCCGACCCGTTTTCGGTGCCCGTGGTGATTGATGTCGATCTCGCCGGGGTGCGTCGTCCTGCTCCGATCTTCTTCGATAACCCGACCGATGATGACCCGGCCATCATTGATCTGGAGCGGTTGGGCAGTAACAACCTGACCATGCTAGTCAGAACCTTTGTCCCGCAATTTGCCATCGGCGACACCATCAGGGCCAGGTACAGCAGCCCACCCAGTCCTGATTTCTTTGTCGACGGGACGATTACCGGACAGTTCGGTCAACCCAGCCCGCTTGCGCTGGAGGTACGCAACAACCTGGTGATCTCCGGGCGCGTGGTGACCGGCAGTTATGTGCAATCCAGAAACGGGGTAGTGATTGCCAACTCGAGAATCGCCACGGCCCGCGTCATCGGCCAAGGTATGCCGGATTGCCCTCCCCCTCTTGTGCTGATCGCACCCAAGGGTGTACTGAATCCGAGGGACAACCCAGAAGGGGCCACGGGTCGGGTGATCGTGCCAGGGTTTACCCCGGGCGATCGTGTGCAATTGCTGGTGCGCGGTAGCGCCGGTGACGGCTCTCCCACCTTCAGCCCCCTGCCCTTGAGCGCTACCGGTCAAGCGGATTTCCCGCTGAGCCTGGCCTTTATCAATGCCAATCTGGGGCAGAAAGTCAACATCACTTACCTGTTAATCCACGGCGACGCCCAAGCAACATCGCGCCCTCTTGATCTCAGTGTGCTGCGGCGGGCCCAGGCGCCGATCATCACCTCCATCGTGGCGGGCGAAGTCTCTCTCCAGCCCGGTGGCAGCACCTATTACCGCACCGGGTTTGCCATCAGCGGGAGCGCCGAACCCAATCAGTCGGTGGAAGTCATGGACGGCATCAGTTCTTTGGGGCGTTACACAAGCAATGGCGACGGTATATGGACGATGCCCGCTGGCAGGTTTAGCCCCACCGGTCATTCCATCACTGCCAGGACTGTCGATGGCAGCAATTTGACCTCGCCGCCTTTCAGCTTTTTGGTGCAGGAGGGTCTCCAGTACCATATCGCGTCTTTCCAGTATCGGGACGCCGGGGGTTGGGTATGGGGAGGGGCCGGAGGGCCAAACGATCTGGCGTGGGTCATTCACCCGGCCCAAAATTACTGGGCCCTTCATAATCAGACGTATACCGACCGATCCAACGGCAATGTGCTGGTAAGGACTTTCACCGATCTGACACCCGGGGCGACCTATCTGCTGACATCCAACATGTTCCGTTCAAATACACCGTTCGCTCACCCGCAACTTCAGCTGGGGACCAGCAGTGGCGTATTTTCCGGTATTTACACGCTTTCGATCGTTCATCAAATAGTGCCCCTACGACTCCAGTTTGTGGCAACGACGCCCACCATGCAGTTGATGCTAATCAACCACCAGGCCTCAGGCGTTGGTAATGATTGGCACATGGAATACATCGATCTTAATAGACTGGCATTGCCATAGACCGTGATGGGCTAAGTGACATTGACTCCCGGGACTGCGCGATGGCGCCAGTGCAAGCGCGGCAGAGCGTCAGGCCAACTGACTCCGCAACCGCCGCGCAGCCGCCACCATGTTCACCAACGCCGCTTCAGTCTCCGGCCACGCCCGGGTCTTCAACCCGCAATCCGGATTCACCCACAACCGCTCAGCCGGAATCCGCTTCACCGCTTTGCTCATCAACTTGACCATCTCGGCGGTGTCCGGCACCCGTGGCGAGTGAATGTCATAAACCCCTGGCCCGATGTCATTCGGGTAGTCGAAGGCTTCGAAGGCTTCCAGCAATTCCATGTCCGAGCGCGAGGTTTCGATGGTGATCACGTCGGCGTCCATCGCCGCGATGGACTCGATCACGTCGTTGAACTCGCTGTAGCACATGTGCGTGTGGATCTGGGTTTCATCGCGCACACCGGAGGCGCTCAGGCGGAATGCTTCCACGGCCCAATCGAGGTATTCCTGCCATTGCGCCCTGCGCAGCGGCAAGCCTTCGCGGAATGCGGCTTCGTCGATCTGCACGATCTTGATGCCGGCGGCTTCCAGGTCGACCACTTCGTCACGCAGGGCCAACGCCAGCTGCTGCGCCTGGATTTTGCGCGAGACGTCTTCGCGCGGGAACGACCACATCAGCATGGTCACAGGACCGGTGAGCATGCCTTTCATGACCTTGTCGGTGAGGCTTTGCGCGTAGGTGATCCAGTCGACGGTCATGGCGTTCGGGCGGCTCAAGTCGCCGTAGATGATCGCCGGTTTGACGCAGCGCGAACCGTAGCTCTGGACCCAGCCGAAACGGGTGAACAGGTAGCCGTCCAGTTGCTCGGCGAAGTATTCGACCATGTCATTGCGTTCGGCTTCACCGTGCACCAGCACGTCCAGGCCCAGGCGTTCCTGGATTTGCACGGCGTGGCGGATTTCGCTGTGCATGGCGTCGGTGTAATCGTTGGCCGACAGCTTGCCTTGCTTGAAAGCCTGACGCGCCAGGCGAATCGAACCGGTTTGCGGGAACGAGCCGATGGTGGTGGTCGGAAATGCCGGCAGTTGCAAGCGCGCCTGTTGCTGCGCGATGCGTTTGGCAAACGGCGACTGGCGCTGGCTGTCCGCTGCGCCAATGGCCTTGATGCGCGCCTGGACTTCGGCTTTGTGGATGCGCGGCGACTCGGCGCGGCTGGTCGCAATGGCACGGCTTTGCGCGAGTTCGGCTTGCACCTTGGGCGATTGCGGGTCGTTGAGGGCATCGCGCAGCACGGCAATTTCTCCGCACTTTTGCACGGCGAAGGCCAGCCAGGATTTCAGTTCAGGGTCGAGCTTGTCTTCGCGCTCCAGATCAACCGGGCTGTGCAGCAGCGAGCAGGAACTGCTGACCCACAGGTTCTCGCCAAAACGTTCCTGGGCCGGCGCCAATTGTGCGAGGGCTTGCTCCAGCTCGCAGCGCCAGACGTTGCGGCCGTTGACCAGCCCGACCGAAAGAATCTTGTAGGTCGGCAGGCGATCCAGCACTTGGCCGAGTTGATCCGGCGCACGTACGGCGTCGATGTGCAGGCCTTGCACCGGCAGGCCCACGGCCAGGCCGAGGTTGTCTTCCAGACCACTGAAGTAGGTCGCCACGAGTTTCTTCAGCGGCGAGTACTGGAGGATGTGATAGGCGCGTTCGAAGGCGTTTTTCCAGGCTTGCGGCAGGTCGAGGGTCAGGATCGGTTCGTCGATCTGCACCCATTCCACGCCTTGCGCGGCGAGGCGACCGAGGATTTCGTTGTAGACCGGCAGCAGGCGTTCGAGCAATTCGAGCTTGTCGAAGTCGTTGCCTTTGGCTTTGCCCAGCCACAGGTAGGTCAGCGGGCCGATGATGACCGGTTTGACCTCATGGCCCAGCGCCTTGGCTTCGTCGACTTCGTCGAACAGCTGTTCCCAGCTCAGCTTGAATTGTTGGTCAGCGCTGAATTCCGGGACCAGGTAGTGGTAGTTGGTGTCGAACCACTTGGTCAGCTCCTGGGCGTATTGCGCTGTGCCGTGTTCGCCGCCGCAGCAGGTCGCCGTGGCGCCACGGGCCATGGCGAATAGAGTGTCGAGGGTCGGCAGGCCTTGGGCATCCTTGGCGCTGTCGAAGCGCTCGGGAATCACACCGAAGGTCAGGGAATGGGTCAGGACCTGGTCGTACCAGGCGAAGTCGCCAACGGGCAGCAGGTCGATGCCGGCGTCTTTCTGCAATTGCCAGTGCCTGGCGCGCAATTGGCGGCCAACGTTGTTCAGCGCGTCCAGATCCAGATCGCCCTTCCAGTAGGATTCGAGGGCTTTTTTCAATTCGCGGTCCGCGCCGATGCGGGGGAAACCAAGTGTGTGCGCCAGAGCCATGATGAGTGTCTTCCAATAAAGAGGCTGTAAAACATGGCGCTATTGTCGACAGTCAACCCAACATGAGACAAACTCAACCTTTTCGTGTTGATCACAAGTTTTCCTCATGGAGCCATCCGGTGCTTGAAATCCGTCACCTGAAGACCCTGCACGCCTTGCGCGAAGCCGACAGCCTGGTCGACGCCGCCGACCGGCTGCACCTGACGCAGTCAGCCCTGTCCCACCAGTTCAAGGAACTGGAAGAGCGCATGGGCATGCCGTTGTTCGTGCGCAAGACCAAACCGGTGCGTTTCACCAGTGCCGGTTTGCGCCTGCTGCAATTGGCTGACGCGACCTTGCCGCTGCTGCGTGGCGCCGAACGTGATATCGCACGCCTGGCGGGCGGTACGGCGGGCCGCTTGCACATGGCAATCGAGTGCCACAGTTGTTTCCAATGGCTGATGCCAACCATCGACCAGTTCCGCGATGCCTGGCCGGAAGTCGAGCTGGACCTGGCCTCGGGCTTCTCCTTCGCCCCGCTGCCGGCCCTGGCCCGGGGCGATCTGGACCTGGTGGTGACCTCCGATCCGCTGGAACTGGCCGGGATCACCTATGTGCCGTTGTTCACTTATGAAGCGATGCTCGCGGTGGCCAACCAGCACCGTTTGGCGAGCAAGGCCTACATCGTTCCGGAAGACTTGCTCACGGAAACGCTGATCACCTACCCGGTGGAACGTGATCGGCTGGACATCTTCACCCGCTTCCTGGAACCCGCCGACATCGAACCGGCGCAGGTCCGCACCTCGGAACTGACGGTAATGATGATGCAATTGGTGGCCAGCGGGCGCGGCGTGTGCGGGATGCCGCATTGGGCGCTGCATGAATACAGCTCACGCGGCTATGTGAAGGCCAAGCGGCTGGGCGAGAAGGGATTGTTTGCGACGCTGTATGCGGCGATTCGCGCGGACATGCTGGATGCGCCGTACATGCGCGATTTCTTGCTGACGGCCAAGGACACATCGTTCTCGACCCTGGACGGGGTCAGCGCCGTTCGCTAGCAACACCTATCGAACTTGATCCGCGGTCAGTCGTGTTCATTAAAAGATCGCAGCCTCGTTTCACTCGACAGCTCCTACAGGTTTACGCCAAACCCTGTAGGAGCTGTCGAGTGAAACGAGGCTGCGATCTTTAAAGCTCACGCCACATGTGGATTTTGTCGAAGTAGTCTTCGCCGACGCGCACCGCCATCGGTTCGAGGCCGAACTGGATGAAGCCGCAGCGCTGGTACAGGTTGAACGCCGCCTCGTTGCCGGCGGTGACGGTCAGCTGGATCAGCCTCAGGCGTTCATGGTTCTGCGCCTCGGCCAGTGCCGCCTGCACCAGGCGATAACCCAACCCGCGTTGCCGGGCCTTGCCGGACACGTACATGCCAAACAGCGTTGCCTTGTGCCAGGCCTTTTGCCGAGGTTCGAAGGCGAGACCGACGATGCCCACCAGCGCGCCCTCTTCGAACGCGCCGAACACCACCTCCAGCTTGCTGGTCAGGCGCGACTCCCACCAACTCAGCGGCATCGTGGCGCGCTCGCGCACGCTTGAGGTAAACGCCTGCGGGTGCAGGTCGTAGGCTTCCAGCATCAGTGCGCGATAGTCCAGGGCATGGCTGGCATCCAGGCGCTCAATCCACATTGAGCGCCATCCGCCGCTGTTCAAGCATCAATCGCACCGCCAGCGCTGACAGGACAAAACCCATGAAATAGCGCTGCACCGCCAGCCAGGACGGGTTGTTGACGAACCAGGAGGCGATGCCCGCTGCGAAGATCGCGATCAGCAGATTGACGCTGAAACTGACGCTGATCTGGGTCAGGCCCAGCACGATGCTCTGGGTGAACACCGAACCGTGTTCAGGGGTGATGAATTGCGGAAACACCGACAGGTAAAACACTGCGATCTTCGGGTTCAGGGCACTGGTGAGAAAGCCCATGGTGATCAGTTTGCGCGACGAGTCCGGCGGTAATTGCTGCGCTTCGAACGGCGAACGTGCGCCGGGTTTGATGGCCTGCCAGGCCAGCCACAGCAGGTAAAGCGCGCCTGCCCACTTCAACACTTCATAGGCCATCGGCACCGCCAGAAACACTGCGGTCAAGCCGGCAGCGGCGGCGAACAAATGCACGAAAAAGCCCGCGACCACGCCAAGCAACGAGGTCACGCCGGCCTTGCGCCCCTGACAGATCGAACGGGAAATCAGGTAGATCATGTTCGGCCCCGGCGTCAGTACCATCAACAGCGCGGCGGCAGCGAAAATCAGCAAGTCTTGTAGCGGGATCATGGGGGCAATCCTAGTCCGTAAATGATCAGGTGGTCGCGGTCAGCGAAGCTCGATAAAACGGCAGGATCAGGTCTCGTGTCAATGGCGCCAGCGTGAGATCGCCGTCGGTGTCCGGGTCAATCCAGCGCACCTCTTCGATCTCCGCGGCAGGGGACACGTCTGCGTCGATGGTCAGCTGAAAGAGTTCCGCCTGGACGACATAGCCCGGCTCGTTGGCGGCCGGTGCCGAAAAGGGTCCCAGATACTGCGCGCAGGCGGGGTCGATCAGCAGGCCCAGCTCTTCTTCCAGTTCACGGGCCAGGGCCTGGACCGGTTGCTCATGGGGCTCGATCTTGCCGCCGGGTTGCATGAACGCTGCGGTGCCGCGCTTGCGCACCAGTAAAGTACGACCGTCAGGACCGATCAACAGGGCGGCGGCAATGCGGATGATGCGGGGGGAAACGGCGGATGAAAGGGTCATGGATTTGAAATGGTTTTGAGTGAAGGGCGCAAAGGATCACATGGGTGCGGGTCAAGATCAAAAGATCGCAGCCTCGTTGCACTCGACAGTTCCTACAGGGTCCGGCGTACATCTGTAGGAGCTGTCGAGTGCAACGAGGCTGCGATCTTCAATCATGAAGCCCTAATTCGCTAACAGCTCCAGGCCCTCAACTTCCTCCGGCACTTTCACGAAAATGCTGTATTTCGCCCCTTCCATCGCCTCGAACGCGATCAGCTTCTCTATCAGAGGCCCACTCAGCACCTTGCCCGCGTTGAGCAGCAACATGCCGTTATCGGCATTGAGGTTGCGTGCCAGCAGCATGCCGGCGGCCAGGTCCCGGGTGGTCAGCACTTTGACCGTCGGATCGGCCAGCGAGACATCGCTCAGGTACGCGGCGCAGACCTGAATGAAATCCTCGACCAGATCAGGGTCATACAGTCGCCCGGCGTACTGGCGGATATAGACCAGTGCTTCATCGCTGTTCATCTGGCGCTCAAGGATCAGCCCGCGCTGCAACTCGATGAAATCCACCGCCAGTTTCAGCCAGCGCGATCCAAGCGGAATCGCCTCGCCCTTGAGCCGGTCGGGGAACCCGCTGCCATCCCAGCGCTCCTGATGGTGAAGGATCAGGCGCGCGGCGTCCTTCATCGGATCGAGGGTCATCAGCAACGATTCGCTTTGCTTCGGATAACCGCGATAGCGCTCGCGATCGGTGTGGTGCAGCAGGTCCGAAGGCGTATTCATCATGCCATCGGTCCAACTCAGCTTGCCGATGTTGTAGAGCGCTGCGGCCATGGCCAGGTCGCGGGTGCTGGCCTCGTCCACGCCATGGAGTTTGCAGTAAACCCGCACCAGCTCAATGATCTGCCGGTTCGTCTGCTTGGCAGGCGGCAAGCGCAGGTTGGCCAGCAACGAGAACACCTCGGTGCCGGTGACATAGCTGTGTTTGAGCTCTTCGTACGCCAGGTCGAGCATGTCGGCGGTCTGTTGCAGTTCAGAAGTGCGGGCCGCGACGTGTTTTTCCAGGGTCGCGTTCAGGACCTTCAATTCTTCGTTGCGATGCCACGTCTCGCGCTCCAGACGCAGCCGTTCGCGCTCGGAGCGCTGGTAGGCGAGCGACTGTCGCAACGTCAGCAGCAATTCCTCATCGTGCCAGGGTTTGCTGATGTAACGGTCAATCTGCCCCTCGTTGATCGCTTTCACGATCGTTGTCAGGTCGACGTACCCGGTCAGCAAAATGCGCAGCGTATCGGGATAGTGCTGGTGAATGTGCGCCAGCAGCGTCGCGCCGTCCATGTTGGGCATGCGCGCATCGCTCATTACCAGGTCGACGGGCTCACGCGCCATGATTTCCAGCGCCTGGGCACCGCTGGTGGCCAATAACACCTCGTAGGGCTGGCCGCGTAATAGCCGACGCAAACTGTTGAGGATCGATTCCTCATCATCAACCAGTAACACCCTGGGTCTATCGGTGATCGTGGGGGGGAGTTGCTCTTCCATGGCATAACCTCAAGCGAAACGGGTAGATCGTGCGTCAGGTCGCAGCCAAACAATCCCCTTTGGCCAAGCCTGAGCTACAGGCTAGATGATTTTGCACACTTCTTCTGGAAATGATTCGTTTGAGTCGGGTAGGCGAAGTGCTGCACAGGGGACTATGCTGCAATCACTCGGATCCATTATCTGCAACGCATGGCCACGTGATCAGGGAAAGGATGCCCCTATGAGCACATTACACCGCATTGCATCCGTTCCGGCCGTACGCTTATGAGTACGTTGCTGGCACGAACCAATCGTCGGATTCTCATCGTCGACGACACCGCTTCGATCCATGCGGACTTCATCAAGATCCTCAGTCCGCCATCGATCGATGACGAAGACCTGACCAACGCCGAAAAAGCCCTGTTCGGAACGCAAGCGACGGCCGTTCTGCAAAGCTTCGTGCTCGATTCGGCGTTTCAGGGCCTTGAAGCCCTGAGCAAGGTCGAACAAGCACTGGCCAACGACCTGCCCTACGCGCTGGCGTTCATCGACATGCGCATGCCGCCGGGCTGGGACGGTCTGCAAACCATCGAACGGCTGTGGCAGGTTGATCCCAAGCTGCAAGTGGCGCTGTGCACCGCCTATTCCGACTATTCCTGGGAAGACATCGATGAACGCCTGGAGCTGGGCGATCGGTTGCTGATTCTGAAAAAACCCTTCGATGCCATTGAAATCCGACAGATAGCCAGTGCCATGACCGCCAAATGGCAGATGACCGAAGATGCGGCGCTGAAGATGTCGCTGCTTGAGCAGGCGGTCGAGGAACGCACCCGGGAGCTGTCCGATGCCAACATCATCGTGCAGAACAGCCCGACCATTTTGTATCGCCTGCGCGGCGAACCCTCGTTTCCGCTGATGTACATCTCCCACAACATCACCAAGTACGGTCACGTCGCGGCGAACCTGGTCGCCTCGGCCAACTGGGCCCGGGAGCTGATTCATCCCGACGATCAACCGAAAGTCGACACGGCGATGGCCCGGGTGCTGGACCGGCACGCGGCGGGAGCCTCCATCGAGTTCCGCATGCGCACCAGCGACGGCGCCTGGCGCTGGGTGGAGAACCGCTATATCCCGGTGCGCGACGATGAAGGACGCTTGCTGGAAGTCGAAGGCATCATCATCGACGTTACCGAGCGCAAAGTCGCCGAAGAGAAAATCGCCCTGCTGGCCCGCACCGACGGACTCACCGGACTGGCCAATCGGGCCACCCTGATCGAGCGCCTGCACCAGGCGTTCGCCGCCGCCCGCCGGGGGGCCACACCGTTCGCGATGTTCTACCTGGACCTGGATCACTTCAAACGGATCAACGATACCCTCGGTCATCCGGTGGGCGACCTGTTGCTGCAAGAGGTGTCCCGGCGCATCAAGGCCTGCGTGCGGGAAAACGATGTGGTCGCGCGCCTCGGCGGCGACGAGTTCGCCATCCTGCAACTTGACGTCAGCGACCCGACCCATTCCGCCGCGCTGGCCGCCAAGGTCCGCGATGCCCTGGTGTTGCCTTACTCCCTCGCCAGCAATGACGTGCGCGTTTCAGTGAGCATCGGCATCAGCAGCTACTCGCCGCTCATCACCAGTGCCGACGGTCTGCTAGGCCAGGCTGACATGGCGCTCTATCGCTCCAAGGAAAAGGGCCGCAACCAGTACCACTTCTATTCCGAGGAGATCAATCAGGAGGTGGTCGAGCGCATGGCCATCGCCAGTGACTTGAAAGACGCCATCAAGCATGAAGAGCTCGAGCTCAATTACTGGCCCGAGGTGGAACTGAGCAGCGGCAAGATCCTCGGCATGGAAGCCCAGGTCATCTGGAATCACCCCGAACGGGGCTTGCTGGAGGGACCGACGTTCTTGCCGGCGGCGGAAAAAACCGGTGCCATTATCGCCCTCGGTCACTGGGTACTGGATCGCGCCTGCCAACAAATGCGCCAGTGGCGCGATGAAGGCATGGCGCCGCCGGTCATTGCCATCAAGCTGTCACTGGCCCAGCTCAAGAGTGGTCCCGAACTGATCTATGACGTGCTGCGCACCACCGCGCGCTATGAACTGTGCCCCTGGGACCTGCGTTTCGATGTCACCGAAGCGACCCTGGCCCAGACCAAGTGGACCCACAACGATGTGCTGCCGCGCCTGCGCGAGTTGGGGGTGAAGATCGCCATCGATGACTTCGGCACCGAATATTCCTCCTTCGATTACCTCAAGACTTACCAGGTCAATCACCTGAAACTCGCCCAGGCGTTCATCGATACCGCGGCCCGGGACCCGGCTTGCGCCAACACATTGCGTGCCATCATCAATTTCGCACGTGAGGTAGGGATCGGAATCATCGCCGAAGGTGTCGAAACCCAGGAACAGCGTAGTTCGCTGATGGCCACAGGCTCGCCAATGAACGCACAGGGTTACTTCTTCAGCAAAGCGGTCAGCAGCCAGCAGGCCGCTCACTTGCTCAAAGCCGGCAGTATCATGCCCGCCAGCTTTCAAACCGGACCGATCCGGGACAACCCGCACTCTACGGAGGACAAGGGATGAAGACGTCCTCCGTGCAGACCAACCGGCGCATCCTGATCATTGATGACACGCCCTCGATCCATCAGGACTTTCGCAAGATCCTCGGCCCTGACACCAAAGACGAACTGTCCCTGGCCGGCACTGAAGAAACGCTGTTTGGCACGCCCAAGCCTGACCGGCTGACGTTCCAGCTCGACTCGGCCTACCAGGGCCAGGAAGCGCTCGAACTGGTCAAGCGCGCCCAGGCCGAAGGTCGCCCCTACGCGATGGCCTTCACCGACATGCGCATGCCGCCGGGTTGGGACGGCCTGGAAACCGTCGAAAAACTCTGGAAGGTCGACCCGCATCTGCAAATCGCCCTGTGCACGGCTTTTTCGGATTACAGCTGGGAAGAAATGGCCGAGCGGCTCGAGTACGGCGACCAATTGCTGGTGTTGAAAAAGCCCTTCGACAGTGTGGAAATCCGCCAGATGGCCAGCGCCCTGACCTGGAAATGGCAGATGACCCAGGACGCCGAGACGAAAGTGCAAAGCCTGGAGCAAACCATCGAGGCACGCGTCCACGAACTGCTCAAGGTGTCTCACCTGCTGCAATATGACGTATTGACCGAGCTGCCCAACAGCACGCTGCTCGGTGATCGGCTGAACCAGTCCCTGGCATTGTCCCGCCGCCATGACAAGCAACTGGCGGTGATGTTTCTGGGCCTTGACCGATTCAAGCGCATCAACAATGCACTGGGGCACCCAGCTGGAGACGAGATGCTCAAACGGGTCGGGCAAAACCTGGTGTCCACGGTGCGCGAATCCGATTCGGTGTTTCGCTACGGCTCTGATGAGTTCGTGGTGATCCTGGCCGATATCCGCCACCCGCAACAAACCAAAGGCATCGCCGAAAAAATCCTGAGCGCCATTCGCGCACCCCAGCACATCGCCGGCCATGACCTGAGCGTGACCGCCAGCCTGGGCATCAGCATTTATCCCGATGACGGCTTCGATGCCATCGCGCTGATCAAGAAAGCCGAAACCGCGATGCGCAACGTCAAGGAAATCGGCCCGAACGACTTCAGCTTCTTCCTCGACGAAATGAACCAGCGTGCCCGGGATCAGCAAAGTATCGAAACAGGGATTCGCCTGGCACTGGAGCGCGACGAATTTGTCCTGCATTACCAGCCCAAGCTCGACCTGGGCACGGGTCAGGTGGTGGGTGCGGAGGCCTTGATCCGCTGGCTCAAACCCGGGCATGGCCTGGTTTATCCGTCCGACTTCATTGGTGTCGCCGAAGACAGCGGCCTGATCGTGCCGTTGAGCAAATGGGTACTGGCCCAGGCCTGTCGGCAAGCCTGCGCCTGGCAGGCCGCGGGACTGCCCAAGCTGTGCATGTCGGTGAACGTATCGGCCATCGATTTTCGCCAGCGCGGTTTCGTCGAAGGCATTGAACAGGTCCTTGAGCAAACCGGCCTGGACCCATCATTGCTGGAACTGGAAATCACCGAAGGGGTGTTGATGCAGAACGTCGACGCCACCGTCTCCGCTCTGAATCGCCTAAAAGCGTTGGGTGTGCGGCTGGCCATCGACGACTTCGGCACCGGTTATTCCAGCCTTAGTTACCTGCGACGGTTCCCCATCAACGTGCTGAAAATCGACCAGTCGTTCATTCGCGGCCTGACCCGCGACAGCAGCGATGCGGCATTGGTCAGCGCCATCATCAGCCTGGGCAAGAGCCTCAAGCTGACCGTCATCGCCGAAGGAGTGGAAACCCTCGAACAACTGGATTTTCTAAAGGCCCATCAGTGCGAGGAAGGCCAGGGTTATTACTTCAGCAAAGCCGTCGAACCAGAGGCCTTTGTGCAGTACATGACATCGGTGAAGTCTCTCCCGTTCGCAACCACCTGACCGATATGAAGCGACGCTTCGGCCATCCGCCAAGGAATCATAAGATGTCGCCATTCTTCTACTGCCTGTTGCTTGTTCCTTTGCTCGGGCTCAGTGCGGGCGCGGTCGGCGAGCCGCTGAATGAACCGCTCAAACCGCTGCCGGCCGCTCCGGAACAAAACCCGCAGCGTGTCGAACTGGGTCGCCAGTTGTTCAACGAATCCCGATTGTCGGTCAACAACAGCCTGTCCTGCGCCAGCTGTCATCACCTGGAAAACGGTGGCGCCGATGACAAGGCATTTTCCATTGGCTTCAACGGCCAGCCAGTGACAATCAACACCCCCAGCGTATTCAACGCCAGCCTGAACTTCCGACAGTTCTGGAACGGACGCGCCGACACCCTGGAAACCCAGGTCCACACCGTGGTGCAAAGCCCTGGTGAAATGGGGAGCAACTGGGAACACGTGGTGCAGACCTTGTCGGCCGATCCGGCGTATCACCGCGCATTCGTCAACGCCTACCCGGACGGCGTAACCCAGCTCAATGTGCAAAATGCCCTGGCCACCTACGAGCGCACACTGCTCAGCGCCAATTCGCGTTTCGACCAGTACCTGAAAGGCAATACCGACATTCTCACCACCGAAGAAAAATACGGCTACCAACGCTTCAAGGATTACGGCTGCATAACCTGCCATCAAGGCGTCAACATCGGCGGCAACATGTTCCAGAAATTCGGCGTGATGGGCGATTACTTCAAGGCGCGCGGCAACCCGACCGAAACCGACCTGGGGCGCTATCTGGTGACCAAGGACGAAGAGGACCGCAACGTGTTCAAGGTCCCGAGCCTGCGTAACGTCGCCGTGACCGCGCCGTACTTTCACGACGGCTCGGCCAAAACCCTCGAGGACGCCGTGGACGTGATGTTCACCTTTCAGCTGGGACGCATCCCCTCCGCAGACGACAAGGGCCTGATCATCCAGTTTCTCAAGACCTTGACCGGTGAATGGGAAGGCAAACCCTTATGAAAATGTCCCATCGCAGCAGCCTGGCACTCCTCGGCATCGTGGCGCTGTTACTGGCCTCGACGCTGTTGTTTCTGTACCTCAAGTCCAGCTCGAACCAGACGTCGACCTACACCGAATCCCGATATCTGATTTCCCGGATCAAACAGCTGAACGCACAATGGGAAACGGAAATCCTCAAGGCGCGGATAGACACCAACCACAACTACGATCCGCTGGTCACGCCGCTGACCGAGATGACTCGGTTGTGGGAACGGTTCGACACGATGGAGTCCAGTCACGGCCGTAACGAATCGCCCGTCTGGCGCGCCAGTCATGATGCCTACCTGAGCGCTTTCGAGGAAAAATCCCGGCTGGTGGAACAGTTCAAATCGCACAATGCCGTCTTGCGTAACTCCCTGGCGTTTCTGCCGACCGCCGAAGATGACATTCAGCAACCCCTTGCCCGGTTGCTGGACAGCGACAAACTGCAGCTGCAAAACATTGCTACCGACACCTATGACCTGCTGCTCAGCGGCCTGGAATTTGCCCAGGTCACCTCCGATGACAAAGCCGCCGATATCCTGGTGGGCCTGAACAAACTGAGCGTGAACAAGTTGCGCCTGCCGGAGCAGTTCCACCGTCCGATCGATATCCTGAGCAATCACATCGCGTTGATCCTGCGTGAACAGCCAGTGGTCAACCGCTTGCTGGAAAACATCGAAGCCATTCCCGTGGCCGAACGGCTGGACGATATCACCGACCTGCTGAACAAGGATCAGCAGCAGGCCGATGCGATCGATCAGCGCTACCACTTCTACATGCTGGTGTTTTCCGTGCTGCTGGTGTTGTTGCTGGTGTACCTGGCGATTCACTTGATGCGCAGTTTCACGGTGATCAACCGCGTCAACAAAGCCCTGAAAACTGCCAATGACGACCTCGAACAACGGGTCGAAGAACGCACCCGCGAGCTCAAGGATACCCAGAGCGAACTGCTCGATACCGCACGCCTGGCCGGCATGGCCGAGATCGCCACCAATGTGTTGCACAACGTCGGCAATGTGCTCAACAGCGTGAACATTTCCGCCGACCTGGTCTCGCGCAAACTGCGCAGCAGCAAGGCTCAAGGGCTGGGCAAGGCCATGCAACTGATCAACGCGCGCTCTGGCGACCTTGGCACTTTCCTGACCCAGGACGAGAAAGGCAAGTTACTGCCCGGCTACCTGAACCAACTGGTCGATGCCATTGCACTCGAACAACACAGCATGACCGACGAACTCGCCCAACTGACCAAGAGCGTCGATCACATCAAGGACATTGTCGCCACCCAGCAGTCCTACGCCGGAGCCAACAATCTGACGGAACCGCTGCACATCAGCGAGTTGCTCGAAGATGCCCTGCGCATGAATTCCGGCGCCCTGACCCGGCACCACGTGACGGTGATCAAGGAGTACAACGATGTGCCGCAGGTCATGGGAGACAAGCACCGCTTGCTGCTGATCCTGATCAACCTGATCAGCAATGCAAAATACGCCATGTCCGACCTCAGCAATCGCCCGCGAAAAATGACGCTGGGGGTGAAAATCATTGAAGACACCACCCTGCAAATCAGCGTCAAAGATGATGGCGAAGGCATCGCGCCCGAAAACATGACCCGAATCTTTGCCCACGGTTTTACCACCCGCAAGGAAGGTCACGGCTTCGGCCTGCACAGTTGCGCCCTGGCGGCTATCGAGATGAACGGCCACCTCAGCGCGCACAGCGACGGGCCTGGCAAAGGGGCGCAGTTCACGCTGCAGATCCCGCTGAAAACCGTTACGGAGAAGGCATGAACGGATCTTCGAACCGACGCATTCTTCTGATCGACGACACGCCGTCCATTCATGAGGACTTTCGCAAGATCCTCACGCCGGTGGAGGTGCAGCAAGTCGAACTGGACGAAATGGAAGCCGCGCTGTTTGGCAGCGAAGTCAAAGCCGCGGGGGCCCTGTTCGAACTGGACTCGGCTTACGGCGGCCAGGAAGGCCTGGAACAGCTTAATCAGGCATTGCAGCAAAACCGCCCGTACGCCCTCGCCTTCGTCGACATGCGCATGCCTGAGGGCTGGGACGGCGCGCAGACCATCGAACATTTGTGGCAGCAAGACCCGCGCCTGCAAGTGGTGGTGTGTACTGCGTATTCCGACTATTCCTGGGATGAACTGCTGGACCGTCTACACGCGCATGACCGCTTGCTGATTCTGAAAAAACCGTTCGACAACATCGAAGTCCAGCAGATGGCCAGCACTCTGCTGACCAAGTGGGAAATGACCGAACGGGCCTTTGTGCAGATGAGCCACCTGGAGCACCTGGTTAACCTGCGCACGGCCGAATTCAAACAGGCCAGCGTGGCGTTGCAGCGAGAAATCGACGAGCGCAAACAGCTTGAATCGCAATTGGTGCAATCGGAAAAACTCGCCTCCCTGGGCCAGTTGGCAGCCGGCGTCGCCCATGAAATCAACAACCCCATCGGCTTTATTTCCTCCAACCTCGGCAGCCTCGAAGGTTACTTCACGCAACTGCAGTCCATGCTCGATGCCTATCGCGATGCCGAAGAGGCGATTGCCTCAAACGAGGTGCTCGAACGGCTTGGACAGTTACGCGAACGGGTCGAGCTGGAGTTTCTGCGCGAGGACATTCCGTTACTGATCAAGGAATCCAAGGACGGCATCAACCGCGTCGGGCAGATCGTCAAGGACCTGAAGGACTTCTCCCGCGTGGACTCGAACCAGGAATGGCAGTGGGCCAATCTGCAACAGGGCATCGAATCGACCCTGAACATCGTCGCCAATGAACTCAAGTACAAGGCCGACGTGCTGAAGGAATATCAGGTGTTGCCCGAGATCGAGTGCCTGCCATCACAAATCAATCAGGTCATCATGAACCTGATCGTCAACGCGTCTCAGGCAGTGGGACCGCAACGGGGCACCATTACGTTGCGCACCGGGGTTGAGGGGCAAAAGGTCTGGATCGAGGTGGCAGACACCGGCTCGGGTATCGCACCGGAGACCCTGCAAAAAATATTCGACCCCTTCTTCACCACCAAACCGGTGGGCCAGGGGACAGGGCTGGGTTTGTCCCTGTCCTATGGCATCGTCAAAAAACACCGAGGGGAGATCACGGTGCGTAGCGAGGTGGGCGCAGGGAGCACATTCCGCGTCGAGTTACCCGTGCACCAGACAAAACCCGCCGCCTGAATACTCACCTGTAGGAGCTGTCGAGTGAAACGAGGCTGCGATCTTTTGACTTTGGTTTTTTTACAAACAAGATCAAAAGATCGCAGCCTCGTTTCACTCGACAGCTCCTACAGGGGTCAGCAGGGTTACGTGGCTTCCTGGAAATCCATCTCCGGTGGCTGGCGGCGGAAACCACCGGTCAATACGGCCAGGTACACCACGCCAATCGCCAGCCAGCTCAAGCCCAGGTAAATCGCCAGGTGATCGAGGCTGACCATCAGCCACAAATCGGCGGCCAGGCCAATGAACGGGAACAACAGGAACAGTACGAACTCTCGCAGGCCCTTCTTTTCACCGCCGATCCAGTAATGAAAGATCACCGACAGGTTCACCAGGCTGAACGCCAGGAACGCGCCGAAGTTGATGAACGAGGTCGAGGTGGTGACGTCGAGTTTCAATGCCAGCAACGCCACCACGGCGCACAACAGGATGCTGTTGACCGGGGTGCCAAAGCGTTCGTGCAACGTGCCGAAGAACGACTTGGGCAGCACACCGTCGCGGCCCATGGCGAACAACAGACGCGAACCACTGGCCTGAGCCGACAGGCCCGACGCGAACTGGCCGACGATCAGACCGATCAGGAAGATCGTCACGAACAGGTCACCACCGATGTTGCGGGCGATTTCATAGGCCGCCGAGTCGACGCTGTCGAACTGGAACGAGGGATGCGCGATCTGCACGAAGTACGAGACGCTGACGAAGATCAGCCCGCCGATCAGGGTAATCAGCATGATCGCCCGCGGAATGGTGCGGCGCGGATCGCGGGTCTCTTCGGTCAGGGTGCTGACCGCATCAAATCCAAGGAACGAGTAACAGGCGATGGCCGCACCGCTCATGATCAGCGGCATCTGCATGTCGCCGTTGAAGAACGGCTTGATCGACCACAACGGCGTGCTCGCATCGCCACCGACGTAGTGGATGCACAGCGCGACGAAGGCGATCAGCACCAGGAACTGCACCAGCATCAGCAAGGCGTTGATGCCGTTGGCCAGTTTCAGGCCGACGATATTGATCGCACTGGTGATGCCGATGAATGCCAGCACCCAGATCCACTGCGGCACGGCCGGGAACGCGGAGTTGAGGTAGGCCGCACCGATCAGCCAGATCGCCATCGGCAGGAACAGGTAATCGAGCAGCACCGCCCACCCGGCGATAAAACCGAGTTTGGGGCTGATCGCCTTGCGCACATAACTGTAGGCGGAACCGGCGACGGGGAACGCCGACGCCATTCGGCCATAGCTCATGGCCGTGAAAAACATCGCCACCAGCGCCGCCAGGTACGCGGCTGGCACCATGCCGGCGGTGGATTGAGCGAGGATGCCAAAGGTGCCGAGCACAATGATCGGCGTCATGTAGGCAATGCCGAACAGCACCACCGAACCCAATGACAGGGTGCGTTGCAAACGAGCCATGAGCGACTACTCCGAATTTATTAGATTTATGGCAGAGCCGAGTTCGGCGCTAAATTTCGGGTGTTTCGTTGTTGTAATTGGGTGCAAGGTCAAACAGGTGTCTTGTTTGGGCTGGCCTCTTCGCGGGCAAGCCCGCTCCCACATTTGATTGCTGTCGTTCACTCATCCTGTGTCCGCCGAAGATCCCCTGTGGGAGCGGGCTTGCCCGCGAAGGCGTCAGCCCTGACGACACTGAATCCGGATCAGCGCAAAGGAATCAGCAACTCCCGAACGCCAGAAGCCTGCTCGACGATTTCCCCCGGCAACTTCAGCCGTTGATCATCCAGGTACCGATAGTCCTTGCGTGCCGCTTCCAACTGGCTGAAATCCAGTTCAACCGCAAACTGCCCCTCCTCCCGTCCGGCTTCGAACAGCAACGTGCCCAGCGGATCCACCAGCGCACTGCCACCGGCAAATACCAGCCCGTCATCGCTGTCTTTCACGCGGTTGACCATCAACGCAAATGCCTGGTTTTCCTGGGCGCGGGCCATGATCGCGGTGCGGTGAGTCGGGCCGTAAGGGTCCATGTTGCCGTTGGTGACGATCAGCAGTTCGGCGCCCAGCTGCGCCAGGGCTCGGGCGGTTTCCGGGAATTCAATGTCGTAGCAAATCAGCAAGCCGACCCGCACGCCGTTCCACTGGCAGGTGGCGTAACGGTCACCGGCCTCGAACACGCCGCGATCCGAAGCCCACAGGTGCGTCTTGCGGTATTTCAGCGCGATGCCTTCGGGAGTAATCAGCAGCGTGGTGTTGTAGAAGCGGCCGTTGTCGTTCTCGGCCATGCCGATCACCACTGCGATGTTGCGCTCGCGGGCAGCCGCAACGATGGCGCTGACGGTCGGCCCGTTGAGCGGTTCGGCGGTCTGGGCCACGGTTGCGGCGGTAGGAAAGCCCATCAGGTGGGTTTCCGGGAAGACGATCAGTTGTGTGTCGGCGGCGCAGGCTGCAATCGCTGCCAAGGCGCGTTCGAGGTTGTACGCAGTGCCGTTGTCACGGCCCGCCAACTGGGCGAGTTCGACTTTCATTGGGAATCCTTGTTATGGACCGGGCGGCAGAAAGATTGCCCGGTCTGTGTCTGTGCGCCAGTATGCGCAGCAAGCAGCGGGCCGGGGAATCACGCCGCTGGGGTAACCCGATAGGGGTAGAGGCATGACACTTTCGTTAGACGACATCGCTTGGCACCGCTCGGTCGGACAACTGATCGATGCGCTGGACAAGCCCAATTTCTGGACGCAACTGGTGCGCCTGCTGGATCAGTACGTGACCTTCGACAGCTGGGTGGCCCTGCTTTTCAGCGCCGACCAGCACCCGCAAGTGTTCGCCGAATGCCCCGGTCTGGACGGCAGCCCGGATCAGCTCTTCCAGGATTACCTGCGCGGCCTGTACTTGCTGGACCCGTTCTACATCGCCTGCCGCGAGCAATCGCGCACCGGCCTCTATCGTCTGTCGGAAGTGGCGCCGGAGCACTTCGAGCTGACCGAGTATTACCAGCGCTACTTTCGTCTGAATGTGGTGGCCGATGAAATCCAGTTCAATTGCCAGCTCGAAGGCGACCGCACGCTGTGCCTGTCATTGGGCAGCCGACAGCGTTTCAGTGGCCAGCAGATTGCCTTGCTGTCGCTGATCCAGCCTTGGGTGCTGGGCCTGTTGCGCCAACGCCTGCCCTACGAAATCAACGAAGTCGTGGCCCTTGCGCCAGCGCCGACCCAAGGTGACTGGCGGGTGCAGCTGGAAGCTTCGGTGCAGCAACTCAAAGGTGCGCAATTGACTGCGCGGGAGCTGGACGTCGGGCGCTTGATGCTCAGCGGTTGCTCCAGTAAAGAAATCGCCCGTAAGCTGGAAATCTCTGTAGAAACCGTGAAAGTCCATAAAAAACACATGTACAGCAAGCTGGGGATCAAATCCCAGTCCGAGCTGTTTTCGATTTTTCTCCAGGCGCAGAATGCCTGACACCGTGCCCCGAGCGCTCCCACAGGGATCCTGTGTGAAGCTGCCAACCGAGTCCGAACCCAGGGAAACCGTATGAGCCTGTCACTCCTGAGCCGCTACGCCTTCTTTGCCGCTTGCGTGATCTTCACCCTCGCCAGCCTGCCTTTTCTGCAACACGACTGGCTCTGGCCGATCACCGCTGTCACCGGAGTGCTCAGCCTGATCGGCATTTTCGACCTGCTGCAAAGCCCCCACGCGGTGCGCCGCAACTACCCGATCCTGGGCAACATTCGCTACCTGGTGGAAGGCATTCGCCCGGAAATCCGCCAGTACCTGCTCGAATCCGACAGCGACGCCCTGCCCTTCTCCCGGTCCCAGCGTTCGCTGGTCTATTCGCGAGCCAAAAATGAAACCGCCGACAAACCGTTCGGCACGCTGATTGATGTCTATCAATCGGGTTTTGAGTTCATCGGCCACTCCATGCGCCCGGCACCGTTGAGCGACCCGAGCAGCTTCCGGGTCATCGTCGGCGGACCGCAGTGCACCCAGCCGTACTCGGCGTCGGTGTTCAACATCTCGGCGATGAGCTTCGGCTCGCTCAGCGCCAACGCCATTCGCGCGTTGAACCAGGGCGCCAAACTCGGCAATTTCGCCCACGACACGGGTGAAGGCAGCATCAGCGCTTATCACCGGGAAAACGGCGGCGACCTGACCTGGGAACTGGGCAGCGGCTATTTCGGCTGTCGCACCGCAGACGGACGCTTCGACCCGGAACGCTTCGCCGCCCAGGCGCAGACGCCGCAAGTGCGGATGATCGAAATCAAGATGTCGCAAGGGGCCAAACCCGGTCACGGCGGCATCCTGCCCAAGCACAAGGTCACCAAGGAAATCGCCGAAACCCGCGGCATCATGATGGGCGAAGACTGCATCTCACCTTCGCGCCACAGCGCGTTTTCCACGCCGATCGAACTGATGCACTTCATCCAGCAATTGCGTGAACTGTCCGGCGGTAAACCGGTGGGCTTCAAGTTCTGCCTCGGTCACCCATGGGAATTCATGGGCATCGCCAAGGCCATGCTGGAAACCGGCATCCTCCCGGACTTCATCGTGGTCGACGGCAAGGAAGGCGGCACCGGCGCCGCCCCGGTGGAATTCACCGACCACATCGGCGTACCGATGCGCGAAGGCTTGTTGTTCGTGCACAACACCCTGGTCGGCCTGAACCTGCGGGACAAAATCAAACTCGGCGCCAGCGGCAAGATCGTCAGCGCCTTCGACATCGCCAGCGTACTGGCCATCGGCGCCGACTGGGCCAACTCGGCACGCGGCTTCATGTTCGCCATCGGCTGCATCCAGTCGCAAAGCTGCCATACCAACAAATGCCCGACCGGTGTCGCCACCCAGGACACCCTGCGTCAACGCGCTTTGGTAGTTCCGGACAAGGCTCAGCGGGTGTTCAACTTCCACCGCAACACGCTCAAGGCCTTGGCGGAAATGCTCGCGGCGGCCGGGCTCGATCACCCGTCGCAGTTGTCGGCCAAGCATCTGGTGCGACGCATGTCGGCGACCGAGATCAAATTGTTTTCGCAGTTGCATGTGTTCTTGAAGCCGGGGGAATTGCTCACCGGGGAAGTGAACGGCGAGTTCTACTCGCGGATGTGGCAGATGGCGCGGGCGGATAGTTTTGAGCCGAATGAGGTGGTTGCTGCATAAAGTTTGTTCTGCATGCCAGCCTTATGGGGAGGCTGGCATCAGCGATACCTTCATCCTTCCCGCTCCTTGAACATGATCAACCTGGAAAAGAACATTCCGCAGATCAGGCTCAACAGCGAGAACGATGCGACGGTCACCAGCCCGTGTATTTTCCAGACATCAGCGTAATGTCCGACCACGAAACTCATTACCCCCATAAAGAACACGTACACCAGATAACGAAGTGCAGACGCGCCTGCCTCAAAGGTGTAAAGCGCATGCACATAGAACGAGAATGTCGCGGCGACACAAAATGCCGAAAAATTACTGACGGCTTGACTGAGTCGGGCCGCGGTGACGAGCACGTAAAAAAGCTGCCAATGAATCAGCGAACTGGCGACGCCAACTACCGCAAAAGTGGAAAACTCTTTCCATAAAGCTTTCATGTCCGTTCCTTGACCAGTCCTGTTTCCGGGGTGTTGCAAACCTAAAGTCAGGGGCCGGTATGCGTCTACTGTCAGAAATAACAGGTAGCGCACTCTCCCAGACCAACGGTCATGCATTCACCACAGCAGCGCTTTAACCGGAACCGGTTCTTTCATGACGATGAAGCCGTAATCCCCCAGCAGATAAATGCGATAGAACAGGCTGTCCACCAGCGGTGGATAACCCAGGTAGCCCACCCGCGTGGCATTGCGCCGTTCGTTTTCCCGGACCACGTTTGTGATGCCGGTTTTCGGCAGGTTTTCGGCGAGCATGTAAAAGTCGTTGTTCAACAAATAGTGCAACACCGGCATCTGCTTGAACGCCCCGGCGGCTGACACTAGCCAGTGGTCGGAGTACGTCACCGATAGGTAGATTCGCTTGGCTTGGCGCAATGCCGGGCGGGAGGCGATGTCCGCACTCAGGGCAAACAGCGCCTGAGTCGCGAAGGTTTTTTGCTGCGTCAGTACCCGTCCGTAAGCGAAGGACAGCGACAGAATTGCCAGCAAGGGAACCAGCAACAACAGCGGCAGTTTTCCGTGTGCCGGCGCAAGCGCCAGATGGCTGAGGTAAAACAGCAGCACCAGCACGACCGCAAAGCCCATCAACGTTCGGGCGCCTTCGTTGAAATCGCGGAAGAACAAGGTTGCGCCCGGCACCAGCAACATCAGCACGGGCAGCAGCAAAAGACACAGCAGGCCGATCACGGTTTTCTTCAGGCCAGTCTCGGGTCGTTCCATCACGTGCTGCCCCACACGCACGGCACCCGCAATGGCGCACAACAACAATCCGGCGAACACCCAGGCCAACCCGCCATGAAACAGCAGCACGATTTTTTCCAGCACCCGCCCCGCATTGGCTTCAATTTGCAGCAGCGGTGCCGCCGCCCCGTTCAAAAAGTCGGTTCGGTCCTGAGTCATGTAGGAATAGGCCGTGGCGTAGTAGATCAACCAGGCCAGCGCCGTCTGCGCCACTTTCCAGCCGATCATTGCGCACCACGCGGGCCACGGTAATTTGTCGTTGGCACCGCGCAGCAACTCCAGACAACAGAGCCCGAGAAACACATTGATACTGACCTGATACAAGCCGGCGGCCAACGCGATCAGCACAGCCGGCACGACCCATCGCCGGACGGGTGAAGGGCTTCGATAAATGATCGCGTAAATCACCGCGACAATGCTCAGCGCCATGGTCGGCCCGTCGTATTGATACGACAGGTTCTGCAGAAAAAACGGGTTGTACCAGAGTGGCAACACCACCAGGCAATGGGCAAACGTCGGTTCGGGGAAGTAGTGGAACGTCAGGCGGGTCAGCGCCACGCTCATGGCCAGCGTGGTGATCAACAGGGGCAGCGGGAAGATATTGGGCGCAGCACTGCTGAACGTCAGGAAGTTGTAGAACCATTGCGCGAACAGACGCCCCTCGCCCGCCCAGCCTGTGCCCGCCGCCAGGGCGCGCCAGTTGTCATCGATGTAGGGGAAGTCCGCGAGGATCAACGGGAGGATGTAAATCAGCGTCGCAAAAACAAACAACAGCCAGACCTGACGGCCGGTGAGCTCTTTGTCGAGCCATTCGCTGATCTTCATGCCGGCGCCTCTGGGGGAATTCCGCCTTCAATCGATAAAGCTTTGAACCCCGACGTTAGTCAGAGATAGCAGGTGTGTACGGCTTTTAGACAAGCGGTCATCGCATGACGACGCTCAGAGACATTCCGTAATATCCACGTTTTGCAATTGCCGGCGAATCCCTGCACCCTGCGCGCCGCCAATGTGCGGCGCCCCCCCTTTTTCAGCGCCGAGCGTTTCTACTTCAAACCCGTTCAAGAGCCCGCCACCATGACGACTGAACGCGATCACCGAATCGACTTTTTCCGGGGCCTGGCGCTGATCTTCATTTTCTGGGATCACGTGCCCCACAACCCGCTGGGTCAAATCACCCTGCGCAATTTCGGCTTCAGCGATGCCGCGGAAATCTTCGTGTTTCTCGCCGGTTATGCGGCCGTCCTGGCCTACGGCAAGATCCTGGCGCGTGACGGTTTTCTGATCGCCTGCGTGAAAATCCTGCGCCGCGCCTGGGTGTTGTATGTGGTGCATATTTTCCTGCTGGCGATGCTGATGGGCATCGTGTTCTTCGCCAACAGCCATGTGGAAACCCGCGACCTGGTCGAGGAAATGGGCCTGCATCACTTCATCACTAACCCGCAGCAAGCGTTGACGGATGAGTTGTTGCTGCGCTTCAAACCCAACCTGATGGACCCGCTGCCGTTGTACATCGTGCTGCTGGCCGGGCTGCCGCTGGTGCTGCCTATGCTGGTGCGCAAGGCCTGGGCGGTGGTCGCGGTGTCGTTGACGGTGTATCTGCTGGCGCCGTCGTTTGGCTGGAACCTGGCGGCGATCAAGGACGGTGTTTGGTACTTCAACCCGGTCACTTGGCAATTGCTGTTTGTGCTCGGCGGTGCCGCGGCGATTCATGGGCAGCGGCCACGGCAGGTCGACACTCGTCCGTTGCTGCGCCGGCCGTTGTTTGTCAGCGCGGCGGTGTATGTGGTGGTCACTGGTGTGATTACTGTCTTGTGGCGTTGGCCGCACATTCACGATGCGCTGATGCCGGCCAGTCTGAGTAATTTGCTGTACCCGATCAGCAAGACGGATCTGTCGCCCGTGCGGCTTTTGCACTTTCTGGCGTTGGCGTATGTGGCGGCGAAGCTGTTGCCGGACAGGGGTTGGACGCGCAACTGGCTGGCGCAGCAATGCTGTCGGATGGGGCGTTATTCGCTGGAAGTGTTTTGCCTCGGGGTGTTGCTGGCGCCATTGGCGGATATGGTCAATGCCATGGCTGATGATGCCTTTGTCATGCAGATTTTCACTGCGTTGGTGGGCGCTGGGTTGATGGGGTTGTTGGGGGTTTGGCTGGAGTTCAATAAGCGGTTGAATCGGGTTCCGTATGTTGCGGCGGTCTGAAGCCGAAAGGCTTTGGGGGTTGGGATTGGGATTGGGGGCATATCCGTTTTTGCGGTAACGGCGGCTATTGGTTCCGCCCTGACGGCGGGTCACTTTCGAAAAGCGCCAAAGTAACCAAAGGGCTCTTGCCCCTGACGTTCGGTGCCTCGCCTAGGCTCGGCATGCCCTCGCTCCGGTCCTGCTCCGTGGGCCCGCCGCCATCGGCCATCCATGGCCGGGGGCGGCTACCGCGGCATCCTTGCCGCGGTGCCCACTGCGCAGAACCTCCACTCGGCCTCTCGAGGCGGCGTGCACTGCAAAAGCAAAGCGAGGCGGCCTACGGGCCGACCTGTTTGCTCAACGCTTTCGCGTCCTGATCGTTCCCATGCTCCGCGTGGGAATGCATCCCGTGACGCTCCGCGTCACCCTTGCGCAAGACTCAAGCCGGTGTCGACAGCGGAACGCAGAGCGTCCCCGGCGGCATTCCCACGCGGAGCGTGGGAACGATCAACAGCGACAGCAAACAGCATCGCGAGCAGGCTCACTCCCACAAAAAGCAGACCGGCGCACCGCAGTTGCTCCTCACCACTCTTCAGGTCGAGCGTTAGCTCGCCTTCCGCTTTTGATTTTGATCTTGATCTGCCCCGTCGGGAGGCCGAACGCAGGTTCTGCGCAGTGGGCAACCCGGCATGGATGCCGGGTTAGCCGCCCCCGGCCATGGATGGCCGATGGCGGCGGGCCCACGGAGCAGGACCGGAGTGAGGGAATGCCGAGCCACAGCGAGGCACCGTACGTCAGGGGCGCAAGCGCTTGGTTACTTGGCGCTTTTCCAAGTGACCCGCCGTAAAGGCGGAACCAATACAAGCCATCACCGCAGAAACGGATATGCCCCCGCCCTACCAGCAAACAGCCCAAACGCCACAGCTTAAGAAGCCGAACGCACCACCCCCTGAGACACATCGGTCGGCTGCAACTTGAACACATAGAACAACACCGTCAGCAGCACCAGAAACGCCGGCCCGACATACAACGCCACACGGGTATCCGGAAAGTACGCCATCAACCCCACCACAAACACCAAAAATGCCAGCGCCAGATACGAACTGACCGGGTACAACCACATACGGTATTTCAAACCGGCACGTTCACTCGCACTCAGGCCTTTGCGGAACTTGAGCTGGGCCAGCAAAATCATCACCCAGGTCCAGATCGCACCGAAGGTGGCAATCGCAGTCACCCAGACAAACACCTTCTCAGGCACCAAATAGTTGAGCAGTACACCCAACAACAAAGCCCCCATCGACAACAGCAATGCACGACGCGGCACGCCGTTGCTTGAGGTCTTGGCGAAACCGGCCGGGGCCTGGCCGTTCTGCGCCAGACTGTAAAGCATGCGCCCGGTACTGAAGATGCCACCGTTGCAGGACGACAGCGCCGCAGTGATCACCACGAAGTTGATAATACCGGCGGCCGTCTTGATGCCCAGACGCTCGAAGGTCATCACGAACGGGCTGCCCTGAGTGCCGATCTCGTTCCACGGGTAGATCGACAGAATCACGAACAACGCGCCGACGTAGAACAACAGAATCCGCCAGAACACCGAGCCGATCGCATTGGGAATAGTCTTCTGCGGGTTCTTCGCTTCACCGGCGGTCAGGCCGATCATCTCGACGCCGAGGTAGGCGAACATCACCATTTGCAAGGACATCAATACACCTTGCACGCCGTTAGGCATGAAGCCGCCATGGGCCCAAAGATTGGAAATCCCCAAGGCCACGCCATCGTTACCGAAGCCGAAAGCAATCACGCCGATGCCACCGATCACCATCGCGATGATGGTGACGATCTTGATCAAGGCGAACCAGAACTCGAACTCACCGAAGGCCTTGACCGCGATCAGGTTGATGGTGCCCATGCTGACCAACGCCGACAGTGCCCAGATCCAGCGCGGCACATCGGGGAACCAGACGCCCATGTACACCGCCACCGCGGTGATTTCCGCGACGCAGGTCACCAGCCACAGGAACCAATAATTCCAACCCGTCAGAAAGCCGGCCAACGGCCCGAGGTAGTCTTGAGCGTAACGGCTGAAAGAGCCCGCCACCGGATTGTGCACAGCCATTTCACCGAGGGCGCGCATGATCACCAGGATCGCCAGACCGCCGATGATATAAGACAGCATGATGGCCGGGCCGGCCATTTCGATGGCCTTGGCCGAACCGAGGAACAGGCCGACGCCGATACAGGCGCCCAGCGCCATCAAGCGAATATGCCGTTCACCGAGTTCGCGTTTAAGCGGGCCGCCCTGAGCGGTCTCGCCGTGGGGCAGATGATTGCCGACTGGCATAGGGGGACATCCTCGTCTTGTTATTGGATATGACCACCGAGTGTCGAAGCACTGACCGGTAAGCCAGTGCTTGTGAAAAACCGGTCTGCTTCGTGGGCAGAACCGTCCTGTAGGACAAAACCTCCAGGATCAGCGGGGCGTGCAGTATAAAAAGCTTAAGGCAGGAGTTTTCACTCTATAAACCGCAACATTCAGCCATAACTCTCGGGAAAAGCGCGGTTTACGGAGGGGCATTACCTGGCTTTTGCCGTGTTTACTCGCGGCTGAAACGGCGGCGAGTATTGCACAGCATTGGTGCATCGTCATGCCCACGCCCAAGCAATTCTCACTAGCGGATGGCTCTACCTCAAGCCTTTCGAGCAAGAACACCCATGCAGGAGCCACGTAGGAGCTGTCGAGTAAAACGAGGCTGCGATCTTTTGATCTTGTTTTTAAAAAATCAAAGTCAAAAGATCGCAGCCTCGTTTCACTCGACAGCGCCTACCGGGAAGGCATGCTGGATCCAGAAAAATTCACGCCTTCCTCGTCCACAATTTTTTCACCATCGCCAACCACCGTCTAAGCTTCAGACAAGTCCGATCAATCTGCGTGAATGGATCAATCGACTATGGGCGCTTTGTGGCAAACCGATACGAGTAAAACTGTGGTCCCGACTGAGCGTGTGGATGAAGCGCCTATACCCGAAAAACCGCCTCGCAGTCGCATCAAACACGGCTGGGGTGCGTTCTGGTTGCTGCTGTTGATTATCCTGTTGGTGCTGGGCCTCGCCGCCGCCAAGGAAATGCGCACGTCCAGTTTTCAATCCCGGGAAGTCAGCAAGTTTGCCGCGTCCCTGAGCTACGACTTGCAACCCGGTCCCAGCAATGCCATTCACTATCCCGGCGCGGGTCCTTTCGACCTGCGTCTGGGCTACAGCTCTTTGGGTGAGTTCCTGCCACGCTTGATCAAACGCAACTACGTCGTGGCGTCACAGACCCGCTTTTCACAGAAACTGATGGACTACACCGACAGAGGTTTCTTCGTACCCTACGCGGAGAAAATACAGGCAGGCCTGTCGATTACCGACTGCCGTGCGGAACCGCTCTACCAGTACAAATACCCACAACAGCTGTATTCAAGCTTTGAGGCCATCCCGCCCGTGGTGGTCAGCAGTCTGTTGTTTATTGAAAACCGCTTTTTGCTCGACCCTCGTCAGCCAATGGCCAACCCGGCGGTGGACTGGCCGCGATTCGGCATGGCGATCTGGTCGCAGGTAGCCAAGCTGATCCACCTGCCGGGGCAGTCGGCGGGCGGCAGTACGCTGGCGACGCAGCTTGAGAAATACCGGCACTCGCCCGATGGGCTGACGGTATCGGGCGCGGAAAAGATCCGGCAGATGATTTCCGCCACCGTGCGGGCTTATCAATCCGGCCCCGAAACCCTGCAAGTCCGGCAAAATGTGGTTCGCGACTACCTCAACAGCGTGCCGCTGTCGGCAGTACCGGGCCACGGTGAAGTGCATGGCATGGCCGAAGGCTTGCGCGTTTGGTACGGCGCCGATTTCAACGCGGCCAACGAACGGCTGAACAGCAACGCCACCGATCCCAAGACCATGGCCGAAAAAGGCCTGGCACTGCGCGAGATGCTGTCGTTGATGATTGCCCAGCGCCGCCCTTCCCATTACCTGACCAAGGGTCGTGATGAACTGGCTGACCTCACTGACAGCCATATTCGTCTGCTGGCACAGAACGGCGTGATCGATGCGCAGTTCGCCGCCGCAGCCCTGGCCAGTAAAGTGACGTATCGCGACTGGCAAACCCAGCCCACCATCCAGCCCATCGAAACCAACAAAGGCATCAGTGTGGCGCGCAGCCGTCTGGGCGGGTTGCTCAATCGTCCGTTGTACGACCTCGACCGCCTCGACTTGTCCGCCACCAGCACCCTGCAGGGCGACCTGCAATCGAAGGCCACCGAATACCTCAAGCACCTGGCGGATCCGGCGTTTGCAACGCAGATCGGCTTGATGGGTGAACGCTTGCTCACCCCCACCAGCACCACCCAGGTGCGCTACAGTTTCACGCTGTTCGAACTGACACCGGACGGCGCCCGGGTGCGGGTGCAGACCGACAGTACCGATCAGCCGTTCGATATCAACGAAGGCAGCAAGCTGGAGCTGGGCTCCACCGCGAAAATGCGTGTGCTCACCACCTACCTGCAAATCATGGCCGAGCTGCACGACAAATACGCCGGCATGACGGTTCCGGAATTGAAGAAAGTCAACGTCCCGGAACAGGATCGCCTGAGCCGCTGGGCCGTCGATTACCTGATCCAGAACAAGGATCGCAACCTGCCGGCCATGCTCGGCGCCGCACTGGATCGCAAATACTCGGCCAGCCCCGGCGAAGCGTTTTTCACCGGTGGCGGGCTGCACGTGTTCCATAACTTCCGCAAGGAAGACAACGGCCGCATGCCGACTCTGCGCGATGCCCTGCGCGAATCGATCAACCTGCCGTTCATTCGGTTGATGCGTGACCTGGTGCGCTACGCCACCTACTCGGGGCCCAACAACAGCGCTGAATTGCTCGGGGACGACCGCGACCCTCGGCGTCAGGAGTACCTGGCCGATTTCGCCGACCGCGAGGGCACATCGTTCCTGCTGAAGTTCTGGAAGAAGTACAAGAACAAGGACACCCAGGCACGACTCGACACCTTCCTCGACAGCATTCACCCGACCCCGATTCGCATGGCGGCGGTGCACCGTTATCTGCTGCCTCAGGCCAGTCAGGAAAGCTTCAACACCTTCGTGCGCTCGCACCTCAAAGGCGCCAAGCTCACTGAAAAACTCACCGACGAGCGCCTGCAACGCCTCTACGAAAATTACAGCCCCGGCGCCTATGACCTGCCGGATCAGGGCTTTATCGCCAAGGTTCACCCACTGGACCTGTGGCTGATGGGTTATCTGTTGAACAACCCGGATGCCAAGTGGAGCCAGATCGTCAAAGCCAGCCAGTTCGAACGCCAGGAAGTGTATAGCTGGCTGTTCAAGAGCCGTCACAAAGGCGCCCGCGACAGCCGCATTCGCACCATGCTGGAGATCGAGGCGTTTCTCGACATTCATCAACGCTGGCAGAAAGTCGGCTATCCGTTCGATCACCTGGTGCCATCGCTGGCCACCGCCATCGGCAGCTCCGGCGACCGCCCCGCTGCGCTGGGGGAGCTGATCGGCACCATCCTCAACGATGGCGTGCGCATGCCGACGCTGCGTATCGACACCTTGCACTTCGCCGCCAACACACCGTATGAAACCAAGTTGATCAACGACCCGGATGTCGGCAAACGGGTGATGCCTTCCGAAGTGGCGGCGGCGATGCGTGAAGCCTTGTCGCAAGTGGTGGACGCCGGTACAGCCAAACGTGTTTCCGGCAGTTTCGTGAGCCCCGATGGCAAACCACTGGCCATGGGCGGCAAGACCGGGACCGGCGACAACCGCATTGAAGCCATTGGTTCGGGCGGACGGATTCTCAGTTCGAAGTCGATTAACCGCACGGCGACCTTCGTGTTCTACATCGGCGACAACCATTTCGGCACCCTGACAGCCTTTGTTCCCGGGCGTACTGCCGAAGCTTTTAAATTCACCTCGGCGTTGCCGGTGCAAGTGCTCAAGGGCATGGCGCCGATCCTGACGCCGTATCTGCAGCCAGGGAGCAACACAGGATGCCTGCCTGTTGAAGTTGCCCGACGTTAATACGGGCGGTAATTAATTATTTTCAACATTGATAATCTCAATGCGTCGACACGTATTCAGCTGTATTCAACAGCAGGAATTCAAACTTTTACTTTGAGCCTTGGGCGTTAGGCTGATGCCTCTCTTCAACGCTCAAGGTTTAAAAAGATGCCTGAAATACAAGGAAGTATATTCAACGGCCCCTTGCAGGGAGCCGACGATACCAAAGGCCGCCATTACCCCTTCATAAAAAACCGGATCCACCCCACCTTCACCAGCGCTTCATTGCAAAGGGCCAGGGAGCTGAGCCTCACTCATAACGCAACCGGGCAATGGATAAAGAGCGCCAGCGACTTTGATCATGACCGGTTACAAGAAGCCAATCTCAAACTTTGGTCCACTCAAAACAGGGTGGATGGTTTTATTGATAAGTTACAAAACATCTATAAGTTCGCCGAACCGTTACTCTCCGACGCATTAAGTAAACAGTACGGCGTCCATGTGGACGTCAAGACGACGTATCTACACCTTTACTTGCCCAAAGAGCGCCCGTGGTATGTGGTTGACCTCTCCGGCGGTGCGGTAACCCGCACGGTCTCCCTGCTGGATGCGGCGCTGCACAACTTCGCGTTGAGCGAAACCTGCGAAGCCGATTCGGACTTCATCAGTCAGCCAGATGCACGCGGGCACTTCGACATTCAGCCGATCAAACAGAAAATGTCCATCGCACAGTTCCAGGCGTTATGTCGCGAACTGGACATCGGCGCGCGCTACTCCCGCTACCTCAACGAACAGCTGCTACCCAGCGACGGTCTGGCCCGGATTTTTTTGAAACGTAACGTCGTCGAACACGAGAGAGCCGCGTTCAAGGCGGCTGCGCAACAGGCCGTGATGACCCATGACATCGACGCCGACGCTTGCGACCTGATCCTGAAAATGCTCGAGGGTCAGCGCAACCTCACCCGTAAGGGCCGGGTAATGCAATTCACTCAATTGTTCATGCAGGACAGCTTGCTGACCGGGATCGTGTTGATCACCCCGGACCTGGAACGAACCCGCGACGTCGTGCCGATTTTTGCCTACGTCCCGCAAGACCCCGAACACCCCCTCAAAGAATATCCGTCAACCGTCGTGTTCATGAATGAGCTGACTCGCCAGCTGCGTGACAACAAGGTCGTCTCGTCGACCGCTCTGACTTATCGCCAATACTTCAGCCGGTTCGTCGACCAATCCGCGCGCGGGCATTTTTTCGGCGGTTTGCAGCAACGTCTGTTCGAGGTCAAATGGCATCCCAAAGAGCCGCTGGACTCACGCCCGAGCTGGCGGGAAGAGCCGGTCAGCAGTCCCAATCTGCAGTTCAGCGCCGAACCGATCAGCGGTGACGTGTGGGAGCACCTCTATCAGCAGAAGCTGAACAAGATCCTCAATGATGCGCGGCATATCGCCGTATCCACCGCCGATACCGATCGCAATGCCCGATGGGCCTGGTGGGAAAACTTCAAGAAAGTCGTCTCGGACATCTTCAATGTCGCGTTGCTGGTCCTCACGCCATTCGTTCCGGGGCTGGGTGAATTGATGATGGCGTACACCGCTTATCAGATGGCCAGCGATGTCATCGAAGGCATCGTCGACTTGACGCTAGGCCTGTGGATTGAGGCCACCGAACATATTGTCGGGGTTGTGACGGATGTCATTCAGTTGGCCGCCTTCGCCGCCGGAGCGCAGATCGGTCAGATCGCCCGCCTCAAACTCTCACCGCTGATCGAAGGCATGAAACCGGTGGAACTGCCCAGCGGCCAGCAACGCCTGTGGCATCCCGACCTCAAGCCCTACGAGCTGCCGAACGTCGAGTTGCCAGCCGACTCCGTACCTGACGCATTGGGTCTGCATACCCACGCAAGTCAGAAAATTCTGCCGCTGGACAACAAACATTACGCCGTGCAAAAGGACCCGAAAACGGGCACCTACCGTGTCAGACATCCCCATCGCGGCGAGGCCTATTTACCCGAGCTGAAACACAACGGTTTCGGTGCCTGGACACATGAAGCGGAAAACCCGCGAGACTGGGATCACCCGACACTGATGCGACGTCTTGGTTACCGCGTCGACGCTTTCAACGATGCGCAGCTGGAGCAGATTCGAATTGCCAGCGGCACCGAGGCGGCGGCATTACGCCAAATGTACGTCGAAAACAGCGCACCGCCGCCGTTGCTCACCGATGGTCTTGATCGCGCAGAAATCCAGCAGCAAACCGATCAGGCTATTGATGACATTCGCTACGGACGGCCAATAGATCCCGCTTCTTACTGGTTCGAACCGCTGGCGACGTACCTTGAAGACTGGCCCTCGGACAAGGCCCTGAGGGTCTACGAAAACGCCGAACTGAGGGGCCGCTTTCGCACCTACGGTAATGCCCTGGCGAGCGACGAACAGACGCTCACGACAAGCCTGTCGCGCCTCATGCAGGGTGACCTGCCACAGCAGCTCGTCGAGTTCCTGAGCGAAGCAGAACTTCAAGCGCTGCTCGGCCCGGGTGTCGCCAGGGAAGAACAGCTCCAGGCGCTGCGCAATCAACTGGCTGACGAGGCAGAACGCCTGCGACCCGACATCTTCAATCAGCGCTATCAGGCCGCACAAGCAAGCGCCAACTCGCAGGTCCAACGGCTGCGCGAGGTGGCTCCAGAACTACCGACCCGAGCGGCAACGATACTGCTCAACAATGCCAGCGGCGCCGAGCTCAAACGCATGACACAGGACAAACGCCTGCCACTGAACTTGAAAAACCAAGCGCGTGAAGCGGCCTTCGAAACCCGGGCCAACCACGCCTATGAAGGTTTCACCGATGAGGCGCGCTGGGTGCCTGAGACCGAGCGACTGGTGCTCAACGCGCTCAGGATTCACACCGACGCATTCGGCGATTTGCGTATCGACGTTCGCCAGGGCTCCGACATCGGGCCGCTACGATGCAGCGTGGGAGCAGAAGACGCGTCGGTCGTCCGGGTATTGATCAAGGACGCCGGGGCACGGTACGAAGTGTGGGACGCCGACAACCACAAATTGCACGAAGCCGACGACTTTTACGAATCGGTACTCAATGCCCTGCCAACCGGCAAACGTCGGCAACTGGGGTATCGACCCGGCCAGGGAGCCTTGTTCAGACAATGGGTGCTGGTCAAAACCGAAGCCCCTGCCGAGCGCCGGGTCGCGCTGGCTGAGCCGCCGATTCGCCCGGTCGGCGACCCGGACACCTTGCTGTTGTTGCGTGGCCCGGGCTTTTCCATACAAAGGGCCACCCTGGCGGAACGGGTGCAGGGTATTTACCCGCACTTGAACGAGCGCGAGGTCAGCACCTTTGTCCGCTCGCTGGGCGAAGAACCTCAGGCGCGCCAGACCCTCGATCGACTAGACCGCGAACTGTACGATCTTCAAGTCACACTCAACAAATGGCGGCGTCGCCAACCTGAAACCTCGGGCCCGGATCGTAACGGGTTCGTGAATGGTGGCGGACGGCACATTTGCGAGCGGCTCATCGCCTGTTTTCAAAGAAAATCGAGGGCTTTTGGCGAGCGCAGCTCCACACTCGAAGGCGGGTATGTGCTGGACCTTTCAACGGAGTTCAACACGCTCGATCTGGAGCGGTGGTGGAGTGAGCTGCCTGATCTCAAGTACTACCTCGACCAGGTCAGTACGCTGAATCTGGACCGCACCGACTTTTCCGGCAGCGCCACGGGACTGTTGAAGGATTTCCCTAATCTTCGGCAACTGAGTGCTCGAGGCTGCGGTTTGGAAAAGCTGCCGGTAACGATTGGCAAAATGCATTTCCTTCGTACGCTGCGCTTGATAAACAACCGGATCCGGCTGACCCGTTCGACCGTTGAGCAATTGCGGCATTTGACGCACATGGAGACGCTCAGGCTCGATGACAACCCACAGCTCGGTCTGCTGCCGAACGTCGAACGCATGCCGAAACTGAAGATTCTGAGTTTGAGCAACACCGGCGCAACTGCTTGGCCCGAGGG
The DNA here is from genome assembly GCF_900103875.1 of Pseudomonas arsenicoxydans. Lineage (NCBI taxonomy): Bacteria > Pseudomonadati > Pseudomonadota > Gammaproteobacteria > Pseudomonadales > Pseudomonadaceae > Pseudomonas > Pseudomonas arsenicoxydans. The sequence goes on along the minus strand of NZ_LT629705.1, from coordinate 2,378,004 downwards.
CCTGTTCGCGAGGCGTCGCCCGCGAGGGTTCTATCTGGACTTGATGCAAAACCCGCTACGCGACATCCCCATGGTCGTTCCCGGTTCGGAGGCCGCGCGCCTCGTAGGACGCACGCGACTGTTTCCGACAGACCTTTCGGACGCCAATCTGACTGTTTACAAAAACTACCGAAGGTCAGTGGGCATCAGCCCTGATCACCCTTATTCGGCCATTGCCAAGCATGCGATCGATCAGTGGCCCATGTCCGACGACTCCCGATGGTGGAGCGACAAGGCCGCAGGCGTGGGCATCTTCAGGGTAGAAGCCTGGCACGACCTGATGACCGAGCCACATTCGCGAGGGTTCTTCAGCTTGATCCAGAAGCAGACCGAATCTGCCGACTACCGCGCCGGTGGCGAGCGCCGCAAACAACTGAGTGATCGCGTATGGCGAATGATCGAGGCCATCGACCTGGACACGACATTGCGCAAAGAGTTGTTCGAGATGGCGACCGCACCGACCACCTGCGCTGACGCGGGTGCCCAGGTATTCAACAACATGGGCATCAAAGTCCTGGCCAGCGAGGCCTATGCCCAGTCGACATCGGCGGCGATTCTGGAAAGCAAGCTGGTGGCCCTGGCCAAAGGCGCTGCACGTCTCGAACGGGTGGATGACATCGCCCGGGCGGATTTCGCCAGCCGACAAGGTAACCCCGATGAAGTCGAAGTGTTCCTCGCTTACGAGACGGGCCTTGCCCAGCGTCTCGGCTTACCCTGGCAATCGGAGACCATGCTTTATCGACCCGTGGCCGGCGTGAGTGCCAAAACGCTCGATACGGCCTTCGATACCGTGATGTCGATGGAAGACGGTGACGGTTTGATCAATCACATGATCGAGCAGTCGTTCTGGGAAAAATACCTGCATGACACCTATCCCACGGAGTTCAGGGGCAATGCCCGGACGTATGAAATCAGAACCGATCAATTGGATGAATTGCGCGAGGCCCAGGGTTCCTGGGCGAATTCCAAAGGGCGGGTGATTGCGCAAAGACAGGCACTCAAGAAGCGACTGCTGGAGCTTGCCAATCAACTTAACGTCCAGGAAGACCGTGTGCTCACCGATGAAGAAATGACCGACGAGGTCTACGGCGCATTGCTGAATGACATCGGCTACGAGGAGAAACAGCTGAGCAGGCGGTTGACCCGACAGGCGCTGCTCAACGCCGGGTAGCAGCGCTTGCCCTGGAGGCAGCACGCCTCCAGGGCAGGCTTTGATTACCCGACGTCGGAGTCCCAGATCACGGTGATATTTCCAGAGTAGCGAGAGGCCTCGCCGGGTTTGATCATGTAGTTCACGTAATAAGGTGCAATCTCGAAATGCAGGGTGCCCGGCGCGCGCTCCACGTAAAACCCCGGGTTGAATGTTTGCGCGTTCACTTGCCCGACATGCAACGGACGACGATTGACCGGTTGCCCGTTGGTATCCGTCAAACCGGGCGGCAAACTGACGCTGAGTTGCACCACCGCCGCGCGTTGCGAAACGGGGTCGCGAATCATGCAGTCGAACAACCCGGTAATTTCACACTGCAGCTGCATCTTGAAACGGCTCGACGAAGAGATATTGAACGTCTGATCACGAAACAGTCGCGTCGGTTTACGCCCTTGGGTCAGCCAGGCTTGCCAGCCGCCCTGCGGGACCAGTTCCACACGATCACCGCCAGGAGGTATATCCACTTTCAAGGTGTGTTCGACCGTCAGGGTGAAGTTGAGGTTGATCAAATCGTCATCGGGCAACATGACATCACCCATATCAAAATCCTGCTGCGGCCCTACGGTGTAGTTCGTGGCGCCCCGGTAAGTGCCTGTCGACATCTTCAGCGGATCAGGTGTGACCAGTTCATATGAAAAACCGACATCCTGATAGGCAAATCCAAGCGTCTCGGGAATCGGTTGGTAAGCCCGTTTCGCACAGCTCCCCGCATTAGCCGGCACTCGCCAGAAAAACGCGTAGTAATAGGTGGTCCCGTAACCCACGCCGCCATAATTGCACGGTGCAGGCGCATTGACCCAAGAGGCGTCCCAAACACCTACAGGAAGCGCTTCCTTGATTGTGTAAGCCGCCCCTATGCCGTTGACGCGCATTTTTAACGTCTCGGCTTTTCCGGTGTCGTCATGGATGACCGTGACTTCCTTCCAGTAGGACGGTGTCCGGAACATCGCGCCTTGACGTTCGGCATGCCCAGGCAAGATAGGCGCGATGGATCTGAATCGAATCGGTAGAGCGATGCTGAAGATGCCATCGGCGCAATAAGCCGGATGATCCTTGCAATACCCCCCTTGTGGGGTCGTGTTCTTGAATTCGTTGTGCATGGGCTTTGCCGGGTCCGGCCGAAACACTGCCGTTAGATCTACAGTTGCCGCGCCCGCCGATACAGTAAATCCCCCCGTCAATAACAGCGCACTCAACTGGCTCGTTATTCTGATTTTGTCCATGATTCATACAGTCCTTTTGGGTGTTTCCATGCATAGCCGGTGGGTGCGCATCACGCCCCCGGCAACACCGCATTGAAAATCAGATTGACGCTTCCAAAGTAATTTCCAGGCTTGTAAACGCCGTCGACCGGTGGAAATGGCAAGACCTCCAGCAGGACCCGTTTACCCAACGCCGCTTCGCTCATCGGCAACACTTCGCGGTTATCCAGTTCACTCAACAGAACGCCGTTGAATAGCACTCGCAAGCCAATGTCATGGGCATCGGTGCCGTTCGAAAGATAAGGCCGGCCCTCAAGCCTTGCTTCAATCGAGCCGGCCTCGTTTTTCACATCGAAGTACTTGCGCAGACTGCCCAGTGTCGACGCCGTGAGGTTCCACGGCAGGCGTTGTTCAAGATGAATCCACCCAGGGTCAGAGGGGATCACGTAGAACGCCAGGGTCGGAATCGTCACGAACACGTCGAACGTGCGCACTTCTCTGGCCGCATAGGCCCACGAGCTTGCCAACAGGGCGGCAGCCAACACGGGCGTGACAGTCAGTTTCTTGAACATGGTCACCACCCGGGGTCAGCCCTTCACGTCGATGTTTTTGCTGCTCTCACCTTCGACCAAGGTGAAGCGGTATTCGCGACCGGCCTGCTTCTCGAACTGAAACGTGCGACCGGCCAGAATGTGATGCTTGGTCGTCGGCTGGCAGTCCTGCTCGTTCTTGATCGAGCAATCCTTGAACTCGTCGATCACCACCACCGTGTTGCCGTTGTTGCGGATGCGATATTTGCCCGCGTCGTTCTCGATCGCGCTGTCGAAACGCATGTCCTTGGGCCGCACGAAAAACACCGCACCGTAACCTGCCAGCACGGTGACCCCGGCGGACAAGGACTTTTTGTAGTCTTCGCGGTCTTCGCTGGAGACGGCGAATTCGTCTTCCTTCTCCGGTACGACCGGCACGAAACGTACCCGGAAGTAGCGCTCTCGGTCGCGTTCCCCCATGTACAGCAACCGTGTGCCCTGCATGCCGTTGGCCGGCACGATCAGCCGCGCCGGACTGGCCATCAAGCCATCCCGGGCATTGCCGTCGGCCTGGGTCTTGAGCGGCACTTCGCGCGAGGTGCCGTCAGCCTCATAAAGGATTTCAAGGATGTTGACCTTGACGAAGGCCGTGCTGTCGCCGCCATTGAACACGCGTTTCAAGTAGGTACTTTTGTCGCCGTCCAGATAGTCGTAAACGGTCCCGATATTGATGCTCGGTGCCGCGTGAGCCAGTTGCGCGAAAAGATAAAAACCAAACAGTGCCAACAGGTGTTTCATCGTACTGAACCTCATTGAATTGAATGCTGCAAAGTGCGGCCCGCTAGATGTCTGAATCCCAGATCACCGTCACATTCCCGGAGTACTGCCGTTGTCGCCCGGGCCGTATCATTTCCGCGACTTCGTCGGGAGGAATCTCGAAGTGCAGCGTTCCCGGTTTTCGATCCACATAGAAAGCCGGTTGAAATAATCCGGTGCCGCTGCCGTCACGCAGCAGGGGGCGCCGTTCGACGGCGAGGCCATTGGCATCACTCAATCCGCGAGGCAGACTGACGCTGACGTTCAAGGGCACGATGTGGCCGGACACCGGCTCGCGTAACGAGCAGGTCTTGCCGTCCTGGGTGTATTCACACTCCAGATTCATCTTGAAGCGCGAACTGGCCGAGATATTGAAGCTCTGGTCGCGGAACAGGCGCGTGGGTCTGCGCCCCTGCTGCAACCAGGCTTGCCAGCCACCTTGTGGCAACAGCTCGACCCGATTGCCGCCGGGAGGAATCTCGACTTTGAGGGTGTGTTCGACTGTCAGGGTGAAGTCGAGCTGAATGATGTTGTCCGAGGGCGCGACGACATCGCCCAGATCGAAGTCGCCGCCAGGGCCGATGGTGTAGACATGCGTGCCCTGATAGACGCCCGAGGACATCTTCAGTGGGTCCGGCGTGCGCAGCTCGTAGGTAAAATCCAGAGCGCCGTAACCGAACCCGGGAATGAGGAATTTGGCCTGCTTGCCACACACCGCTTCTTCAGGGGTCAGCCAGAAAAATTGGAAACCGGTGTGACCGTAATAGGTTGTGGTGCCAATGGCCACGCATGGCCCCGGCGCTGTTCGCCAGTCGCTTCCCCACAATGCCGTATGCGCCCTGACATACTCCGTTTCCCCTGTCAGCTCCATCACAGAATCGCTGAGCGTGTAAACACCGCCCATCCCGGCAATACGCACCTCGACCGTGGCGGGTTCACCGGTCTCGCGGTTCAACACCGTCAACGCTCGCCAGGCGGCGGGCGTCTTGATCATCGCGCCTTTTCGTACATCCTCGTGGTTAGGCTGGATCGCGCCTTGGACTCCAACATTCACGTGAGAGCGCAAACTGAATATGCCGTAACTTTTGCAGATCGCCGGGTAGGACCAACAGAACCCAGCATTGGGCGTGGTGTTCTTGAACTCGTTTTTCTGCGGATTGCTCGGATCAGGGTTGAAAGTGGCGGTGATCTGCTTAACCACCGCTCCCGCCTGCGACGGCGTGACAACCAGGCAGGCCGCGATGAAAAACGTTCTTGCCGTGCGCCATGGCACAGTGAATAAACTCATCATTTTGCGAACTCCAGAAAATCAGCGGCCTTCATCAACCGGCGCTCTGCACGGCATCACCAACGTCTGCCAACGTGTCTGGAGTGCAGCGCAAATCCCCGATCATCAACACATTGTTTTCAGTACGCCCACGGCTTGGGTCCAGCCGGAACTGACACAGCAACTGATTGCCGTGGCGCACTTCCAGGGTCGGTGAGCCGGCGTTCATTTCCATGGAGAAGAACCCGTCCACCTCACTCACCCCGCGACTCGCGTGGTTGATGATGTGATGGCCCTTGAGCGGATTGCCCTGAGGGTCGATCAGGCGACCGAGTACGGTGAGGGTTTGCATCACGCGAATCTGCCGATAGCCCACGCCGCCCTTGTTCAGGTGATAGCTGGAACGGGCCGGTTGAATGGTCGCGGCGGGGACGTGGGTGCCCTCGAAATCGAAACTGACCGAGCTGCTTTTGTAAGCCGTGATCGGCACAAAATTGCGCCCGGGTTTGAGCACCGCACTGCCACCGCTCAAATCGTCGGCGCGCAAGGCGATACCGTCGATGTCCGATTCGACATCGATGATCATGCCGGCACCACTGCGGTGGTATTGGCTGGTCACGACCATTTTTTGACCGCCGACGGCCACGGTGCTGTCCAGGTTCAAACCGCCGGTGAGGTCGTTGTTGAACGACGAGCGCTGAATAAAACCGTCAGCGTTGGCCAGGTCCGATTGCATCGACCCCATCGCGTTCAAACCGATGCCGTAGGTGTCGCTGATGACCGTGGCCGAGACGTTTTGCAGCAGATGATCCTGCAAGTCTTTGCGGTAGGTGAGCGAGGCATTGTTATCACGGCCACCTTCACGGGCTGTGCGCGTGCCGATGCTGCCGGAGATCTGCTCACCGGGGCCGCCCAACGCAATGTTCACACTCAAGTCGATGCCCCGATTACGGTCGTCTCCCGAGCTCACGCTGCCCGGACGATCAAACAGCGACAGGCGCCAATTGGCATCACTGCCGAACAGCCGAGTGCGTTGAGTCCATCCCAGATCCACGCCCGTCCCATTGGTGTTGCCTTCGCTGTGGGACACCCGGACATTAGCCGAACTTTTGCTGGTAAGCCGGTGGTTTACCGATAACGACGAGTTACTGGTTTGCCCAATGAATACGTTGCGCTGCTGCACCCGCGTGCCGTCGGGCAAGGTGTCGTACAGCCGAGTGGTGTCGAGCCAGCTGCGGTTATGGCTGGCGACGAGGCTGCCACTGCCATAGGAATACAGTCCCTGCACATCGAGACCGGTGCCGTAGTCTTCGGTCTTGTAGACGTTGGCGAAAAGGCTGGCGTTGTTGACGATTGCCCAGTCAATCGAGGTGCCGTATTGCAGAGCGTCGCGCACCTGCCGCCCTGTCAGGCCGAGGATCACACGCGGGTGCCACAGGAAGTTGAAGGCGGCACCGGCGGTCATGTCGCCGTCGGCCTGCTCTTCCCAGTTGCTGAGCAATTTGGATTCGCGACCGGCGAACAGGTTGTAGCGCCAGCGCTCGTCATGATTGCGCCAATTGTTCGGTTTGTAGACCAGCTCCAGGGTGCTGGAGGTGATCTGGCTGTCTTCGATCAGGCGCACTTCCACTTCATAAATACCGCCGGGCAGCGGACGCGTATCGAGGGTCTGCAACCCTGCCGGGACTGCCTGAGTGTTGATCAGCAAACCGTCGCGGTATATCTCCACAGAACCCTGTCGATTGGCTGTGACGTAGATTGGATAAACCGCCGGTTTCGGATTGTTGATGGCCAGGCTGTCGGAGCTGCCATACATGACGCCCAACGCGGTATCGGGGCTCGCCCCAAACGAACGCGGCTGACGGGTCAGGCCTTCGGAGTTGGGCGTGAAGTAGCCCAGACGCACAAAGTTGCCCTGCAATTCACGCTGGGTAAACAGCTCATGCACGGCGTGATAGGTCTGGTTGTCGACACCACCCAGGCGCGATAGCTGCATATTGACCGCTTGGGTCCAGTTGCCCAGGCTGCTGCTGGCTTCCAGACCGTAACGACCACCGAGGTCCTGGTTCTGGCCGCCATTGAGGTTCAATTGGTTGCGCACGATCAAGCCAGTGCTGCCACCTTCGGGCAGGTTGTAATACTGCTGCGCCTGATCGTCCCGTTCCGCGTTCTCCGTGAGAATCGACACCAGCGAGTTTTCGAGGCTGTAGTGCACGGCCAACAGTTGTTCGGGGCAGTTGGCTTGGCAGGCGCCCAGCGCCACGCCTTGTTTCAGATGGTTGGCCCAGATCTCGCGTTCGCTGGGCTTGATTGTGCTGTCGCTGACATCATTGAAGTCAACTAAGGTGATTCGATCGTCGCGGGTCAACACGACCATCGCTTCACCGAGAAACTGTTGATCAAGTTCCACGCGCACCGCCAGCGGCACATCAAAGAAGTGCTCTTCGAACTCGCTCGGTAACCCCTTGGCTTGCGCAAGCAAACTTCGAGGTGTGTGGCCGTTGTCCGCTGGCGCGGCCAGGGCGGTTGCACAAAAACATAGGGCAAGCGCCGTCGCGATGGGAGTCATCGGGAACATGAACGGGATACTCTGAAGATAAGTGCGTTGAAACCCGATCGACAGGCAGTGATTACCCATCGACCGGTGAGTGTTAACGAATAAGGCCGAGCCTTAAGTCATGGCTGACTTAGATGCGCGGAACGGCATCGAAGATCACGACTGGATTGGCCGTGTAGAGACCTGTCTGTCTGGTCCCGGGCAGGGCGGCGCTAATCACCAGATCAGCTCGCATGCCCACGTTTGATTCGGTATCGCCGACCACTTCTTGAGAAGCACCGGTCAAGGTTACGCCGTTGAAGACGTAGGTCAGCGGGATGAAGTTGGCGCCGTTTTGCAGGTGTTGCGGACCACCTTACATAAGCATTGACCGAACCGAGAGAGTGGCGAATATCGTAAGTCGCACGCAGCGGGGCCAAGCTCTCGGTTATCACGTTCCAGGCCATTTTTTCATCTTTACCGAAGTCAGGATTCACCGGTTGGGCGTGGAATTCCCAGGTGGGGATATTAGCGCTGATGTTGATGGACGAGCGTATTTCGTCCGCAGCGAACGCCACCGAGGAACTCAGGGCCAAGAGGGTCATCGGAACGGTGATTGCAAGCTTCTTGAACATTGTTAAGTACCTGTCTATTCAAAGGATTGGGCCGAAAAAAGTCTTGAAACGCGAATACCACTCAACACGAAGATGGCGATTTCGCTTAACTTTCGACGCCAGAGAATGATCGTCAAATCCCTCGAGAAAGTAAGTACGTAACTTCCTAAGAACATGTAGTAACAACGACTTTCGAGCCGCAGGAAAAAAGTTGAAAAAACATTAAAAGAACTTCTTTACCCTCAGAGAAATACTACACACAGCTCTAACTAAAAAAGCACACAGATAATAACTAACCCAGCCTCCGTCAGACCGGTACTACTTAACTACCGGCACTCGTTTAATAATCAGCAGATTAACTTTACAATTAGTTCAATTACTCTAAAAAAGCAATCAACCCCTCATTCATTGCGCGTGGTCTTCAAGCGCCGTTCAAGGCGGACAGGAGGGCGACCGTTGGTCAAGAACGCTTGCCTAAGCCATAAGATATATCTTAAGTTGTATCTAAACACGACGAGAGAAGACGCAAAAATGAGAGACCATCATTCCCATCGAGACCACGGCGACGGCCGTGACGGCTTCGAAAAACGTCCTGGCCCCGGCCGCGAACGCGGCGGTCGTGGCCCGCGCGTATTTGCCCCTGGCGACCTGAAACTGCTGCTGCTGGCGTTGATCGCCGAGCAGCCTTGCCACGGCTATGACCTGATCCGCCAGATCGAAAGCATGTTCGACGGCGCCTACAGCCCCAGCCCCGGCGTGATCTACCCGACCCTGACCTTCCTTGAAGAAAGCGAAATGATCCTGGGCGATGCCGAGGGCGGCAAAAAACGCTACAGCATCACCGACGCCGGGCGTCTGTCGTTGACCGACCAGGCCATTGCGCTGGACGGCGTGCGGATGCGCATCGAGGTCAGCAAGCGCTCATTGCGCGGCCATGATCGTCCCGCCGAGATCCACGAGGCTGTGCATAACTTGCGTCACGCCTTGCAGATGCACCACGGCCGCTGGAGCCCGGAAGAAATCCTGCGGGTGCGCGACCTGCTCAACAACACCGCCAAAGCCATCGTCGACGGCCCTGCCGTTCAGGAGAAAGCTGAATGACTGAAGTGATCGTGCAATCCATTCACCGTGTCATGCATGAAATCAAACGCCGTCGCCTGCAAGTGTTGCGGGTGGTTGACCTGACGCCGCGGATGCGCCGGATTACGTTGGGCGGGCCGGAGCTGGCCGGCTTCGTCAGCCTCGGCACGGACGACCACGTCAAACTGCTGTTCCCGCAAAACGCGGCGGAACAAGCGGCGCTGGAAACTCTGGTGCTCGGTGCTGGCAAAGACAACGGCCCCCTGCCGGCAATGCGCGATTACACGCCACGTCGTTACGACCTCGACACGCTGGAACTGGACATCGACTTTGTGTTGCACGGTGACGGCCCTGCCTCGACCTGGGCCGAGCAGGCCCAACCTGGCCAGTTCCTGCACATCGGCGGGCCACGCGGCTCGATGATCGTGCCGGACATGTTTGACAGCTACTTGTTGATCGGCGATGAAACCGCCCTGCCCGCTATCGCCCGGCGTCTCGAAGGCCTGGCGGCCAATCGGCGTGCGTTGGTGGTCATCGAAGTGGAAAACGGCGCCGAACAGCAAAAACTCGAAAGCCCGGCTCAGGTCAACGTGATCTGGGTCCTGCGCGAGGGCGGCCGGAACAACCTGCTGAGCACCGTCAAGCAACTGCAAATTCCCGGCGGCAGCCTGTACGCCTGGGTGGCCACCGAGACCAAAGTATCGCGGCAGATCCGTCGGGTGCTGCTCGATGAGCACGGCCTGAACGAGCAATTCGTCAAAGCGGTCGGCTACTGGCGCGCGGATGACAGCGACGAGGAGTGATCGACTCCAGGGCGCCATCGCGAGCCTGCTCGCGATGGCGATGGATCAACCACTAACCTTTGCACGACGCCCAAGCCACCGATCCAACCCGATCACCAGCAATGAGATCAGCACAAACCCCGCCAGCAATCCTGCGGCATTCACAAACACCTGTGGATAACCCAGCTTGTCCACATCAATGAATGGATAGGGATAGACCGCCAACTCATGCCCACGCAGCAGTGAATAGGCGAAATACACCAGCGGGTAAATCACCCACCGGCCGATATGCCCTACCCGCAACGTGCCCTTGGGCACACAGCACCACCAATACGCCAGAAACAGCAGCGGCATGACGTCATGCATCAACTCATCGGCCAGAAACTGCCAGCCTTCGGGGTGCCACAGATGGCGCAGCAAAAGGCTGTACGCCAAGCCGACCACGGCAATGCTGACGGCAATCCCACTGCTCACCCATGGCTGCAAAAACCAGCGGCGCGCCGCCGATTCGCGGGACGTCCATTCGCAGGTCAGGACGGTCGCCACCAGCGTATTGGTCAGCACCGTGAAGTAACTGAAAAAACTCAACAGCCCGCCCAGCAAACTGGCTTCCAGACTCCAGCGTGAGTAGAGAATCAGGTAGAGCTGGATGCTCAAACCTGCCCACCCGAGCACCGCCGCCACCGCCACGACACGGCGCCTCGCGACAGCACCAGGCGCCAACAGCTTGAGCATGTTCAGACCGGACGCTTGGTGCGCATCAACTTCACGTACAAGCGCTCGACCTTCTCCCGCGCCCACGGGGTTTTACGCAGGAACGTCAGGCTCGACTTGATGCTCGGGTCGCTCTTGAAGCAGCGGATATCGATGCGCTCGGCCAGCCCCGACCATTCGTAATGTTCAACCAGGACGTTGAGGATTTGCTCCAGCGTCACGCCGTGCAGCGGGTTGTTGTTCTGTTCGGTCATGCCGGGCCTTCGAGCGATGTCAGGTTGGGAAGCCGCGCACCTTAGCCGAGGGCTTCGTTCGGGGGAAGCGATCTGTGCGTGGTCAGTTAAATGTAGGTGAAACGGAAAAGATCGCAGCCTCGTTTCACTCGACAGCTCCTACAGGTGAACGCATTCCAATGTAGGAGCTGTCGAGTAAAACGAGGCTGCGATCTTTCCATGGACTGTTACCAAATACGAAATAATTCATGTCACTAAAAGCGCTTTCTCTATTTGTAACGGGACATTATCCTTGCGCCCGTCCAGCTGAAACGCTTCCGCTGTCCCCGTTTACTCCTGCCGCGTTCAGTTCACTCCCTTAGAAAAAGACCCAGAACTTCTCCTTTATGCCTGATTTTCAAACTTCGCGAGACAGCGCTGTCCGCATCGCTGTTGCCAGCCGAAAAGCACTGAACCTGATGGGCGGTTTCACCGCGCTGGGCCTCGCCACCTGCTCCCAGGCCGCGCCAGCCTTTGATAGCCAATCACCCTGGATGCTCGGCGACTGGAATGGCACGCGCAGCGAACTTTCGGAAAAAGGCTACGACTTCAAAGTCGATTACACCGGCGAAATGGGCAGCAATCTGCACGGTGGTTACGACCATGACCGCACGGCGCGCTACAGCGATCAGTTCGGCCTCGGCACCCACCTGGACTTGCAGAAGATTCTGGGCTGGGATGCGGCTGAATTTCAGCTGACCGTCACCGAGCGCAACGGCAACAACATCAGCAATGACCGCATCAACGATCCGCGCGTCGGTGGTTTCACCTCGGCCCAGGAAGTCTGGGGCCGTGGGCAAACCTGGCGCCTGACGCAGATGTGGTATCAGCAGAAATTCTTCGATCAGAAGCTCGATATCAAGGTCGGCCGCTTTGGCGAAGGCGAGGACTTCAACAGCTTCCCTTGCGACTTCCAGAACCTGGCGTTCTGCGGCTCCCAGGTCGGCAACTGGGTCGGTGGCATCTGGTACAACTGGCCAGTCAGCCAGTGGGCGATGCGCGTCAAATATCACCTGACGCCAGAGCTGTATGCGCAAATCGGCGCGTATGAGCAGAACCCGTCGAACCTCGATCGCGGCAACGGCTTCAAACTCAGCGGCAGCGGCACCCAGGGCGCGATCCTGCCGGTGGAACTGGTGTGGTCGCCCAAGCTCAATGGTCTGCCGGGTGAATACCGCGCCGGTTATTACTACAGCAGCGCCAACGCCACCGATGTCTACAAGGACAGCAACGGCCAGCCTGCCGCGCTCAGTGGCGAGGCTTACCGCAGCGCGTCGAGCAAACACGGCGTGTGGCTCGGTGTGCAGCAGCAGATCACCAGCCGTGCCAGCGACAACTCGCGCGGCTTGAGCGTGTTCGCCAACGGCACGATGCACGACAAGAAGACCAACGCCATCGACAACTATGTCCAGGCCGGCGTCGTCTACAAAGGCTTGTTCGATGCACGCGCCAAAGACGACATCGGCTTCGCTCTGGCGCGGGTTCACGTCAACCCGGCCTATCGCAAGAACGCCGAGGCAACCAATCAGGCCCACGCAGTCTTCGACTACGACGACCCGTCGTTCCTGCCGCCGCAGGACACCGAATACAGCGCCGAACTCTATTACGGCGTGCACGTCACGAATTGGCTGACCGTGCGCCCCAATCTGCAATACATCCGCCACCCCGGTGGCGTGGACAAGGTCGATGACGCGTTGATTGGCGGGATAAAAATCCAGTCATCGTTCTAACCCACACCACAAGCATCAAGTTTCACTTTTATAACTGAACCATGCCCACGCCAGATCGTCATCTACAGTGAACTTGCGCGGGACTACTTAAAACGTCACGGAGAACCACACTATGAGCACTGATGGTGCTTTGAGTCGAAGCCGTCTGCTGCCGAGCCTGCTCGGCATCCTGCTTCTGCTAATGGGCCTGGCCATGCTGGCAGGCGGGATCAAGCTGAGCATGCTCGGCGGCTCGCTGTATTACTTGCTGGCCGGTATCGGCCTGACGCTGACCGGCGTGCTGCTGATCATGGCCCGCCGCGCTGCGCTGGGCCTCTACGCACTGGTGCTGTTCGCCAGTACGGTATGGGCCTTGTGGGAAGTCGGCCTCGACTGGTGGCAACTGGTGCCACGTCTGGCGATGTTGTTTGCGCTGGGCATCGTCATGTTGCTGCCGTGGTTCCGCCGTCCGCTGTTGATCACCGGCCCTGCGCCGATGGGCACTGGCGCGCTGAGCGTCGCCGTGGTGCTGGCAGGCGTTGCCGCACTGGCCAGCCAGTTCACCAACCCTGGTGAAATCAAAGGCCAACTGGACCGCGACAGCGTGCCGGGCATGACCAACACCGCCCCGGCCATGCCCGACGGTGACTGGAACTCCTACGGCCGCAGCGCCCATGGCGATCGTTACTCGCCACTGGCGCAGATCACTCCGCAAAACGTGAACAAACTGGTCCCGGCCTGGACCTTTCGCACTGGCGATCTGCCAGGGCCGAACGACCCGGGCGAAACCACTGCCGAAAACACCCCACTGAAAGTCAACGGCATGCTGTATGTCTGCACGCCGCACAGCAAGGTGATCGCGCTGGACCCGGACACCGGCAAAGAAATCTGGCGTTTCGATCCGAAGCTCTCCACGCAGAACGCGGCGAACTTCAAGGGTTGGGCGCACATGACCTGCCGTGGCGTGTCGTATCACGATGACGCCGCTTACGCCTCCGAGCAGAGCCCGACCGGCAGCGCCAGCGCTCCAGTCACCAGCGCCTGCCCACGCCGGATCTTCCTGCCGACTGCCGACACCCGTCTGATCGCCCTGAACGCCGACACCGGCAAGATGTGCGAAGACTTCGGCAACAACGGCCAGGTCGACCTGAGCGCCAACATCGGCGGCTTCAACGCCGGCGGCTACTACTCGACTTCGCCTCCAGCAGTCACCAAAGACCTGGTAGTGATTGGCGGCCACGTCACCGATAACGTCTCCACCGACGAGCCAAGCGGCGTGATCCGCGCGTTCGACGTGCACACCGGCAAACTGGTGTGGAACTGGGACAGCGGCAACCCGGACGACACCACGCCGATTGCCGAAGGCAAAACCTACACCCGTAACTCGCCGAACATGTGGTCCATGTTCGCCGTCGACGAAAAACTCGGCATGCTCTACCTGCCGATGGGCAACCAGACCCCCGACCAGTTCGGTGGCGCTCGCACTCCGGAATCGGAACTGCACGCTGCCGGCCTGACCGCCCTCGACATTGGCACCGGCAAAGTGCGCTGGCACTTCCAGTTCACGCACCACGACCTGTGGGACATGGACGTCGGTGGCCAGCCAACCCTGATGGACCTGAAAACCGCGGACGGTGTAAAACCGGCCGTGCTCGCGTCCACCAAGCAAGGCAGCATCTACGTGCTGGACCGCAGCACCGGTAAAGCGATCGTGCCGATCAACGAAGTGCCTGTTCCACAGGGCGCTGTCGAAGGTGACCACACCTCGCCGACCCAACCGAAATCCGACCTCAACCTGATGCCGCCGCCCCTCAAAGAGCGCGACATGTGGGGCGTGACGCCATTCGACCAACTGATCTGCCGGATCGACTTCAAATCCATGCGCTACGACGGCCCGTTCACGCCGCCATCGCTGCAAGGTTCGATCGTTTATCCAGGCAACTTCGGCGTGTTCGACTGGGGCGGCATCTCGGTTGATCCAGTGCGTCAGATCGCTTTCATGAACCCGGACTACATGGCGTTCAAATCGAAACTGATCCCGGCCGCCGAAATCGCAGCCCAAGGCCCGCGTAAAAGCGAAACCCAAGGCGTGCAGCCGAACAAAGGCGCGCCATACGGCGTCATCCTCGAACCCCTGCTCTCGCCTCTGGGCCTGCCATGCCAGGCACCGGCCTGGGGTTACGTGACAGCGGTCGACCTGACCACCACCAAAATCATCTGGAAACACAAAAACGGCACCGTGCGCGACAGCTCACCGGTCCCAATCCCGCTGAGCATGGGCGTACCTAGCCTGGGCGGCACCTTCACCACCGCCGGTGGCGTAGGCTTCCTGAGCGGCACCCTCGACCAGTACCTGCGCGCCTACGACATGAAAAACGGCAAGCAACTGTGGGAAGGCCGCCTGCCGGCTGGCGCGCAAACCACGCCAATGACCTACACCGGCAAAGACGGCAAGCAATACGTGCTCGTCGTGGCCGGCGGCCATGGTTCGCTGGGCACCAAGCAAGGTGACTACGTGATGGCGTACAAACTGTCCGAGTAAGTATTAGCGGCGGTTAAAGCGAAGGCGACTCCTGTGAGGGGGTCGCCTTTTTTTGTGGCCGCTGGATGCGCCAGCCATACGACTTCGATGTTGAATGTTAAACAGCCTTCGCGAGCAAGCCTGCTCTCACATTTGCTCGAGGTTGGCCTGAAAAAATCTGCGAACGTCCTACAGAAATGAATATTTCAGAGGACGATTCCGACATGTTCTGGCGGTTGTTGTGTCGGAAGCCGGAGGGATAGGCTTTGGGTGTCGCTGCAAAATCAGCGGCCGGGCGTCGCAGTCCGTTCAGTTCATTTGGTGCATAATCGCCGGCCCCAAACCACAGCGCTTCGGTGTTAGTCGGTTGCTTTATGGTGGCTGTGCGCGGGATACCTTCGGGTATGCCGGGTTTCCAAATGGCTCGGTCTGCGACCCCGCGTACAGCTGCCTCCTTCACATCGCGTCGCAGCGATAAGTGGCAGCCGAACCTTCATTTGGAGCTTCACCATGATCAAAGAAACACCCAATCCCCCGAAAGCCGACGACGTTTCCCCCTACGAATCCGCCGATTCCAAAAAATTCAACGACGCCGCCGAACGCGCGCTGGACCACTACCTCAACCCCGCCGCCCTCAAATCACCGGCTAACCGCAAACCAAGCACCCTGTTCCTGGTTGCGCCGGACATCAAAGACGAAGACCTGCTGGCCCACACCTGCGAGTCGTTGGCCCAGGCCAGTGTCATGGCAAGTGACTTCGCCGGCTATCTGGAAGGCCCGCACCGACACACGGCGATGGCGATTCAGCAGATAGTGATGCTGGCCGAGCTGGCGGTGAACCGAATGCTGGATAACGTTGAATTGCCAAAACCCGCAACACACCGCTAATCCCCCTGTGGGAGTCGGGCTTGCCCGCGATGGCGGCGTGTCAGTCGATATTAATGTGAATGACACACCGCCATCGTCGGAACGCCGCCCGGAGCAGGCTCGCTTCCACAATTAAGTTTTGTACATCTGCAACAGATTGGCCGGCTGGCAGGCCGCCTTCGCTGGCAAGCCAGCTCCCACAGGGTTCGGTGCATACCTGCATGAGATTGGTCGGCTGGCGGGGTGCCATCGCTGGCAGGCCAGCTCCCACAGTGGACCGGGTACACCTGAAAGAGACTGGTCGGCTGTCAGGCCGCCATCGCTGGCAGGCCAGCTCCCACAGTGGACCGGGTACACCAGAAAGAGACTGGTCGGCTGCCAGGGTGCCATCGCTGGCAGGCCAGCTCCCACAGTGGACCGGGTACACCAGAAAGAGACTGGTCGGCTGTCTGGGTGCCATCGCTGGCAGGCCAGCTCCCACAGTGGACCGGGTACACCTGAAAGAGACTGGTCGGCTGCCAGGCCGCCATCGCCGGCAGGCCAGCTCCCACAGTGGACCGGGTACACCTGCAAGAGACTGGTCGGCTGTCAGGCAGCCATCGCTGGCAGGCCAGCTCCCACAGTGGACCGGGTACACCTGAAAGAGACTGGTCGGCTGGCGGGGTGCCATCGCCGGCAGGCCAGCTCCCACAGTGGACCGGGTACACCTGAAAGAGACTGGTCGGCTGTCAGGCCGCCTTCGCTGGCAAGCCAGCTCCCACAATAGATCGGCGTACACGCTTCGCTCCTCACCACTCAATAGGCCGAGCGGTAGCTCGCCTGCAGCTTTTGATCTTGATCCACCCGCCCCTTCGGCAGGCTGAGTGGAGGCGTTCATCTGGGGGGCAGGCGCGTAGCGCCGTTCGACGAAGTCGAACACATCGAGAGGAGGTCGTCGCGAAGCAGACCGGAGGCGATGCCCCCAGATGAATGCCGGAACGAAGGAACACCGAGCCCCAGCGAGGGGCCGGACGCCGGGGCAAGACCTTTTGGTTCCTTTTGGGGCGTTTGCCAAAAGGGACTCGCCGTAAGGGCGAAACCGCCAGCCGCCATCACCGCAGCAACGGATATGCACCAGGCCAACAAGAACCTGATCGGCTACCAGGCCGTCAAGGCCAAGATCAAGGCCAAGATCAAAAGATCAAAAGATCAAAAGATCGCAGCCTCGTTGCACTCGACAGCTCCTACGGGGGAATCGGGTACATCCGGGAAAGCCAGGTCACACCAGCACCTGTCCAAACCCTGAACACACCCAGAAATATCCCCTGCCATTGAAACCACAGCCAACCCGCCCCATCTAAGACCCATACCCCATTGCGCAGGTGCCCCATGAGCGACCAGCAAGAATTCCCCGAAGACCCGAGCGAATACGCCGACCCAGAAAACGCCGAACACCCCGCCACCAGCAAAGGCCTAGCCCTGCCCGGCCAAAACCTGCCGGACAAGGTCTACATCATCCCGATCCACAACCGCCCATTCTTCCCGGCCCAAGTCCTGCCAGTCATCGTCAACGAAGAACCCTGGGCCGAAACCCTCGACCTCGTCAGCAAATCCGACCACCACTCCCTGGCCCTGTTCTACATGGACACCCCCCAGGAAGACCCACGCCATTTCGACACCTCGGCCCTGCCGCTCTACGGCACCCTGGTCAAGGTCCACCACGCCAGCCGCGAAAACGGCAAACTGCAATTCGTCGCCCAAGGCCTGACCCGCGTACGCATCCGCACCTGGCTCAAACACCATCGCCCGCCGTACCTAGTCGAAGTCGAATACCCGCACCAGCCCACCGAGCCGACCGACGAGGTCAAGGCCTACGGCATGGCGCTGATCAATGCGATCAAGGAACTGCTGCCGCTCAACCCGCTGTACAGCGAAGAACTGAAAAACTACCTCAACCGCTTCAGCCCCAACGATCCCTCGCCGCTGACCGACTTCGCCGCAGCACTGACCTCGGCCACCGGCAGCGAACTGCAAGAAGTGCTCGACTGCGTGCCAATGCTCAAGCGCATGGAAAAAGTCCTGCCGATGCTGCGCAAGGAAGTCGAAGTCGCACGCCTGCAGAAAGAGATCTCAGCCGAAGTTAACCGCAAGATCGGCGAACATCAGCGCGAATTCTTCCTCAAGGAACAACTCAAGGTCATCCAGCAAGAGCTGGGCCTGACCAAGGACGACCGCAGCGCCGACATCGAACAGTTCGAGCAACGCCTGGAAGGCAAAGTATTGCCAAACCAGGCGCAAAAACGCATCGAAGAGGAAATGAACAAACTGTCGATCCTCGAGACCGGCTCCCCGGAATACGCGGTCACCCGCAACTACCTCGACTGGGCGACCTCGGTGCCGTGGGGCGTGTACGGCGAGGACAAACTCGACCTCAAGCACGCGCGCAAAGTGCTGGATAAACACCACGCCGGCCTCGACGACATCAAGGACCGCATCCTCGAATTCCTCGCGGTCGGCGCCTACAAGGGCGAGATCAGCGGTTCCATCGTGCTGCTGGTCGGCCCGCCGGGCGTGGGTAAAACCAGCGTCGGCAAATCCATCGCCGAATCCCTCGGCCGACCGTTCTATCGCTTCAGCCTCGGCGGTATGCGTGACGAAGCCGAGATCAAGGGCCACCGCCGCACCTACATCGGCGCGCAGCCGGGCAAACTCGTCCACGCGTTGAAAGACGTCGAAGTGATGAACCCGGTGATCATGCTCGACGAAATCGACAAGATGGGCCAAAGCTACCAAGGCGACCCAGCCTCGGCGTTGCTGGAAACCCTCGACCCGGAACAGAACGTCGAATTCCTCGACCACTACCTGGACTTGCGTCTGGACCTGTCGAAAGTGCTGTTCATCTGCACGGCCAACACCCTGGACTCGATTCCCGGCCCGTTGCTCGACCGGATGGAAGTGATTCGCCTATCGGGTTACATCACCGAAGAAAAAATCGCCATCGCCAAGCGCCACTTGTGGCCCAAGCAGCTGGAAAAGGCCGGCGTGTCCAAAGGCAGCCTGAGCATCAGCGACAGCGCGTTGAAAGCCTTGATCGACGGCTACGCCCGTGAAGCCGGGGTGCGTCAGTTGGAAAAACAACTGGGCAAACTGGTGCGCAAGGCCGTGGTCAAACTGATCGATGAACCGAACGCGGTGATCAAACTTGGGCCGAAAGACCTCGAAGCCTCACTGGGCCATCCAGTGTTCCGCAACGAGCAAGTGTTGTCCGGCATCGGTGTCATCACCGGCCTGGCCTGGACCAGCATGGGCGGCGCGACCCTGCCGATTGAAGCCACGCGAATCCACACCTTGAACCGAGGCTTCAAACTCACCGGGCAACTGGGCGATGTGATGAAAGAGTCGGCAGAAATCGCCTACAGCTACGTCAGCTCGAACCTGAAGTCATTTGGCGGCGATCCGAAGTTCTTCGACGAAGCCTTCGTCCACCTGCACGTTCCGGAAGGTGCCACCCCGAAAGACGGCCCAAGCGCCGGCGTGACCATGGCCAGCGCCCTGCTCTCACTCGCTCGCAACCAGCCGCCGAAAAAAGGCGTGGCCATGACCGGTGAACTGACGCTGACCGGGCATGTACTGCCGATTGGCGGGGTGCGTGAGAAGGTCATTGCGGCGCGCCGGCAGAAGATTTTTGAGCTGATCCTGCCGGAGCCGAACCGTGGCAGCTTTGAAGAATTGCCGGACTATCTGAAGGAAGGGATCACCGTGCACTTCGCCAAACGCTTTGCCGATGTGGCGAAGATTTTGTTCTGACAGAAATGTAGCGACTGTACCGACGCTATCGCGGGCAAGTCCGCTCCCACAGGTTCATCACTATCCCTGTGGGAGCGGGCTTGCCCGCGATGACGTCGGCACTGACAACACAAATCCCCCAGCCAGCCCTACGGTATGGCTGTCACACTTTGCCTCATCTTCAGTTATGCTCGCCGTTCGTCGTGAACGCCGGAGCCGCTGCCCCCATGTCCCCTACTCGCCTGTTCGTCCCCCTCGCCCTTTCTCTGTTGGCGGCTTGCGCCACGCAACCGAAACAGAACGTGACCGTGGAAAAACAAAGCGAATGCCCCGTGCAACTGCGCAACGGGCAAAACCTGATCGTGACCCTGCCCAGCAACCCGACCACCGGTTATCGCTGGGCGATTCAAGACTCGGCCGGCGGCGTGCTGCATGCACTCAGCCCCGAGGTTTACAGCAATCCCGAAGACGCCGGGATTGTCGGCAGTGCCGGCATTTCGACCTGGCGCTTTCAGGCGTTCGCCGCCGGCAACGGTCGTCTGCGCCTGACCTCCCAACAGCCTTGGGCACCAGAAGTGCTGCCGGTGGAAACCTTCGACTGCGCGATCTCGGTTAACTGATCATGGGTTGGCTGATCCTCGCGCTGATGGGTGCGGTGACGTTCCTCTATGGGCTGAGCGTACACGCCACGTTGTTATGCCTGCTGGTCAAGCCGCTGCCGGTGCTGGCCCTGCTCGGCTGGCTGCACGATGCACCGCCCAGCGACTATCGGCGCTGGATCAGCCTTGGACTGATTTTCTCCTTACTCGGTGATGTGTTGCTGGCGTGGCCGGGGGATTTGTTTGTGTTTGGCCTCGGTGCGTTTTTGGTCGCGCATCTGGCGTATCTGAAAGCTTATTTGAGCGATTGCCGGCGGTTGGCGTTGTTGCCATTGGTGATGGCTTTGGCAGTTGGCGCGGTGCTGCTGGGGATCCTGATTTCCCACGGGCTGGGCCCGTTGCTGATTCCGGTGATCGTTTACGGTTTGGCCATCAGCGCGATGCTCTGGCGCGCGCTGGCTCGCTTGGGCAGCGATGTGCCTCAACGCTCGGCCCTGCTGGCGGCGGCCGGTGCGGTGGCGTTTGTGTTCTCCGACAGCGTCATTGGTATTAGCCGATTTGTCGTGCCGTTCGAGGCGGCGCCCTACGTGATTATCCTCAGTTACTGGGTGGGGCAATGGGGTATTACGGCGTCGGCGTTCGGCCTGAAACCTCGCTGAGTTCATCGCGGGCAAGCCCGCTCCCACAAGTACAGCGCAATCCTGTGGGAGCGGGCTTGCCCGCGATAACGGTCTCCCTGAAAACATAGAGTCCGGATCTGCCCGGCGCTTTATCAGACAACCCGCGCATCCCCTCGTCAATTTGGCTAAAATGCCGGCCTTTTCAACCGAAGCTGCTGGAACCGCCGTGAGCAAAGAACCCGATCGCCTTTTCGCCCAGCCTCTGGCCCAGGTGCCCGACTTCGCCTTTAACGAGGACGTGGTGCGGGTGTTCCCGGACATGATCAAGCGCTCGGTGCCGGGTTATCCGACCATCGTTGAAAACCTCGGCGTGCTCGCTGCGCAATTTGCCCAACCCAACAGCGTGCTCTACGACCTCGGCTCGTCATTGGGGGCCGTGACTCAAGCATTGCGTCGCCACGTGCGCACCGATGGTTGCCGAGTTATTGCTGTGGATAACTCCGCAGCGATGGTCGAGCGTTGCCGCGAATACCTCAACGGTCAGGACTCGATGTTCCAGGAGTTGCTGCCGGTGGAAGTGATCGAAGGCGACATCCTCGCCCTTGAGTTCCAGCCCGCTTCGGTGGTGGCGCTGAATTTCACCCTGCAATTCATCGCCCCGGACCAGCGCACCGCCCTGCTCTCGCGCATCCGCCAATCGCTGCTGCCCGGCGGCGCGCTGATTCTGTCGGAGAAACTGCGCTTCAACGATCCTGAAGAACATGCGCTGCTCACCGATCTGCACGTCGCGTTCAAGCGCGCCAACGGCTACAGCGAACTGGAAATCGCCCAGAAACGCAGCGCCATCGAAAACGTCATGAAGCCCGACAGTCTCGAAGAACACCGCGAACGCCTGATGGCGGCCGGGTTCTCGAAAGTCGTGCCGTGGTTCCAGTGTCTTAACTTTGCCTCGTTGATTGCCTTGCCATGATTGATCTGTCCCCTCTCGCCCGCCGTCTGTCTGGCACCCCGCTGGCCGAATGGGCCAACACCCTGCAAGCGCAACTCGACAAGAAAATGGAGAAGGGTCACGGCGACCTGGAACGTTGGCAAAGTGCGCTGGACGCCTTGCCAAAGATCCAGCCGAGTGAAGTCGACCTGCTCAATGGCCTGACGCTGGACACCGATTGCGATGACGAAACCCGTGCGCAAATGCGCACGGCGCTGATGGGGCTGTCGCCGTGGCGCAAAGGGCCGTTCGACCTGTTTGGCGTGCACGTCGACACCGAATGGCGCTCGGACTGGAAGTGGTCGCGGGTCGCGCCGCATCTGGACCTCAAGGGCAAACGCATCCTCGATGTCGGCTGCGGCAATGGCTACTACATGTGGCGCATGCTCGGCGCCGGGGCCGACAGCGTGATTGGTGTCGATCCGAACTGGCTGTTCTTCTGCCAGTTCCAGGCCGTGCAACGTTATCTGTCCGAGCCCAACGCCTGGCACCTGCCATTCCCGTTCGAAGACCTGCCGCCGAACATGGAAGGCTTCGACACCGTGTTTTCCATGGGCGTGTTCTATCACCGTCGCTCGCCGATCGAGCACTTGCTGGCGCTGAAAGATTGCCTGGTCAAGGGCGGTGAGCTGGTCCTGGAAACGCTGGTGATCGAAGGTGATCAGCAACAGGTGTTGGTGCCGGAAGACCGTTATGCGCAGATGCGTAATGTGTGGTTCCTGCCGTCGGTGCCAGCGCTGGAGTTATGGTTGCGCCGTGCCGGGTTTACCGATGTTCGCTGTGTCGACGTGAGCGTGACCACGGTCGAGGAGCAACGCGGGACGGAGTGGATGAAGTATCAGTCGTTGAGTGACTTCCTTGATCCCGAGGATCACAGCAAGACCATTGAAGGACTGCCGGCGCCGATGCGTGCCGTCATCGTCGCCCGCAAATAGAACCTCAATCTCCAACCCAATGGAGATCCCCTGTGGGAGCGAGCCTGCTCGCGATAGCAGTGTGCCAGTCACTAGTTATGTCGACTGACACACCGCTATCGCGAGCAGGCTCGCCCCACATTGGTTTTGGGGTTCAGTCTGCTGGTTTCGCGCGCCGAGCCTTGAAGAACTCGCTCAACACCGCCCCACACTCCTCAGCCAACACCCCGCCTTCATAGAGCACTCGGTGATTCAAAAATCCCTGGGTAAAAAACTGCCCCTGACTCTGCACAATCCCGGCTTTCGGTTCCAGGGCGCCATACACCACCCGCGCAATCCGTGAATGCACGATCAGCCCGGCGCACATGCTGCACGGCTCAAGCGTTACATAGAGCGTGCTGCCCGGCAGGCGATAGTTGCTGGCCGCCAACGCCGCAGCACGGATCGCGACCATCTCGGCATGGGCACTCGGGTCGTGGCGGCTGATCGGACAATTGAAGCCGCGTCCGATGATTTCACCGTCCTGCACCAGCACCGCGCCGACCGGTACTTCGCCAAGGGTTGCACCCTGAGCCGCGAGGGACAGGGCTTCGCGCATGAAGTCACGGTCGCGACTGCGGTCAATGATTGCGGCGGGACGAATCTGACGCATCAGGCCACCTCGATCGCGGCCATCAGGCCGGTTTCCATGTGGTCGATCACATGGCAATGGAACATCCACACCCCCGGGTTATCCGCCACCAAGGCCACTTGCGCACGCTCGTTCTTGCCCAGCAAGTAAGTGTCGGTGAAATACGGAATGACCTTGTGCCTATTCGAGGCGATGACTTTGAAGCTCATGCCATGCAGGTGAATCGGGTGCTGATATTGAGTCATGTTCTTCAATTCGAAAATGTAGCTCTTGCCCTTCTCGAGCTTGGCAATCGGGCGGTCGGCGCAGGTCTTGTCGGTGATGTCCCAGGCCTTGCCGTTAATCTGCCACAAGCTGGGTGGCTTGCCGTTGTCGACGTTCACCGAGACCGAGCCCACCCATTCGAAATTGAAGTTGAGTTTCTCGGCATTGGCCAGGTCCGGCTCGGCCACCGGGTTGGCGGGCAGCGCGGGCGGCCACACGGTGGGAGCATCGGTGTTCGCCACCGAACGAAACGTGCCCAGGCGAACCGGGCCGTTGCGCAGGGACAACTCCTCACCGGCCGGCGGCGCCTTGATCGCCAGACAAATCCGCATGCCCGGGCCCAGCCAGTATTCCTTGCCCAACGGGCGCGGTTCGATCGGGTTGCCGTCCAGCGCGTAGATCTGCGCTTCGACGCCGGGAATGTTGAGGCGATACGTCAGCGTGTTATCGAGGTTGAGCAAACGCACGCGGGTGATTTGCCCGGCGGGCAACTCGATCACCGCTTGCGACTCACCGTTGATGGTCGACAGGCGCCCGGCGGTGCCACCACGGGCGGCTTCGCGAGGAACGCTGAAGGCCACGAAAGCGCCCTCTTCATCGACGTGCCAGCTCTTGAGACTCAGGGTTTTCTCGTACTTGAAACCGGTGGGCTCGCGCTCTTCGATGATCAGCGGGCCGACCAGGCCGCGGCCAAGCTCTTCGCTGCTGTTCACGTGCGGGTGATACCAGTAGCTGCCAGCGTCGGGCACGCGGAATTTGTAGTCGAAGTATTCGCCCGGGAGCACCGGCAATTGCGAAACGTACGGCACGCCGTCCATTTCCAGCGGCAGGCGGATGCCATGCCAGTGGATGGTGGTCGCCACCGGCAGGTGGTTGATGAACCGCACCCGCAGCCATTCGCCCTGACGCACGCGCAACTCGGTGCCAGGCGCCGACGGACCGAACGCCCAGGCTTGAGTCTTGTGCCCGGCGACCAACTCGACGTCCAGCGGCGCGGCGATCAGCTCATAGTCATGGCCGGCGTCAGCGTCGGCCATCTTGCCCAACCAGTAGCGCGACGCGCCACCGGCTCCCACGCCAACCACCACAAGACCGGCCAGACCACCGAGTATTTGTCGACGGGTAAAGGACATGAACTCAACTACCTCACGTATCAGCGACAGGCCCGAGGGCCTGCAAAAGGCGAATACGATACACCTGCGGATGAGAAACAGTAAGGGCTGCGCGACGATGACCGCACTGCGTCGCTGACCCTACACGGTCGCGCATCGCGTTTGGGCATATCTATGTAGTGCACTCCTCCTGAGCAAATGGGCGATCCTCACCGCCCCATTTTCTCAAGGAGCGAGAAATGAACTTACCTGAATCAGTTGCGCCATCCCTTTTGCCGAATCCCACGGACGAGCAATCCCTGAAAGCACTGGTGCTGCCTTTTACCGAGGCCTGCCCCGACATGCATGCGATGGCCTATGAAGTCGCAAAGGGCATACTCGACAAACACGGAATCAAAGGCATCGACCCGGACAAGGTCTGGTGGCACCGCTTCGATAACGTATCGGTCAGCAGCCCCAAGGCTTTTCTCGGCTGGGAACGTTATCCGAAGCCTTGCGAGTCGCTGACCTTGCCGCAACTGGTGGTCCAGCGATTCCGCCTCAGCGATCAGGAAGACCCTGGCATGCCGGATGGCGACGGCGGCTTCTACAACGAAGGTCCTCACGCCTCCATTTTCAACGAAACCAACGAAATCAGGATGTACCCAAGGGATGTTCTGAAGGACTTCTGGGCCCTCAATTTCGCTCAATCCTACCGAGAAAAAATGGAGCGCTTCTGGCCACTCCATTCGGACGATTTTCGGACCCTGGCCAAACTCAACTTCCTGGTGCGGGCACTGGACGAACACGACGGCGCCCGACTGAACAATGAAAACCTCAAGACCGTGATCAAAGCCGTGGCCGGCAATGTGAGCTGGCCGGTCAGCCTCGACATGCTGCGAGCGCAGGCACCGACCGTGGACGGATTACGCGTGTGTGCACTGGATATCGGCGGTTATCAGGCGACCGATATCCTGTGCATCACCGATCGCAACGGCGTGAACATCCTTTACACACCGGGTGAAACCCAGACGTTCCACATCTTTACCACCCTGCTCGACTTCCATTGGTGGCTGTTGCTGCAAAACAACTATGCAGAGAATCGGGCGCGATTCATGAGCCATTTCCCGTTGTCCGCCCAACTGCAGGACGACGGCAAAATCGGCTTGAACGCTACGATCGATCTGCTCTATACAACGTGGGGCGCCTACGACCATCACCTGATCAATCAAAACGCCGAGCCGATCACCGGCGATGTTTTCAGCTGGTTGCGCGACTCGGTGAAGGCGCGCATGTACAGCGATGCGGACCTGTCCCTGCACTCCAACGGACAACTGCGAAAAAAAATGTGGATCGGCTATTTGAACGCGTTCGTCCACCTCTTCAGTTCGATGGCGGGACTTGGATGGCCCGTGGCGCTGGCCGCCGTTGGCGCCGGCATTGCCGATATGGGTTTGAACATTGACCAGGCAATCAATGGCAGTACCAAGGCCGAGCGCAAGGCGGGGGTCGTGGGCGCCATCTCCAGCGGTATCGAAACCCTGTTCAACCTGCCTTTTTTGCGCGGGGCAACGGAGCTCGCCGAAGTCAGTGAAGCCAGCGAAACCTTCAGTCCACAAGACCCCGTCACTGAACCTGTCAATGAACGACCCACCAGCCCTTCAGGCCTCCCACCCATCGCCCGATTCGCCCCCGGTCCAGCGTACGCCGAACAAGGAGCGGAGCTGCTGTCATCCTTTGAAACCAATGAAGTGCTGGATGGCTTGTCGCCCGTCAGCGACGAAGGAAAATTCGCCGGCATTTATCAGCCAGCAAACGGCGGCAGCTATGTGCTGATCAACGACAGCTACTACCTTGTACGCTACGCAGAGGCACTGAAAACCTGGGTCATCATCGACCCGGCCAACCCCTATTCGTTTTATCGCAGCCTGCCGGTTCGACTGGATTCGGCGGGAGAATGGCAGCCCATCAACCGTCCGGGTCTGTTCGGTGGCGGCAAGTTCGACGGATTATGGCCGTGGGGCCGTGACAGCACCTCACTGCCTGACATCGACAGCCCGCCCAGCGCATACGATATACCGCAGGCCTCGCGCGAACAGCTCAAAAACCTTGCCCAAGGGGGAGGAAACAAATACGACCTCAAAGACTACACCGCCAGCCTGCCCAAACCTGACGGCAGCAATCCCGTTGCCGACTTCAAGGCCATGCGTCAAACCCTGTACCGCGACGCCACAGCATTCTTCGAATCAAACACCCTTCCGGCCAGGCCCGAAATCCCTACTCTGCCAGCGCGTCTGCCCTACAAAGACATCATCAAGAAGCTGTTTCGCCTGGTATCAGGGCTGGTGGTCGGTGAGAACCATTCAAGTGTCGCCAGCAAACAGTTCCTGATCGAAAACATGGAGGTGATGAGCAAGCAAAAGATCAAGACGCTCTACATGGAGCACTTGCTGACCGACTTTCATCAGGCTGATCTGGATGTGTTCAATCGAACGGGAACGATGTCCGAAAATCTCGAGAACTACCTGAAAATTCTGGATCAAGGGCACGGCACCGACCCCAGCGGTCAGTTCACCTTTATGGAAGTGGTCAAGGCGGCCCGCCGAAACCATATCCGGGTACAGGCCATAGATTGCATGGCCAGCTACCGGAGCACGGGAATGAACGGTGTCGAAGACGATTTCCGGCAAAGGATGATGAATTTCTTTGCCCACCAGGTCATCAGCGCCGACCAGGCTGCCCGAGGTGCTCATCGCTGGGTCGCGCTAATGGGCGACAGTCACGCCAGCACATGGGGCGGCGTGCCCGGTGTCAGCGAACTGGAGGGCGGCATCAGTTTGCGCATAGAAAGCACCGACGCCGGTACGGCACGAGGCATCGAAGTGGACCCGGGACGCATTCCTACCGATAACTTCGGCCGGCCGCTGGCCAGCGTCAAAGGCGATCTGCGTCTGCAACTGGATACACCGCCCAGTGTTGTGCTGGCTGAAACACTGGAAAAAGGTCTGCGCAATACAGGAGATTGTGTGGTGATGAACATCGATAACACGGCCACGCTCATTCACCGCAGCAGCGACGGCACCATCGTTCGCACAGTGATCCAGCGCGACTCCGGTTCGTTCTACATTGAGCGGCCAAGCTGGCCGTCCCTGAGCGGCCGACGTTTCCCCAGCATCACGGACCTTTCGACAGCGTTAAGGCTCATTGGCCTGAGACCGGTCAGACTGGCCGGCTCCTGATACGCAAAAAGCCCCGTGAACTCGCGTTCACGGGGCTTTTCTGGTGTTACGGACGATCCGTCAGGGCGGGATTATTCCCACTCAATCGTCGCTGGCGGCTTGCTCGACACGTCGTAAGTGACGCGGGAGATGCCTTCGATTTCGTTGATGATCCGGCCGCTGACGGTTTCCAGCAGTTCGTAAGGCAGGTGTGCCCAACGCGCGGTCATGAAGTCGATGGTTTCAACGGCACGCAGGGCAACTACCCAGGCGTAACGACGGCCATCGCCAACCACGCCAACCGATTTGACCGGCTGGAACACCACGAATGCCTGGCTGACCTTGTGGTACCAGTCGGCCTTGCGCAGTTCTTCGATGAAGATGTGGTCGGCACGACGCAGCAGGTCGGCGTATTCCTTCTTCACTTCACCAAGGATCCGCACGCCCAGGCCCGGGCCCGGGAACGGGTGACGGTAGACCATGTCGTACGGCAGGCCGAGTTCCAGGCCCAGACGACGGACTTCGTCCTTGAACAGCTCGCGCAGGGGTTCAACCAGCTTGAGGTTCATTTCTTCCGGCAGGCCGCCCACGTTGTGGTGCGACTTGATCACATGAGCCTTGCCGCTTTTGGCGCCAGCCGACTCGATCACGTCCGGGTAGATAGTGCCTTGGGCGAGGTACTTGATGTTGTCCAGTTTGTTGGACTGGGCATCGAACACGTCGATGAAGGTACGACCGATGATCTTGCGTTTTTTCTCTGGGTCGGACTCGCCGGCCAGGTTGTTCAGGAACTGCTCTTCGGCGTTGGCGCGGATCACTTTGACGCCCATGTTCTCGGCGAACATGGCCATCACTTGCTCGCCTTCGTGCAGACGCAGCAGGCCGTTGTCGACGAAGACGCAGGTCAGTTGGTCGCCGATGGCTTTGTGCAGCAGCGCGGCAACTACCGAGGAGTCAACGCCGCCGGACAAGCCGAGCAGTACGTTGTCGGTGCCGACCTGGGCGCGAATGTTGGCAATGGCGTCTTCAGCAATCTTCGACGGCGTCCACAGGGCTTCACAGCCGCAGATGTCGAGGATGAAGCGCGACAGGATGCGACCGCCCTGCTTGGTGTGGGTCACTTCCGGGTGGAACTGCACGCCGTAGTAGCCGCGAGCATCGTCGAACATGCCGGCAATCGGGCAGCTCGGGGTGCTGGCCAGGATGTGGAATTCCTGCGGCATCTTGGTGACTTTGTCACCGTGGCTCATCCATACGTCGAGGCCGAACAGGCCGTCGGCGTCGATATGGTCTTCGATGCCGTCGAGCAGGCGGCTCTTGCCGACCACGTCGACACGGGCGTAACCGAACTCACGCAGATCGGAGCCTTCAACCTTGCCGCCCAGTTGTTCGGCCATGGTTTGCATGCCGTAGCAGATACCGAAGACCGGCACGCCCAGGTCAAACACCGCTTGCGGGCAACGAGGGCTGTTGGCTTCGTGCACGGACTCGGGGCCGCCGGCGAGAATGACGCCTTTTGGAGCGAATTCGCGAATCGCTTCTTCATCCATGTCGAACGGATGCAGTTCGCAGTACACACCGATTTCACGCACGCGGCGGGCAATCAGCTGGGTGTACTGGGAACCGAAGTCGAGGATCAGGATGCGGTGAGCGTGAATGTCGAGGGCCATGGGAGAGCTCTGAAAAGCAGTTGCAAGCTTCAAGCTGCAAGCTGCAAGTTATCGGAAGCTGCGCGGTAGATGCATGAATGCAGTACCGCTTGCAGCTTATAGCTTGTGGCTTTTAGCTGTCGGCATCAGCCGACTCGGTAGTTTGGCGCTTCTTTGGTGATCTGCACGTCGTGAACGTGGGACTCGGCCATGCCAGCGCCGGTGATCCGCACGAACTCAGGCTTGGTGCGCATTTCTTCGATGTCGGCACTGCCGGTGTAACCCATCGAGGAACGCAGGCCACCCATCAGTTGATGAATGATGGCGCTCAGGCTGCCTTTGTATGGCACACGGCCTTCGATGCCTTCCGGTACGAGCTTCTCGGCTCCTGCCGAGGAGTCCTGGAAGTAACGATCGGAAGAACCTTGAGCCTGGGACATGGCGCCCAGCGAACCCATGCCGCGATAAGCCTTGTACGAACGGCCCTGGAACAGTTCGATCTCGCCCGGCGCTTCTTCAGTACCGGCGAACATCGAGCCCATCATCACGCAGGAAGCACCGGCTACGATGGCCTTGGACAGGTCACCGGAGAAACGGATGCCGCCGTCGGCGATCAACGGCACGCCTGTGCCTTCAAGGGCAGCGGCGACGTTGGCGATGGCACTGATTTGCGGGACGCCGACACCGGCGACGATCCGGGTGGTGCAGATCGAGCCAGGGCCGATACCGACCTTGACTGCATCGGCGCCAGCTTCGGCCAAAGCCTTGGCGGCAGCGCCGGTAGCGATGTTGCCACCGATGACCTGCACTTCAGGGAAATTCTGTTTGACCCAGCGAACGCGGTCGATCACGCCTTTGGAGTGACCGTGTGCGGTGTCGACCACCACCACGTCAACGCCGGCATTGACCAGGGCCGCGACGCGGTCACCGGTGTCTTTACCGGTGCCGACCGCAGCACCTACGCGCAGACGACCTTGATCATCCTTGCTGGCCAGCGGGTAAGCCTTGGCTTTTTCGATGTCGTTGACGGTCATCATGCCTTTGAGGGCGAATTTGTCGTCGACGATCAGGACGCGTTCAATGCGGTGCTTGTGCAACAGCTCGCGGACGTCGTTCTTGTCGGCGCCTTCCTTGACCGTGACCAGACGCTCTTTAGGCGTCATCACTTCACGGAC
The DNA here is from genome assembly GCF_900103875.1 of Pseudomonas arsenicoxydans. Taxonomy (NCBI): domain Bacteria; kingdom Pseudomonadati; phylum Pseudomonadota; class Gammaproteobacteria; order Pseudomonadales; family Pseudomonadaceae; genus Pseudomonas; species Pseudomonas arsenicoxydans. The sequence goes on along the minus strand of NZ_LT629705.1, from coordinate 2,346,931 downwards.
GGTGGCGTCCAGACGGTTTTCGAAGCGCACGTCACGGGAAGTGACGATGCCGACCAGGTCGCCATCGTGCAATACCGGTACACCGGAGATGTTGTGCATGCGGGTCAGTTCGAACAGTTCACGAACCGTGGCGTCGGCCTCGATAGTGATCGGGTCCTTGACCACGCCTGCTTCGTAACGCTTGACCTTGCGCACTTCGGCAGCTTGCTGCTCGATGGTCATGTTCTTGTGGATGATACCGATGCCACCTTCCTGAGCCATGGCGATTGCCAGACGGGCTTCAGTAACGGTGTCCATGGCGGCAGAAACCAGAGGAATATTCAGCTCGATGCCACGGGTTAGGCGGGTTTTGAGACTGACTTCGTTAGGAAGCACCTCGGAATAACCAGGCACTAGGAGAATGTCGTCGAATGTCAGAGCTTCTTGGCTGATACGCAGCATCGCGGGGGCTCCCGAGCGGGAAAATGGAAGCGCGCCATTATAGTCAGACACCCCCTCGGGTTCAATGTAAAACTCTGTCTATTATTAGCATTACTGATATACGGGGATTGTCACTTCCTACAACTCGACTTTCACCCAACTCACGGGCTGATCAAGCCAGTCGGCAAACTCGTCGATAAAACTCTGTTTGAACCCGGCCTCGGCCCAGTTGTTAAAGATGAACCCCAGGTTGGAAAAGCCGCATTCCTGCAGGAAAAGAAACCCGTTGATGTCATCTTCATGCCCGCACTCGGGGCAGGTGAAATTATCCGTGCGTCCTGGCATCCAGTCTTCCAGGCTTTCGAACAACGCCTCACCGATTTCCTTGCGGCACTCGGCGCAGCCAGCCTCGCTGAGGAACCCCTTGGCGGGTGTATAGATGCAGCGTTTGGTGATGATCTCCAGGCCATTGATCGGCTCGCCGAACGGCAGCGCCTCCGGGTGCAACACCACGGCGCGGGCCCCCTCGGCAATGGCGTGGGCCATGCGGTTACCGGTACGACCGCACGTGGTCAGCTCTTCCTTGACGATGTTCTTGCGCACCAGCCACCGCACGACGGCCCGGGCCCGGGGTTCGTGAACCGGCAGCGTGGAGATTTTCGGGACGATGATGCTTTGCGAATTCATGGTGCAAGCCTACTGCGTCAAAATGGATGTTCCTGCTGCGCGCCAATTGGCGCCTTCGCGGGCAAGCCCGCTCCCACATTTTATCTTTGGCGGCCACAAATGATGTGATCCCAGAAGATCCAATGTGGGAGCGGGCTTGCCCGCGAAGGCGTCAGGACGGCCGGCAGCTTAATCCCTGACGAAATCCGGTCAAGTACTCAAGTAACGTCCGATCAAGGCAATCCCGCTGGCCAATACCAACCAGGTCACCAGCCGCACGAAGGCCTCCCGTGACAATCTCATGGTCAACTGCCGGCCGATCCACAGCCCCACCGCCATCGCTGGCAACAAACACAACGCCAATACCAACAAGGGTAGCTCGGCATACACCCCGGCGACGGCAAACAGGCTCAAACGCACCACCGTGCTGCAACTGATCAGTGCACTTTGGGTAGCCCGGGCCGAATCCTTGGGCAGTCGACTGTTCAGATAGATCGCATATAAAAAGCCGCCACTGCCAAACAACGCCCCGAACATCCCGCCCACGGTGCCCATCGGCAGCGCCCAAGCAGCAGACAATTGCGTCGGCCGGGTTTTGACCCACAGGCTGTAAATCGCATAGGCACTGATAAACAGCCCCATCAACAGCAGCAACAAATCGGATTTGAGATTCAGCAGAAAAATCACGCCCAACGTGCACCCCACCGCCATGCACGGCAGCAGTCGCAGCAACTCGGGTTTCGCCACGTCCCGTCGCGATGGCAACAGGTTGCCGAAGGCTGCGATGAAATCCAGCAGCACCAGCAGCGGCACGATTTTCGACAAGGGCATGAACAGAATCAGAATCGGCCCAGCCACCAGCGCGGTGCCAAAGCCGGCGATGCCGAACACGATGTAGGCCAGGGCGATGCCCAGCCCAATCACCAACCAATCCACCATGCCGAATGGCCATTGGTGCAACAACTCAAGCACGTTCATCTGCAAGTCTTCCTTGAATACCGGTGATCACTGTAGGAGCTGTCGAGTGAAACGAGGCTGCGATCTTTTGATTTTGATCTAAAAAAATAAAAAGATCGCAGCCTCGTTTCACTCGACAGCTCCTACACAGCTCAGTGATCGTGCATTCGGCCAGAGATTGCCTTTAAACTGCGCCCCATGATTAAAGATCCCTTTGCAAGACTCGGCCTGGACCGTGAAGTCCTGACTGTCAGCCAGCTCAACGGCCGCGCGCGGGTGTTGCTCGAAGACGTGTTCAGCAATATCTGGGTCGAAGGCGAGATCTCCAACCTCGCCCGCCCGGCGTCTGGCCACGTGTACTTCACCCTCAAGGACAGCGGCGCCCAGGTGCGTTGCGCATTGTTTCGGCAGAACGCGGCGCGGGTTCGCCAGGCGCTGAAGGACGGCCTGGCGGTGAAGGTGCGCGGCAAGGTTTCGCTGTTCGAAGGTCGCGGCGATTATCAACTGATCCTCGACACGGTGGAGCCCGCAGGTGACGGCGCCCTGCGCCTGGCCTTCGATGCCTTGAAGGAAAAGCTCAGTGCCGAAGGCCTGTTCAGCGCCGAACGAAAAGTGCCGCTGCCGGCGCATCCGCAGCGCATCGGCATCATCAGTTCGCCGACGGGTGCGGTGATTCGCGACATCATCAGCGTCTTCCGCCGTCGCGCGCCGCAGGTTCAACTGACGTTGATCCCCACCGCCGTGCAAGGCCGCGAAGCCACCGCGCAGATTGTCCGCGCGCTGAAACTGGCGGACGCCCGTGGTTTCGATGCGTTGATCCTGGCCCGGGGCGGCGGTTCGCTGGAAGACCTCTGGTGTTTCAACGAAGAAGCCGTGGCCCGCGCCGTGGATGCCTGCGTGACGCCGATTGTCAGCGCCGTCGGCCATGAAACCGACGTGTCGATCAGTGACTTCGTCGCCGACGTTCGCGCTCCCACGCCATCGGCCGCCGCCGAACTGCTCGCCCCGGACTCCAGCGACCTGGTGCGTCGGGTCGAAAGCCTGCATCGTCGCCTGGTGATGCGCATCCGTGACCGCCTGATGCGTGATCGGCTGCGCCTGGAAGGCCTCTCCCGCCGCCTGCGTCATCCTGGCGAACGCCTGCGCCAGCAAGCGCAACGTCTGGATGATCTGGACATGCGCCTGCGCCGCGCTTTCGAACGCAGCCTCAACACCCGCCGGGAAAAACTGATTCGCCTGGAAACCCGCCTCGCCGGGCAACATCCGGGGCGGCAATTGGCGCTGCTGCGTCAGCGCCTCGACAACTTTGCCGAACGCCTACCCCGAGCCATGCGAGAAGGGCTCAAGTCCCGTCGCCTGCAACTGCAAAGCCAGGTGCAGACGCTGCAAGTGGTCAGCCCGCTGGCGACCCTCGCCCGTGGCTACAGCATTTTGCTGGATGAGCGCGGCAATGCGATCCGCAGCGCCGGGCAAACCCACACCGGTCAACGCTTGAAAGCCAAACTCGGTGACGGCGAGTTGCAAGTGCGGGTCGAAGACAACCACCTGACGCCTGTCACCCTTTCTTTACTGGATTAATCGATGCCGCGTTTTTTCGCTTCACTGCTGTTGCTGTGCCTGACCTTCAACGCTCACGCCGACAGCTACATCACCCGCCTGTTGAACAAGCCGGTGCCGGGCGGCGTGGCCGTGGTGGATCTGGGCGCTGCTGCGCAGGCACCGAAAGCCAGTTATCAAGGCAAACCGGTGCTGGTGGTCAAGGAAAAGAATAATTGGCTGGCGATTGTCGGCGTGCCGTTGACGGTAAAACCGGGCACGCAGCAGGTCAGCAGTGGCGGGCGTAATCTGAGCTTCACGGTCGGCAACAAGAAATACCCGGAACAGCACATCACCCTGAAAAACACGCAGCAGGTCAATCCGAACCCGGAGAATCTCAAGCGCATCGAGGGCGAACTGGCCGAACAGATCCAGGCCTACCGCAGCTTCAGCCCCAATACCCCAAGTAACCTGTTGCTGGACAAACCGGTCAATGGGCCGCTGTCGAGCAAGTTCGGGGTGCGCCGGTTCTTTAACGGTGAGGAGCGCAATCCGCATGCGGGCCTGGACTTCGCGGTGCCCGCGGGCACACCGATCAAGACTCCGGCGGCGGGCAAGGTGATTCTGATCGGCAATTATTTCTTCAATGGCAACACGGTGTTTGTCGACCACGGGCAGGGCTTTATCAGCATGTTTTGCCACATGTCGAAGATTGATGTGAAGGTCGGCCAGTCACTGGCACGTGGCGATGTGGTTGGCAAAGTCGGCTCTACCGGGCGTGCAACCGGGCCGCACATGCACTGGAACGTCAGCCTGAATGATGCGCGGGTGGATCCGGCGATTTTTATCGGGGCGTTTCAACCATAAACAATCGTTGAGGCTGATGGCCTTATCGCGGGCAAGCCCGCTCCCACATTTTATCTTTGGTGGCCACAAATAATGTGGTCGCTGAAGATCTAATGTGGGAGCGGGCTTGCCCGCGATAGGGCCATTACAGACGCCGCTATTCCGCCTCCAGATCCTCAATCCCATGGACTTCCCAGTGCGCCAGGCTCTTTTTGATCCCGTCCTGGGTTTCCTGCGAGAAGCCCGCCAGCTCTTCGGACGTGATCAACTCACGCGCGCACAGTCCCAGCAAGTGACCGGGCGCCTCATTGCGTGAATGCCTGAAAACGTCAAACGCCCAATACAGCTCCTTCTGACCGGCTTTGAGCCTTTCTTCACTGGCTTCAATCCGCTCATAAGGCGCCAGGCTTTTATCCAGCACCGTGCGCTCGACCTCATCCATGATCCGGATACACATCCGTTCATGGGCCAGTGGACGCAACGCGCTATATAGCTTCCAATCCGACTCGTTCATGGCTGACTCCTACGTACAAGTCGTCCTGTTGAGGCTCTAAGAATAGCTGCACTGACACGCTCCATCCGCTGAAGTCTGCGATTGCGCATCGCTCAAACCTCGCGCAACCATCCAGACGATCATCGTCATTTCGAACAATAAAATCGCGACAAATCCGCTTTTTCGGGTATTCCTCTCAATTTTTTTCGACTGCTTGCCATCCTCCACAACGGCGGTTAGGGTTGAAGACATGAAAACCTCTCACACCCTCATTCAGCTTCGCCAGCACCGCAGCCTGTGCCTTGTCAGTGCACGACTGCCGGGCTGAATTTGCGGTGCCTCGCCCTACGCTTTTCCCCAAGAACATTTGATCTACCGGCAGGCCGCCTTTTTTCGGCCCACACAATAAGGATTTCCCGATGAGCATGCTCAAAGACCCGTCTTCGAAATACCGCGCGTTCCCGACCATCGACATCCCGGACCGTACCTGGCCATCGAAGACCATCACCGCCGCGCCGATCTGGTGCAGTTCCGACCTTCGTGACGGCAACCAGTCATTGATCGAACCCATGGACGCGGTCAAGAAGCTGCGTTTCTGGAAAACCCTGGTGCAGGTCGGCGTGAAAGAAATCGAAGCCTCCTTCCCGGCCGCTTCGCAAACCGACTTCGACTTCGTACGTACCCTGATCGAAGGCAACCACATCCCGGACGACACCACCATCCAGGTGCTGACCCAGGGCCGTGAAGACTTGATCGAGCGCACCTTCGAATCCCTGCGCGGGGCGAAGAAAGCCATCGTTCACCTGTACAACGCGACCTCCCCTTCCTTCCGCCGCATTGTCTTCAACCAGGACAAGGACGGGATCAAGGCCATCGCCGTGAACGCCGCCAAGCTGTTCGTCAAATACGCTGCCCAGCAGCCGGACACCCAGTGGACCTTCGAGTACTCGCCGGAAACCTTCAGCGCGACCGAGCTCGAGTTCGCCAAGGAAGTCTGTGACGCCGTGATCGAAGTCTGGAACCCGACGCCTGAGCACAAGGTGATTCTCAACCTGCCAGCCACCGTGGAATGCGCGACCCCGAACATCTATGCCGACCAGATCGAATGGTTCGGCCGTCACATCAACCGTCGTGACAGCGTGATCATCAGCCTGCACACCCACAACGACCGTGGTACTGGCGTTGCCGCCACCGAGCTGGGCCTGATGGCCGGCGCCGACCGCGTTGAAGGCTGCCTGTTCGGTAACGGCGAGCGTACCGGTAACGTCGACCTCGTGACCGTGGCGTTGAACCTCTACACCCAGGGCATTCACCCTGAGCTGGACTTCTCCGACATCGACGGCGTGCGCAAAGTCGTCGAAGAATGCAACCAGATCCAGGTGCATCCACGTCACCCTTACGTTGGCGACCTGGTTCACACCGCGTTCTCCGGCTCCCACCAGGATGCCATCCGCAAGGGCTTCGCCCAGCAGAAACCGGACGCGTTGTGGGAAGTGCCGTACTTGCCGATCGACCCGGCCGACATCGGCCGCAGCTACGAGGCGGTGATCCGCGTCAACAGCCAGTCGGGCAAAGGCGGGATCGCTTACCTGCTGGAACAGGAATACGGCATCAGCTTGCCGCGCCGCATGCAGATTGAGTTCAGCCAGGTTGTACAGCGTGAAACCGATCGCCTCGGCCTGGAAATGACCGCCCAGCAGATCCACGCCTTGCTGCACAGCGAATACTTGCAGGCCAACACCCCGTACGCGCTGGTCAGCCATCGCCTGCAGGAAGAAAACGGTCACAGCGCCGTCGAAGTGGAAGTCTCGGGCAAAGGCCAGGGCGAAACCAACCTGCACTGGCGCGGCAAGGGCAACGGCGCCCTGGAAGCGCTGGTCGCCGGTCTGCCGATTCCGGTTGAGATCATGGACTACAACGAACACGCGATCGGCGCGGGCACCAATGCCAAGGCCGCGGCCTACATTGAACTGCGCGTAAACGGTGAACGTGCGGTGCACGGCGTCGGTATCGACGAAAACATCACCACCGCCAGCTTCAAGGCCCTGTTCAGCGCGCTGAACCGTTCCCTGAGCCAGCCGGAAGCGAAAGCGGCGTAAGCCCTCGCTGCAAAGCAAAAGGCCCCGAGGTGCGAACCTCGGGGCCTTTTTGTTTGCCTGCGTATTTTTGTGCTGTCTGTCCGGCCCCCTTCGCGGGCAAGCCCGCTCCCACAATTTACTTTGGCGTGCACAAAAGCTGTGCTCACAGCGGTCAACTGTGGGAGCGGGCTTGCCCGCGAAGAGGCCGGGTCAGGCAGTGAAAATCTCAGGTGAATTCGAAGGTATCGGCATCCAGGTTCGCTGGAAAACGCGTGCGATAAGCCTGAAGATCCGCAGCATTCAACACCACCTGAAACACCCCATCCGCCTCGCCCGCACTGAGCAATGTCTCGCCCTGGAAATCCAGTACCTGACTGTCGCCGGTGTAGGCAAACCCTTTACCGTCAGTCCCGATGCGATTCACCGCTGCCACATAGCAAAGGTTTTCAATTGCCCGCGCCGGCAGCAAACGGTTCCAGTGCTGGCGCCGGGCACCCGGCCAGTTGGCGGTGTACAACAACAGGTCGGTGTCTTGTGCATCGCGGCTCCAGACCGGGAAGCGCAGGTCGTAGCAAATCAGCGGCCGCACACGCCAGCCCTTGAGCTCGAACTGCACCTGACGCTCACCAGGCGTGTAGTGGTTATGCTCGCCGGCCATGCGGAACAGGTGGCGCTTGTCGTAATGCCACACTTCCCCGTCCGGCCGCGCCCAGAGCAGACGATTGCGATGGCTGCCGTCAGCGGCCTGGACGATGATGCTGCCGGTAATCACGGCATCGAGCTTGGCAGCCTGAACCCGCAGCCATTTACTGGTGGGGCCGTTTTCCGGTTCGCAGAGGGTTTGCGACTCCATGGAAAAACCGGTGGTGAACATCTCCGGCAGGATAATCAGGTCAGCGCCGCGAGCCTGTTCAAGCAACTGCTCGAAATGCTCCAGATTGGCCTGGCGGTCATGCCAGGCCAGGGTGGTCTGGATCAGCGCGATATTCAGATTGGGCAGAGCACTCAAATCACGCATAGTTTTGCCGCTGCTTCACGCAGGGTCTCCTCGCGTTTGGCGAAGCACAGTCGCACCAGGCGCTGGCCTTCGGGCGGGGTCTGGTAGAACACCGAAATCGGAATGCTTGCCACACCATGTTCGCGGGTCATCCACAACGCCATTTCGACGTCATTGAGGTCCGGGCGGATCTGCGAGTAATCAACCAGCTGGAAATAGGTGCCAGTCACCCGTTTGAAGCTGAATCGGGACGGCGTCAGTAGATCGCAGAACAAATCACGCTTGGCCTGGTAGAAACCAGGCAGCTCCTCGACGTGTTCCGGATGCTCGGCCATGAAGTCGGCCAAGGCATATTGCAACGGTGTCACGCCGCAGAAACTGACGTACTGGTGCACTTTGCGCAGCTCCGCCGTCAGTGCCGGCGGTGCAACCACGTAGCCGGTTTTCCAGCCAGTGACGTGATAGGTCTTGCCAAAGGAACTGACCACGAATGCTCGTTGATACAGCTCTTCGTGATTCAGCACGCTGACGTGAGGCACGCCGTCGAAGACCAGGTGTTCGTAGACTTCGTCGCTGACGATGTAGATGTCGCGGTCTCGAATCAAGGCCGCCAGCTGATCCAGTTCCGCACGGCTGATCAGTGCGCCACTTGGGTTATGCGGAGCGTTGAGAACGATCATCTTCGTGCGTGGCGTAATCGCCGCCGCGAGCTTTTCAAAGTCGATGGCAAAATCGTTGAGGCCCAGTTGCACATGCACGCAACGGCCACCGGCCAGCTCCACCGACGGTTCATAGCTGTCGTAGCACGGATCAAACACGATCACTTCGTCGCCGCTGTGGATAACCGCCTGTATGGCACAGAAGATCGCCTGGGTGGCGCCGGGCGTGACCGTCACTTCATCGTCGGCATCCACGTTGACGCCGTAGCTGCGAGCGATCTTGGCCGAGATTTGCTGGCGCAACGCCGGCAGGCCGGTCATCGGCGAATACTGGTTGTGGCCATTGGCGACATGCCGACCGACCGCATCGCACAGGGCCTGCGGCGCATCGAAATCGGGGAAACCCTGGGACAGGTTGATCGCCCCGGTTTGCGCCGCGAGCTGAGACATCTGAGTGAAGATAGTGATGCCGACATTCGGCAGCTTACTGGTGATCATCGGTAGCCCCTTGCAGGTGAGCTCCAAGTTTCAAGCGACAAGCTGCAAGCGGTCAAGCCTCAAACCATCATGCACAAAAAAGGGCCCTGCACAGGACCCTTTTTGCTTTGACTTGAAGCTTGCAGCTTGGAACTTAAAGCTGCTTTTACTTCTTATCGCGGCGCTTTTTGTCGGCTTTCTTGTGGTGCGACATCATGCGACGCTTCTTGTTGACCTGGCGGTCGGTCAGCGTGGTCTTTTTGCCTTCGAACGGGTTCTCGCCGCCCTTGAACTCGATGCGGATCGGCGTACCGACCAGCTTCAACACACGACGGTAGGTGTTTTCCAGGTAACGGACGTACGACTTCGGCACCTTCTCGATCTGGTTACCGTGAATCACGATGATCGGCGGGTTCGCACCACCCAAGTGGGCATAACGCAGCTTGATCCGACGGTTGTTGACCATCGGTGGCGCGTGCTCACCAACCGCATCTTCCAGAATCTGGGTCAGGCGGTTGGTCGGCCAGCGGGTGACCGCGGACTTGAACGAGTTCTGTACGGACGCGTAGAGGTTGCCCACGCCAGTGCCGTGCAGCGCCGAGATGAAGTGGATGTCGGCGTAGTCAACGAAGAACAGTCGACGTTGCAGCTCGACCTTCACGAAGTCGCGCTCGCTTGGCGTCATGCCGTCCCACTTGTTGATCGCGATGACCAGCGCACGACCCGACTCAATGGCAAAGCCCAGCAGGTTGAGGTCGTGGTCCACCACGCCTTCGCGGGCGTCCATCACAAAGATCACCACGTTGGCGTCTTTGATCGCTTGCAGGGTTTTGACCACGGAGAATTTTTCGACTTCTTCGTGGATCTTGCCGCGCTTGCGCACACCGGCGGTGTCGATCAGCGTGTACTTCTCGTCGTTACGCTCGAACGGGATGTAGATACTGTCGCGGGTGGTGCCGGGCTGGTCATAGACGATTACCCGGTCTTCACCAAGCATGCGGTTGACCAGGGTCGACTTGCCGACGTTCGGGCGGCCGATGATTGCAATCTTGATCCCGTCTTTTTCGCTAGGGCCAGGAATGCGCTTGGCTTCCTCGCCTTCGGCAACGATCTCTTCTTCGCCTTCTTCCTGCTCATCTTCGTCTTTCGGGAAGTCGCTGAGCGCGATTTCCAGCATCTGGGTGATGCCACGACCATGAGCACCGGCGATTGGAATCGCGTGGCCCATGCCCAACGGGGCGAATTCAGCGCGGGCCATTTCAGGGTCGATGTTGTCGACCTTGTTAGCCACTACGTAAGAACGCTTGTTACGTTTGCGCAAATGCTCGGCGATCATCTGGTCGGCGGCGGTGAAACCGGCCTTGGCATCTACCAGGAACAGAACGACATCCGCTTCTTCAATGGCCAGCAGCGACTGCTCGGCCATTTTTTCGTCCATACCGTGCTCGTCACCGGAGATACCGCCGGTGTCGACCAGAATGTAGGAACGCCCTTGCCACTTGGCCTCACCGTATTGGCGATCACGGGTCAGACCGGACAAGTCGCCGACGATGGCGTCACGAGTCCTGGTCAGGCGGTTGAACAAGGTGGACTTGCCGACGTTCGGTCGGCCCACCAGGGCGATTACGGGAACCATGCGGCTCTCCACTTCGTTATTTCAGAAAATACAAAAGCCGCTGCGAGGCAGCGGCTGGTGCTCGGGGCAGCGCTTGAGGGCGCTGCGAACCCCGTGGTTACGGGGCTGCCTGGGGATCAACCCCAAGCATAGTCAAACCTTTACTTAATGGTCAGGGCTTCCAGCTTGCCACTGTTGCCATAAACATAAATCGTGTCACCCACCACCAGCGGACGGGCACGCAGGCCGTCGCTGTCGATGCGTTCGCGGCCGACAAAACGACCGTCCACCTGGCTCAGCAGGTGCAGGTAGCCTTCCATGTCGCCGACTGCAACGTAGCTGGAGAACACTTCCGGAGCCGACAGTTGACGGCGGGCCAGCGAATCGTTGCTCCACAAGGCTGTGGTGGAACGTTCGTCGACGCCTTCAACGGTGCCCGAAGACAGGCTCACGTAGACGTTGCCAAAACCCTGGGCGACACCGGCATAACTGGAAGCATCACGCTGCCAGAGCTGACGACCGCTTTCCAGGTCCAGTGCCGCAACGCGACCCTGGTAGCTGGCAACGTACAGGGTACCGCCGGACAACAGCAGACCGCCGTCGATATCGACAACGCGCTCCAGTTCCGAACGACCCTGTGGAATCGCAACCCGTTGTTCCCATACCGGCACGCCGTTGGAAATATCGAGAGCGACCACTTTACCGGTCGACAGGCCAGCCACCGCGAGGCGGTTGGTCACGATCGGCGCACTGGTGCCGCGCAGGGTCAGGACCGCAGGCGTGCTGTCATACAACCAGCGCTGGTTGCCAGTGGCGGCATCCAGACCGATCAGACGGTCATCCTGAGTCTGGACCACAACCACGTCACCGTTGTTGGCCGGCGGTGCGAGTACTTCGCTGGACACGCGAGCGCGCCATTTCTCTTCACCGTTGATTGCGTCCAGGGCAACGATTTCGCCCTTGAGGGTACCGAACGTGACCAGACCGTAACCCACACCAACGGCGCCGGAAACAGGCAGATCAAGATCCTTCTTCCATTTGACGTCGCCGTTGCTGCGATCCATCGCCATCACCACACCAGTGACGTCCGCGGCATAAATGGTATCGCCGTCGATCGCCGGAACCAGCATGTTGTAGGTTTCGCCCTGACCGTTACCGATCGAACGACTCCACTGCTTGTGCAGAACCACTTCTTCCTTGAAGTCGGTCAACTCGGCCGGAGGCAATTCTTTTTTGCCGTTGCTGCTGCAACCCGTGGCCAAAATGGCCAGAGCCAGCAATGCTGCATGTTTCCAACGAATCACGTCACGCATCCCCTTTGGCCAGGTCGTCCAGCTTGATTTGTAGGCCACCGACTGCCGCTTCATCCGACAGTGCTGCCTTGGCTTTTTGATACGCCGTATTTGCTTCGTCGGTACGACCCAACTGCACCAGCAGGTCACCCTTGAGTTCTTCGCGAGTGGCCAAGAACGCCTTGTCGGTGTCGCCTTCGAGCAGCTTCAAGGCTTCATCGGCCTTGTTCTGCGCGGACAGTACCTGCGCCAGACGCTGACGGGCGATTTCGCCCAGCGCCGGGTTTGCCGGTTTGTCGACGATGGCTTTCAGTTCGGTGCCAGCATCGTCCAGCTTGCCGCTGTCGACCGCGACTTTCGCCACGAACAGGCTGCCGTACTGCGCATAAGCGGTGCCGCCGAACTCGCTTTTAAGCTTGCCGGCCAGATCCGAAACACGGGCAGCGTCAGGCTTGCCGTCAGGCGTCAGCGTGGTTTCCAGCAGTTGCTGATAGAGAATCGAGGCGCTTTGCGACTGATTGCTCTGATACTTGTGAAAGGCCTGCCAGCCGAACACGATGACCAGCGCCAACAGGCCGCCAGTGACCAGGGGCTTGCCGTTGCGTGTCCACCAGTCCTTCAAATCCGCCAGCTGTTCGTCTTCGGTACTCGACACCCCAATACTCCTTAATCGCTAATTCGGCTGTTTGACAGCTTCAACCCTGCACGACGCAGGTGGCCAGGTGTGCAGCAAGCGCATCCCAGGCAATGCTTTGTTGTTCGCCCTGGCCACGCAGGGGTTTGAAACCTACCACTTGCTGGGCCATTTCATCGTCGCCGAGGATCAGCGCGTACAGCGCACCGCTCTTGTCGGCCTTCTTGAACTGGCTTTTGAAGCTGCCGGCACCGGCATTGATCTGCAGGCGCAGGTTTGGCAACTGATCACGCACCTTCTCGCTCAACGTCAGGGCAGCCAGTTCGGCGGCCTCACCGAAGGCGCACAGGTAGACATCGACCTGACGGGAGATTTCTTGCGGGATCTGCTCCAGGGTTTCAAGCAGCAGCACCAGGCGTTCGATACCCATGGCGAAACCTACGCCCGGGGTCGGCTTGCCGCCCATCTGCTCCACCAGACCGTCGTAACGTCCACCGGCACATACGGTGCCCTGGGCGCCCAACTTGTCGGTGACCCATTCGAAAACGGTCTTGCTGTAGTAATCCAGCCCGCGAACCAGCTTCGGGTTGATCACATAAGGAATACCGGCGGCGTCCAGGCGAGCCTTCAGGCCCTCGAAGTGCACGCGGGATTCTTCGTCCAGGTAGTCGGCCATTTTCGGCGCGTCGACCAGGACTGCTTGAGTGTCGGCGTTCTTGGTGTCCAGAACCCGCAGCGGGTTGGTCTTCAGACGGCGTTGGCTGTCTTCGTCCAATTGGTCCAGGCGAGCCGAAAGGTATTCGACCAGCGCTTCGCGATAACGACCGCGAGACTCGCTGGTGCCCAGGCTGTTGAGTTCAAGCTTGACCGCATCACGGATGCCCAGCTCGCCCCACAGGCGCCAGGTCAGCACGATCAGCTCGGCATCGATGTCCGGACCGTCGAGGTTGAACACCTCGACACCGATCTGGTGGAACTGACGATAACGGCCTTTCTGAGGACGTTCGTGGCGGAACATCGGGCCGATGTACCAGAGTTTCTGCACCTGGCCGCCGCCGGTGATGCCGTGCTCGAGCACCGCACGTACGCAGGCAGCCGTGCCTTCCGGACGCAGTGTCAGGGAGTCGCCGTTGCGGTCGTCGAAGGTGTACATCTCTTTTTCGACGATGTCGGTCACTTCACCGATGGAACGCTTGAACAGCTCGGTGAATTCCACGATCGGCATGCGGATCTGCTTGTAACCGTAGTTATCCAGCAGACGCGAGACGGTGCCCTCGAAATGACGCCACAGGGGTGTCTGATCGGGCAGGATGTCGTTCATGCCACGTATGGCTTGCAGAGACTTGCTCACTATAAATCCTTAAATTCGTTCAGCGCTTTAGTCGGGCTCAGCCACGCGCGATAACAGCAGCGTCGGCTTCGACCTTTTCGGCCGCTTTCTGGCGGATCAAGCGTTCGAGCTCATCCACCAGATTGTCATTCGTCAGTTTCTGCGACGGTTTGCCGTCGATGTAAATCAGGTTTGGCGTGCCGCCGGTCAAGCCGATATGGGCTTCCTTGGCTTCACCCGGCCCGTTGACCACGCAACCGATGACCGCGACATCCAGCGGCACCAGCAGATCTTCGAGGCGCCCTTCCAGCTCGTTCATGGTCTTGACCACATCGAAGTTCTGCCGCGAGCAGCTCGGGCAGGCGATGAAGTTGATGCCACGGGAACGCAGGTGCAGGGATTTGAGAATGTCGTAGCCGACTTTCACTTCCTCGACCGGGTCGGCCGCCAACGAGATGCGGATGGTATCGCCAATACCTTCGGCGAGCAGCATACCGAGGCCTACGGCGGATTTCACCGTGCCTGAACGCAAACCACCGGCTTCGGTGATACCCAAGTGCAACGGCTGGACGATTTCCTTGGCCAGCAAGCGGTACGCAGCGACGGCCATGAACACGTCGGAGGCTTTCACGCTGACCTTGAAGTCCTGGAAGTTCAGGCGTTCGAGGTGCTCGACGTGACGCAAGGCAGACTCGACCAGTGCAGCCGGCGTTGGCTCGCCGTATTTCTTTTGCAGGTCTTTTTCAAGGGAGCCGGCGTTGACGCCGATGCGGATCGGAATCCCGCGATCGCGAGCGGCATCGACCACGGCGCGCACACGGTCTTCACGACCGATGTTGCCCGGGTTGATCCGCAGGCAGTCAACGCCCAGTTCGGCTACGCGCAATGCGATCTTGTAGTCGAAGTGAATGTCCGCCACCAACGGCACCTTGACCAGTTTCTTGATCTTGCCGAAGGCTTCAGCGGCATCCATATCCGGCACCGAGATGCGCACGATATCGACGCCAGCTGCTTCCAGGCGATTGATCTGGGCCACGGTGGCGGCCACGTCATTGGTGTCGCTGTTGGTCATGCTCTGCACAGCGATAGGTGCATCGCCGCCCACAGGCACGTTACCGACCCAGATCTTGCGGGATTCGCGACGTTTGATTGGAGATTCGCCGTGCATGACTTATTGACCCAACTTCAGGCGAGCAGTCTCGCCACTGGTGAACGGAGCGACATCAACCACCTGACCGTTGTAGCTGACTTGAGCGCCACGGGCGAAGCCCAGACGCACTGAAAACGGTGGTTTGCCGCTGACAGAAACATTTTCGCCTTTACGCTTGAGGCCGCTCAACAACACCTTGCCGGTGCCGTCGGTCACTTGCGTCCAGCAATCAGCCGTGAATTGCAGCTGAACCTGGCCTTGGCCGGCCACCGGAGCAGCTGCTGCAGGTGGAGGAATGGTCGGCGTCACCGATGCGCTTGCCGGCGGGGTCGACACAACAGGAGCAGTCGGCGCAGGCGAGAGCTGTGTCGTGACAGCTGGCGCGGCGCTATGAGCCGGGGCCGCAGGCGTTGGTGCAGGTGCTGGCGGCACGGCGGCTTCAGCGGCTGCAGGTGCTTCGGCGGATGTCTCGGCCTGTGGCAATGCAAGCGCGGTTGCGCCTTCAGCCTGACCTTCCGCGACGGCCTGGTCTTCTGGCTCGTCCAGCGGATGGATCTGGGTGGTGCCGTCGGCGCCTTCGACTTCAACGTGTTCCGGAGCGAGGCTGGTCAGGTCCTTGGTACGCGATGAGGTTTGATCCTGCCACCAGACAAAACCACCGCCAATCACCGCGATCAGCAACAGCAGGCTGACGATGCGCAAAATAGTGTGGGAAACCCGAACCGGCTCTTCGATGCGACCCAGGCTATGGACATTGCTGCCCTGGGAGTCGGTACCGGTGGATTGGTCGAACTGCTGGACCAGAACGGTCTGGTCCATGCCGAGCAGCTTGGCGTACGCGCGAATATAACCGCGAGCAAAGGTGTGCCCAGGCAGCTTGTCGAAAGCGCCGGCTTCCAGATTGCTCAAGGAATTGACGGTGAGGTTGAGCTTGAGGGCCACTTCGGCCAGCGACCAGCCATTGCTTTCGCGGGCCTGGCGCAAAGTCTCACCGGGGTTAACGCGATTCGCTGCTACAACTTCGGGATGCGCCGCTTTCATCATTGCTCCGACAGGTATTGCTGATATTCCGGCGTACCGGGATAGAGTCGTTTTAATTGCAGGCCTGCACTTGCGGCCTTGTCGCGATCTTCAAACACTTTTGCCAGCCGAACGCCGAGCAATAGACTACGTGCATTTTGCTCGGTGAGCAGGCTAAAACGATCGTAGTAGTCACGCGCGGGCACATAATGCCTGTCTTCGAAGGACAACTCAGCCATTTCCAGCAATGCACGTGGTTGTTGGCGGTTCAAACGCAGGGCTTTTTCCAGCTGCTGCTTGGCCAGATCACGCTGCCCCAGCTTCGAAGCCGTCATGCCGAGGTTCTCGAATACCCGCGAACGCTCAGGATACAGGGTATCGGCGGCGGCCTGTTCAAAGCGCTCGTAAGCTTCCTTGTAACGTTTTTCTTCGAAAAGAAAGCTGCCGTAGTTGTTCAGTATTCGTGCATCGCCGGGACGCGAAGACAGTGCCTTGCGAAAATGCTCGTCAGCCAGTTCCGGCTCCATCTCAGCTTGGAACACCAGCCCCAGAGCCGCATTGGCGTCAGGGTCAGAGCTATCCAGGTCCAGCGCCTTCTTCAACGGCACCTTGGCGCGCTCGGTCATGCCCTGCTGCAAGTAGCCCAAGCCCAGTTGCACGTAGGCGGTGCGCGCTTCATCGCGGCCCTTGCTGGTCTTCATCGGGTTGAAATCGCCCGACAGGACGCAACCAGCACACAGGCTGGCCAACAGCAACAGCAGCGCAAAGCGCAGGGACATAGAGATCCTCTCTTAATTATTGTTCGCAGCGTTCTGTGCGATATCGTTTTCGGCGCTCAGCTCGCGCACGGCGATATAACGTTCGCTGCGACGGGTGCGATCCAGCACCTGCCCTACCAATTGGCCACACGCGGCATCGATGTCTTCACCGCGAGTGGTGCGTACGGTGACATTGAAACCGGCATGGTGAAGCTGATCCTGGAAACGGCGAATCGCGTTGTTGCTCGGGCGTTCGTAACCGGAATGCGGGAACGGGTTGAACGGAATCAGGTTGATCTTGCACGGGATGTTCTTGAGCAACTCGATCATCTCAACGGCATGCTCGACCTTGTCGTTGATGTCCTTGAGCAAGGTGTACTCGATGGTCAGCACGCGTTTTTCGCCCAGGGACGACATGTAGCGCTGACACGACTCGAGCAGCATCTTAAGCGGATATTTCTTGTTGATCGGCACCAATTGGTTACGCAATGCGTCGTTTGGTGCGTGCAGCGACAACGCCAGGGAGACGTCGATGTGCTTGGACAGCTCATCGATCATCGGCACCACGCCCGAAGTGGACAGGGTTACGCGGCGCTTGGAGATCCCGTAGCCCAGGTCATCCATCATCAGATGCATGGCGGCCACGACGTTGTCGAAATTCAGCAGCGGCTCGCCCATGCCCATCATCACCACGTTGGTGATGGCACGGTCGGCGGTCGCCGGGATGCTGCCGAACGATTTATTGGCAATCCACACCTGACCGATGACTTCGGCGGCGGTGAGGTTGCTGTTGAAACCTTGCTTGCCAGTGGAGCAGAAACTGCAATCCAGGGCACAGCCTGCCTGGGACGAAACGCACAACGTGCCGCGTTTGCCCTGGGGAATGTAGACGGTCTCGACGCAGCTGCCGGACGCCACGCGCACCACCCACTTACGGGTGCCGTCGGTGGAGATGTCCTCGCTGACCACTTCGGGACCACGAACTTCGGCAATAACCTTGAGCTTGTCGCGCAAGGCCTTGCTGACGTTCGTCATGGCGTCGAAATCATCGACGCCAAGGTGGTGAATCCATTTCATTACCTGACCGGCACGGAAACGCTTCTCCCCGATTGAGTCGAAGAATTTTTCCATTTCCTGTTGAGTCAGACCCAGCAGGTTGGTTTTTACAGTCGATGTAGTCATGGATTCACCTTCACTCAGTAGCCTTAAGCCTGAGCGACTGCCTCTACAGCAGGGAAAAAGAAAGCGATTTCGCGTGCAGCAGCTGCTTCCGAGTCGGAACCGTGAACAGCGTTGGCGTCGATGGAATCAGCGAAGTCAGCACGGATGGTGCCAGGAGCAGCATCTTTAGGGTTGGTAGCGCCCATCAGCTCACGGTTCAGAGCGATAGCGTTTTCGCCTTCCAGAACCTGAACGACAACCGGGCCGGAGATCATGAAAGCAACCAGGTCACCGAAGAAACCACGAGCGCTGTGCTCAGCGTAGAAGCCTTCGGCTTCTGCTTTGGTCAGTTGCTTCTTCTCGGAAGCAACAACTTTCAGGCCTGCTTTTTCAAAACGGGCGACGATCTGGTCAGCAACGCCTTTAGCAACGGCGTCAGGCTTGATGATGGAGAAAGTACGTTGAACAGCCATGGTGTAACTCCAGAAACGGTAATTTGTGAAAAATTAAACCCGCGAATTATACGCGGGTTCTTGGGTATTGCCTAACTGCGTACGGTGCAGACTCAGTCTGCTTCTTCGATCCAGGCGGCCTGAATGGCTTCAAGCACCTTCTCGCCACCGCGGGTCGGATCATCGCTGAACTCCGGCAATGCCAGCACCCATTTGTGCAGATCGACGAAGTTCACGTAACGCGGGTCCACTTCCGGCTTGGATTCAGCCAGCTGGATCGCGATTTCCAGCACATCAACCCATTTCAGACTCATGTCACTTCCTTGAATCAGTGCGGCGCTTCGGCCGCATGGTTGAGCGAATATTTCGGAATTTCGATGGTCAGGTCTTCATTCCCGACTTTTGCCTGACAGGCCAGACGCGACTGTGCCTCCAGCCCCCAAGCCTTATCAAGATAGTCTTCTTCCAGCTCGTCGGCTTCTTCCAGCGAGTCAAAGCCTTCACGGACCAGGCAGTGACAAGTCGTGCAAGCACAGACGCCGCCGCAAGCGCTTTCCATCTCGATATGGTGTTCGTGTGCCAGTTCGAGAATGGAAATGCCGGGCTCAGCTTCCACAACCAAGCCATCCGGACAAAACTTCTCGTGTGGCAGAAAAATGACCTGCGGCATCGTTATTCCTCAATCTCATTCAGGTTGCGCCCCGCCAGCGCGGCTTTCACCGTCGAGTCCAGGCGGCGGGCAGCAAAGGCGTCGGTCACTTGCGACAGACGCTTGGTCTGCTGCTCGATGGCGTAACCATCGGTACCTTTCATCAATTCGGTCAGTTCCTGCATCTGCAACTCGATGACCATGCGTTCTTCGGCGTCGAGCAGACGGTCGCCGTCGGCATCGAGGGCACCCTGCACGGCTTCGATCAGACGCTGGGCATCGACCTGATGCTCACGCAGCACGCGGGCGACTTTATCGTCGTTGGCATGCTGGAACGAATCCTTGAGCATCTTGGCGATTTCGCCGTCGGTCAGGCCATAGGACGGCTTGACCTGGATGCTGGCTTCAACGCCCGAACCCAGTTCGCGGGCCGAAACACTGAGCAGACCATCGGCATCGACCTGGAAGGTCACGCGAATTTTCGCCGCACCAGCCACCATCGCCGGAATGCCGCGCAATTCGAAACGTGCCAGGGAGCGGCAGTCGCTGATCAGTTCGCGCTCGCCCTGCAGGACGTGAATCGCCATGGCCGATTGGCCATCTTTGTACGTGGTGAAGTCCTGGGCGCGGGCGACGGGGATGGTGGTGTTGCGTGGAATCACCTTCTCCATCAGGCCGCCCATGGTTTCCAGCCCCAGGGACAACGGAATGACGTCGAGCAGCAGCAGTTCGCCGCCGTCGCGCTTGTTGCCCGCCAATGTATCGGCCTGGATCGCAGCACCAATGGCCACCACTTGATCCGGATCGATTTCGGTCAAAGGCTGACGACCAAAGGCTTCGGCAACTGCTTCGCGAACACGCGGCACGCGGGTCGAACCGCCGACCATGACCACCGCATGCACTTCTTCCAGCTCGACGCCGGAATCACGCACAGCACGACGGCAGGCCTTGAGGCTGCGAGCAACCATCGGCTCGATCAGTGCATTGAAGGCTTCGCGGGTCAGTTCGGCTTTCCAGTCGCCATAAGCGACTTCAACGGACGCGGCGTTGGTCAGTGCTTCCTTGGCCGCACAAGCAGCTTGCAACAGATGACGCTGCGCGCCCGGATCGAGGTCGGCGGACAAACCGGCGCTCTCGATGATCCAGCCAGCGATCGCGTGATCGAAATCGTCGCCGCCCAGGGCACTGTCGCCACCGGTGGCCAGCACTTCAAACACACCGCCAGTCAGGCGCAGAATCGAAATATCGAACGTACCGCCGCCCAGGTCATAAATGGCGACCAGGCCTTCGGCGTGTTGATCCAGACCGTAAGCCACGGCGGCAGCAGTCGGCTCATTGAGCAAGCGCAGCACGTTCAGACCGGCCAGTTTGGCCGCGTCCTTGGTGGCTTGACGCTGAGAGTCGTCGAAATAGGCCGGAACGGTGATTACCGCGCCCACCAACTCGCCACCCAACGTCGCTTCGGCGCGCTGACGCAGCACTCTAAGGATATCGGCGGAGACTTCGACCGGGCTTTTCGGCCCCTGAATCGTGTCGATGAACGGCATGTGCGATTCGCCGCCGACAAAGCGGTACGGCAGTTGATCGCCCAATTGCTTGACGTCGGACAGACCACGACCCATCAAGCGCTTGACCGACAGCACGGTGTTCAAGGGATCGGTAGCGGCAGCCAGCTTGGCCGACTCGCCCACTTCGACGTGGTCGGCGTGGTAGCGCACGGCGGACGGCAGGATGACCTGCCCGTCAGCGTCGGCCAGGGGCTCGGAAAGACCACTGCGCAACGCAGCGACCAGCGAATTGGTAGTGCCCAAGTCGATCCCCACAGCCAGACGACGCTGGTGCGGTTGAGGACTTTGGCCGGGTTCGGCGATCTGCAGTAGGGCCATCGTGATCAGGACTTATCTGTATATCAGGCGTGCGACCGGAGCGGCACTGGGTTAATCGTCGAGGCGCTCTTCTAACTGGCGCACTTCGTAGGTGAGCTTGTCGAGGAACTGCATGCGCCGCATCAGGCGTTCGGCCTGCTCACGTTGCGCTGCATCATTCCAACAGGCTGCGAAGCTTTGGTTCAGTTCATCCTGCGCCGTTTTCAGGCGACGCTTGAACGCTGCAATACCGGCCATGTCGGCGCTGTCTTGCAGGTCTTCGAGCTCTTCACGCAACTCCATCTGCTGCAGAAGAAACTCCGGATCATGCACCGTGACCTCCAGCGGCAGCTCGCGACCGCCCATGGCGAGCAAGTAACGCGCGCGCTTGGGGGGACTTTTGAGCGTCTGGTAGGCCTCGTTGAGGCTCGCGGATTGCTCTAGCGCCAGCCGCTGCTCGCGCTCGGAAGCATCTGCAAAACGGTCCGGATGAACGCTGCGCGCCAACTCACGGTAGCGCGTAGCCAGCTGGTCGAGATCCAGATTGAAGCTCGGTTGCAGCTCAAATAAAGCGAAATGACAAAGAGTACCCACGAGCAGCCTCAGATGTTGAAGCTTTCGCCGCAGCCACATTCACCGCGCACGTTGGGGTTGTTGAACTTGAAGCCTTCGTTCAACCCTTCCTTGACGAAATCGAGCTCGGTGCCGTCCAGGTACGCCAGGCTTTTAGGATCGATGATCACTTTCTCGCCGTGACTTTCGAACACCTGATCCTCTGCAACCACCTCGTCGACAAACTCCAGCACGTAGGCAAGGCCGGAACAGCCTGTGGTACGAACACCCAGACGAATCCCCTCACCTTTGCCGCGCCCGTTGAGGGAGCGTCGCACGTGTTGAGCAGCCGCTTCTGTCATGCTGATAGCCATCGGTGACTCCTTACTCGTCGCCAAATCTTGAAAGTCAGATCAAGCCTTTCTTCTGCTTGTAATCGCGAACGGCCGCTTTGATAGCGTCTTCTGCGAGTACGGAGCAGTGAATTTTTACCGGCGGCAGTGCCAGTTCTTCGGCCAGCTGAGTGTTCTTGATGGTCTCTGCTTCATCCAGAGTCTTGCCTTTCATCCACTCGGTCGCCAGGGAGCTGGAAGCGATAGCCGAACCGCAACCGTAGGTCTTGAACTTGGCGTCTTCGATGATGCCTTGTTCGTTGACCTTGATTTGCAGACGCATTACGTCGCCGCAAGCTGGCGCGCCGACCATGCCGGTGCCGACATCCGGGTCTTCCGCGTCCATCTTGCCGACGTTACGCGGGTTTTCGTAGTGGTCGATGACCTTTTCGCTGTAAGCCATGATTCTTAATCCTCACTCATCAGAGAGTCGCTCTTGAGCCCTGCACCCGAAGGTTCACAGGGCCGGTTGGCGGCGACTTGAAATCAGTGTGCCGCCCACTCGATTTTCGAGATGTCGACACCGTCTTTGTACATGTCCCACAGCGGCGACAAGGTGCGCAGCTTGGTAACGGCCTCGCAGACTTTCTTCGCGGCGTAGTCGATTTCTTCTTCGGTGGTGAAACGGCCGAAGGTGAAGCGGATCGAGCTGTGTGCCAGTTCGTCGTTGCGGCCCAGGGCGCGCAGTACGTACGAAGGCTCCAACGATGCCGAGGTGCAAGCCGAACCGGACGAAACCGCCAGATCCTTGAGCGCCATGATCAGCGACTCGCCTTCAACGTAGTTGAAGCTCAGGTTCAGGTTGTGCGGTACGCGAGCAGTCATGCTGCCGTTGACGTACAGCTCTTCCAGGCCTTCGACCTGCTTGAAGAAACGGTCGCTCAGCGCCTTGATGCGCACGTTCTCGGCAGCCATGTCTTCCTTGGCTACGCGGAAAGCTTCACCCATGCCGACGATCTGGTGGGTCGCCAGGGTGCCGGAACGCATGCCACGTTCGTGACCGCCGCCGTGCATGGTCGCTTCGATGCGAACACGCGGCTTGCGGCTGACGTACAGCGCGCCGATGCCTTTAGGGCCGTAGGTTTTGTGAGCCGAGAACGACATCAGGTCAACTTTCAGCTTCGACAGGTCGATTTCGACCTTGCCGGTGGACTGAGCAGCGTCGACGTGGAACAGGATGCCCTTGGAACGGGTCAGTTCGCCGATGGCTTCGATGTCGTTGATGGTGCCGATTTCGTTGTTCACGTGCATGACGGAGACCAGGATGGTGTCGTCGCGCAGCGCGGCTTCAATCATTTCAGGGGTGACCAGACCATCGGTGCGAGGCTCGATGTAGGTCACTTCGAAGCCTTCACGCTCCAGTTGGCGCATGGTGTCGAGGACAGCCTTGTGCTCAATCTTGGTGGTGATCAGGTGCTTGCCCTTGGTGGCATAGAAATGCGCCGCACCCTTGATAGCCAGGTTGTCGGACTCGGTGGCACCGGAGGTCCAGACGATTTCACGCGGATCGGCGTTGACCAGGTCAGCGACCTGACGACGAGCGTTTTCGACGGACTCTTCAGCTTTCCAGCCGAACACGTGGGAACGGGACGCCGGGTTACCGAAGTTTCCGTCGACCAGCAGGCATTCACTCATCTTTTGCGCGACACGCGGATCAACCGGGGTGGTCGCAGAGTAATCAAGGTAAATCGGCAATTTCATGGACTATCTCCTAAATCAGGCTGGCTGGCGTGCCGCTTAGCTCTTTGGCTGTCATTCGACGGCGGACGCTTCAATCTTGTCCAGGCGTGGCGCCTTGCTGTTGCAACGGCGCTGGTCCTGACGCTGGGCTACTTCTTGTACATCACGGCGAGTGACAAGGTCAGCCAAGCTGATACCGCTCAGAAATTCGTGAATCTGCAGGCTCAGATCACACCACAAGTGGTGAGTCAGACAGGTGTCGCCTTGATGGCAATCACCCTGGCCCTGGCATTTGGTCGCATCGACCGATTCGTTTACCGCATCGATCACCTGGGCGACCTGGATGCCCTGCATGTCGCGGGACAATTGGTAGCCGCCGCCCGGGCCACGAACGCTGGAAACCAGATTGCTGCGGCGCAATTTGGCGAAAAGCTGTTCGAGGTAGGACAGGGAGATGCCTTGGCGCTCGGAGATATCGGCCAGGGACACCGGCCCGTGCTGCGCGTGCAACGCCAGGTCAAGCATGGCGGTCACGGCGTATCGGCCTTTTGTAGTCAGTCGCATGGACAATTACCACGGAGTTCGGAATGGGGCGAGTATGCAATTCCCGAGTATTTAAGTCAACTATAAGACCTAGTACTTTAGTCAGGATTACCCGCAAAAGAGCGGCGGCATCATATCAGGGTCTGCAACCTAATGGCACACCGCCGAGCGCTGCGCCATTGCCTGAATGCGACCTACATTGGTCTTAACCGGCCTTTGTTTCGTCTTTGCCTTTTACGCAGGCAAAGTCTTCTTCGCGCAGCTCAGGCAGATCCTTGGCACAGTAATTACTGCCCAGATCCTTCAACGCGCCGCACATGCCTTCCAGGCGACCATCGACCGCCTGCAAGTGATCCAGCAACTGGCCAATCGCACGCGCCACCGGATCCGGCATGTCTTCGCCAACACCATAGGCATCGAAGCCGATCTTCTCGGCCATGGCCTTGCGCTTGGCGTCCTGCTCGTCATCGGACTTGACGATGATCCGCCCCGGAATCCCAACGACCGTTGCACCCGGCGGAACCGCCTTGGTCACCACCGCGTTGGAACCGACCTTGGCACCGGCGCCGACCGTGAACGGACCGAGCACCTTGGCACCCGCCCCCACCACAACACCATCTTCGAGGGTCGGGTGACGCTTGCCCTTGTTCCAGCTGGTGCCGCCCAGAGTCACGCCCTGGTAGAGGGTGACGTCGTTGCCGATCTCGGCGGTTTCACCAATGACGATGCCCATGCCATGGTCAATAAAGAAGCGACGGCCGACCTTGGCGCCCGGATGGATCTCGATCCCGGTCAACCAGCGACCGAAGTTCGACACCAGTCGCGCCAGCCATTTCCAGCCCATGCCCCACAGGGCCGACGACAGACGATGGATCCAGATGGCGTGCATGCCGGGGTAGCAGGTCAGGACTTCAAAGGCGTTGCGCGCTGCCGGGTCACGATGGAACACACTCTGGATATCTTCACGCAAACGCTCGAACATTTTTAATCCTTCCGCTTTAGAAGCTCGCCACGGGCCGCTTTCTGGGTTTCCGTGAGGATGCCACGCAATATATTCATTTCCGCCCGGCTGACCGAGCTACGTCCGTACAACCGGCGCAGGCGCGCCATCAAGTGCCGAGGTTTTTCCGGGTCAAGGAATTCGATGGCCACCAGGGTTTGCTCCAGGTGTTCATAGAATCGCTCCAGCTCATCCATGGTCGCCAGCTCAGCGCTTTTGACGGATGCCACTTCTTCCTTCTCGACCTTGCTCGGCTGCCCTTGGGCTGCGAGCCAGGACATGCGCACTTCATAACTCAACACCTGCACCGCTGCCCCAAGGTTCAGCGAACTGAACTCAGGGTCTGATGGGATGTGCACGTGATAATGACATCGCTGCAGCTCTTCATTGGTCAGGCCGGAATCTTCACGACCAAAGACCAACGCGATCTCGGCGCCCTGCCCGGCTTCTTCAACCACTTTCACACCGCATTCGCGGGGATCGAGCAGCGGCCATGGAATGCGACGATCACGGGCGCTGGTGCCGAGCACCAG
This sequence comes from Pseudomonas arsenicoxydans, assembly GCF_900103875.1. Classification (NCBI taxonomy): domain Bacteria; kingdom Pseudomonadati; phylum Pseudomonadota; class Gammaproteobacteria; order Pseudomonadales; family Pseudomonadaceae; genus Pseudomonas; species Pseudomonas arsenicoxydans. The sequence goes on along the minus strand of NZ_LT629705.1, from coordinate 2,321,176 downwards.
GTTGCAGCCGACCAAGGCATCTTCCAAGGTGGCGACGACTTGCGCGTTTTCAAGGATGTCCCCGGCGCCGGATGCACGCGCATCGGCTTCGTGGTGCGGGAACAACCGTGGCTCGACCAGCACCAGCCGCGACAGGCCCATGTTCTTCATGGCACGCGCAGCCCCGCCGATATTGCCGGGGTGGCTGGTATTGACCAGGACGACACGAATGTTTTGCAGCAAGGGAGGCGCTCTCGAACACAATAATCGGGAGCAGAATCTTACAGCTCAACCTACCGTTAAGCTATGAAAGCGAACACCAACCTTCACCTGTAGAAAAGTTCTGATAGAATGCCCGGCTTTCTTTAACAACCTTAGGTGACACATCCATGCAGCCCATGCTGAATATCGCGCTGCGCGCCGCCCGCAGCGCCAGTGAATTGATCTTCCGCTCCATCGAGCGCCTGGATACCATCAAGGTCGACGAAAAAGACGCCAAGGATTACGTATCCGAGGTGGATCGCGCCGCTGAACAGAAAATCATCGACGCGCTGCGCAAGGCTTACCCGAACCACTCGATCATGGGTGAAGAAACCGGCATGCACGCTGGCACCGGGATCGAAGGCGAAGAATACCTGTGGATCATCGATCCACTGGACGGCACCACCAACTTCCTGCGCGGCATTCCTCACTTCGCTGTCAGCATCGCCTGCAAATACCGCGGTCGCCTGGAACACGCTGTTGTTCTGGACCCGGTTCGCCAGGAAGAATTCACCGCCAGCCGTGGTCGCGGCGCTCAACTGAACGGTCGTCGCCTGCGCGTTAGCGGTCGTACCAGCCTTGACGGCGCCCTGCTGGGTACCGGCTTCCCGTTCCGTGATGACCAAATGGACAACCTCGACAACTACCTGGGCATGTTCCGCGCCCTGGTTGGCCAGACTGCCGGCATCCGCCGCGCCGGTTCGGCGAGCCTGGACTTGGCCTATGTCGCTGCCGGTCGTTTCGATGCGTTCTGGGAGTCGGGTCTGTCCGAGTGGGACATGGCTGCAGGCGCCCTGCTGATCCAGGAAGCCGGCGGCTTGGTGAGCGACTTCACCGGCGGCCACGATTTCCTTGAAAAAGGCCACATCGTTGCCGGCAACACCAAGTGCTTCAAAGCAGTACTGACAGCCATCCAACCGCACCTCCCGGCCTCGCTGAAACGCTAAGCGACCGCGCACAAAAAAGCACCCTTCGGGGTGCTTTTTTTATGCCTGCAATTTCACCCCAGGCACACCACAGAACCCTGTGGGAGCGGGCTTGCCCGCGATGGCGTCATCACCGGATTAATGTCGACTGACACCTCGCTATCGCGGGCAAGCCCGCTCCCACACCGGATCGGTGGCGATGCATAAATGGCGGGCACAAAAAAAGCACCCCGCAGGGTGCTTCTTTTTGACGCTTAAACCTGAATATTTAGCGATTCTGTTCGTTGTTCTGCGACAGGACCAGCTTGCCTTCCTTGTCGACCGGAATCTGGTTGCCCGGATCACGATCCATCCGCACTTTGCCTTCCTTGCCATCGAGCGAGTAACGAACGTCGTATCCGACGACCTTGTCACTGATGTCATTCACGGTGTTACAGCGAGTTTGGGTCGTGGTGTAGGTGTCGCGATTCTGCATACCTTCCTGCACCTTGTTGCCCGCGTAACCACCGCCGACCGCGCCGGCAACCGTGGCAATTTTCTTGCCCGTACCGCCGCCAATCTGGTTACCCAACAAACCACCTGCCACCGCACCAATGGCGGTACCCAGGATCTGGTGTTGGTCTTTCACCGGCGCTTGCCGGGTTACTGCTACATCCTTGCACACTTCACGTGGCGTTTTGATCTGTGTCTTGACCGGTTCAACGGCTAGAACTTGCGCATACTCAGGGCCGCTTTTAACCAGGCTGTAGGTGGCAACAGCACCCCCGGCAGTCACACCGACAGCACCCAATACCGCACCAACCAGCAACGACTTGTTCACATGAACCTCCTGACCATCACCCGCGGAACATGTCCGCGCTTCTCCCAGCCTTGGAGCACAAAAAAAGGCGCGAGTTCAACTCGCGCCTTTTTGGGCTGACAACCGGAAGATCGATGGCCGTTATGGACGGTCGTCGACTTCCTTCTCGGTTGCCGCAGGAGGAATCAGATCCTCGCTGTTCAGGTTCAGCCAGATCAGCACCACGTTCGCGATGTAGATCGACGAGTAAGTACCCGCCAGTACGCCGATGAACAGCGCAATGGAGAAGCCGAACAGGTTGTCGCCACCGAAGAACAACAGCGCTGCAATCGCCAGCAAGGTGGAGATCGACGTCGCCATGGTCCGCAGCAGGGTTTGCGTGGTCGAGATGTTGATGTTCTCGATCAGGTTGGCCTTGCGCAAAACACGGAAGTTCTCACGAACCCGGTCGAATACCACGATGGTGTCGTTGAGCGAGTAACCGATGATCGCCAGTACCGCCGCCAGCACCGTCAGGTCGAAGGTGATCTGGAAGAACGACAGGATACCGATAGTCACGATCACGTCGTGGATCAGGGAAACGATGGCACCGATCGCGAACTTCCACTGAAAGCGGAAAGCCAGGTAGATCAGGATACCGCCCAGCGCCATCAGCATGCCGAGGCCGCCCTGGTCGCGAAGCTCTTCACCCACCTGAGGACCGACGAACTCAACGCGCTTGACCGTCGCCGGGTTATCGCCACCGACCTTCAGCAGCGCTTCGGCTACCTGGTGACCCAGTTGCGGATCTTCACCCGGCATGCGCACCAGCAAATCGGTAGTTGCACCGAAGCTCTGCACGATTGCCTCGTGATAACCCGCCGTAACCAGCTGCTCACGCACCTTGGTGACATCGGCCGGACGCTCGTAGGTCAGCTCAATGAGCGTACCACCGGTGAAGTCCAGGCCCCAGTTCATGCCCTTATGAAAGACGCTGAAAATGGCCAGCGCAGTAAGGAACAATGTGACGCCGAACGCAAAGTTGCGAACGCCCATGAAGTTGATTGTACGTAACATGGCAGCCCCTTAAATCCACAACTTCTTGAAGTCACGACCGCCGAAGATCAGGTTGACCATCGCGCGGGTCACCATGATGGCCGTGAACATCGAGGTAAAGATCCCGAGGGACATGGTCACTGCGAAGCCTTTGACGGGACCGGTGCCCATCGCAAAGAGAATCCCGCCGACCAACAGTGTTGTCAGGTTGGCGTCGAGAATCGCGGTGAATGCCCGGCCGAAGCCTTCGTTGATTGCCCGTTGTACCGTCATGCCTGCCGCGATCTCTTCACGAATCCGCGAGAAGATCAGTACGTTGGCGTCGACCGCCATACCCATCGTCAACACGATACCGGCGATACCTGGCAGGGTCAGCGTTGCACCCAGCAGCGACATCAACGCCAGCAGCAGCACCATGTTCACCGCCAGAGCGACGGTGGCGATGATGCCGAAGAAGCGGTAGATGGCGATGATGAACAGCGAGACAAACAGCATGCCCCACAACGATGCATCGATACCTTTGGTGATGTTGTCAGCACCCAGGCTCGGGCCAATAGTGCGCTCTTCAGCGAAGTACATCGGTGCAGCCAGACCACCGGCACGCAACAGCAGCGCCAGTTCGGACGACTCACCCTGGCCGTTCAGGCCAGTGATGCGGAATTGAGCACCGAGCGGCGACTGGATGGTCGCCAGGCTGATGATCTTCTTCTCTTCTTTAAACGTTTGTACCGGTACGTCTTTCTCGACGCCGTTGACCATTTGCTTGACGTAAGTGGTCACCGGGCGCTGCTCGATGAAGATCACCGCCATGCTGCGACCCACGTTGCTGCGAGTCGCACGACTCATCAGCTCGCCACCGTGGCCATCCAGACGGATGTTCACTTCTGGCGTGCCGTGCTCGCCGAAGCCAGCCTTGGCGTCAGTGACCTGGTCACCGGTGATGATCAGGCCACGCTCGATCTGTGCAGGCGGACGCTTGCCTTCACGGAACTCGAAGGTCTCGGAAGTGGCTTTCGATGCACCCGGCTCAGCAGCCAGACGGAACTCGAGGTTGGCCGTCTTGCCGAGGATACGCTTGGCTTCTGCGGTGTCCTGCACGCCTGGCAGCTCAACCACGATGCGGTTGGCGCCCTGACGCTGGACGATCGGTTCGGCAACACCCAGCTCGTTGACGCGGTTACGTACCGTGGTCAAGTTCTGCTTGATGGAGTATTCACGGATTTCCGCCAGCTTGGCCGGGGTCATCGCCAGACGCAGCACCGGTTGGCCATTGAGGTCGGCCGGAACAATGTCGAAATCGTTGAAGTTCTTGCGGACCAGCGCACGGGCCTGTTCGCGGGAAGCTTCATCACTGAAACCCAGCTGAATGGCACCGTTGAGTTGCGGCAGGCTGCGATAACGCAGTTTCTCTTTACGCAACAGGCTCTTGACGTCGCCTTCGTAGACTTTCAGGCGTGCGTCGAGGGCTTTGTCCATGTCCACTTCGAGCAGGAAGTGCACACCACCGGACAAGTCCAGACCCAGCTTCATCGGGTGCGCGCCCAGGCTGCGCAGCCATTGCGGGGTGGTTTGCGCCAGGTTCAGTGCGACGACGTAGTCATCACCCAAAGCCTTGCGCACGACGTCTTTGGCCGGCAGCTGATCTTCAGCCTTGGTCAGACGGATCAGGCCGCCCTTGCCGTTTGCCGCCAGAGTGGCCGCCTTGACGCTGATCCCGGATTCCTTGAGCGCAGTGCTCACACGGTCCAGATCAGCCTGATTGACCAACAGCGCAGTACTTGCACCGCTGACCTGAATGGCTGGGTCATCAGGATATAGATTGGGAGCGGAATAAATCAGACCGACCGCCAGCACCGCCAGGATCAGAATGTATTTCCACAGAGGGTATTTGTTCAGCATCACGCCGCCCGTTATGACGCGGGGCGCCTTGCGCGCCCCGTCGATTGAATATGAAGTTGAAACTTAGATCGCTTTCAGCGTGCCTTTTGGCAGCGTCGCGGCAATAGCGCCCTTCTGGAACTTCATTTCGACAGTGTCGGAAACTTCCAGAACAACGAAATCGTCGGCTACTTTAGTGATCTTGCCGGCGATACCACCGGTGGTCACAACTTCGTCGCCTTTCTGCAGGCTGCTCAGCAGGTTCTTCTGCTCTTTGGCGCGCTTGGCCTGTGGACGCCAGATCATCAGATAGAAGATGACCAGGAAACCGACTAGGAAAATCCACTCAAAACCGCCACCCATTGGGCCGGCAGCTGCCGGTGCAGCAGCGTCAGCCATGGCATTAGAGATAAAAAAGCTCATTTAGCACTCCAGTTGCAAATGTTGAATCTTGGGGTCAGAAAACTCAGTCCAAAGGCGGAACAGGTAACCCGCGTTTGGCGTAGAAGGCATCGACAAAGGCGGCCAATGTACCCTGTTGAATAGCCTCGCGCAAACCAGCCATAAGCACTTGATAATGACGCAAGTTATGGATGGTATTGAGCATGCTTCCCAGCATTTCGCCGCACTTGTCCAGGTGATGCAGATAAGCACGGGAGAAGTTCTGGCAGGTATAGCAATCGCAGGTCGGATCGAGCGGCGAATCATCATGGCGATGGAACGCGTTACGGATCTTCAGCACGCCGGTATCAATGAAAAGATGCCCATTGCGGGCATTACGGGTTGGCATCACGCAATCGAACATGTCCACACCGCGGCGCACACCCTCAACCAGATCTTCCGGTTTGCCAACGCCCATAAGGTAACGAGGTTTGTCAGCCGGCATCTGACCCGGCAGGTAATCCAGCACCTTGATCATTTCGTGCTTGGGCTCGCCCACCGACAGACCGCCAATGGCCAGGCCATCAAAGCCGATGTTGTCGAGGCCTTCCAGGGAGCGCATGCGCAGATCCTGGTGCATGCCGCCCTGAACGATGCCGAACAGTGCCGCCGTGTTGTCGCCATGGGCTTCCTTGGAACGCTTGGCCCAGCGCAACGACAGCTCCATCGACACCCGCGCGACGTCTTCGTCGGCTGGGTACGGCGTGCATTCGTCGAAGATCATCACGATGTCCGAGCCCAGGTCACGCTGGACCTGCATCGACTCTTCCGGCCCCATGAACACTTTGGCGCCGTCCACAGGAGAGGCGAAGGTCACGCCCTCCTCCTTGATCTTGCGCATGGCGCCCAGGCTGAACACCTGGAAACCGCCGGAGTCGGTCAGAATCGGGCCTTTCCACTGCATGAAATCGTGCAGGTCGCCGTGCTTCTTGATCACTTCGGTGCCAGGACGCAGCCACAAGTGGAAGGTGTTGCCCAGAATGATTTCTGCGCCAGTGGCGACGATATCCCGCGGCAGCATGCCCTTGACCGTGCCGTACGTGCCCACCGGCATGAAAGCCGGGGTCTCGACGGTACCGCGAGGGAAGGTCAAACGACCGCGACGAGCCTTGCCGTCTGTGGCAAGCAACTCAAACGACATACGACTTTGGCGACTCATTCTTTGTCCTCAGGGCCACGTGGTGCGGGATTACGGGTGATAAACATCGCATCACCGTAGCTGAAAAAGCGGTATTCGTTGTCGACGGCGGCTTTATAGGCGGCCATGGTCTCGGGATAACCGGCGAACGCCGAAACCAGCATCAACAGCGTGGATTCGGGCAAATGGAAGTTGGTGACCAAGGCGTCGACCACATGAAACGGCCGGCCCGGGTAGATAAAGATGTCCGTGTCGCCACTGAACGGCTTGAGCACGCCATCGCGCGCGGCGCTTTCCAGGGAACGCACGCTGGTGGTCCCCACCGCCACCACACGACCACCGCGAGCGCGGCAAGCCGCCACGGCATCGACCACGTCCTGACCGACTTCCAGCCATTCAGTGTGCATGTGGTGATCTTCGATCTTCTCGACGCGCACCGGCTGGAACGTGCCCGCACCAACGTGCAAGGTCACAAACGCCGTCTCGACGCCCTTGGCGGCAATCGCCTCCATCAGCGGCTGATCGAAATGCAGCCCCGCCGTCGGCGCCGCCACCGCGCCCAGGCGCTCGGCGTACACCGTCTGATAACGCTCGCGGTCCGAGCCTTCATCCGGGCGGTCTATATAAGGTGGCAGCGGCATGTGCCCGACACGGTCGAGCAGCGGCAACACCTCTTCGGCGAACCCCAGCTCGAACAACGCATCGTGACGCGCCAGCATCTCGGCCTCGCCACCGCCATCGATCAGGATCTTCGAACCGGGCTTAGGCGACTTGCTGGAGCGCACATGGGCCAGCACGCGATGACTGTCGAGCACCCGCTCCACCAGAATTTCCAGCTTGCCGCCGGAAGCCTTCTGGCCAAACAGCCGCGCCGGAATCACCCGGGTATTGTTGAACACCATCAAATCGCCCGGGCGCAAATGCTCGAGCAAATCAGTGAATTGACGGTGTGCCAGGGCGCCGCTGACCCCATCAAGGGTCAACAGGCGACTGTTGCGACGCTCGGCCAAAGGGTGGCGAGCAATCAGCGAATCAGGGAGTTCGAAAGTAAAGTCAGCAACGCGCATGATGGGGTTCGTCTAGCAGGGGCCGGAAGTCTAGCCGAAATAGTGAAAATTCTCTATGTACCTGATTGACCGACGGTAATCTCATCTCTATACTTCGCCGCCATTGAGCCCTGATGGCGGAATTGGTAGACGCGGCGGATTCAAAATCCGTTTTCGAAAGGAGTGGGAGTTCGAGTCTCCCTCGGGGCACCATTTGCAGTACATAGACGACTACCAGCGTCTACTCAACACCCTAGAGCCCGCTAACTGCGGGCTTTTTGGTCTCTGGGGTTCCATCCCCGCCTCTTGCAAGCCAGCCTCTTTTTGGTACATTTTCTGTACAGATTCCAGTTCGAGAACCGGAGGTGTACAGCCATGCTCCTCACTGCCTTGCAAATCAAAGCCTCCAAGCCCGCCGACAAGCAATACACGTTGGGTGATAGTTCGGGTCTTGCCCTTCTGGTTCAGCCGAATGGGTGCAAGTACTGGCATTTCCGCTATACGTATCGTGGTCGACCTGCGCGGATGTCGCTTGGCGTCTATCCAACCATCTCCTTGCAGGAAGCTCGTGAACGGGCTGCCGAATGCCGCAAGCTGCTCAAGGACGATATCAATCCTGGAGCCAAGCGACGGGATGACAAGCAGCAGCAACGGGATGCTGGGCTTAACACCTTCCGGCGGGCTACGGAGTACTGGTATCAGTTCAAGGCTGACTCTGGTCGCAGCCCTGCGACGCTGAAAAAGATTCGCGACTACCTCGACAAGGATCTGCTGCCGGCGCTTGGTGAGAAGCAGTTGGAGGACATCACTCGGGCCGACTGCGCGAAGCTGCAGGCCAGCATCGAAAAACGTGGCGCGTTCAACGTGGCAGACAAGGCCCGGACCTGGCTCAAGCAGATTTTCAGTCAAGCGATTGCACGCGGCCTGTGCGAGCACAATCCGGCTTCCGAACTTCACGCTATCGCGTTGCCCCTTCCTCCCCCTCAACACTACCCGCATCTGCATGAAAGCGAACTACCCGAATTTCTCCAAGCGCTGAGCAAGACCACCAGCCGACTGCCATCGAGAATCGCTGCATGGATGTCGATACTCACTGCGAGCCGACCCGGCATGGTTCGCTATGCGACGTGGGATGAAATCGATTTTGAAGAAGGCATGTGGACCATTCCTGCGGAGCGCATGAAGATGCGCAGGGATTACGTTAGTCCCCTTCCCCATCAATTGGTCGCGATGCTGATCAAGTTGCATCAATGCACTGGCCGCAGCCGGTATCTGTTTCCGGGCAGTGGCGAGAAGCGGCCCGTCATCAGCGAGAACACAATCAATCTGGTGTTTGCCAAAATTGGCTACAAAGGGCGGATGGTCAGCCATGGCGTTCGCCACACCGCGAGCACGCTGCTACGGGAACATGGGTGGTTGAAGGACCACGTTGAAAGTCAGCTGGCGCACGTCGAGGGCGGCATCGCCGGTGAGTACAACCAAGCGCTGTATTTGACGCAACGGCGGATCATGATGCAGTGGTATGCCGATTACCTCAGTGCGCTGAAGGATGGAATTACCGCGTGCCTGCGGGATCAGTTTGATACGCGGGTTAATCAGTTTCTGTCGCAGAAGGCGTCGGTACTTCTTGGAGCCAACTCCGTCGGTCGCGACCTCACTGCCTTCGAAGATGAGCGTGGCGCATTCCAGCGATAACAGGTCAATGAAATCTCCGCGGTTTTGCTTTCCTCGCGGGTCCATCCAAACAGGGCTGCAAAGCCGCCATGTTTGGATGGACCTCACTTAAAAAATCTAAAAGCCCACACAATCGTCTTCTGGAAACCACGGTTTTCCTTAGAGGGCTGATGTCATTCGCAGCCGCAGAACTCTCGAAAAAACGAGCCTTGACCCCGTGTATCCACGAGCGTAGAAAAGTTCGTGCAAACGCTGTCGTTGACAGCAACCCAGGTAGCCAGAACCTTCAAGGCTACGCCACACCGTGGTGGTTCACCCAAAGTGCGATTAGCGTCCGGCGGCTCGCACAGTCACAGCGATGTGATGGATGCCTACTTCTTAGCTTTGTCTATTGCGGCAAAAACCACCCTCCCGTAGCTGCCCTGCAGCAACTTATCCGCTTGGCCATTTCCATGCGCCAACTTGCGTCCGTCTCTTTCTCCCGGAAAGAGACGGACGTTCCTCACGCTGCTGCAGCCCAACTCGTACAAGGCTTTGCGGCATTTCCCCTCGTGACAATCGGCGTGACAAACACCGAAAAGTCACCAGCAACAGCGATGCAGATGATGGTGCCGCAGCCCACGGAATGGACTGCACCTGAATGACAGTCAGGCGCGCCCCAGTCATCGCATAGCTGCCTTCACTCGACTCAGTATCTCGCGGCGTTGGTCTCGTCAGCTAGCGCAGCCTCCACCCGCCCACTTCCTCAGAAGTGCTCAGGAGGCCAGATCATGAGATGCCCACGCTCCCGGTCGTAAAGAGCCGCCAGTCCCGCGTTAGTGGACAACCCTCACAGGTCGCAGGGGCCTTGATCCCTGATAACACTCAACATTCGTGGCGGGATGACGTGGGGAAGGTTTCAAAAGTGTTGGCTTCGAGAGGAGTTCGATCATGGCACTGGTAGGTAAACGGGATGGGCGCAATTTTGGCTATGGACGGCAACTGAGTTACGCCGGGCCGAAGGCACTACGTGATCTGTTTGGCGGCGGGCACTACGGGACGGTCAAGGCGCACAGTGATCGGTGGCAGGCGTTTGTGCGGTGGTGTCGGTCGGAGGATGGGCCTGGGCTTAACGATTCGCAGCAGATTGATCGGGAGACCTTGTTGGACTACGCCGGACATCTGCGTCAGCAAGTTGAACAAGGGGCTATCCGCATCGCCACCGCGCAAAACCGGTTGTCCAGCGTGAACCGGACCATGGCGGCGCTTCGCGGTGATCAGTATGTGAAAGTGCCGAGTCCGAGCAAGGCGCTAGGGATGCGGCGCACCTGTGTTCGTCGCTCGGTGCCGCAAGGCCAGGACCGCGAACACGTGAAGCGGATCGTAGAGGTGCTTTGCGAATACCAGCAGCAGCGCCCCGCGGCCATCGCTCAGTTAGCGCGAGCCACCGGCATGCGCTTGCGCGAGGCCATTTTGGCCGGCCTTCCGCGCCTAAAACGTGAAGCCGAAAAATTCGGCAAGATCAACATCCAGGATGGCACCAAAGGTGGCCGCTCAGGTGCGTCGGCACCTCGTTGGATCATGATGAACGATCACATCCGCGATGCCCTGGCATTCGCCCATCAGGTCTCGCCCGACGGTAGCCGCAACCTGCTTGCACCGGATGAAAGCTACCTAGATTCCCAACAGGGGATCGTCCGCCTCGCACGGGACATCCTCCATAAGCACAACCTCAAAGGCTTCCACGAATTGCGAGCAGCCTATGCGTGCGAACGCTATGAGCAAATCACCCATCATCCCGCATCCATCAACCGTGCCCATTGCTATCAACTCGACCGACGCCTAGATCAGAATGCCCGACTGCAAAATCAGCTATGAACTGGGACACGGTCGAGTCGACGTGGTATCGGCTTACATCGGCGGTCGGGTATGAGTAAACCATTCGATATGGGGTGTGGACGCTGATCTGGAATTGACCCATCTGGTGAAATTTCACTAACCCTGGGTTTTGCTCCGGTAACTAATACTTATATTGGCTTTTGCGTCACCTAGCATGGGGCACCGATGCGCCGGCATGTGGGTCGATTACGCATCAGCGCCAACACATCTGGTGCGCGCCCATCGAGACACCGGTTCGCGGGAACCGCATTTTTCTGTAAGCGGCGATGGGGGATTTGACTCGCATCCAGTCATCAGCACGAGTGTCATCAGACCTATGTAACGTTTCATAACAGCTTCATTGCTATTTCTGCGCTATGACTCACTGGAGTCGGGCGATTGATAACGAAAAAAGGCGCTCCGTAGAGCGCCTTTTTCTCTTTGCTGGTTACTACAAGCTGACCGACCGCAGACCAGATCTACCTTCACCATCAATCTCAATACGTTTTAGCTTTGCTTCCTCACTGATCACCCGGAGCAGATTATGCTCAACAACCCATTAGTGAGAGAAGCACCCTGTCCCTGGATGTGGTCGGTCAGTTGGAACGACAAACGGAACGTAAGCTGTGCGATACCTCAATATGGATAGGTCACCTCCTTTACGTTCTCAGGTTTCCGCATAAGCGGCCAGTAAGCGATTCTCGACCTGTATATCCAGATCATCCTAAGCCAACCAACATGCCGATATTACAATGCGGCACTGCTCATTCACCGTGTCTCCACCTAGTAAGGCAGATACGTGTTCGGTGTTTAACCGGGAAGCGACGATTCAAACAGCTCGTTGAAGCGTTCAAAGCCTACAGATTTACGGAAGAGTGTATCCAGAGAGTCCTCTAAGTGATCTTAACCGCGATCCTTCTCGGCATCGCGTGGTTGAAAAATAATTTCCCACGGCGGTATTTTCAAGATGGCAGACCCTTGTTCCGACGAACGGTTGTTCAGCAGAGGTTTGTCATCCGCCGCAACGCCCTCGCGGATAACCTGAGCACAAAGAAGTGGACGCGTTTCCTAGCAAGGAAACTGGCTTTCAATAGATTGGGGCTGTAGTGCAACGGCCACGGCTTACGCAGGTCGTCTTGGCCCATTTCTGCCAGTGTCGAAGGTCGACCGTGGGTCGGGTCGCCTGTCTCGACACGCCGGTCCACCCAACGCAGCCTGCGTACGGTCATTCGGCGCTCATTCAGAAGGTGCCGTCACAAAATTTGCGTCAGGGGATGTGGCTAATAGGATGAGGCGGGCTTGAGTCGTTGATGAAAGTGTTCCAGGCGGTGTAAGCGACGCGATGCCTCAACGTCGCCTGCATCCATCGCTCTCCAGTCGTCTCATGAGATGACACCAACATCATCATGTCTGTTGTCGCTCCATCAAGCTCAAGGAGAAGTTGATTAGATTTGAATCGAAAGTCGTCAGTGCTCAGCATTTTGTACCGCCAAGACAGGTCTGATCCGAAATTACGAATCTTTATACCCATCTCAAGCATGGACACTCGTCACTCAAGTTCGATCCGTCACAGCGACGGTCGGTGATGATAAAATTTTACTCTTTGTCCATTAACTGAAAAATCGCCGACAACTCGGTCATCGCAATGGGCATACCCGTCTCACGTCAGACTTGGGGGTAGGACGCAACTTGGCTCACAGGGCGGAACTGGCGTTACGCCATTAATGTCACATCGAGATCATCTGGAGATCTCGATGAATCCACCTCGACACTTTGAAATCAGATACCGCTTCAACAACACTCAGCATGTTTTCGTTCAGCCCGACTCGCATATGACCGATGCCGATGCGTGGTATTACGCCTGCCTGCACGCCGGAGTGGGCCTTCTGTACGAAATGGACTGTGATCAACATAACCACGAAACCCTCCGCGAGCACGCGCAAGGCGCCGGCTTGACGCAAGTCAGGTGGAAGGGACTGCAATAGCTTTAAAGTCCAATCGACGTTTTGTTCGGATCACCCAGCCTACTCATCAGTTCTTAAGGTGACGTTGGCTACCTCCATGTACCGCACGCTATGGCTCTATTTGGAACCTCTGCACCTTGGTCACGGTCATGTAGTTCACGAGACATTGATGCCTTAACTGCCGATGAGGTTCAGAAGGTAAGTGTGTGGAGCTGACCATGAACGAAGTCATCAATGATTTGCCCGAAGCCATCCGCCAGCAGGCTCAGAAAGCTCTTGCTGAAATAGAAAGCGCTGGATCAATGATTTTGGCCATCAAGAGCGGCGCGCAGGCTTACGGGTTTGTGCAGGGATTGGTCTGTGCAGGCGGAGTCACGTCCGAGCAGGGAGATATGATTGCCGAGCTTTTTGACAAAACGACCGAAAACAGATTAAAAATTTTGACCCTCGGCTTGCCCTGAGGGGTAAAGATGGAAATAAGTAAGGGGATAAGATGGAAAAAATCATTTTCCTTATGGTGCTTGCCTCACTCACCGCGTGCACCTCAATGTCGAGATCGGCCGAAGACGCCAATCCAGTTCCGACTTCTCGCCTGTACGGCTACTCAAAAAAATCTGATGCTCAACTGGTCGTCATACTCGACTCAGGGCTGGATGGAGGCTGCATGATGCGTCTGTCGATTGATGGAAAGCTTGCGGCCGACTTTTTCAACGGTGAGATTGCCTACTTCGGCCTCACCATGGGAACACATAAAATCGTGGCTCAACCGCTCAAAAAATGCGCGAAATCTGAGCGGAGCGAAGAGGCGATCAATGTGAAAGCAGGTGATGCTTTGCTTCGACGTATCGCCGGAACAGGCATTGAGTCAAACCCCCTCCCATCCCGGTGATGGCTACTGACAGCATGTGTTATCCGATGGCTATAAAGCCCAAGGCCACAAGGGTAATAAACATCTTTTTTGCAACAGGTCGCGTTGAGTTGATCGCCGACAGCAAGGTTGGCGCCGGCCCCGAAAATGTCGATATCAACGAGAGATGCTCGCGCGTAGTGTGGTTTCGCCGGTGGGTATAGAAACAATTCCAGCCGCTGAAAATCAGCTCGCAATAAACTGTACAAAAATCTAAAATCGTACAAGTCTTGTCGAGTTTGTGATCACCATGACTCCTTCAGAACGACTCATCGCTTGGCACCATAACTGGAGTCTTTCACAGAACGTCGTCACTTGCCGATCATGCAGCGCCACGCAGTCTGAGCTAGAGAGGGGAAGCGATTTCCCTCACACCCCCAAGTGTCCGAGAGCACTTGTTCAGTTACGTCCGTGGGATGAGCTTGATACAATCCAACCTGCCAAGCCTCCTCCCCTGGGCTGATACGCCTTTCCAACATTCGACAAATAATTACCGGCTGCGGAGACGTTGTTCAACGCTGCAAAATCCCCTGAGTGGGCTTGCGCTCTTGCAAAGGGGTTGTAACTTACGTTGAGCGTGAACAGGCCTCGATGTAGGCCATGCATGCCAAGTGACTTAATCGGTGCTCTAATTCAACTCAAGTTGTTACGCTCCCGTTTTCGAGCTCGATTACGCCTCCCTACCAGGAACACCGGCATGCGCCTGTCTGACTTCATCATCAAAAACCTCGAACCGATTCTGCAAGCATGGGAAGACTTCGCAAGAACCATTGAGGTCCCCGGCGAAGCATTGGACTCCAAGGCTTTGCGCGATCACGCCGATCAGATGCTGCGTGCAATTGCGATAGACATGTGCACATACCAGTCTGCGCAGGAGCAAATCGCCAAAGCCCAGGGTAATGCGCCTATGGAGGAGTTGGAAACCGCTGCCGAAACCCATGCGGTCACGCGTTTAATGGCGGGTTTCACGCTGGATCAAATGGTCTCTGAGTATCGTGCGTTGAGGACAAGCGTCCTCAGTCAATGGCTGGGTCAGATGAAAGCAGGAACCGTTCTAGAAGTGGACGATATGATTCGCTTCAACGAAGCCATTGATCAGGCACTCGCCGAATCGATTGCCAGCTACTCACGCGCGGTTGAGGCATCACGCAACGTTTTTTTAGGGATCCTTGGCCATGATTTGCGCACGCCACTAGGGGCTATTTTGCTGGGTGCCGATGTGCTGCGGCGCTCGGTTGATCTCGGGGCACGTAAGACTAAAATTGCATTGGGGATTTATACCAGCGTCAGACGAGCCAGCCAGATCGTCGGCGACTTGCTGGATCTAACCCGCTGCCAAATGGGCCCTGGGATTCCCGTCAAAAAGGAAGATATCGACCTAACGCCACGATGCGCACGCATAGTTGAAGAGATCCGCACCTTTCATCCAAGCGCGGATATCACCTTTAAGGTGGGTGCATCGGCTCGCGGTGAATTCGATGGCGCTCGCATGGAGCAAGTATTTTCCAATCTGCTCAGCAATGCTGTGCAGCATGGGGATTTGCAGTTCCCCATTAAGGTTTCGCTGGAGGTAAAAAACGGCAGCGTCGTTTTCGTCGTCCATAACTTTGGGGAGCCGATACCGGAGGACATTCTGCCTTTCATCTTCAACCCCATGGGGCGGTTCTCTCAGCATGCTTCTCTTGACCTGGGCCCTAGTACTGGGCTGGGCTTGGGCCTTTATATTGCCTCCGAGATCGTGGCCGCTCACTTAGGGACTATCGACGTAGTCTCTGACAGAGCGCGCGGGACCACATTCCTCGTAAAAGTGCCGATAGAAAAATAGTAAAGTCAGCCGTCGGCAATCTTTCGCCGGACAGGGATGGGGTAGATCGATTGCTCTTCCGTGGGGGTTAACGGTGCGGGAGAGAAAGCATCGGTGCAAGTGCTCAAGCAATTATCCCTTAAGCGTTACGCGGACAAGGTCAAAAGCGGCGCGATTATCCGGACGGTGGAGTAGATGGCTGATCTAATAAAAGGATTCGACGGACCAAGAACCGCCCAGCAGGAGCTGTTTTATGACCTTGAGGACTCTGCCGCAATCATCGGTTGGTCGGCGATTGAGCTGACAGATATGGCTAGTAAGTCCAATGAAGGCCAATCTGCCTTGCTTATGAAAATTTGCAAGATGTTAAAAGCCGAGCAGGACAAGCTCCGCAGCTATGCGGCAGAAGTGAAGACTGGAACGATTGTGCGCGCCAAACCCGAATAAGTGGCGCGGTAGGAATTTTTACGAGGTAGTCATGGGGCCAAAAAAGCCTGCGGTGGGACTGAAGCGTGACCTTAAGGACATAGCTGACAATTTGGAACTTGTCTCTGGTGAACTGAGTAAGCTGGCTGAGCGCATTGACGGAGTGGATATCACCGCCGTCCTCAATCTGATGTCGATGCTGTACAACGACGCAGATAAGCTCAGGGCTTATGCGGCAGAAGTGAAGGAGGGGAGGATTGTGCGGGCCAGGACGGAGTTAAAATCCATACGCTGAGCCCTGACCAGCGTCTTTTTTCTAACGCCCTAGCAAGATGCAGTGATGGTATAAACTTTGACTTGATCCTCATGACTCTTTACAGCCCGTCCCCCCTTGACGGGCTTTTTTTATGTCTACCGTTACGTACTTTCCTCATCATCAGGCCCACCTCCGTAGTGAGGACTTCTTGTTTCCGACCCGATTGCACGACACAGACCATCTCTCCACCAGGCAATACGCTCGAATAGTCAAAACGTGGGTGACGGCCATTGGTTGACCCAACCATCTACGGTACCCACAGACTACGGAGAACCAAGGCGTCGCTGATCTATCGCAAGACAAAGAATCTGAGAGCTATCCAACTCTGCTTGGTCATAGGAAGCTTGAAAGCACCGTCAGATACCTGGGAATTGAGGTCGAAGACGCACTGGAAATGGCGGAGCAGACCGATGTCTGACCACCCACTGCGACGGTCGATGCTAGACCGTCGCTGTCCGCCTAACACTCGCCTTTCAGGCCAGCGAAAGATAAATGGCGGCTGCCACGTGCTTCGGACATCCGCCGCGCTAGGCGCGACTCGAAGTCCATCGTTGATCGAGTACAGCCAACGCGCGCGACGTCTGCGATAATGACGACCACAGCGGCGCGATGACATATCGAGTGCTCGTGCCAGCATCCGGCATTCGGGTTTGGAGGATATCCCATGCGTGACATTATTGACGGCTTTCTGCGCTTTCAGCGCGAGGTTTATCCGCAACGCGTCGAGCTTTTCAGGCAGCTCGCGACGACACAGAATCCGAAGGCGTTGTTCGTCACCTGCTCGGACAGTCGTGTCGTGCCCGAGCTCCTAACACAGCGCGAGCCGGGCGAACTGTTCGTGATTCGCAACGCCGGCAATATTGTACCGTCGTATGGTCCCGAACCGGGCGGCGTCTCGGCCACCGTCGAATATGCGGTCGCAGTGCTCGGCGTACGGGACATCGTGATCTGCGGCCACTCGGACTGCGGAGCAATGGGCGCGATTTCACGCTGCACGTGTCTGGATCATCTTCCTGCGGTCGCTAATTGGCTACGTCACTCGGACGCCGCGAAAGCTATTAACGCGGCGCATGAGTTCGACACCCCTCGCGAGAAGCTCGACGGCCTCGTGCGCGAAAACGTGATCGCGCAACTGGCTAATCTGCGTACGCATCCATCGGTGGCACTCGCGCTCGAGCAGGGGCGCATGAACCTGCACGGCTGGGTCTACGACATCGAGGCGGGGTGCATCGATGCGCTTGATGGCGCGACACGACAGTTCGTTCCACTTGCTGATTCGCCGACTGACCACCGTTGCTATCGCTGCGCGTAACGGCAGACAGATGTAATGGCGACAGACAAGTAAGGGTGGCCGCATCACTTCCGGAATACTTTCGCCCTAGCTAAGGCCAGCGGAGAGTCGCCCTTTGAGACTGACAGCATTCTACTCGGCGTCCTTCCGACCATACGCAACTCCCTGCCTAGCTCGGCAATCCCCCTGCTACGCTGAAAATCTCACGGAGGATTGCACAATGCCAAACTCAGACTTACTCCCTTCCCTGCTATTTAAGATCAACGAAAACCAGCTCGCCCTGGAGGCCGCCATCATGGAACTTTCGAACTGGGTAGAGATGCGCGGATCGGCGGACGTCGCCGACAATGTTCGAGGCGCCCTGGACACGATCGATCGAAACGAGGAGTTCATCAAGATAACGCTTGCTATGCTCATGACGCCCGACTAATCGCGAAAGTTCGCCATGTATCGATTTAGCATTTTCTCGCAGAACAGGGCGTCTATCCGCAACCAGCTTCTTGGAGATTCACAGCTCGTCGGAAATCGAATGGAGAAATCCGATCAAGCTTCCATCCGCACAAGCCCTTATTAGAGGTAGGTGGGGTGTATACTTCACGGTACAGCGTGGAAGTGTACACATGCAAAAAACTATGTTAATTATGCAGTTATGCTATTGTTCGAGTCTCCCTCGGGCACCAAAATTAAGAAAGGTCTTGCTTAGCAAGGCCTTTTTTTTCGCCTACAGAAAAGTGACTGTCACCCCACCGACCTGTAGGAGCTGCCGAAGGCTGCGATCTTTTGATCTTGCTTTCAAGGCGCCACAACCCAAACCCGCCCAGCCACCGAATCAAGGATTCACACAATGGAATTGCCACTGGAAACCGTTGCCCTATTCGCTCTCAAGCTGGCTTATGAGCGGGAGGGGGAAAGTCCGATTCTGCGCGATGATCCGATCATGAGTGATTATGAGCGGGAGGTGTTTGGATTGCTGGTGCGGCGGGGGGATGTTGA
The DNA here is from genome assembly GCF_900103875.1 of Pseudomonas arsenicoxydans. NCBI lineage: Bacteria > Pseudomonadati > Pseudomonadota > Gammaproteobacteria > Pseudomonadales > Pseudomonadaceae > Pseudomonas > Pseudomonas arsenicoxydans. The sequence goes on along the minus strand of NZ_LT629705.1, from coordinate 2,302,441 downwards.
GGGGATTCAGTGTCGAGTGGCGCACTGTGTCGGTTTGGCGCTGGAGGCTATCGGAGGTGTTGATACGCCGCTTGGGCGTGAGCTGCATCGGTTGTCTGCTGATTTTGGCAATGCGCGAACGATAGAGCAGCTTGAAGCGCCGGCCATTGCGCTTAAGGATTACTTGAAAGATATTCAGTGAATGATCGGGTGAGGCAAAGTTTAGTAACCCTTTACACCGACTAGTGCTGGCCAGGGTCTTGGCTGATATGGAAATCTATCTGCCCACTTTTCAATTGCGTCAGCAGACAGCAACGAAAGACCTTTTCGGCATCACAAGGACGTTTCAATGAGGCAAATCGCCCTCAACAACAAACCACTCAGAGGCATTCCCCGCCGCCTTCGCGCTCTGGAACGCTGGGCCTCCAGTTTTCGCGACGAGTTTTACCCGCGATCCGCGCACATGGAGCGCTACACACATTGGAAGATCCCTGTGCACGAGGCCTTGATTCAAGGCCCGCGAGCGAGGATCGAAGTTCAGGCCTTCTGCATTCAGCAACTGCTCGAAGCCGCTAGCCACCTTTCCAACGCCGCTGACCACTCACAGGGCTACTACCGCGTCGCTTGCCTGCTGGTGTGGCCGTGGGTTCATCAGAGCGAGGTCACCATCTTCTATGACCGAGATTATTATCTGGGTTTTCTCGGTGAAACTAACGCTCTCATGCCGAAGCGGATCAGTCATGCTCTTGCGTTGCACACACCCGCAAATTTCATCGAGCACGGGCATGACGTAACTCAACCTGACGATGAAGCCGCAGTACAGTGGTGGTGCATCGGGGAACCGGCCTGAAGGCGTTGTCGCGCAAGCTCGCTCCCACAGGGATTGTGGTGAGCTGACCGGCATCGCTTGACCCGGGTGTGTGAATAATAGATTTGCCCCCTTTTCCTTCTAAATCAATTGTCGACAGTCCCGCTCAGTATATGGTTGCGGCAACAACTCCATACCAAGCTGATGTCAACTTAAACAGGCAACACAAACCTGGCTTCAAGCCTATGCAACAACTCAAACGTATTCAAAAAAGGAACATCAAGTTTCTGACAAATATTGGGAATAATGAATTTTCGCGTAGCGTGGAGGTTCAGCACTTCATGGGTAACGACTGTAGCCCCTGACGTCATGGCTTTCGCAATTAACCAAGGGTCAGCACCCGCCAAAAACTCTTCCATAGCGCCTACTTTCATCTTAGGCGATTGATCAGCCACGAGCCCCGCGACCTGCGCGAATGCCAGTTGCGTATCCTGATCGGTGGTGACGTGAAAGAAGTCAGAGTTTCCCTTCGCCCAACCGGCCAGATCATCATGCCCTTTAGTTAGCTCGTCCATTACCGGTGCGATGCTGGCTAAAGCTAAAGTTTTATTTTTAAGCAATAACCACTGCCAAAATCCAGGACAGATAGCCATCCCGTAGTAACGGTTCTTCGCTTCGATCAGTGTGTTTGCGTCGAGTAAATAATTCATTCCGTGATCTTGCTGGCGAGAGTCCTTAATTTAGCAGGTTGCACACCGAGCAAATTTCCCGCCTCGCGTAGCAGCATCCGGCCACTTATTGCTTCAGTCAGCACCGCTTTACTTAGGCGAGGGCTGTTTTTCGCATTGGCGTTACGGTAATAGTCACCCGCGCCACCTTTTTCATCCTGGAAAATCTTGAGGATCATTCGATAGTAATCGCTGTAATGCCCTTGGCTTATATAACCAAGATCCAATGCACGGCGACCGATAGCTAATTTGCTGATGTGAAACCGAGTGGCTAGTGGAGCTAAATTGTCTTCCCAGTTAACATCAGCGTTCCACAAGGCACGGAATTGGGCTTCGGGAGCCAGAAACTCACCTGCAACTGCATTGCAGAATCGTTCCTCGTCTCGACCATTGGCGGTGTTTCCGTCAGACACTCCACTACTAGCAATCCAGATATGAGCTAGTTCGTGAAGCAAGGTGAACAGCCGGGCGGTGGGAGCATCGGAACTGTTGATGAATACAACGGGGGCGTAGGTATTGCTAATGGCAAAACCACGGAACTCACTAACTTCAAGTTTGCGATGAGTATTTCCTAGAGCAATGCCACTGCGCATAACCAAAATACCAGCTGCCTCCGCTGCCTCGATCAAGGCACGGCTGTATTTGTCGTAATCCAATCGAGCAGCGTCAGGGTTCACGCCAAGCGTCCGGCGGATATCGTCCACCACCTCTACGACTCGAGATCGGCTGTTGAAGCGACCGACAAATGCCAGCGGTTGATGCTCTTGGTGTTGCAGATACTCCAGGTACCAATCCTGCTTACGTATGGCATCCCTGACTGTGTCCAACAGTTCCAGACTTGGACGTTGAGGCGAAAGCCCACCGACGGTCCGCAGATCAGGTAAAGGCAGTTGTTCGACCGGCGGCTGCTGAAGAAACAGGAAGCCAAAAGGGATGTGAGCGAGACTCGCCCACTTTTGAGCCTGAAGGAATGTGGGCTTGGTCTCGCCAGCCTCCCATTCCTCTACCCGATCAGGTTTCACCGGCAGCTTTTTAGCAACCTGCTCAGTGGAGAGGCCCGCACGCTCACGAGACCATATGAGCAGGCTTGGATTGACTAAAGCGGCTTGGCTCATAGGGACGTAAGCGATTCAGATGGGGCCGGCAAAAGTTCGAGAGCATCCTTGGCAGATGCATCTGATTGATGCTGGTTCCTGCTATCTGGCATCGCCTTTCTCCTTGGCTATTAATGGTCTGGTGACTGCGTCTAGATTAGTCGAGAAGCAGAGCTACCGACGGAAGAAGCACGCGAGTATGAGGTAAATACGCAACGACCCGAAGCGCAAAAATGTAACCCGCAGACGGAAGGCGGCACTTCGTTTCAACGCGTTTCAAGAATGTCACCCCATTCACGTGGAAGCGCATATGGCAGCTCCATATATCAAGGAGTCTGATAATGCGTAGCATCAATCCGAGTTGAACGAAGATGCCTCCTATGCCACAGACACCGACCGCCACTCTTGGGCTGCGCATTATTTGACGGCGATGAGTAAGGCGGTGGTGGATGATGCGGTGAAGGTGCTGACTCGAGATCGGGCTTCTGCATCGACATCTAAGCAGCAGACGTCGGAGAAGTCTGAAGCGTAGCGGTTAAACGATGGCGGGATGGTTTTGATGCCTGTCGTTGTATGGTATGACGCTTGGGGGAGTGAGCTGCTTGGGAGGGTCGCCGGGCATTGGCATTGATGCTGGTCTGGCGCTTTCGCGGGCAAGCCCGCTCCCACAGGAATTGCGGCTGACTTTAGTGTGTTGTTGGCCCCGAGTTTTTCGGGGCTTTTTCGTGTTTAGGTCAGAGCAAGTGCTGGGATATCAGCTTTGAGATTTCCACCATCGACGTCCTGCCGGTGAATTCGAATTTCACTTTTCCCAGCGACGAGAAATAAATCTCCAGTTCGGAGTCCAGGTCGAACGTGCCAGAGGTTTCCACCGAGTACGCCACGATGTTTTTGTAGGGCAATGAGGTGAAGTCTTTTTTGCTGCCGGTGATGCCTTGGACGTTGACCGCGATGATGCGTTTGTTGGTAAACACCACGCCGTCGCGCATGGATTTATAGGAGTCGATGACGTGTTCGCCGTCGATCAAAAGGTCGGAAACGCGTTCGGCGTATTCGTCGTTTTGCTTGAGTTTGAAGAATCCTTTGTTGTTGAAATCAATCATCAGTCTTTCCCTGTTTTTCAAATGAACATCGTAAGCATGACGTCATAGCGCATTTCCCTCTACGCCGCCTCCCCTACTCCAAGTGTTCTGTCGCCCGCACCGCATTCTCAATCGCCCGAATGCTGATACCCGCAAATATTGCCGTCATCAGCACCCCGTTGAACCCCAGCAAAATCGCCAGCACCCGCGAGACGGCCAGTTTCGGGACGAAGTCTCCATAACCGATGGTCAGGCCGGTCACGAACGCGAAGTAGATACCGTCAAAAGGATCCCAGCCTTCCAGATAGCTGATGATCAGACCGAACAGCACAATCAAGAACAGCAGGACGGAAAAAATCGGCCAGACCACGTGAAAGTAGAACCTGACGGCTTTGTAGAACTCTCGACGCACGTGTGCTGCATGAATGATGTTCATGTCATAGGCCCTTTGGGGTTTAGCCTGACCGGCAATTGAATGCTCGGCGTTTAAACACCCTTTCAGCTTGGCACAAGCGAGGTCGATGGGCCGCTCATCGTCTCTGAATGATATTCGCTGAGCAAACGCTACGCTTTGCGCTCTTCTAGACTTATTGGAGAGTCGTAGGCAGAACTGAACACGTCGCTTTGGTGCAGATGAATCAAAAGCGGCGTGGCAAGCTGCCTTAATGCCCTTTATGAGGTGCGGCGAAGACCGTGCCGGGCACAACAAGATGCCCGCTCAGGGTGCCCTGGCCAACGGCCTGAAAATGCCACGAATCCGTGACGTGGTGTGAATGCCGCAGCCGACACTTTCGGACGACCGACAACCGCCTGGTTTGTCCGTGACCGTGAGGAATGCTGTATGCCTGATGAGATGTTGCAATTGCCGATGGTCAACAGCGTGCTGGAGCGTCATAAACGCTCCCCGGGCGCACTGTTGCCCATTCTCCATGAGATTCAGGAGGGCATCGGTTACATCCCTGATGCCGCCATCCCCGAGATTGCCCACGCCCTGAACCAGAGTCAGGCGGAGATTCGTGGGGTGATCAGCTTTTACCATGACTTCCGCACCGCGCCGCCGGCTCGCCATATATTGCGTCTGTGCCGCGCCGAGTCATGCAAGAGCCGTGGTGCCGAGCAGCTTGCCGCGCAATTGCGCGAACGCCTGCAACTGGACGATCACGGCAGCAGCGCCGACGGCACTATCAGCCTGCGTCCGGTGTATTGCCTCGGCGCGTGTGCCTGTTCGCCGGCCCTGGAGCTGGATGGTCAGGTGCATGCGCGGCTGAATCCCGAGCGTCTCGATGCCTTGCTCGACGCTTGCCAGGAGGACGCATGATGCCGTCTCTCTATTTAACGTGTGATTCGCTGGCCCGTGCGGTCGGCGCTGATGACGTGGCCTTGGCCCTTTCGAATCAGACTAATGTGGACCTGCAACGCACCAGTTCTCGCGGCTTGTATTGGCTGGAACCGCTGCTGGAAGTGGACACCCCGCAAGGCCGTATCGGCTTTGGTCCGCTGACTGCTGCCGATGTGCCGTCCGTGCTCGATGCGCTGCAAGGTGAGCCGTCTGCGCATCCGCTGGCCTTGGGTCTTGTGGAAGAGTTGCCTTATCTCAAGTCTCAGCAACGCCTGTTGTTCGCCCGCGCCGGCATTACCCAACCGCTGTCGCTGGACGATTACCGAACCCACGGCGGTTTCGAGGGTTTGAAAAGAGCCGTCACCATTGGCGGCGAGCAGGCCGCGACGGAAGTGTTCGATTCAGGCCTGCGTGGCCGTGGCGGCGCGGCGTTCCCGGCCGGGATCAAATGGCGCACGGTGCGCGCGACGCAAGCGGCGCAGAAATACATCGTGTGCAACGCTGACGAAGGCGACTCCGGCACTTTTGCCGACCGTATGTTGATGGAAGGCGACCCCTTCCTGCTGATCGAAGGCATGGCCATTGCCGGCATCACCGTCGGTGCCACCTATGGCTACATCTATGTGCGCTCGGAATATCCACAGGCTGTGGCCACCCTGCGTGCGGCGTTGGAGATTGCCCGGTCCAACGGTTACCTCGGCGCCAATGTCGGCGGCAGCGGCCTGGCTTTCGATATGGAAGTGCGGGTCGGTGCCGGCGCTTACATCTGCGGTGAGGAAACCGCGCTGCTCGACTCGCTCGAAGGCAAGCGCGGGATCGTTCGCGCCAAGCCGCCGATCCCTGCGTTGCAAGGGTTGTTCGGCCTGCCGACTCTGGTGCACAACGTGCTGACGCTGGCCTCGGTTCCGCTGATTCTGGCCAAGGGTGCGCAGTTCTATCGCGATTTCGGCATGGGCCGCTCGCTGGGCACCATGCCCTTCCAGTTGGCGGGCAATATTCGTCACGGCGGCCTGGTGGAACGGGCGTTTGGCCTGACCTTGCGCGAACTGGTGGAAGAATACGGCGGTGGCACCGCCAGTGGCCGTCCTCTGAAAGCCGCGCAGGTCGGTGGCCCGCTCGGCACGTGGGTGCCGCCGTCGCAATTCGACACGCCGCTGGATTACGAAGCGTTCGCCGCCATCGGCGCGATGCTCGGTCACGGTGGTGTGGTAGTGGCGGATGACACGGTGGACATGGCCCAAATGGCACGTTTCGCCATGCAGTTTTGTGCCGAGGAATCCTGCGGCAAATGCACGCCGTGCCGCATTGGCTCGACTCGGGGCGTGGAGGTGATCGACCGCCTGCTCGCTGCGCCTGACCAGAGCGGTCGCGAAGAGCAGGTGATCATCCTCAAGGACCTGTGCGACACGATGCAATACGGTTCGCTGTGTGCGCTGGGCGGCATGGCCCCATTTCCGGTGGCCAGCGCCCTCAAGTACTTCCCCGCCGACTTCGGTCTGCAATCTTCGGAGGCCGACCAATGATTACTCTCTTCGACCCGAAAACCGATATCGACCTGGGCACTCCTGCCCGGGACAGCGACGTGCAAGTCACCCTGAACATCGACGGTCGCAGCATCAGCGTGCCTGAAGGCACTTCGGTGATGCGCGCCGCCGCGTTGCTGGGCACCACGATTCCGAAACTGTGTGCCACCGACAGCCTTGAAGCCTTCGGCTCCTGCCGCATGTGCCTGGTGGAGATCGACGGCATGCGCGGTTATCCCGCGTCCTGCACCACGCCGGTGACTGAAGGCATGACCGTGCACACCCAGACGCCAAAGCTTGCGACCCTGCGCCGCAACGTCATGGAGTTGTACATTTCCGATCACCCGCTGGATTGCCTGACCTGCTCGGCCAACGGCAACTGCGAGCTGCAAACCGTGGCCGGTCAGGTGGGCCTGCGGGAAGTGCGTTACGGCTATGAAGGCGACAACCATCTGGCCGACGTGAAGGACACCTCCAACCCTTACTTCGACTACGACCCGAGCAAGTGCATCGTCTGCAACCGCTGCGTGCGCGCCTGCGAAGAAACCCAGGGCACCTTTGCCCTGACGATTACCGGGCGCGGTTTTGAATCCCGGGTAGCCGCTGCTGGCGGTGATAATTTCCTCGAGTCGGAATGCGTGTCCTGCGGCGCCTGTGTGCAAGCCTGCCCGACCGCGACCTTGATGGAAAAAAGCGTGGTCGAACTGGGCCAGCCCGAGCGCAGCGTAATCACCACGTGTGCCTATTGCGGCGTGGGTTGCTCGTTCCGCGCCGAGATGAAAGGCGATCAACTGGTGCGCATGGTTCCGGACAAGAACGGCCAGGCCAACCACGGCCACTCTTGCGTCAAGGGGCGCTTTGCCTGGGGCTACGCCACTCACCCGGATCGCATCACCAAGCCGATGATCCGCAAAAACATCAATGACCCATGGCAGGAAGTCAGCTGGGATGAAGCGGTGACCTACGCCGCCAGCGAATTCCGCCGGTTGCAGCAAAAATACGGTCGCGATTCCATCGGTGGCATCACCTCCAGCCGCTGCACCAACGAAGAAACCTATCTGGTGCAAAAACTGGTGCGCGCCGCGTTCGGCAACAACAACGTCGACACCTGTGCGCGGGTTTGCCACTCGCCGACCGGCTATGGGTTGAAGCAAACCCTGGGCGAGTCCGCCGGCACCCAGAGTTTCGACTCGGTGATGCAGGCTGACGTGATCCTGGTGATGGGCGCCAACCCAAGCGATGCGCACCCGGTGTTCGCCTCGCAGCTCAAGCGCCGCCTGCGTGAAGGTGCGCGGCTGATCGTCATCGACCCTCGTCGCATTGATCTGGTGGACTCGGTACATGCCCGCGCCGAGCTGCACCTGGCCCTGCGTCCGGGCACTAACGTTGCCATGCTCAACGCACTGGCCCACGTCATCGTCACCGAAGGCTTGCTCAACCAGGCCTTCATTGACGCTCGTTGCGAGGACATTGATTTCGACCACTGGCGCGAATTCGTCAGCCGCGCGGAGAATTCCCCGGAAGCCCTGGGTCCTGTCTGCGGCGTAGAGCCTGCCGACATCCGCGCCGCTGCGCGTCTGTACGCAACCGGCGGCAACGCGGCGATCTATTACGGCTTGGGCGTCACCGAACACAGCCAGGGCAGCACCGCCGTCATGGGCATTGCCAACCTGGCCATGGCCACGGGCAATATCGGCCGCGAAGGCGTGGGCGTGAACCCGCTGCGTGGGCAGAACAACGTTCAGGGTTCCTGCGACATGGGCTCGTTCCCGCACGAGTTGCCTGGTTACCGGCACATCTCCAACGAGGTGGTTCGGGCGCAGTTCGAACAGGCGTGGAACGTCACCTTGCAACCGGACCCGGGCCTGCGCATTCCCAATATGTTCGAAGCAGCCTTGGGCGGCAGCTTCAAGGGCCTGTATTGCCAAGGCGAAGACATCGCCCAGAGCGATCCGAATACCCAGCACGTCACCGCAGCCCTGTCGGCCATGGAATGCATCGTGGTGCAGGACATTTTCCTCAACGAAACCGCCAAGTTCGCCCACGTGTTCTTACCGGGCAGCTCGTTCCTGGAAAAAGACGGCACCTTCACCAACGCCGAGCGACGCATCTCGCGGGTACGCAAGGTCATGGAACCGCTGGGCGGCAAGGCCGACTGGGAAGGCACGGTGGCCCTGGCCAACGCCTTGGGCTATCCAATGAACTACCAACATCCGTCAGAAATCATGGATGAAATCGCCAGCCTGACGCCGACCTTCACCAACGTCAGCTATGCCGAACTGGACCGCCACGGCAGCCTGCAATGGCCGTGCAACGCCGCGGCACCGGACGGCACGCCGACCATGCACATCGAAGAGTTCGTGCGCGGCAAAGGGCGTTTCATGTTGACCGGCTACGTGCCCACCGAGGAGAAGGTCAACAATCGCTATCCGCTACTGCTGACCACTGGGCGCATCCTCAGCCAGTACAACGTTGGCGCGCAGACACGGCGTACTGAAAACGTCGCCTGGCACGACGAAGATCGCCTTGAAATCCATCCAACCGACGCCGAGAGCCGTGGCATCAACGAAGGTGACTGGGTCGGCATCGGCAGTCGCGCCGGCCAGACCGTACTGCGTGCGCGGGTCACCGAACGGGTCGCACCGGGCGTGGTGTACACCACGTTCCACTTCCCGGAATCGGGGGCCAACGTTATCACCACCGACAACTCCGACTGGGCGACCAACTGTCCGGAGTACAAGGTCACCGCCGTGGAAGTCAGCCGTGTCTATCACCCTTCCGAGTGGCAAAAACGCTACCAGGCTTTCAGTGATGAACAGGACCGTTTGCTCAAGGAACGCCGGCATAACCGTGGCGCTAAAGCGGAGGTTCGCCGATGAGCACTGAGAACCTGATCAAGATGGTCAACCAGATTGCCCAGTACTTCGCCATCGAACCGGACCATCAAAAAGCCGTGCTCGGTGTGCGTAATCATCTGCAGATGTACTGGACGCCGGGCATGCGCAAGGAATTGCTGGCCTGGCAGACCGAGCATCATGGGGCTGATTTGCTACCGCTGGCGCAAGAGGCGGTCAGCGGGGCGGGCTGGGAGGCTTAGGTTCACGCGATCCTGAGACTGGCTAAAAAACTGTGGGAGCGAGCCTGCTCGCGATAGCGTCAGTTCAGTCAGCAATCATGCTGAATGTTTTGACGCCATCGCGAGCAAGCTCGCTCCCACATGGGTTGTGTTTAGTGCCTGGGGTTTGTGATGTCCCCCAAGCAATCATCTTGGGCCTTTCGTTGCCCTGTTGAATCGCCCTCTCACTTCAACACCCTGCCACTGATTTGCTATCGTGCATGCCTTCGCCTCACCTCATCAAAGGCCAACGACGTTGGTTAACAGGGAAGATTGAATGCAGTTAATCAGTATTTTGCTGTTCTTCGTCGCATCAGCAGGGATGTGGATTTGGATCGTGAAGAGCCGTGGCCCGTTGAATATCTGGCTGGCGAACCTCGGTGGTGCCGTGGCGAGTTTTATCGTCGGGACGGCGGTGCTGATTCTTTGCTCGAGATGGCTAACCCCGGACACTCACGCCTCACAACCCACGGCAGCATTCGCGCTTTACACGTTGATGGCCTTTTTGGGCGCCCTCAGCGGGACATGGCTCTTGGTGATCACCCGATTCAACAAGGAACAATCTCCTGCCTATCGTCATGCGGCTGCGGTGGCCTGCAGTCTGGTGACCGCACTGATTGCGCTGGTGGTGTCGGTCACGATCTTTCCCCTCAAATGACCCCCTCAGGCAATTGATGAAGTCCAGCCAGAGCTCTGCGCTATCATCGCCGACTTGTGCGCCAAGAGCCTTGAACCCGGATGTCTGCATCTCTTCCATTGCCTGATGACAGCAACTCACTGCCGCCGGTGCTGGTCGGCCCGCTGTTGCGGCGGCTGGAACCTGCGCGGCTGCTCATGTGGCTCGTGGGTTCCCGGGCGCTGTCGCTGACGTTGCGCCTGCAAAACTACAGCGACATCCGCCTGGATGCCGGACAGTGCACCGTCATCCCGATCGGCACTCACGCGTTTATCCACTTGATCGATGTGCCGCTGGCGACCGCCCTGCCCTGCGACACCGTGATCGAATATGACCTGCTGATTGATGGCGCCGACGAAAGCATCGCCCATTGGGCGCCTCATCTGCTGTACGGCGAAGCCCGCTGTCCGAACTTTGTTTTGCGCTCGCGGATCGATCAATTGCTGCATGGCTCTTGCCGCAAACCTCACCACCCGGCGGCAGATGGTTTGCTTTGCGTTGATCAGCTGTTGGCGACCGAACATGACGCAACTGAACGCCCGGCGCTGTTGATGATGAGCGGCGATCAGGTGTACGCGGATGATGTCGCCGGCCCGATGTTGCGGGCGATTCATGCCTTGATCGAGCGACTGGGATTGTTCGAAGAACACCTCGAAGGTGCCGTCGTCAGCGACAGCGCCAGGCTCTACGAGCACCCCGCCAGTTATTACCATCGCGCGGATTTGTTACCGGCGCTGGAGAGCAACGAAACCCTGCGCGAGCGATTTTTCGGTGGCGCGCGCAAACCGATTTTCACCAGCAGCAGCGCCGACAACCATCTGGTGACGTTCGCCGAAGTCATGGCCATGTACTTGCTGGTCTGGTCGCCGACACCCTGGACACTGATCGCTCCACAACCACCGGCGCTGACGCCCAAAAGACGCGAGCGTTATGCCCTCGAGCAAACGCGCATTGATCACTTCAAGGCTGGCCTGGGCGGGGTCGCGCGAGCGATGGCGCACCTGCCGTGCCTGATGATTTTCGACGACCATGACATCACCGACGACTGGAATCTTTCCGCGCAATGGGAGGAAACGGCCTACGGTCATCCGTTCTCCAAACGCATCATCGGCAACGCGTTGATCGCCTACATGCTGTGCCAGGGCTGGGGGAATAACCCGGATGCGTTCGGCGGTGTCCTGGAAAAAACTCGTTTGTTGAGCACCACCGGGGATGACCGTTATCTCGACAGTCCGGCGCAGGATGCTTTGATCGATGAGTTGCTGAGCTTTCAGCACTGGCATTACGTGCTGCCCACCACCCCGGCGCTGGTGGTTATCGACACTCGCACCCGACGCTGGCGCAGCGAGATGAACCTCAAGCAACCCTCAGGCCTGCTGGACTGGGAAGCGCTCAGCGAACTGCAACAGGAACTGCTCGATCACCAATCGGCGATCATCGTTTCGCCGGCACCGATCTTCGGCGTCAAGCTGATCGAAACCGTACAGAAAGTGTTCAGTTGGTGCGGTTATCCACTGCTGGTGGACGCCGAAAACTGGATGGCCCATCGCGGCGCGGCCCAGGTGATCCTGAATATTTTCCGCCACTCGCGTACACCGGGTAACTACGTGGTGCTGTCGGGTGATGTGCATTATTCCTTCGTCTACGAAGTGCTGATCCGACACCGCAAGGCCGGCCCACACATCTGGCAGATCACCAGCAGCGGCATCAAGAATGAATTCCCACCCGCCCTGCTCGAATGGTTCGACCGCCTCAATCGCTGGCTCTACTCGCCGCGCTCGCCGCTGAACTGGTTCACCAAACGCCGACGCATGCGCATCATCCCGCACGTCCCCGAGCATGCCAAAGCGGGCGAACGGCTATGGAATTCGGCAGGGATCGGCCAAGTGTTCTTCAATGAGAAGGGACAGCCGCAGGCTATTTATCAGCACAACTCAAACGGTGCGCCAAAGACGCGGATGGTTGCCCCCGACAACGACGACTAAGCGTGTGAGCCGCCATGAACCTCACCCGAACCCTGATCATCGGCAATTCTGGCTCAGGCAAAAGTTGGCTGGCTAAACGACTGGCCGAACAACTTCATGCGCCGTGGATCGATCTTGATCAGATCCACTGGGTATCAGACGAATACAGCATCGCCCGCCCCCGCGCCGAAGCACTCGCCATGGCGCGGGTCGCGGCGGATGAACCACGCTGGGTGATCGAAGGTGTGTATGGCTGGATCGTCAGCGAACTTATCCACCGTGCAACAGCGCTTGTCTGGCTGTGCGTGGATGACGACACCTGCGTCGCCAACATCCGCCAGCGGGAAAACCGGCAGGACAATGATGCGTTGCTGATGGCGCTACTGGAGGGGGCTGCCAGTTATCGGTTGCGCGAGGACTCCTGCGGATTTAACGCGCACCGGCAATTGTTTGAAGGGTTCAGTGGTTCGAAAATCAAGCTTGTGGATTGGGCTGATGTGAGCGCATTTGCGAACAGCCTGTTGCAGCCCGAGTGATTTCACATCGAATAACAGGTGTGGTGCGGGTGGATGGCAGGTAAGTAGGAATTGGATTACGTAGGTCTCGGAAACGTCTTGATGAAGCTTCAGCGATACTCGATGCAAGCGTAGATAAACCGTCTGCGCATTGACCACTCATAGGTATCGCCTTGTCATTCTGTACTCATTTCTGTACGTTCCAAGCATCGAGCGAGGACTACAACATGCAAACTATCAACTACACCACAGCACGGGCACATCTGGCCGAAACCATGGATCGGGTCAATGAAGACCGCGCCCCGTTGCTGGTAACTCGCCAAAAAGGCGAACCCGTGGTGATGATGTCTCTTGCGGAGTACAACGCGCTCGAAGAGACCGCCTATCTGCTGCGCTCCCCTGCCAATGCTGAGCGCCTGATCAAATCAATCAGCAATCTGCGCGCAGGAAAGACCAAAGCCAGGCAGCTCATCGAAGAATGAATATCGAGTTCACTCCTGACGGTTGGGACGACTATTTATGGTTCCAGCAAAATGACAAGGCCGGACTCAAACGCATCAATCTGCTCATTAAATCCATCCAGCGTGAACCATTCGAGGGGCTCGGCAAGCCTGAGCCGCTCAAACACAATTTGAGCGGCTTTTGGTCACGCCGGATTACAGTTGAGCATCGTTTGGTCTACGCGGTTGAAGAAGGTGAGATTCGCGTTGTGATGTGCAGATATCACTACTGAACATAATCTCACGCCATTCGAACCGCCCGACAAACCCCTCTGACAATCATCTCCACCTCCCGCTCATCAATCGTCAACGGTGGCAGCAGACGTATCGTCTTGCCCCGTGTCACATTGATCAGCAGGCCGTGGTCCCGTGCGGCGATCAGGGTCAGGTCGCGGATCGGCTGTTTCAGTTCGATGCCGATCATCAAGCCCTGGCCACGAATCGCCAGGACGTTGGGGTCATCTGACAGTTCGGCACGCAGTCTGGCCAGCAGGCGCTCACCCTGGAGCCTGGCGTTTTCCAGCAGCTTTTGTTCTTCGATGATTTCCAGCACGGTGCAGCCGACCCGGCACGCCAGCGGATTGCCGCCGAAGGTGCTGCCGTGGCTGCCGGGAGTGAACAACTCGGCGGCTTTGCCCCGGGCCAGGCAGGCGCCGATGGGGATGCCGTTGCCGAGGCCTTTGGCCAGGGTCATGACGTCCGGGACGATGCCTTCGTGCTGGAACGCGAACCACTGGCCGGTACGACCGATGCCGGTCTGGATTTCGTCGAGCATCATCAGCCACGCACGCCGGTTACACAGTTCGCGCACGGCTTTGAGGTAACCGGGAGGCGCCATCTGCACGCCGCTTTCACCCTGAATCGGCTCCATCAGGATCGCCACGATGCGGTGGCCATGGGCTTGCTGCACTTTTTCCAGCGCCTGCAGATCGCCAAACGGCACTTTGACGAAGTCGCCCGGCAACTCATTGAAGCCCAGGCGCACGGCCGGGCCATCGCTGGCGGACAAGGTGCCCAGGGTGCGGCCATGAAAAGCGTTTTCCATGACCACCACCAGCGGTTGCTCGATGCCTTTGTGCCAGCCGTAAAGCCGCGCGAGTTTCAGCGCGGTTTCATTGGCTTCGGCACCAGAATTATTGAAGAACGCCCGCTCCATGCCCGCCAACGTCGTCAATGTCTGCGCCAGCCGCTGTTGCCATTTGATGCTGTAGAGATTGGAAGTGTGCAACAGCAGCCCGGCTTGCTCGCTGATTGCCGAGACGATTTTGGGATGAGAGTGGCCGACATTGGTCACCGCCACACCGGCCACCGCATCCAGATACTCACGACCGTCCTGATCCCAAAGTCGGGTGCCCAGGCCTTTGTTGAAACTCAGGGCCAGAGGTTGGTAAGTGGTCATCAGGCAAGCGGCGGTCATGACATCAAGCTCCATCAATTGTCGGTGTTTTTGCAGTATGGTTAGCCACCTGAGCTGGATAAACGCTGCAACACTTCAATCATCTTAAAGCTGGGCTTGATAATGGATCTGTTCCAGGCAATGACGGTTTACGTAAGAGTGGTGGAAACCGGCAGCATGACGGCGGCTGCTCAGCAGGGCGATATGTCCACGACCATGGTCGGCAATCACCTTCGAGCCCTTGAGCAACGCCTTGGCGTGCGCTTGCTCCACCGGACAACACGGCGCCAGCGCTTAACCGAATTCGGCACCGCGTACTACCAGCGTTGCCTGGAGGTGCTGGGATTGGTGGCAGATTCCGAGCGACTGGCGGAACAGAGCCAGGACACACCGACCGACACCTTGCGCATCACGGCTCCCCTGACCTTCGGTACAGAAAGACTCGCGCCCGCGCTCAGCGAATTCACCCTGCAGTACCCGCAAGTCAAACTGGATGTGGTGCTCACCAACGGACGCCCTGATCTACTCGAAAACGGTCTCGACGTGGCGTTTCGCCTGGGGGCTCTCGAACCCACCAACCTGATCGCCCGCCCACTCATCGACTACACCCTGACCATGTGCGCCTCGAAGGACTATCTGGCACGTCGCGGCACACCGACAAAACCCGAAGATCTGCAACATCACGACTGCCTGTCCTTTGCGTATCCGGTCGGTGACGACTGGCATTCCGTGGGTAAACAATGGCGTATGAGCGGGCCTGAAGGCGAAGTCATGGTGACGGTCAGCGGGCCGATGGTGATCAACAGTTCGGCGGGCCTGCATCAGGCCGCCCGCACGGGCATGGGTGTCGTGATGTTGCCTGATGCGCTGGTCGAGCAGGATTTGCGCGACGGCAAACTGGTGGCCTTGATGCCGGATTTCCAGCTGAGTCGGCCAATGAGCCTGTTGTATGCCCAGGATCGCTACCGGTTGCCGAAACTACGTCGCTTCGTCGACTTTGCCATGCAGATGTGGGGCAAACACTAGCCGGGCAATACACCATGCACTAATCTCCGCGACTGACGGGTCACTTTGATATCAGTGCGACAGGGAGAGCGGTGATGGGTGAGGCATCAAGTATCGAGCCGTTGAAATTCAATGTGTCGGATATGAACGAAGACATGTTGCACACCATTCTGGAACTGGTCAGTGACGGCATTTGGGACTGGAACGCCAACACCGGTTTCGTCTACCGCAACCCTGCGTGGTACGAGATGCTTGGCTACGCCGCGCACTCCCTGGAGAACACCGTCCTTACCTGGGAGAACGTGATCCACCCCGACGATTATCCGCGGGTGATGGCCGTGTTCGATGATTACTTGAGTCAACGGGCTCCGGGTTATCAAGCCGAGTATCGCTGTCGCAGACAGGACGGCAGTTACATCTGGATCGAAGATCGCGGCTACATACTGGCCCGCAATGTCGACGGATCGGTTGCGCGAATGGTCGGTGCTCATCGCAGCATCGATGACAAGAAACGCCTCTTCGAAGAAATGGAACGACGCAATCAATCCCTTGAAGCCATCGTCGAAGAGCGCACTCGGGAGTTGTCCCGGGTCAATCAGCAGTTACAGATTCAACTGGAAAAAAACCGCAAACTGGCGGAAACCGATGCACTGACATCGGTCGCCAATCGCTATCTTCTGGAAAAGTCCCTGCCCCAGGAATGCGAACGAGCCCAACGTTTTCGGCAGCCGCTATCGCTGATCGCCATGGACATCGATGACTTCAAGAACATCAACGATTACTACGGCCATGCGCTGGGAGACGCAGCGTTGGTGCAGGTCGTCGACAGCGTGAAGCGCTACGTGCGCGAGGGCGATCTATTGGCGCGCTGGGGCGGCGACGAGTTCATCATGATCTTGCCCAACACTGGGCTGGCCGAGGCCCGATCCTTGGCCGAGACCATCCGCCATGGGCTGTCGAGCCTGCCGTCAGTGGGCGAGTTTCAAGTGACCATGAGTTTTGGCGTGGTCCAGCGCTTCGAGGAAGAGCAACAGACCGGGCTGCTGGCCAGGGCCGATCAGGCGCTGTATCGCTCGAAAGTCGCTGGCAAGAATGTGATCTCGGGCTAACTGCTGCTCCCCGCCTTCACCAGTACCGGTTTCTCCTGATACCGCTCTGGATACAGCTGTTTCAACTGCGCCACTTTCGGCAGATCGTTAATCACGATGTACGGATACGTTGGGTGTTCGGTCAGAAAGTCCTGATGTTCATCCTCGGCCGGGTAGAAACCGTTGTAGGTTTCCAGCGTGGTCACAATAGGCTTATTGAATAAATGCGCGGTGTTGAGCTGAGCGATGTAGGCCTTGGCCACGCGCTGCTGTTCGGTGTTCTCGGGGAAGATCGCCGACCGATACTGGGTGCCGCTGTCGGGCCCCTGACGGTTCAGTTCAGTCGGGTTGTGCGCCACCGAAAAATAGATCTGCAGCAAGGTGCCGTAACTGACCTGCGCAGGATCAAACGTGACCTCGACCGACTCCGCATGACCGGTATCGCCATCACTGACGCGTTCATAGCGGGCGGTGTTCGCTGCACCGCCGGCATAACCTGACACGGCTTTCTTTACACCTTTGACGTGCTGGAACACACCTTGTACGCCCCAGAAGCAGCCGCCAGCGAAGACCGCCTTTTCGCTGTGGGCCTGGGTGGTTTCGTCGAGGGCCGGCGGCGGAATAACGACCGCCTCTTCGCCACCGAAAGAGAACGCCGCGCAATGGCCGATGACACCCGCAGCAGCCAGACCCAACAAGGTGCGGCGCCAGGTAAACGGGGTTTTCATGAGTCTGACTCCTGAGTAAATGAAAAGGCTATCAACCGAACGTAAACGCATACGCCGACACACCCGGATCGAGAAACTCGATGCTGAAGGTGTGGTCGGTCACACCGCTGCTCTGGCGCACCAATTGATACAAACGCTGTTCGGTAACGAGACCGCGACCATCGGGTGCCACGTCAGTGCCGTGGGCATCGCCGGGCGCTTTTCCGTCAATCAGCACTTTGAAGCGCACCGGCTTACCGTCCGCATCGGGGCCCAAGACCAGATGCAGATCCCGTGCGTGAAAGCGGTAGACGATTCGGCTGGCCGGCGCGCTTGACGTGGCGCGTTCCGAGCCGACTTTCCATTGACCGCCAAGGCTCCAGTCGTTGAGGGCCAATTGGGACGGCGGGCTGTACGTCGCGACTGTGTCCGGCGCCAGACTGGCCTCAGGCACGAAATGCTCCGCGCGCTGATAGCCGACATAGGTTTCCGGTGATTGCACTTCGTTCATGTCCGGCGCGAGTTGAACACCCGTGGCGTCTGCATTGATCAACCCGCTGTCGACCTTTGCGGCTCCCGCTTCACGCAGCAACTGCTGGATAACCCGTTCCGATTCGGCGTACTCACCTTCACCGAAGTGGTGATAGCGAATGCGCCCTTGAGCGTCGGCAAAATAATGGGCCGGCCAGTACTCGTTATTGAAAGCACGCCAGATCCGATAGTCGTTATCGACTGCCACCGGATAGTTGATCCCCAGGTCCTTCATGGCTTTGGTGACATTGCCCACATCACGCTCGAACGCGAATTCGGGGGCATGAACACCGATGACCACCAGCCCCTGATCGCGGTATTTTTCGGCCCAGGCTTTCACATACGGCAAGGTGCGCAGGCAGTTGATGCAGGAGTAAGTCCAGAAATCCACCAACACGACTTTGCCCTTCAACGCCTGTGCGGTCAGAGGCGGTGAATTGAGCCATTGGACAGCACCGTCAAGCGGTGGGAGGTTGCCTTCGACTGGCAATGCATCCGGCGCTTTCGCCGACACTTTCATCGCCCCACCAGCGGCCATCATTGCCCCGCCGTTGCTCGGTGGCTGGCCGGCCAACCGGCCGACCAGCGCTTGCTCGATACCGCCTGTGGAAGCGGTCGAAACCCGCGCCAGGAGTCCGGTATCCAGCCCCAGGGCTATCGCCGCCACACCGGCCAGCATTGCCGCGCCCAATCCTCGACGCAGCCACTCGCCAGCACCAATCGAACGTTTCATCGCCGCGAAAACTTTACCGCCCAGCAACAGCGCCACGGCGAGGGAGGTAGCGGCACCCGCGGCGTAGGCCAGCAACAACAAGGTGGTTGCGATGCTTGCCCCTTGCAGCGCGGCCCCGGTCAGCAGCAGGCCCAGAATCGGACCGGCGCAGGGTGCCCAGAGCAGGCCCGTGGCGACGCCGATCAGGAACGAAGCGCCGGGGCGCGGCCGGGGATCGGCGCCCGCCGCTTCCGACAGGCGACTGCCGGCGGCCACCAGTGGCCGGGTCAGACGCTCGGCCAGCCGAGGCAGCAACAGTGTCAGACCGAACAGTGCCACGAACAGCAACGCGAGCCAGCGACCGTACTGATTGACTTGCACCACCCAGCCGCCGCCCACCGCCGCCAACGAGGCGACGAGCGCGAAGGTCAGCGCCATGCCCGCCAGCAACGGCAAACCACTTTTCATAAATGGCTGCCCGGTGCGCGCGAAGACAAAGGGCAGTACCGGCAGGATGCACGGACTGACGATCGTCAGCACACCACCGAGATAAGCGAGAACCAGAAGCCACATAGCATCGACCTGCATGAAGTGAGTGGAAGGACGAGCCCACGGATCAAACCGCCTGGGGCACGAAGGTCAGCGCCAGCCCGTTCATGCAGTAGCGCAGGCCGGTGGGTTTTGGCCCATCGTCGAAGACATGGCCCAAGTGACCACCGCACCGTCGGCAATGCACTTCTTCACGCACGACGCCGAGGGAGCGGTCCTGACGGGTGGCCACCGCGTTGTCCAGCGGCGTCCAGAAACTCGGCCAACCGGTGCCGCTGTCGAATTTGGTTTTGGAGGAAAACAGCGGCAGATTACAACCGGCACAAACGAACAGCCCCTCGCGGTGCTCATTGTTCAGCGGGCTGCTGTAGGCCCGCTCCGTGCCCTCTTTTCGCAGGATTTCGTATTGCTCGGGGCTGAGCATGGCGCGCCATTCGCTGTCGCTGTGAGCCACCTCGAAAACCTCCTCCGCACTGGCATCACTGACCAGCGCCGTACTGGCGGCAAATTTTGGCAATACACCGACCACCAACGCTGCAGCCCCCAGCCCGCCGCCCGCTACAAGAAACTGTCGCCGTGAAAACATGGCCTTCTCCAAAATTCCAGGTGCCTGACATGGAACACAGCCTAGGCTTGGGTTGATCGCCAAATCCTCACGGGGAGTTAAACAATTCGTGATAACTCGACCCGAGGAAAACCCGCACAATGTGCCCATTGCGCTACAAAGGATTGAGCTTTATGGAACAGACCAAACGTGTCCTGGTGGTCGAAGACGACCTGCACATCGCCGACCTTATCTGCCTGCATCTACGCGATGAGCAGTTCGAGGTGGTGCACTGCGCCGACGGTAATGAGGGCATGCAACTGCTGCAGCAAGGAAGCTGGGACGCCCTGATCCTCGACCTGATGTTGCCCGGCGTCGACGGCCTGGAAATCTGCCGGCGAGCGCGGGCAATGGCTCGCTACACACCGATCATCATCACCAGCGCACGCTCCAGCGAAGTGCACCGCATTTTGGGGTTGGAGCTCGGTGCCGACGATTACCTGGCCAAGCCTTTTTCCATGCTTGAACTGGTCGCCCGGGTCAAAGCCCTGCTGCGACGCGTCGACGCGATGGCGCGCAACCTGAAAATGGATGCCGGCAGCCTGATCGCCGACGGTCTTTCCATCGACCCGATCACCCGCGACGTCACACTCGACGGACGGCGCCTGGACCTCACGCCACGGGAATTCGACCTGCTGTATTTCTTCGTCCGCCAGCCGGGCAAGGTGTTCTCGCGCATGGACCTGCTCAACGCGGTCTGGGGCTACAGCCATGAAGGCTACGAGCACACGGTCAACACGCACATCAACCGCCTGCGGGCCAAGATCGAGGCCGATCCGGCACAACCCGCACGCATCCTCACGGTGTGGGGTCGCGGTTATAAATTCGCGGCCAGGGAGGAGCAGCCATGAGGCTGACCCTGACACAACGCCTGTCCCTGGTGTTCGCCGTTCTGTTGCTGGTGTGCTGTGGCACATCGGCCTGGATGCAAGTGCGCTCCAACCAGATGCATGAACTGGAAGTGGTGCAAGGGTTGTCCCGGGACCTGGCGCAGCACATTGCCCGCGACACGGTGCTGATGGACACCAACGGCCTGATGCCCGATGCCGTGCGTGAATTGTTCAGCAAGCTCATGCTGGTCAACCCCAGTGTCGAGGTGTACCTGCTGGACACCGAAGGCCGCATTGTCGGCAGTGCCGCGCCAGAGGGCCGGATACATCGCGAACGCATCGATCTGACGCCGATCCAGCGTTTGCTCAAGGGCGACGCGCTACCGATTCTCGGTGACGACCCGCGCAGCACCGAGGGGCGCAAGGTGTTCAGCGCCGCGCCGTTGCAGGTCAACGGTAAACCGGCGGGTTATCTCTATGTGGTGTTGCTCAGCGAAGAACACGACCGCTTTGCAGAACGCGGTGCCACTAGTGCTGCGCTCAATACCGCCCTGTTGTCCATAGGTCTGGTGGCGTTGTTGTGCCTGATCGCCGGTCTCACGGCCTTTGCCCTGATCACCCGGCCACTGCGACGCTTGACCGAAAGAGTCAGCCAGTTCGACATCGACGCCGTTCCCACGACACCGCCCGCCCCGGAACCGGTTGAAAAGGCAGCCAGTCACGATGAAATCGCCGTGCTCGACGCCGCCTTCCGCCAGATGCAAACCCGCCTCAGCGAACAATGGCGTTCGCTGACCCGCCAGGATCAGGAGCGCCGCGAACTGGTGGCCAACATCTCCCACGACTTGCGCACACCGCTGGCTTCGCTGCATGGTTATTTGGAAACGCTGTCGCTCAAGGACACCACGCTGTCCCCTGCTGACCGCCGGCGCTACCTGGGCATCGCGCTGGATCAAAGCCGCAAGGTCGGCGGCCTGGCGCAATCACTGCTGGAACTGGTGCGCCTGGAGCACGGCTTCGTACAACCCGTGCTCGAACGTTTCTCCCTGACCGATCTGGTGCAGGACATCTTCCAGAAATTCGAACTCACTGCCGAGGCACGCCAGATCGAACTCAAGGCGAGCTTCGCACCGAACGTTTCGACGGCTTGCGCCGATCTGGGGCTGATCGAGCGGGTGCTGACCAATCTGTTCGACAATGCCCTGCGCGATACACCACAAGGCGGCGAAATCGAGTTGAGCCTGCGTCCTCACGGGTCATTTATCGAAGTCACCGTCAGCGACACCGGCCCGGGCATCGCCCCGCAATTGCGCGAAGGCTTGTTCCTGCGTCCATTCAACATTGGCGGTGCCCGACGCGATGGCGGATTGGGACTGCGCATCGTGCATCGGATCCTGCAGCTACACGGTATCGAGATCCAGTTGATCGATGTACCAGGGCGCGGCGCGACTTTCCGGTTCTCCTTGCCGGTGGATGAGCAAACCGCTGAACAATGGGCCGTTCGCTCGATGAACCTGAACTCGATGGGGAAATAGCCTGGTTTCAGCGGTCACAGCTTTGAACCCGACCCGACGCTGAGGCGAGAAGCTCTTGATGACTGCCATGACGACCTTGTACATCGGTTGCGCCGGCTGGAGCCTGCCCCGTGATCATTGGGAGGCATTTCCCGCTGAAGGCACTCACTTGCAGCGGTATGCCGCACGGATGACGTGCGCGGAAATCAACAGCTCGTTCTATCGACCCCACCGCCCGGCAACCTATGCCCGGTGGGCCGAGAGCGTGCCGGAGGGCTTTCGGTTCTCGGTCAAAGTCCCCAAGCAGATTACCCACGAAGCGTGTTTGCTGGACTGTGAAAAGTTGATCGAGGAGTTCATCGGGCAATGTTCCCATTTGGGCCAGAAGCTTGGGTGTCTGCTCATCCAGCTTCCACCTTCCCTGGCCTTTGAAGGCAAGACGGCTCAACGCTTCTTCAGTGCGTTTCGTTCACGCTACGACGGGTTTGCGGTGTTGGAACCCAGGCATGTCAGCTGGCAATCACCGCAGGCGCAGGCATTGTTGATTGAACATCGAATCGGGCAAGTGGCGGCCGATCCTTCGCCGATCCCCGAGGGTGACGTGCCTGGCGCGTGGCCGGGCATCCGCTATTTCCGGTTGCACGGCTCACCGAGAATCTACTACTCAAGCTACGAGTCGCCATGGCTGGAAGAACTGGCTATAACGCTGCAACTCCAAGCCCAAGACAGGCCTACCTGGTGCATTTTCGACAACACCGCCAGTGGCGCGGCGACCGCAAATGCGCTGGAGCTTCAACGAATGGTGGCCGCAGGCTAAAGCCTCCACGGCAAAAATGATGACCAGCGGCCTGTTCATCCGTGACAACTCAGGCTGGGTCCAATAGATTAGGCGGCCTGAAAAGGCCCAGTGCTTTCTCGCCTAAACCCAAGTTAAAAGAAGTAGTGAAATTTCAATGTCCGATTCCAATACCGCTGAATCCGTAGTCACCTTGTCGTCCAAAGCGGAATACGAAAACTCCATCAATCTTTCACAGCACGTTCCACAAGCCAAGACCATCAGCGAGATGGTCCTGGACGCGTTTCAATCCACGCGGGAAAGCGACCAGATCCGCGAGCTGCGCGCCGCGATCCGCCACGCCCACGACAGCTTCGACGACGATAAAGCCTACGAATTGATGGGCGAGCTCAAGCAACTCAAAGATGCCGAAGCCGCTGACATTGCCGCGCTGGAAGACTTGAGCAGCAAATTCCCGATCAGCCGCATTCTCTCCAGTTTCAAGGACGATCCGGCCTTTCAGGAAATCGTCTATGGCCTGGCCTTGAAGGTGCTGAACCAGACGCATCAGGCCATCAGCAACCCGAGCAGTGGCAAGAGCAAAGCAGCTCGCGCCAAGAAAGATCTTGAAGTGTTCACCATCAGCAAGGACGGCGTGAGCGTCACGCTGCCGCTACGCACTCCCCGTTCGAGCCTGAACGTTGATCGCAAAGCGCTGGAATTCCTCGGCTTCACTTTCGTCGGCGAAGGCGATGACGCAGAGATCGAGAGCGAGACGTTCCTGGACAACACCGGGGCCGAACAAGCGGTCAACCGCAAGAACATCATCACCGCCCTTCAGCAACAAACCGCGTTCGACGGCTACAGCATCGCCGCGCAGTAACACGCCACACCTCAAAGCCCCGCCCTCGCAAGCGGGGCTTTTTATTGCCCGCTGGATTGATTACACCGACGGATGCAGCGCCGCGATCATGTCGATTTCGATGGGGGCGTTTTTCGGCAACTGGTAAACACCGACAGTCGTTCGCGTATGTCGACCGGCATCGCCCAATACATGCGTGAGCACGTCCGATGCACCGTTGGCCACTTCGCTCAGGTCCACAAAATCGAATGTGGACTTCACATACACCGTGATGCGAAGGAGCGCCTTGACGTTATCCAGTGAACCAACGGCTTCGCGGATCAGCGCCAGCCCGCGTATCGCACTGATGCTGGCGGCTTCTTGGGCATCTGCCATGTTGAGTTCCAGCCCGACGCGACCGGGGTACTGGATTTTGCCGTTCATGCGCGGCACCAGGCCACTGACGTACACCTCATCACCGTGCCGAAGCAGCGGCGCGTAGTGCCCGCCGGCTGCGTTCTCGTCGTAGATGTCAAAGCCGTGTTCTTTGGCCATCGCGAGGAAACGTTCATCGCGGGTTATCTGCTGAATCATCTACTGGACCCCCTTGGTCAAACATGCGAACCGCGCAGATGATGGTAAAGACAGTCGTTTGCGTTGATCAGGGCAAGTTCGTATAGAATCCAGCGAACTTTACTGCCAGGGAGACCAGTAAAATGCAGGCGCAGCGCGCAGTGATCGCCGCCATCGAATTCCAGCCAGGAGTTCCGCTGGTGCAGCAGATTGTCGATCAGTTGTCTGTGGCAATCAGCCAGGGAGGCTTGCCTCACGGGGCCAAGTTGCCACCGATTCGCGAATTGTCCGAGTTGATGAATGTCGGCAAATCCACGGTGGTCGACGCCCTGGACCGATTGCGCGCCAAGGGGCTGGTGGTTTCACGCCAGGGCTCGGGGCACTACGTCCAACGGCCTATCAACCAGCCACCGGCTGCGCCAGGCCCGGACATGCAACCCCAGGACATACTCAGTCGGGTCCGCCGCGCAATCCTGTTGAACAATGGCGCGTTGCGCCCCGGTTGCGGATTCTTGCCGGGTTCGTGGCTGCCCGCCGAAGAGCTGCTCAAAGCCGTGCGCGGCACCCTTCGTGCGACCGCGCTGCGCATGGGCGAATACGGTGAGGTAGGCGGTTACCTGCCGCTGCGCGAGGCGTTGCGGGTAAAGTTGTCGACCGTCGGCATCGACGTGCCGGTGGAGCAGATCATCACCACCGCCAACACCGTGCAAGCCATCGACCAGCTAATGCGCCTGTTGATAAAACCCGGCGATACGGTGCTGCTGGACGATCCGTGCTACTTCAACATGCACGCCAACCTGGCGTTGCACGGTGCCAAGGTCATCACCATTGCCCGCGATTGCGAGGGCCTGGATCTGGAGGCGTTCGAGCAATTGCTGATTGCCCATCGCCCCGTGCTGTACATGACCAACAGCACGCTGCACAACCCGACCGGGCACTCGTTCTCCGCCGCCCAGGTTTACCGTTTGCTGGAGCTGAGTCACCGTTACGGTTTCCACATCGTGGAAGACGACCTTTATGGCGATCTCCAGCAAAAACACACCCCGCGACTGGCTGCCAGTGGCCTGGACAACGTCAGCTACGTCTCCGGTTTTTCCAAGACTCTGACCGCCAACAGCCGGGTCAGCTACGCGGTGCTCTCGCCGCAACTGGCCGCACGGTTGATCCGTTTGAAGATGAGTTGCGGCGGCGTGACTTCAGAGTTGGCGGAACAAATTATCTGCACGATGCTCACCAACGGCACCTACGCCAAACACACCCGCCGCACCGTCGATCGCCTCTACGAATCGAGCAGCCGCGTGGCACGCTGGCTGGTGGAGGCCGGATGCTCGGTGTCTTCGCTGCCGGGCGAAGGCCTGTTCATCTGGACCCGTTTACCCGAAGGATTGCACGCCGAGACGCTGGCCAATAAAGGCCTTGAAAACGACCTCGTCCTGGCACCCGGCACCTTGTTGAGCAAAGCGGCTGATGCCAGCAGCTTCCTGCGCTTCAACGTCGCACACAGCGATAGCCCGCAGGTGCGTGAGCGGTTTTTCCGGCTGCTCGGTAGCTGAGGTTTATGTTCAGGAAAACGTGGTGCGTTGCTCTGCTGCGTAATGTCGAGTCTGAAAAGGCATAAGGGTTTGAGCCTTCAAGCCAAGGCCTTCACTCAATCCCCACGAGGCAGCAAGTTCATCACGGCGACGGCGAAGCGGCGCGGCTGTTTGTGGCTTCACGTCTTGCTTGAAAGTCGAGTATGCAAAAAGCTCAAGGACATTGAAGGTTTCCAGCACGCGGCTATCAGACACGCATGCAAAACGAGTGAAGCGTTCGAGCAAGTAGCCTGCACGGCGGATCTCGATCTCATCAGAATGCCGACTCAGAAATGCCGAGACTTCACTTTCAAGGTTTAAGTCCGAGTACCAAACAGCTTCGGCCGCGCTTACGAGCGCAGCGTCATTTGCTTGATTCAATGGGCTTTTGACCAGCGTGTCCAAAGCGGAAGAGAGGACGTGGCCGTTAAGGGGCTTCGTCATCTGTAATCTCCAGATAATTTTGCAAAATATTGTCGAGAACGGACGTTGGTGGCTCTTTGTTGCCAACATATACATCAATTGCCTGCAACGCCAATCGACGGAGTTCGGTGGTGATTATGAAGCCGCTCCTGAGAAGCGCCATGATATCGCCAATGTCTTGATCCGTTGCTCTGCCCAATTTAGATATGGCAATGTCGATGGGCGATGCAATGTGAACATGTAGAGGGGACTCGGTCGGAAACTCGGCAAGTGGCAGGCTCCGCTCCCAATAGTCCTCGTGAATTGGGCCAAAGCTTGTGTTGTATTGAAGGTCATAGTTCAGCTCCATCAACCTCCCCGACCGTTCATCGATAAATTGTTCGGGAACCTCCGCGAGCATGGTTTGGAGGTGAAGACTTTTGGGGACATTCGCTTCGTAAACTTCGGCATCGACATCTGTTGAAACACGGTGACTCGTATAGAGGTGAACTGCGCACCCACCGAAAACGATAATTTTTACCGCGCCTGTCTCTGCGTACTCAAGTACCAGCTCCGCTTCGACGGATTTGAACATCGAAATCAAAGCCTGCCCCAACGCCGTGCTCGTATTGACGCGGGGGGTAATTACGTCCGACAACTCCATGTTCGAACCTCAAACTGATGTGGGATAGCGATGCCGGTGATAGCGCGCGGGTACACGCCTGGCAGCTATTTGCGACTGAATTAGCCACACCCCCGAGGTTAGAAAGACGACTTCCGAGCGACAACCTGAAAACCTTGTAGGAGGGTTCTGCTGCATGAGTAGGCATGGAGTTCAACTGCCCTGCGTAGGCGTTTCAATAGCAGCCTTGCTATCAGCCGACACCCAACCGACTGAATCGCCCCCAACAAAAAGCCCCGCTCTTCTCTCGAAGGCGGGGCTTTTCTTTACAGCGTCCGACGCTTAAGGCGCGTACGTCAGCAACAGCTCGCTCGGCACTTTGAAGTCCAGGGACATCATCACGCTCAACGCGGTAATGGTGAAGATCGAGAACACGAACAGCTTGCGTGCCCAGACCGTGTCATCCACTGCCTTGTAGCCGGTCCAGGCCATGTACAACCAGTACATGCCCATGGCCGCGGCGACGGCGAGGTAGCTCATGCCGGCGTAGCCGCTGAAGGTCAGCATCAAGGTCGCCACGAGGAACGCCAGGATGTAGAGCAGGATGTGCTTCTTGGCCACTTCGATCCCGCGCTTAACGGGCAACACCGGTATCGATGCAGCCAGGTAATCGTTGAAGCGGAAAATCGCGATGGCGTAAGAGTGCGGCATCTGCCACAGGCTGAACATCACCAGCAACGTCAGTGCGGCCATGTCGAAGCTGTTGGTCACAGCGACGTAACCGATCACCGGCGGCATGGCGCCCGACAGACTGCCCACCAGCGTGCCGTGAACCGACTTGCGCTTGAGGTACAGGCTGTAGAAGCCGACGTAAATGACGAAACCGATCACTGCGAACAGCGCGGCCAACGGATTGGCCACCTTGTACAACAAGGCAACGCCGGCAACACCGAGGACGGTCGCGTAGATCAGTGCCAGTTTCAGGGAGATCAAGCCCTGGACCAGCACACGATTCTTGGTGCGTTCCATCTTCAGGTCGATGTCGCGGTCGATGCAGTTGTTGAACACGCAACCGGAAGCCACCACCAGGGACGTGCCGATCATGGCGGCCAGGAAAATGGCCAGATCGACATGCCCTTTCGAGGCCAGGAAAAATCCGCCCGCCACAGAAAGCACGTTACCGAAAATGATCCCCGGTTTGGTGATTTGGATAAAGTGCTTAAAGGACATCCGGACTTTCCTCAGTGCGCCATCATGACGGTGTGGATGCTGAACATGATCCACAGCGACAGGCCTACCAACAAGACGATTACCAGTGCGGCGAAAACAAACGCGATCACGTTGTTACGCTGGGCAGCCGAACGGTCCAGGTGGAGGAAGTACACCAGGTGCACGAGCACCTGGATCACTGCGAACGCCAGTACGATCCACAGGGTCATGGCTTTCGGCAGCGACGGGTACATCACCAGGCCGAAAGGAATGATCGTCAGGATCACCGACAGGATGAAGCCGATGGCGTACGACTTGACGCTGCCGTGGCTATCGTCGTGGCCGTGGCCATCGTGGGAGTGTGCATTAGCCATTACAGGGTCCCCATCAGGTAAACAACGGTGAATACGCAGATCCACACCACGTCCAGGAAGTGCCAGAACAGGCTCAGGCAGCTCAGACGGGTCTTGTTGGTCGCCGTCAGGCCGTTTTTCTGGACCTGATACATCATGATCGCCATCCAGATCAGACCGCTGGTCACGTGCAGACCGTGGGTGCCGACCAGGGTGAAGAACCCGGACAGGAAGCCAGACCGGTTAGGACCGTAGCCTTCGGAGATCAGCATGTGGAACTCGTTGATCTCCATGCCGATGAAGCCCAGGCCGAACAGGAAGGTGATGGCCAACCAGCCCAGTACCGCCTTCTTGTTGCCCTTGAACAACGCCAGCATGGCGAAGCCGTAGGTGATCGAACTGAACAACAGGCAGGCGGTTTCGCCCAGCACGTATGGCAGTTCGAAGATGTCGTGGCCCGACGGGCCACCCGCTACGTTGTTAACCAGTACCGCGTACACCGCGAAGATCGACGCAAACAAAATGCAGTCGGTCATCAGGTAGAGCCAGAAACCGAATACGGTCATCTCGCCCGAGTCGTGGTGATGGTCATCGTGCCCATGTCCATCGACATGGGTGTGTCCAGCATTGGTCACTAAGTTCGACATGGTTTAAGCCTGTTCCAACGAGGTTTCAACACGGGTGGCAGAGGCCGGGAGTTTCCCTGCGGCTACCAGACGTTTGCGCTGCTCGGCTTCGGTGCGCTCGATCACGTCGACCGGCACCATGTAGCCCTGGTCATCACGGGCAGCGTGGATCACGAAGTAGATCACGGCACCGGCGAGGCCGAAGATGGCCATCCACCAGATGTGCCAGATCATCGCGAAACCGAACACGGTCAACAGAGCACCCATGACCAGGCCGGTCGCGGTGTTGTTTGGCATGTGGATCGGCTCGTACTTGACCGGAGTCTGGTACGCAGTACCGTCTTCCTTGGCTTCAGTGAACGGGTCGATGCAGTCGGCTTTCGGCAGTACGGCAAAGTTATAGAACGGTGGTGGCGACGAGGTCGACCATTCCAGCGTGTGGGCATTCCACGGGTCGCCGTGCTCGCACATGTTTTCCGGCTTCTTACGGTCACGGACACTGACGTAGAGCTGGATCAACTGGCAGGCGATACCGCAGGCGATCATTACCGCACCGAACATGGCAACGTACAGGTACGGCACCCACTCAGGGTTGGTGGTGGCGTTCAGACGACGGGTCATGCCCATGAAGCCCAGTGCATAGAGCGGCATGAACGCGACGAAGAAGCCCGAGATCCAGAACCAGAACGCAGCCTTGCCCCAACCTTCGTGCAGCTTGAAGCCGAACGCTTTAGGGAAGTAGAAGCCGAAGCCTGCGATGTAACCGAACACGGCGCCGCCGATGATCACGTTGTGGAAGTGAGCGATCACGAACAGGCTGTTGTGCAGGACGAAGTCCGCACCCGGAATGGCCAGCAGTACGCCGGTCATGCCGCCGATGGCGAAGGTCACCATGAAGCCCAGGGTCCACAGAACCTGGCTGGTGAAACGCAGACGCCCTTGGTAAATGGTGAACAGCCAGTTGAATAGCTTCACCCCCGTCGGGATCGAAATCAGCATCGTCGCCAGGCCGAAGAAGGCGTTGACGTTGGCACCCGAACCCATGGTGAAGAAGTGGTGCAGCCAAACCATGAAGCCCAGGATCGAGATCGCGCCCGAGGCGTAGATCATCGAGTGGTGGCCGAACAGTTTCTTGCCGGTGAAGGCCGAGATGACTTCAGAGAAGATCCCGAACGCCGGCAGAATCAGGATGTAAACCTCGGGGTGACCCCAGGCCCAGAACAGGTTGACGTACATCATTGGATTGCCACCAAGTTCATTGGTGAAAATGTGGAAATCCATGTAACGGTCAAGCGTCAGCAAAGCCAGGGTAGCGGTCAGGATCGGGAAGGAAGCGACGATCAATACGTTGGCCCAGGTGCAGGTCCAGGTGAAGATCGGCATGTCCATCAGTTTCATGCCCGGGGTACGCATTTTCAGCACGGTGGCCAGGAAGTTGACCCCCGTCAGTGTCGTCCCGAGTCCCGATAGCTGCAGGGCCCAGATGTAGTAGTCGACACCCACGCCAGGGCTGTAGCCCAGTTCCGACAGCGGTGGATATGCAACCCAACCGGTACGGGCGAATTCGCCGACACCCAGGGACACGTTAACCAGCACCACGCCAGACATCAGCAGCCAGAAGCTCAGGGAGTTCAGGAACGGATAGGCAACGTCACGCGCGCCGATCTGCAGCGGCACTGCAAGGTTCATCAGGCCGGTGAAGAATGGCATCGCCATGAAGATGATCATGATCACACCGTGAGCGGTGAAGATCTGGTCATAGTGTTCAGGCGGCAGGTAGCCAGGCGAACCTTCGGTGGACATGGCCAACTGGGTACGCATCATGATGGCGTCGGCAAAACCGCGCAGCAGCATGACCATGGCCACGATGATGTACATCACGCCGATTTTCTTGTGGTCGACCGACGTCAGCCACTCGGTCCACAGGTAGGTCCACTTCTTGAAGTAGGTGATTGCAGCGAACACGCCCAGACCGCCGAGCGCGATCATGGCAATGGTCACCATTACGATCGGTTCGTGGAACGGGACCGCTTCCCAACTTAATTTACCAAACATCGTTTACTCCTCTGCCCCGGCAGCTGAATGCGAACTCATGTCCATCCCTTCCATCTGGGCCACTTCTTTCTCTTTCTTCTCGTGGTCGACTTTCGGACCTGCTTTCATGCCTTCGTACTTGTCGACGATGGTCTGGAACAGGTTCGGCGTGAACGAGGAGTAGAGCTCTACTGGATTGTTCTGGCTTGGTTTGGAAAGGGCTTCGTATTCAGCTTTTTCAAGCTGTTTAGGTGCCTTCTTGACATCACTGACCCAGGCATCGAAATCCGCCTGAGAGGTGGCGATTGCTTTGAACTTCATGCCGGTGAAACCCGCGCCGCTGTAGTTGGCGGAGATACCGTCGAATTCAGCGTTCTGGTTGGCAATCAGGTGCAGCTTGGTCTGCATGCCCGCCATCGCGTAGATCTGGCCACCCAGGCCCGGGATGAAGAACGAGTTCATCACGGTGTCGGAGGTGATCTGGAAGTTAATTGGCGTGTTGGCCGGGAAGACGATCTTGTTGACCGTGGCGATCCCTTGCTCGGGATAGATGAACAGCCACTTCCAGTCCATGGACACCACTTGAATGGTGATCGGCTTGACGTCGGACTCAATCGGACGATACGGGTCCAGGGCGTGGGTCGACTTGTAGGTGACATAACCCAGGGCAATGATGATCAGCACCGGAATCGCCCATACGGCGACTTCGATCTTGGTGGAGTGCGACCATTTTGGCGTGTACACGGCGTCCTGGTTAGAGGCGCGGTATTTCCACGCAAACAGGAAGGTCATGACGATGACCGGTACCACGACCAGAAGCATCAGCAGCGTTGCGGTGATGATCAGGTTTCGCTCGTCCAGGCCGACCTGACCCTTGGGATCGAGCAAGGTCATGTTGCAGCCTGACAGCAGCAACGTGCCGAGCAGCGGCAATAAGCCTAGTAGTCTGGGGTACCTGTTTTTACTCATCTCACGACCTCTAAAGCAGCTTGCGCAATGCAGTTGGGTTTTGATCGCCAACACTTCACCCTGCCAAGGGTTGGCATTTTTCTTGGATTGAATAAGTGGCTGCCCGTCGCGCGTCAGACGCTGTTCGACAAATCCTGGGCTAGCGTTAAGTTCTTATTCGAATTCGTGGTCAAAGGCCTTGTTACAGACCAATTCCATTTGGTGCGGATAGTTGGAAGGCTCCGACACCTGGGGGTCGCATGGAGCGTTCAAGCTCCTCGACGCCCTACTTCATGCTCAAGGTGAGCAGTGCCGGGAATTCAGTGCGGGCGATTGTAGATATGTAACGATTCATAAACCATGTCTCATCCCGAAATAATTTTTATCCATTCCAGCAACAATCATTAACGGTTTTCGCAAAAGTGCGGCATCTTATCGAAATTAATTCTCAACAAAAACACCAAAATTAGTAGGTCTACCTAACGCAGTTCAGACAGCTTCGAGGCCATCGCCGTCGCCCCCGACCCTGCCCAAGCCCCTACGTGACAAGGGCTCTGGCAATTCGCCAGACCCTGTTAAAACTGCCTGCTTCACCGTTTTCGGCGGGTGACGTCCAATCGCCGAAAGAGACCAATGTTGTTGCGCGGCCATGCACCAATTCACGGCGTTGAAACGCCTTGCGACACTCGCGCTGTGACAACATGTCGCACATGTGTCGCACCCTTCCCTGTCACACATCACGGTCTTTTTACTTGAGCCCTGAAATGCAAAACGCCCCGACCCTCTCAACGAGGGCCGGGGCGTTTTCGGGTTGACTCAACGGTGCGGCGACAGCCTCAGCGCAGTGCTTTGCGGTTACGCACAGTGAGCAGCGGAACCAGCACCACGATCAGCACGAACGCCACCAGCGCCCATTGCGCCAGCGACAGACCGAGGATCGGCGGGTACGGCGTGGAGCAGAAGCCATCGACCTGGAAGCCCAGCGGGAAAATCTTCGCCAGCGGCAGGCCATCGACAATCGGCTGCAGCACATCAACGCCGCAACTGACCGCCGGATAGAACTGGGTAAAGACGTGATGCCCAGCCACCGCGACGCCGGCCAATGCGCAGATCACCACCAGGGTTTCAAACACCGTGATGCTGCGACGGGTGCGCATGGCCGCGCCGATGAAGGCAAACAGCGCGACCAGCAACAACGCATAGCGTTGCAGGATGCACAGCGGGCATGGCGCCTCGCCCAGCACAACCTGCATGTACAGCGCGCCGCCGATCAGTGCCAGGCAGATGATGCCCAGCAACACCAGATAACGCCGCTCACGTCCCAACCGTATTGTTTCCTCGCTCATCGCGTTTCCCTTTTGTGCTCGTGGATCAGCTCGCCGGCGGCTGCGCTTGCAGCTGCTGCATCAGGCTGATGTTGTCTTCGATATGCCAATTGGCCGCGATGCGACCGTTATTGATCTGATAGATATCGGTTGCCCGGAAGTCTACACGCTGGCCCTGCCCTTTGAGAGCCTTGAAGGGACCTGTGAAGTGACCGCGAAAGTGCAAATGCACCACCACCCGGTCGCCGGCAATGATCATTTGCTCGATCTCGCAGCTCAGGTCCGGCACTGCCGTGCGAAAGAACTTCGACGCCAGCAATGGCCCGGTCGGCCCCTGGACCCGGCCTTCGGGCGGTGTCTTGTCGACGAACTGCTCCGACAAGGCCGCCTTGGCCAACGCCTCCTCCCCCGTATTCCAGAAACTGCCATAACGCCGGGCGGCCAATTCCATGGCATCGCGCTGCACCTTGGGCAAGCTCTGATCGACGATCAGCGTCTGCGGCTGGAGCAAGGCGGATTCGGCAAACGCGGACGGGCTGGCCAATACAGCAGCCGTCAGCAGGAGGCGGGAGAAGGTGATGTGAGTCATGGGGCGATCCTGATTGTGTAAACGAACGAGCGCCTATCATCAGCATCGGGGAATAAACGATAAACCGGTTAAGAACGGATTAACTTTTAAAGGATTTTTACGAATCAAGACCGAGGGGCGGCCAATCGCGAGCAGGCTCGCGATGAAGGCGACTCGGCCTCCCGAGTCGCCGCAGAGGTTTATTCCAGCGCCGAAGCCGGTCCAAAGAACTCGTAACGGCTTTGCTTCTCCGGTACACCCAAGGCCTTGAGGTGGCGCTTGATGGCCGACATGAAACCTTTAGGCCCCAGGAAGTAAGCATCCAGATCGCGCTGCTCCGGCAGCCACTCGCCCAGTTGCTCACGGCTCAGCAGCCCGACCTTGTCCGCCGCCGGACTCACGCCGTCATCTTCGGCGTAGCAATAGAAGCGCTTGAGCTGCGGGTGACGCTCGGCCAGACCATCGATCCAGTCGCGGAAGGCGTGAACGCTGCCGTTACGCGCGCAGTGGATAAAGTGCACCGGACGCTCGGTCGCCAGCGCCGCTTCAAGCATTGCCAGGGTCGGGGTGATCCCGACGCCGCCGCTGATCAGCACCAGCGGTTTGTCGCTGGCGGTCAGGGTGAACTCGCCCGATGGCGGAAACAGCTGAATGCTCGCGCCGACATGCAACTGATCGTGCAAGTGATTGGAGGCGCGGCCACCGGACTCACGCTTGACGCTGATGCGGTACTGGCCTTTGTTGGCCAGTGCCGACAACGAATAGTTTCGACGGATCTCCTCGCCATCGAGGATCAGCTTCATGCCGATGTATTGGCCTGGTTCAGCGGCCAGAATCGCGCCTTTGTCTGCAGGTTCGAAGTAGAACGAGGTGATTTCCGCGCTTTCCTCGACCTTGGCCACGACGATGAACTCACGCGCCCCACGCCAGCCGCCCGGCGCCTGTTCTTTTTGGTCGTAGATGCTGGTTTCGGCACCGATCAGGATCTCGGCCAATTGACCATACGCCGCGCCCCAGGCGCTCATCACTTCAGGCGTGGCGATTTCGTCGCCCAGCACTTCGCTGATGGCCCGCAGCAGGCAGGTGCCGACGATCGGGTAATGTTCAGGCAGGATTTGCAGGGCCACGTGCTTGTTGATGATCTTGGCCACCAGATCGCCCAATTGATCGAGCTGATCGATGTGCCGCGCGTACATCAACACGCCGTTGGCCAGTGCGCGGGGCTGATCACCGCTGGCCTGGTGGGCCTGGTTGAACAGCGGGCGGACTTCCGGGTATTCGGAGAGCATCATGCGGTAGAAGTGCGTGATCAACGCTTCACCACCGCTTTCGAGCAGCGGCACGGTGGATTTGACGATGGCACGGTCTTGAACGCTAAGCATAAGGTCGACTCCAGCTTTATGTGAATTACCCTAGGCTTATCAGTTTCCATGCCAAGATTTAAAACCTTATAAATCAATAGCTTGAAAACATCGTAGTCATATCGACACTTCCTGATTTATAGTCATGTCGACTACATGGAGTCACTATGACTGCAAAATCACTGCTCACCGCCCTGCTGCCCCTGGTCTCCGACCTGTCCCGCGAATTGCCCGAAGGCGAGCGCTATCGGCGCTTGCTCGAAGCCATGCGCGCCCTGCTCCCCTGCGATGCCGCCGCCCTGCTGCGCCTTGATGGCGAATGGCTGGTGCCGCTGGCCGTGGACGGGTTGAGCACCGACACCCTCGGCCGACGCTTCAAAGTCAGCGAACACCCGCGCTTCGAAGCACTGCTCAGCAGTCACGGCCCGACGCGGTTCGCCGCCGACAGTGACTTGCCCGATCCTTACGACGGCCTGGTCGATGGCCTCGACGAGCATCTGGAAGTTCACGATTGCATGGGCTGCCCGCTGTTTATCGACGAGCGCCCGTGGGGCTTGCTGACCCTCGACGCCCTCGACCCGGAACGATTTGAACCGATTGAACTGGACGCCCTGCAAGCCTTCGCCAGCCTCGCCGCCGCCACCGTCAACGCCGCCGAGCGCATAGAACGCCTGGCCAATCGTGTCGAAGACGAACATCAGCGCGCCGAGGTTTATCGTCAGGCCAGCGGCCAGCAGAACCGCGAGATGATCGGCCAGAGCAAGGCGCATAAGCGCCTTGTGGAAGAAATCAACCTGGTGGGCGGCAGCGACCTGACCGTGCTGATAACTGGCGAAACCGGCGTCGGCAAAGAGCTGGTGGCACAGGCGATTCACGCAGCCTCCCCTCGCGCGGATAAACCGATCATCAGCCTCAACTGCGCCGCCCTCCCGGACACGCTGGTCGAAAGCGAACTGTTCGGCCATGTCCGCGGCGCCTTTACGGGTGCAACGAATGATCGTCGCGGCAAGTTCGAACTGGCAAATGGCGGCACGCTGTTTCTCGATGAAGTCGGCGAACTGTCGCTGACCGTGCAGGCCAAATTGTTGCGGGTCCTGCAAAGCGGTCAGTTGCAGCGCTTGGGGTCGGATAAAGAACATCAGGTGGACGTGCGACTGATCGCGGCGACCAACCGTGACCTGGCCGAAGAAGTGCGCAGCGGCCGCTACCGGGCCGACTTCTATCATCGCCTCAGTGTTTACCCGCTGCAGGTGCCGGCGCTGCGGGATCGTGGACGGGACGTGCTGTTGCTCAGCGGCTACTTCCTGGAACAGAACCGCTCGCGCATGGGCCTCAATAGCCTGCGGCTGACCAGCGACGCGCAGGCTGCTTTGCTGGCTTACGACTGGCCAGGGAATGTGCGGGAGCTGGAGCACTTGATCGGTCGCAGCGCGTTAAAAGCGCTGGGCAATTGCAAGGAACGGCCGAAGATTCTCAGTTTGAGTGCGGCGGATCTGGACTTGCCCAATGGCAGTGTCGAACTCCCCGCCGAACAACCCGCTGCAGTGCCTGTCGCGTTGGTCGCCGGAGATCTGCGTGAAGCCACCGAGCATTATCAACGCCAATTGATCAGTGCCTGCCTGGAACGGCATCATCACAATTGGGCGAGTGCGGCGCGTGAGCTCGGGCTGGATCGGGCGAATCTGGGGCGGATGGCCAAGCGATTGGGGATGAAATGACGATCCGACGACGGGGCCCTACCATTCAACCGAAATACTAAAGCCTGCCCTTAACAAGTCGATAACCCGGCATCAATAGATTTTGGCGATTCTTTACTCGCCCATCACCTTTTTCCACAGAAGGTTTTTATGTCCACCACCAAAGCCCGCGCAGACTCACTTTCGCTTCTGCTGTTTACCTTGCGCAGCGGCAAGCTGATGGCAATCAACCTGCTGAAAGTCAGCGAAATCATCCCCTGCCCGCCGTTGACCAAGCTGCCGGAGTCGCATCCCCACGTCAAAGGCATCGCCACGTTGCGCGGCGCCTCGTTATCGGTGATTGACCTCAGCCGCGCTATCGGCGAGCGACCGCTGGAAGACCCGAACGGTGGCTGCCTGATCGTCACCGACGTCAGCCGCTCCAAACAGGGCCTGCATGTTCAGGCCGTGAGCAAGATCGTGCATTGCCTGACCACCGACATCCGCCCGCCGCCCTTTGGTTCCGGCGGTGTGCGCTCGTACATCACCGGTGTGACTTCGGTCGACGGCACGCTGGTGCAAGTGCTGGACATCGAAAAAGTCATCCACGGCATCGCCCCGGCGCAGATCGAAATGGCCCCGACCGAGCTGAGCATGGAAGACGCTGAAGTGCTGGGCAACGCACGGATTCTGGTGGTCGACGACAGCCAGGTCGCCCTGCAGCAATCGGTGCACACCCTGCGCAACCTCGGCCTGCAATGCCACACCGCCCGCAGCGCCAAGGAGGCCATCGACTGCCTGCTGGACCTGCAAGGCACGGCGCAGCAGATCAACCTGATCGTCTCGGACATCGAAATGTCGGAGATGGACGGCTATGCCTTCACCCGCACCCTGCGCGAAACCCCGGACTTCTCGCACCTTTATGTATTGCTGCACACGTCTCTGGACAGTGCGATGAACAGCGAAAAAGCGCGCCTGGCCGGGGCCAACGCGGTGCTGACCAAGTTCTCGTCGCCAGAACTGACCAAGTGCCTGATCGCGGCGGCCAAGGCTGTCGCCGAACAAGGTCACTGAGTCTTGGCCGAGCAATTCTGCTTTTTGATGCGGCGCAACCTGGCGCAGGGTGTGTCCGACATCACGTGGCCCAAGGGAATCGACCTCGTTCAATACCGCCCCGAATTGGCCGAAGCCGTTCACCGCTTGATGGAAACGGGTTACCAGGAAGGTGGCGGTCGCGTACCTGCCCTGGACGTTTGGCAACAGCGGTTTGAGACCGATCCCGAATACGATCCATCCCTGTGTTTCATTGCGCTCGATGGCGAGCGCATCGTCGGCGTATGCCAGTGCTGGACCAGCGCCTACATCAAAAACCTGGTGGTGCATCCTCAGGCCCAAGGCCTCGGGCTTGGCCGTGCGTTGCTGCTGCATGCGTTCAAAGTGTTTCAGGATCGCCGGGAAGGCTTTGTGGATCTGAAGGTCCTGGAAGACAACCTTCGGGCGCAGCGCTTGTATGAAAGTGCCGGGATGTATGTGGTCCGCCGGGAATTGGTTCCGGTCTGAACCACCGCATTCGCGGGCAAGCCCGCTCCCACAGTTGATCGCGTAAATCCTGTGGGAGCGAGCCTGCTCGCGATGGGGCCGACACATTCACCACTAAACCATCAGGCATACTCCGACCCTCGGCCAACTCAATGCCCAAGGATGTCTGCCCCCATGAAAGCCACCACCCTGACCTTCCTCTGCCTCACCGCCCTCGCCACCCACGCCCACGCCTCCAGCCCGGACGCTTGGGCCGCCTACGACAAAGCCGTCCTCGCCAGTTGCACCAAGGCCAGCGGCCTGAAAGACGCCAAACCCGTCGGCACCGCCGCCCAGTTTGACGACCGCGTCGGCTACACCGCATTACTGCTGCAAGGCCAATACCCGCAAAAACACATGAAAGGCCAGCAAGGCACCGAACTCTGCCTCTACAACAAGAAAACCAAAACCGCCTACGTGACCGAATGGGACGCCATCCGCCCCGCAACCAAAGCCCAGTGACTGGCGCATAACTTGCTTCGACGCAGGTCTATGCGGTGAGATTCTGACGCCGCTTCCTGACTTTTACCTGCGACCTGAAGCCTGATGAATACGACGTTTTCCTGCGTAGGCTGCGGCAAATGCTGCACCGACCACCACGTGCCCCTGACCCTGGCCGAAGCCCGCATGTGGGCAGCCGACGGCGGTCAAGTGATCGTGCTGGTGGAAGGTTTCCTAGGCAACGGCCTGGGCCTGCCGGCGCAACAACGCGAACACGCCGAACGCCGCTCAGCGCGGGTTCGAAGTGGCGCGTCTGACGCCTACGTCGCGATTACCTTTGCCGCCTACAACGTCGGTCGCTGCCGGAATCTTGACGAAGACAACCTCTGCCGCATCTATGAACGTCGGCCGCTGGTCTGCCGCATCTACCCGATGGAAATCAACCCGCACATCGCGCTGAACACCGCCGTTAAAGAATGCCCGCCGGAGTCCTGGGAACAAGGCCCTGACTTGATCATTGGCGGCGAGCTGGTGGATCAGGAACTGGCGGCACTGATCCAGCGCTCACGTCAGGCGGATCGAGACGACATTCAGACCAAGGATGCAATTTGCGGATTGCTGGGGATTCGGACTACAGCGCTGAAGGGAGATGGGTTTACCGCTTATCTGCCGGACATGAGCGCGTTTGCTGCGGTCATTGATCAGGCTTCAGCGCAACCGCTGGAGACGTCTGGCAGTGACTGGTTGTTTCATGTGTCGGGGGAGGATATCGCCGGGCAAGTGCAGGCAGCCGGGGCGCAAGTGGCGATGGATGCGCCAGTGAACTATGCGTTTATTTCGTTGCGGGCGGCTTGATCCAGAGGATATGTCGTCTGGCATGGCCTCATCGCGGGCAAGCCCGCTCCCACAGGTGATCTACATAAGACACAGGTTTTGTGTACGACGAAAATCCACTGTGGGAGCGGGCTTGCCCGCGATGAGGCCACAACAGGCACCGCAGAAGCTAAAACTCAGCGCTTACCCATCGAACGACGCGTCCCCGGAGGCGCAGCCCCCGGCGTCTTGGTATGGCCATTCTTCGCGCCATTCTTGTACCAAGGCTGGCTCGCGTTCTTCGCAGCAGCCAACTCACCCGGTTTGAACGGGAACTTGAACGCCGGAATCGCGGCTTTGGTTTCGCTGTCTGCGCTGGAGTCGACGCTGTCTGGCAGGTCTGCCTGGTCGTCGCTCAAAGCGTCGGCAACCGGCGGTTGTGTCGGGGAAGTCATGAAAGCTCCGGGTGATGCAAAAGAGTCGGGCCCGGTCAGCGAGCCGCGAAAGCCGGCAGTATACCCGTGTCGAGCGCCGCAAGCTTCACGCCGCAAGCGAGTCCGTCGGGTTTTGTTCGCGAGCAACCCCAGCACCTGTGGGAGCGGGCTTGCCCGCGAAGAACGATAACGCGGTCAACCTGACCGAACGCTATTTACGCCGGAACCTCAACCCTATCCAACACCCGATTCACCGCCAACTCCGCCAGCATGACCACCTGCTGAATCGCCAACACCGTATGCCGCTGCGGCCCCACCAGACTCGTCGCAAAATCACCGGCCATCACACTCGCCGACGCCAAAGACTCACAGGCATGAGCCAACAGACTTTCAGAATCAACTTCGGGGACAACCATGAACATCGTGCTTGGACGACGGGGTTTTACGCTGTATTGCCCGGGTGGATCGAGGTAGTAATCGAGCGCGCGCTTTATCGCTTCATGGTCTTTGATGAGCGCTTCGGCCTGGGCGGTCTCGGCGTTTTGGGTTGTGGTGTTGAGGGGTGGGTCGGGGATTAACTTATCCATGCAAATTTCCTTTTGATGTTGGAGCCATCAATTTCCGATCTCACTCGGAACAGAGGTGGCAGCTATGTGCGGTGTGAGATTACCGGCAAAAGGAACCCGGCCAGACCGAAGTCCGCCCGCACACAGCCGCCATAAAAAACTTGCAGGCAGCGGATAAGCTGGCGGCAATTATGGGGGGCCTTGCGCTGGTTTCCAATTGTTCAGCCGGAATCTCACTCCCGGTCGCTGAGTTTTCAGCGACAGCCAGAGGTTAGAGAACACGCTTCCTACCCGGCAACCTGAAAAATGCGTGGGAAAGTGCTGTGTTTCTTACACATCGTTAAACACAAAAATGGAACGCGGAGCGTCCCGGGCGGCATTCCCACGCGGAGCGTAGGGAACGATCACGGGGCAGCAGGGAGAGACTGGTCGGCTGGCATGCCGCCATCGCCGACAGGCCAGCCCCCACAGCAAATCGAGGCGTACCGCCCGCTTCTCACCACTCAACAGGCCGAGCGGTAGCTCGCCTGCAGCTTTTGATCTTGATCCACCCGCCCCTTCGGCAGGCTGAGTGGAGGCGTTCATCTGGGGGGAGGCGCGTAGCGCCGTTCGACGAAGTCGAACACATCGAGAGGAGGTCGTCGCGAAGCAGACCGGAGGCGATGCCCCCAGATGAATGCCGGAACGAAGGAACACCGAGCCCCAGCGAGGGGCCGGACGCCGGGGCGAGACCTTTTGGTTCCTTTTGGGGCGTTTGCCAAAAGGGACTCGCCGTAAGGGCGAAACCGCCAGCCGCCATCACCGCAGCAACGGATATGCGCCCAGTCACCCCAAAGCATGGTCGGCCCAAAGGCCGCCAAGACCAAAAGAACGCCCCAAACTGACAGCGCCGTCAGTTACCAGTCACCTTCCCGACCACCAAACAGGTTTATAAAGGAAAATACAAACCCGACCAAAACCCCAAGCCCCGGCGCCCCACACGCATGCGAATTCAGAAAAAACCCGCCCTGCTCGCAACCCTTCTGATCGTCATGGCAGCGCTGGGCGTGTGGTACGCCACCAAACCCGCCACAACCAAACTCACCGCGCCCACAGCAATCCCCGTTCGCGTCGTCAGCGTCACCGCAAAAGACGTCCCCCGCTACGTCAGCGGCATCGGCTCAGTCCTATCACTGCACAGCGTCGTCGTCCGCCCGCAAATCGACGGCATCCTCACCAAAATCATGGTCAAAGAAGGCCAACTGGTGAACAAAGGCGACCTGCTCGCGACCATCGACGACCGTTCGATCCGCGCCAGCCTCGACCAGGCCCGCGCGCAACTCGGCGAAAGCCAGGCACAACTGCAAGTCGCACAAGTCAACCTCAAGCGCTACAAACTGCTCAGCGTCGACGACGGCATATCCAAGCAGACCTACGACCAGCAACAAGCCCTGGTCAACCAACTCAAAGCCACCGCCCAAGGCAACCAAGCCTCGATCGACGCCGCGCAAGTACAGCTTTCCTACACACAGATTCGCTCCCCGGTCACCGGCCGAGTCGGTATTCGCACAGTGGATGAAGGCAACTTCCTGCGCATGACCGACGCCCAAGGCCTGTTCACCGTGACCCAGATCGACCCGATTGCCGTGGAATTCTCCCTGCCACAGCAAATGCTGCCCACCCTGCAAGGCCTGATCAACGACCCGGAGCACGCGCAGGTGAAAGCCTACATCGGTGCCGACACCGACGGCGAAACCGGCAACCTGCTGGGCGAAGGCCACCTGACCCTGATCGACAACCAGATCAGCGCCAACACCGGGACCATCCGCGCCAAGGCTGAATTCAACAACCCCGCGCAGAAACTCTGGCCGGGCCTGCTGGTGACGGTAAAAATTCAGACAGCGCTGGATAAAGATGCGCTGGTGGTGCCGCCCACCGTCGTACAACGCGGCCTCGATCAACATTACGTGTACCGGGTCAACGGCGACAAAGTCGAAACCGTCACCGTGCAGATGGTTGCTCAAGGCAGCGGCCAGGACATCATCAAAGGCGTTAAACCCGGCGACATATTGGTCAGTGACGGCCAATCGCGGCTCAAGCCCGGTTCCACCGTTCAGGTGCTGACCGACCCGCCGCAAGTGGTTCAGTCGGAGTCCAAGCCATGAAAGGCCACGGCTCGATCTCGGCCTGGTGCATCGATCACCCGGTCGCCACCATTCTGCTGACGTTTGCCTTGGTGCTGCTCGGCGTCATCGCCTTTCCGCGCCTGCCCATCGCGCCGCTGCCAGAGGCGGAATTCCCGACCATACAGGTCGCCGCGCAACTCCCCGGCGCCAGCCCGGAAACCATGGCGTCGTCGGTGGCCACGCCGCTTGAAGTGCAATTCAGCGCCATCCCCGG
Organism: Pseudomonas arsenicoxydans; assembly: GCF_900103875.1. Classification (NCBI taxonomy): domain Bacteria; kingdom Pseudomonadati; phylum Pseudomonadota; class Gammaproteobacteria; order Pseudomonadales; family Pseudomonadaceae; genus Pseudomonas; species Pseudomonas arsenicoxydans. Next base: position 2,259,087 of record NZ_LT629705.1, on the reverse strand, counting down.
CGTGACCCAGATGACGTCGAGCAGCGCCCTGGGCTCGACCAACCTGACCCTGCAATTCACCCTCGACAAAAGCATCGACACCGCCGCCCAGGAAGTACAGGCCGCGATCAACACCGCCGCTGGCAAACTGCCGAAAGACATGCCGACCCTGCCGACGTGGCGCAAGGTCAACCCGGCTGACAGCCCGGTGCTGATTCTCAGCGTCAACTCGACACAAATGCCCGGCACTGAACTCAGCGACCTGGTGGAAACCCTGCTCTCGCGTCAGATCAGTCAGATCAACGGCGTAGGCCAAATCAACATCACCGGTCAGCAACGTCCGGCGATTCGCGTTCAAGCCTCGGCGGACAAACTCGCCGCTATCGGCCTGACGCTGGCGGACATTCGCCAGGCAATCCAGAACACCAGCCTCAACCTGGCCAAAGGTGCGTTGTATGGCGAGTCGAGCATCTCGACGCTGTCGACCAACGACCAGCTCTTCCAACCCGAGGAATACAGTCAGCTCATCGTTTCCTACAAGGACGGTGCACCGGTTCACCTCAAGGACGTCGCCAAAGTCGTCAACGGTTCGGAAGATGCCTACGTGCAAGCCTGGGCCGGTGACAAGCCTGGGGTGAACCTGGTGATTTCCCGGCAACCGGGGGCCAACATCGTCGAAACAGTGGATCGCATTCAGGCCGCCCTGCCGGGCCTCGAAGCCATGCTGCCGGCGTCGGTGCAGGTCAAGGTGCTGGTCGACCGGACCCAGACCATCCGTGCCTCGCTGCATGAAGTGGAAGTCACCCTGCTGATCGCGATCCTGCTGGTGGTGGCGGTGATGGCGCTGTTCCTGCGCCAGTGGTCGGCAACCATGATTGTGTCCGCCGTGCTGGGTGTTTCGCTGACCGCCAGTTTCGCCCTCATGTACATCATGGGTTTCAGCCTCAACAACCTGACGCTGGTAGCGATCGTGGTGGCCGTGGGGTTTGTGGTCGACGATGCGATTGTGGTTGTGGAGAACATTCACCGTCACCTTGAGGCTGGCGACGGCATGCGCGAGGCGGCGATCAAGGGCGCCGGCGAGATTGGTTTTACCGTGGTGTCCATCAGCTTCTCGCTGGTGGCGGCGTTCATTCCGCTGCTGTTCATGGGCGGCGTGGTCGGGCGGCTGTTCAAGGAGTTCGCCCTGACCGCCACCTCGACCATTATGATTTCGGTGGTGGTATCCCTGACATTGGCGCCCACGCTCGCCGCGCTGTTCATGCGTGCGCCGGTGCATCACGCCCACAGCAAACCGACGTTTGGCGAACGCTTGCTGGCGGGCTACGAAAAACTCCTGCGCCGCGCCCTCGCCCACCAGAAATTGATGATCGGGGTGTTCTGCCTGTCACTGGGCCTGGCGATTGCCGGTTACATCTTTATCCCCAAGGGCTTTTTCCCGGTGCAGGACACCGGTTTTGTCCTCGGGACCACCGAAGCCGCCGCCGATATTTCCTACGGCGACATGGTGAAAAAACACTTGGCGATGGCCGAAATCGTCGCCGCAGACCCCGCCGTCGCGGCGTTTTCCCACTCGGTCGGCGTCTCGGGCAGTAACCAGACCATCGCCAACGGCCGCTTCTGGATCTCCCTGAAAAAACGCGGAGACCGTGACGTTTCGGCCAGTCAGTTCATTGACCGGATTCGCCCGAAACTGATGAAAGTCCCGGGCATCGTGCTGTACCTGCGTGCCGGCCAGGACATCAACCTCAGCTCCGGGCCGAGTCGCGCCCAGTACCAATACGTGCTCAAGAGCAACGACGGCGCGACCCTCAGCTCCTGGACCCAGCGCCTGACGGAAAAGCTGCGCGCCAACCCGGCGTTCCGCGACATTTCCAACGACCTGCAACTGGGCGGCAGCATCACCCACATCAGCATCGACCGCAGCGCCGCCGCGCGTTTCGGCCTGACCGCCAGTGATGTCGATGAGGCGCTGTACGATGCGTTCGGTCAGCGGCAGATCAACGAGTTCCAGACCCAGATCAACCAATACAACGTGATTCTGGAACTGGATACCAAACAACGCGGCAAAGCCGAAAGCCTCAACTACTTCTACCTGCGCTCACCCCTGAGCGGGGAAATGGTGCCGCTGTCGGCACTGGCGAAATTCGATGCGCCCACCGTCGGCCCGCTGTCCATTGCCCATGACGGTATGTTCCCGGCCGCCAACCTGTCGTTCAACCTGGCGCCCGGCGTGGCGTTGGGCGATGCCGTGATCATGCTCAACCAGGCCAAGGCCGAGATCGGCATGCCGGCGGCCATGAGCGGTAACTTCCAGGGTGCGGCGCAGGCATTCCAGAGTTCGCTGGCCAGCCAGCCGTGGCTGATTCTGGCGGCGCTGGTGGCGGTATACATCATTCTCGGCGTGCTTTACGAGAGCTTCGTGCACCCGCTGACCATCATCTCGACACTGCCATCGGCGGGGCTCGGCGCGGTGATCATGCTGTGGATCTGCGGCCAGGACTTTTCGATCATGGCGCTGATCGGGCTGGTGTTGCTGATCGGGATCGTGAAGAAAAACGGCATCCTGATGATCGACTTCGCACTCGATGCCCAACGCAACGGCGGCTTGGCGCCGGAAGAGGCGATTTTCAAGGCCTGTATCACGCGGTTCCGGCCGATCATCATGACCACCCTCGCCGCCCTGTTGGGTGCATTGCCACTGATGCTCGGCTACGGCACCGGCGCCGAACTGCGCCAGCCATTGGGGATCGCGGTCGTCGGCGGCTTGCTGGTAAGTCAGGCGCTGACGTTGTTCACCACTCCGGTCATATACTTGTGGCTCGAGCGGCTATTCCATAAGCCCAAACCTGCACCGATGCCGGCGCTGGCAACCACAGACTGAGGCGGGGTCATGCGCGTTCTGATTATCGAAGACGAAGAAAAAACCGCGGACTATTTGCACCGCGGCCTGACGGAACAGGGTTACACCGTGGACCTGGCGCGCGACGGCATCGAAGGCCTGCACCTGGCGCTGGAAAGCGACTACGCGGTGATCGTCCTCGACGTCATGCTGCCGGGCCTCGACGGCTTCGGCGTACTGCGTGCCTTGCGTGCACGCAAGCAAACTCCGGTGATCATGCTCACCGCCCGCGAGCGTGTCGAAGACCGCATCAAAGGCCTGCGCGATGGCGCAGACGATTATCTTGGCAAGCCGTTTTCCTTCCTGGAACTGGTGGCACGCCTGCAAGCGCTGACCCGACGCAGCGGCGGCCACGAACCGGTGCAAGTGAGCATCGCCGACCTGTGGATAGATTTGATCAGCCGCAAGGCGACCCGCGCCGGTACGCGTCTGGACCTGACTGCCAAGGAGTTCTCGCTGCTGAGCGTGCTGGCCCGTCGGCAGGGTGAAATCCTCTCGAAAACGGCGATTGCCGAAATGGTCTGGGACATCAATTTCGACAGCGACGCCAACGTCGTCGAAGTCGCGATCAAGCGCCTGCGGGCCAAGCTCGACGGGCCGTTCGACGAAAAACTGCTGCACACGATCCGTGGCATGGGTTATGTGCTGGAGAGCCGCGGTGTCCAGTAACTCGATTGCGCTGCGCCTCAGTGGGATGTTTACGCTGGTGGCGCTGCTGGTGTTCCTGCTGATCGGCTGGGCGCTGTATCAACAGGTCGATAAAGGCCTGGGCCTGTTGCCCGAAGCCGAGCTGGACGCGCGCTACAGCGTGCTCGAATCCACGGTCGGGCGTTATGGCACGCCGGAGCATTGGGTGAAGATCAACAACAAGCTCAATCTGCTCGGCGAAGAAGACAAGCGCATCAGTTTCTGGATCATCAGCGGCGATCCGAACTACGAATACGGCAACCTGACGCCGCAGATCCGCGCCTTTGCCGAAGGCCCGCTGGGGATGCGCGACATGACCCTGCCGGACCAGCCGTATCCGCTGAAAGTGTTGGTCAGCCAGTTCCCGGCCAAGGATCAACGCCCGCCGCTGCGCTTCATGATCGGCATCGACACCGAGACGTTTTTCCAGACTCAGCATCACCTGCTGATCGCCCTGATCAGCCTCGCGATCATCGGCGTGTTGCTGGCTTCGGCACTGGGGTATTGGGTAGCGCGCATTGGTCTGAAACCGTTGATCAAGTTGTCTCAGGAAGCCCAGCGACTGGCGCCGCCATTGCGTTCCGGGCGCTTGCGCATGTCGTCATTGCCGCCGGAACTCAATCAGTTCGTCCATTCGTTCAACTCGACACTGGAGCGGGTTGAACAGGCCTATTCGCGGCTGGAGTCGTTCAACGCCGACGTTGCCCATGAACTGCGTTCGCCCTTGACCAACCTGATCGGCCAGACCCAGGTGGCGCTCACTCGCGGGCGTTCTGCCGAACACTATTTCGAAGTGCTGCAATCGAACCTTGAAGAGCTGGAGCGGCTGCGTTCGATCATCAATGACATGCTGTTTCTTGCCAGCGCGGATCAGGGCAGCAAGGCCACCAAACTGACGTCCACCTCGCTGGCCAATGAAGTGGCGACGACCCTGGAATATCTGGATTTCATTCTTGAGGATGCGCAGGTTCAGGTACGCGTCAGTGGTGATGCGCAAGTGCGGATCGAGATCGCGCATTTGCGCCGGGCGCTGATTAATTTGTTGAGTAACGCGGTGCAGCACACCGAGCCCGGACAAATGATCGAGGTGAATATCGAGGTTGAGGCGCATCAGGTGAGCATCGGTGTGGCCAACCCTGGCTCACCGATTGCCAGCGAGCATTTGCCTCGATTGTTCGAGCGTTTTTACCGGGTGGATGCGTCACGCAGCAATAGCGGCAACAACCACGGGTTGGGGCTGGCGATCGTCAAGGCGATTGCACTGATGCACGGCGGGGATGTGTTTGTGCGCAGTGATCACGGGATGAATACCTTCGGCATCCACCTTCCGGTCTGACGATCAACTGTTGCTTTATCAGCAATAGTCCTTTCATGAATCCGCTCTTTTTCCCCTCTCCATTCCCCCTTATCTTTGCCGCACCAAACAGCACTTGCCAAGCAAGAAGGTTTTAAAGATGTCCAACACTATGGGTATTGCCAGCGCTTTCGTTTTGTCCTCATTGTTCCTGTCACCGTTCGCCATGGCTGAAGAGTCGCAGACCTTCGTCGCACAACAGCAGGCGCGTGCCGCCGACTACGAACAGTATCAGAGTGAAATGACGGCCAAAGCCCAGGAAGCTGCGCAAACCCCTCAAACGTCCACGTCTGCCACCCAGCCACGGGTTGAGAAAGACAGCTGACCCACCCTGTTCGCACCTTTTCCCTCGACACTTTTCATCGGCTCTTCCCTTTGAAAAGTTGTCTTCAAAGCCGCTGCTATCAGCGGCTTTTTTTCGTTGTGGTTTAACACCGGCTTCGTTCGTCTCCCCTTACAAGAAACATCCTGTACTTCAACTAATGAAGTGCTTGATCGACCCCAAGGAGCTTTACCGCAAGTGCGTTTTCCCCTCAGTTTCAGCCCGTTGTTCATTGCAGTTGCTGCAACGATGACCACCACCGCCCACGCCGCCGACGACACCCACCCCGAAGGGTTTGTGCAAGGTTCTAGCCTTAACCTCAACGCTCGCAACTACTACATGAACCGCAACCGCCTGCAGCAGACGGACGACAACATCGAATGGGGCCAGGGCTTTCTTGGCATTTTCAATTCGGGCTACACCCAGGGCACCGTGGGTTTCGGTATCGATGTCAACGCCATGCTCGGGCTCAAGCTCGACGGCGGTGGCGGCACGGATAACTCAAGCATCCTGCCGGTCAGCGATGGCAACGGCAAAGCGCCGGGATCGTTCTCGACGGCGGGCGCCACGCTGAAAATGCGTGCTTTCGATACCGAGTTGAAGGCCGGCGACCTGTTCCTCAACAACCCGGTAATTGCCGGCGGCGAGACCCGCATGCTGCCGCAAACCTTTCGCGGCGTCAGCCTGACCAACCACAGTTTCGACGGTTTCCTCATCGAAGGCGGCCAGGCGAGCTTCACCAAGCCTTACAATCAGAGCGGCCATACCCGAATCAGCACCTCGTACGGCAGCCTGGCAGAGGGTGACGAAAGTCAGCACCTGAATTGGGCCGGCGTGGCCTGGAGCGGCCTACCGGGGTTGACCAGTAGCCTTTATGCGTCCGAGCTCAAGGACATCTGGAACCAGTACTACTACGACCTGGATTACACCTACGCGCTGAATGATCTGGTCAGCCTCAACCCGGGCCTGCACTTCTATCACACGCAAGACACCGGCGACGCGCTGCTGGGCAACATCGACAACAACACCTACAGCCTGCATTTCACTGTCGGCGTGGGCAATCACAGCGTTACCGCGGCGTATCAGCGGGTCAACGGCAACACGCCGTTCGACTACATCAGCCAGGGCGATAGCATTTTCCTCGACAATTCCCAGCAGTATTCGGACTTCAATGGCCCGAACGAACGCTCGTGGAAACTCAAGTACGCCTACGACTTTGCTAGCCTCGGCTTGCCCGGCCTGACCTCGGCGCTTTCGTACTCACGGGGCAAACTGGACCTGACCAAGGTTGACCCGGACAGCCGCGGATATGCCTCGTGGTACAGCGCCGACGGCAAAAATGCCAAGCACTGGGAACGCGACATTGATCTCAAATACGTGGTCCAGGATGGCAACGCCAAGGACCTGGCCGTGCATCTGCAATGGGCGACGAACAGGGGCGGCAACGGCTACGGCGCTCTGGACCAGGACACAGACGAATACAGGGTGATCGTCGACTACCCGCTGAATGTCTTCTAAACTGCAACGAACAAAAGGCCAGCACGTTTTGCTGGCTTTTTTTTATCCGGGATTTTTACCGCGCACTGAACGCCAACAGCCAATCGTTCAAGACGCCTCGTCAACAGAAGCCAGAACCATGAGCGTGAGCAGTGCACAACCTCAAGATCCGGTCCGTTCGCCCCGGTCGGAGCGGCTTCTGGTTCTCGGCAGTTTGCTGCTGGTAGTCGCCATACTGAGTATCGTGGCATTCCTGCTGGTCCGTGAGCGCGCGAACGCAGAACTGTCTGCCACACGCGCCGCGTCCAACATCGTGCAATTGATCGACGCCGATGTGCTGCGCAATGTCGAGCTCTACGACCTGTCCCTGCTCGGTCTGATAGCGGCCTCGCAACGAGAAGACCTTAAGAACGTTTCCCCCGCCATCCGCCATCTGGCCTTGTTTGATCGTGCCACGGCCGCGCCGTACAAGGGCGATATTCTGTTGCTGGACAACAAGGGCGACGTCATCGCCGACTCGGCCTCGGTTGAGCCCAGAAATGGCAATTATGCCGACCGCGAATACTTTCAGTCGCACCTGAGCAATCGCGATCCGGGCATGTTCATCAGCCGTCCCTTTCGCTCCAGAAAGCCTGAACATGAGTGGCGAATCAGCTTCAGTCGCCGGCTCAGCGGCGCGCAGGGCGAATTTCTCGGTGTCGCCGAAGCTGCCATGCGCCTGAGTTACTTCGATCAATTGTTCAACAGCTTGAACATCGGTCGTGACAGCTCGGTCAACCTGATCAGCTCGGACGGCATCCTGCTGGCCCAGGAACCGCGCCCGGCCGAAGAGTTGGTCGGCAAGGATTTCAGCAACCGCCCCAATTTCCAGCGCATCGTCAAAGAAGGCAATGGCAGCTTCACCAGCGTTTCAAGCCAATACCAGGACAAACGCCTGTACACGTTCTCCAAGGTGGGCAACCTGCCACTGATCGTCGTCGTTGCACTCTCAAGCGATGAAGTGTTTGCCTCCTGGAAGCGCACGACGGTGGTGGTCAGCGTGGCGACCCTGGCGTTGTGCATCAGCCTGCTCTGGTTGACCTGGTTGTTCTGTCGGGAACTGCGCCTGCGCCACAACGCCGAGCGGGAGCTGGCGCAACTGGCTGCTACCGATGCCTTGACCGGGCTGGCCAACCGCCGGACGCTGGACCAGGCCCTGCGTCATGAATGGTTTCGGGCGCAACGATCGGGTCAGCCACTGTCAGTGCTGATGATTGATGCCGACCACTTCAAGGATTTCAACGATCGGTATGGCCATCAGGCCGGCGACCAAGCGTTGCGCACGTTGGCCAGTGTCATCAGCGCCCATGTGCGACGACCGGCGGATCTGGCGGCCCGTTACGGTGGAGAAGAGTTTTCGGTGATCCTGGCGGAAACCGACAGCGCTGGAGCGCGGCAGATTGCCGAATACATCCGCAAAGCTGTAGAGCAGTTACCGTTCATTGAGGGCGCCGATTCGCCCATCACTGTCAGTATTGGTATCAGCACTTGGACGACAGCGACTGATATCAGCCTGGAAAGTGTGCTGTTCGCGGCGGACAAGGCGCTGTATCAGGCCAAGGAAAATGGGCGTAATCGGGTAGTTTCTTCTGCCTGAGGCGGATCGTTCCCACTTTGTGCGGGGACAATTATGCAGGCATAAAAAAAGGCCACCCGAAGGCAGCCTTTAAAAACTAGAGAGGTTTTTACTTACACGGCCGCAACGGGACGCATGTAAGAGATCGGTGCAGTGCTGGCGTCTTCGAAAGTCACGACTTCCCAAGCATCTGTCTGCTCAATCAACTTGCGCAGCAGCTGGTTGTTCAATGCATGTCCGGACTTGAAGCCCTTGAACTCACCAATCAGGCTATTGCCCAGCAGGTAGAGGTCACCAATTGCATCGAGGATCTTGTGCTTCACGAATTCGTCTTCATAGCGAAGGCCGTCTTCGTTCAGTACACCATCCGCGTCGACCACAATAGCGTTTTCAACGCTGCCGCCGAGTGCGAGGTTGTGCTTGCGCAGGTACTCGATGTCACTCATGAAACCAAAGGTACGGGCGCGGCTGACTTCTTTTACGAACGAAGTGCTGGAAAAATCCACGCTTGCACTTTGTGTGCGGTCACGGAAAACCGGGTGATCGAAATCGATCTCGAAGCTCACTTTGAAACCTTCGAAAGGGACGAAAGTGGCGCGCTTGTCGCCGTCTTCCACTGTCACTTCCCGCAGGATCCGGATGAACTTCTTGGCGGCGTCCTGTTCTTCCAGGCCGGCCGACTGAATCAGAAATACGAAGGGTCCAGCGCTACCATCCATGATTGGGACTTCAGACGCGGAGAGCTCGACGTAGGCGTTATCGATGCCCAGGCCAGCCATGGCCGAGAGCAAGTGCTCCACCGTATCTACTTTGGTGTCACCACTGACCAATGTGGTCGACATCGTGGTTTCACCAACGTTTTCCGCGCGGGCAGGAATCTGCACGACCGGATCGAGATCGGCACGACAAAACACAATGCCGGTGTCGATAGGTGCTGGCTTGAGGGTCAGGTATACCTTCTCCCCGGAGTGCAGGCCTACACCTGTGGCACGGATAATATTTTTCAGTGTGCGTTGTTTAATCATGGCTTGGGCCGCTTCAGCGCAAATTGCGAACTGGTATCAACAAAGGCTGGCGATAATAGCAGACCAGACCTTTGCTGAACACCAATCACCTTCATAGCCCTGATACATTCCATCAATCAGCCTGACGACGCAGGAATGCCGGGATGTCCAGGTAGTCCAGGTCATCTTGCGGATTCATCTTCGCGGCAGTCGCAGCACCGGCCTGAGCCTGGTTGCGCATGACGGTCGGACGGTCCAGGTCACGGTAGTTTACCGCTGGTTGTTCCTGACGAGCGGGTGCCGATTGTTGCGGCTGGGAAGCCATCGAGGTGTGAACGGTATTGTCGATGACCTTCACAGGCTTCTCGATTTTAGCGCCCAGACCGGTAGCAACCACGGTCACGTGCAGTTCGTCGCGCATGTCCGGATCGATAACGGTACCGACCTTGACCATTGCGTGCTCGGAAGCGAAGGCTTCGATGATGCTACCCACGTCGGAGTACTCACCCAGGGACAGGTCAGGACCGGCGGTGATGTTCACCAGAATGCCGCGTGCACCTTGCAGGTTCACGTCTTCGAGCAACGGGTTGCGAATGGCCGCTTCGGTGGCCTCGCGTGCACGGTTCGGACCGCTGGCGCAGCCAGTGCCCATCATCGCCATGCCCATTTCGCTCATCACGGTGCGTACGTCGGCAAAGTCGACGTTGATCATGCCCGGACGCTTGATGATGTCGGAGATACCGCGAACGGCACCGGCCAGTACATCGTCAGCCTTGGCGAAAGCCGACAAGAGACTTGCGTCCTTACCGAGGATGGTCAGCAGTTTCTCGTTGGGAATGGTGATCAACGAGTCAACGCTTTCAGACAGCAGACGGATACCTTCGTCGGCGATCTGCATGCGCTTGCGGCCTTCGAACGGGAACGGACGAGTCACCACCGCAACGGTGAGAATCCCCATTTCCTTGGCCACTTCAGCAATGATCGGCGCAGCACCGGTACCGGTACCACCGCCCATGCCGGTGGTGATGAACACCATGTTGGTGCCCTGCAGGACTTCGGCAATGCGCTCACGGTCTTCGAGAGCGGCCTGACGACCTACTTCAGGGTTGGCGCCAGCGCCCAGACCTTTGGTCACGCCGGTACCCAGTTGCAGAATGGTCCGCGCGCCGATGGATTTCAGCGCCTGGGCATCAGTGTTGGCGCAGATGAATTCAACGCCTTCAATGTTGCTCTTGACCATGTGGTTGACAGCGTTGCCGCCGCCTCCGCCAACACCGATAACTTTAATAACCGGGCTTGCGGGGATGTTGTCTACGAGTTCGAACATTTTCCCTCTCCTTTACGTTCTCTAGTTTTTTCGCCTACTGCTTTTGCTGCTTTTACTGCTTTTACTGCTTGTCGCTTGAAACTTGCCGCTTGAAACTGCTTCGTTAGAAGTTGCCCTGTACCCAGCTCTTGATGCGATCGAGCAAGGCGGCTTTCGGTTCTTCATTGCTGTAGCTGTCGCGGCTGCTGATGCCCGAGAACGAAATCCCGTCGGACTGCTTTTGCAGGCCATACATCAAGAGGCCAACGCCAGTGGAATAAATCGGGTTGCGGACCACATCGTCCAGGCCCTTGACGCCGTGAGGCACGCCCAGGCGGACCGGCATGTGGAAGATCTCTTCGGCCAGTTCGACCGCGCCTTCCATTTTCGAAGTACCGCCGGTCAGCACGATGCCGGCCGGGATCAGGTCTTCGTAGCCGCTGCGGCGCAGTTCGGCCTGGATCAGCGTGAACAGTTCGTCGTAACGCGGCTCGACCACTTCGGCCAGGGCCTGACGGGACAGCTCGCGCGGTGGACGGTCGCCGACGCTTGGGACCTTGATGGTTTCACCGGCACCGGCCAGCTTGGCCAGGGCGCAGGCGTAGCGAATCTTGATTTCTTCGGCGTACTGGGTCGGGGTGCGCAACGCCATCGCGATGTCGTTGGTCACCTGATCGCCCGCAATCGGGATCACTGCGGTGTGACGGATCGCGCCTTCGGTGAAGATCGCGATGTCAGTGGTGCCGCCACCGATGTCCACCAGGCAAACGCCCAGCTCTTTCTCGTCGTCGGTCAGTACCGAATACGCGGACGCCAGTTGCTCGAGAATGATGTCGTCGATTTCCAGGCCACAGCGACGCACGCATTTTTCAATGTTCTGTGCGGCGTTGACGGCGCAGGTCACCACGTGAACCTTGGCTTCCAGACGTACGCCCGACATGCCCAGCGGCTCACGAACGCCTTCCTGGTTATCGATCACGTAATCCTGCGGCAGGGTGTGCAATACGCGCTGGTCAGCCGGGATCGCCACGGCCTGGGCGGCGTCGAGGACGCGCTCAAGGTCGGCGGAGCTGACTTCGCGATCACGAATCGCCACGATCCCGTGGGAGTTCAGGCTGCGGATGTGATTGCCGGCCACGCCGACGAACGCCGAGTGGATCCGGCAACCGGCCATCAACTGCGCTTCTTCGATCGCGCGCTGAATCGATTGCACGGTGGACTCGATGTTCACCACCACGCCTTTCTTCAGGCCACGGGACGGATGAGTGCCGATCCCGACGATTTCCAGCGTGCCGTCGTCCGAGACCTCGCCGACCAGCGCCACCACCTTGGAGGTGCCGATATCGAGACCGACGATCATTTTGCCGCTTTGCACGTTTGCCATGGGTCCTGCCTCTTCTTAATTCTTCGCGACAGCGGGTTGGGCTGTCGTGGGCGCTACAGGTTCCCGCCAGCCAACAGCGAGGCCGTTGGCGTAGCGCAGATCGATGCGCGCAATGTTCGTAATCTGTTCTTTAAGCGTCTTGTCGTAGATGGCAATGAAGCGGCGCATCTTTTCCACCAGGTTGCCGCGTCCCAGCAGCAGTTCGATCCCCGGGCCAGCGCTGCCGGCGCCGGTGGTCAGGAACCAGCTGCCTCGTTCACGCAATTCCAGGCGTGCAATCGAGAAGCCCAATGGCCTGAGCATCTGGCTCAGCACCTGGTATTGCTGCATCACTTGCTGTTGTGCCCGTTGAGGACCGAACAGTTGTGGCAAGTGTTCATAGTTCGCCAGTTCACGCGGGGTGAAGGCCTGCCCCTGGTTGTTCAACAGCGACTCATCACCCCAACGGGCCACGGGCAGTTGCTCTTCCAGGCGGATCACCACTTGATCCGGCCACACCCGGCGCACTTCGGCGTGGGCAATCCATGGCATGGTTTCAAGCTCGGTGCGCATGCTCTCCAGGTCGATGGTGAAGAAGCTCGACGCCACGTACGGGGCGATCCGCTGCTGCACCGCTTGCTGGCTGATGTAACTCAAATCGCCCTGTACGTTGATCTTGGTGATCGGCCGGTCGGCGTACGGCAGCAAACGCTGTGCGCCTTCGTAAGTGCCGAACCCCAGTGCAACCAACAGCACCGGCCAGAACAAGGCTTTGAGAAAGCCGAAATTGGCTTTCGGCAGGCGCGCGGACATCGGCTCTTTCGCCACCATTCGGCTGGCACCCCGCGGCACCGGCTTGCGGCCAGGTACTGGAGGGGGCTGATGTCTCAGCTGTGCGCCTTGCATGGTCTTAACCTCGAGGCTCGTTATTGCCGGCAATGCTGGCGGCCAGAATCGCCAGAACCAATTGCTGGAAATCCAGACCGGCAGCACGGGCCGCCATCGGCACCAGACTGTGATCGGTCATGCCCGGTGCGGTGTTGACTTCCAGGAACCAGAACTGCCCGTCGGCGTCCTGCATCACGTCCGCCCTGCCCCAACCGGCGATACCCAGCGCCTCACAGGCTTTCGCCGTGAGGTCCATCAGTTCTTTTTCCTTGTTGCTGTCCAGGCCACACGGGATCCGGTACTGGGTATCGGAGGCCACGTACTTGGCGTCGTAGTCGTAGAAACTGTGCGTCGTGCCCAGGGCAATCGGTGGCAACACCTGGTCACGCAGGGTGGCGATGGTGAACTCCGGACCTTGAATCCATTGCTCGACCAACACTTGCGAATCGTAGGTACTGGCCGCTTTCCAGGCGTCGATCAACTCGGACGCGGAGGTCACTTTGGCCATACCGATACTTGAACCTTCATGGGCCGGTTTGACGATCAAAGGGAAGCCCAGTTCCGTCGCTGCCGAAATACAATCGGCCTCGCAGCTCAGTACGGCGTGGCGTGGCGTCGGAATACCGAGGCTGTGCCAGACCTGTTTGGTGCGCAGCTTGTCCATCGCCAGTGCCGAGGCAAGAATGCCGCTGCCGGTGTACGGAATGCCCAGGCATTCGAGCAAGCCCTGCATGCTGCCGTCTTCACCGCCACGACCGTGGAGGATGATGAAGGCGCGGTCGATTTTTTCGTTCAGCAAACGCTGCAACAGGTCATCGCCCACATCGAGGCCGAACGCGTCCACACCGGCGCTCAGCAGCGCGTCGAGGACAGCGTTGCCCGACTTGAGGGAAACCTCACGCTCGGCGCTCTTGCCGCCGAACAGAACGGCGACGCGGCCGAAGTCTTTCGGCGCGATCGTGGAGACGAGGTTGGCGTAGGCAGCAGTCATTTCAATTTCCCCGGAGTCGGTGCGGCAACAGCACCCGCGAATAGCGGACTGGCCAACAGTTTCGGGGCAAGACCACCGATATCACCGGCGCCCTGGCACAGCAGGATATCGCCGGCACGCAGCAGCGGCTTGACCAGCGGCGCAAGGTCGACACCGCGCTCGATGTAGATCGGATCGAGCTGGCCGCGTTGACGAATGCTGTTGCACAGTTTGCGGCTGTCAGCGCCCGGGATCGGTTCTTCACCGGCCGGATAGACTTCCATCAACAGCAACACGTTGGCGTCGGCCAATACATTGACGAAATCGTCGTACAGGTCGCGGGTGCGGCTGTAACGGTGCGGCTGGTAGACCATCACCAGACGGCGCTCAGGCCAGCCGCCGCGTACGGCCTTGATCACGGCAGCGACTTCGGTCGGGTGGTGACCGTAGTCGTCGACCAGCATTACGTGGCCGCCCTCGACCGGCAGTTCGCCGTAGACCTGGAAGCGCCGACCGACACCCTGGAACCCGGACAGGCCCTGGACGATGGCTTCATCGCTGACACCCTCGTCAGAGGCGATGCAGATGGTCGCCAGCGCGTTCAATACGTTGTGGTTGCCCGGCATGTTTACCGAGACATCCAGCGGTTCGCGATCAGGGCGCAGCACGGTGAAGAAGGTCTGCATGCCCTGCTGGCGCACATTGATGGCGCGCACGTCGCAGTCATCGCCGAAGCCGTAGGTGACCGTAGGACGTTTCACCAGAGGCAGGATTTCACGTACCACCGGGTCGTCCAGGCACACCACCGCCAAACCGTAGAACGGCAGGTTGTGCAGGAACTCGACGAAGGTTTTCTTCAGTTTGTTGAAGTCACCGTCGTAGGTTGCCATGTGGTCGGCGTCGATGTTGGTGACCACGGCCACCAGGGGCTGCAAGTGCAGGAAGCTCGCATCGCTTTCGTCTGCTTCGGCGATCAGGTAGCGGCTGGTGCCGAGCTGGGCATTGGTGCCCGCGGCATTGAGACGGCCACCGATGACGAACGTCGGGTCCAGGCCACCGGCCGCGAACACCGAAGCGATCAGGCTGGTGGTGGTGGTTTTGCCGTGGGTCCCGGCGACGGCGATGCCGTGGCGGTAGCGCATCAGCTCGGCCAGCATCTCGGCGCGTGGCACCACGGGAATGCGGCGTTCCAGTGCGGTGGCGACTTCCGGGTTGGAGGTGTTCACGGCGCTCGACACCACCAGCACGTCGGCGGCAGCGGCGTTCTCGGCACGGTGGCCGATGAAAATGTGCGCACCGAACGATTCAAGACGCTCGGTCACCGGCGACGCTTTCAGGTCGGAACCGGACACTTGGTAGCCCAGGTTCAACAACACTTCAGCGATGCCGCACATGCCCACGCCGCCGATGCCGACGAAATGGATTTTACGGATGCGGCGCATTTCCGGTTGCGGCATGGCTTTCTGATTCTCAACCATGGGCCACCTCCAGACAGGTATCGACCACGTTACGGGTTGCATCGGGTTTGGCGAGGCGGCGCGCCGCGCTGGCCATGTCGTTGAGTCGTTGTGGTTGCATCAGGACCTCTGTCAGGCGTGCGGCAAGATCCGCTGCGCCAGTCGTTCTTTGCGGCATCAGGAAGGCAGCGCCTTCACGGGCCAAATAATCGGCGTTGCGGGTCTGGTGATCGTCGATCGCGTGGGGCAAAGGCACCAGCAACGAGGGCAGACCGGCGGCAGCCAGTTCACTGATGGTCAATGCGCCTGCGCGGCACACCACCAGGTCGGCCCAGCCATAGGCTTGAGCCATGTCTTTGATGAAGGGCTGCACTTGCGCCTCGACGCCAGCCGCGCGATAGCGCTCTGCAGTCACTTCATCGTGGTTTTTGCCGGCCTGATGAAACACTTCCGGGCGCAGGTCGGGGGCGACTAGCGACAGGGCTTCAGGCAGCAACTTGTTCAACGGTTCTGCGCCCAGGCTTCCACCCAGGATCAGCAAACGCGCCTTGCGACCGGCCAGGGCCTGTCGCGGTGTTTCGAGGAACAGCTCGGTGCGCACCGGGTTGCCGGTGGTCCGACGGCTGTCCGACAGGGTAAAGGTGTCGGGGAACGCTTCACAGACTCGGGCGGCCAACGGCACCAGCAACCGATTGGCGGTACCGGCCACCGCGTTCTGCTCATGAACGATCACCGGCACACCGGCCAGTTTGGCTGCGACACCACCAGGACCGGTCACAAAACCACCGAAGCCAACGACGCACACCGGCCGCAGCTGACGAATGATCGCCCGCGCCTGCCAGACGGATTTGATCACCATGAATGGGGCCTTGAGCAGGGACAATTTGCCCTTGCCGCGCACGCCGCTGGCGTTGATCCGATGCAGCTCGATACCGGCCATCGGCACCAGGTCGTTCTCGATGCCACGGGGTGTTCCAAGCCAGTGCACGGTGTAGCCGCGGGCCTGAAACTCGCGAGCGCAAGCCAGCGCCGGAAACACGTGGCCGCCGGTGCCGCCCGCCATGATCAATACGTTAGCGCCCATGGGTCGACTCCTCGGCGAAGTCGCTCTCATGGAATTCCATCTCTTCGCTGCCCAGATGGGTTCGACTCTCCCACTCGATGCGCAATAACAACCCAAGGCAGGCACCGCAGATCACCAACGAACTGCCGCCATAACTGAGGAACGGCAAGGTCAGGCCTTTGGTCGGCAGCAGACCGACGTTCACACCGATGTTGATCAGGAACTGGCCGATCCACAGGAACGACAAGCCGTACGCAATGTAGGCGGCGAAAAACTGCTTGGCCTTCTCAGCCCAATAACCGATGTACATGCCGCGAATACACACGAAGACGAACAGCGCGACCGTGCACAAGGAACCCACGGCCCCCAGCTCTTCAGCCAGGACCGAGAACACGAAGTCGGTGTGGGCTTCTGGCAGGTAGAACTGTTTCTGCACGCTGTTGCCCAGGCCAACACCCAGCCATTCGCCGCGACCAAACGCGATCAAGGCTTGCGACAATTGATACCCGGCGCCGAACTGGTCGGCCCATGGATCGGCAAAGTTGGTAAGACGCGCCATTCGATAGGGTTGCACTTGAATCAGCAACACCACCGCCGCAACCGCCAGGACCACCATCAGGGAAAACCGGAACAGCCCGACCCCACCAAGGAACAGCATCGCCGCGGCGGCACCCATCATTACGACGGTGGCACCGAAGTCCGGCTCCATCAGCAGCAGGCCAGCCATTGGCAGCAGAACGATGAACGGCTTGAAGAAGCCCATCCAGCTTTCGCGCACTTCTTTCTGGCGACGCACCAGGTAACCGGCGAGGTAGATCACCACGAACACCTTGGCGATCTCGGAAGGCTGAACGTTGAAGAAACTGAAGCCGATCCAGCGCATCGAACCGTTCACTTCACGGCCGATCCCCGGAACGATCACCATCACCAGCAGACCGAACGCACCCAGCAGCATCAGCCAGCCCAGGCGTTGCCAGGTGGCGATCGGAATCATCATGGTGATGACGCAGGCGCCCAGGCCCAGCACGATATAGATAAGGTGGCGAATCATGTAATACAGGGCGCTGCCCGATTGCGCCGCCGCCACTTCGGTCGAAGCCGAGGCGATCATGACCAGCCCGAGGCCGATCAAGGCCAGGCAGCCGGCGAGCATCGGGAAGTCGAGATCGATACCGCGCCCGGTGATGATCGGCGACGGGTATGGCTTGATGATGTTTCGCAGGCTCATGCCAGATCCTCCACAGCGCGGACGAACTGGTGACCACGGTCTTCATAATTCTTGAACATGTCGAAACTGGCGCAGGCTGGCGACAGCAGCACCACATCGCCAGGTTGTGCAGCGGCGCGGCATTGCTCCACCGCTTCGACCAGCGAACCGACCCGGATCAACGGCACCGCATCGCCGATGGCCTCACCGATCTTGTCGGAGTCGCGGCCCATCAAAATGACGGCGCGGCAGTTGGCGGCCACGGGATCACGCAAATCCTTGAAGTCAGCGCCTTTGCCGTCGCCCCCGGCAATCAACACCACCTTGCCGTCGATGTCCGCGCCCAAGCCTTCGATGGCTGCCAGTGCGGCGCCGACGTTGGTGGCTTTGGAATCGTTGTAGTAGCTCACGCCATCCAGGTCACGGACCCACTGGCAGCGATGCTCAAGCCCGGCGAACGTGCGCAGGCTCGACAGCATGGCGTCGAATGGCAAGCCGACGGCATGCCCCAGCGCCAACGCCGCCAGGGCATTGGACTGGTTATGGGCGCCACGGACTTTCAACTCGCGCACCGGCATCAGGTTCTGGAATTCGAAAGCCAGGTACTTCTCGCCGTCTTCTTCGCGAATGCCGAAGGCCTTGAAATCAGGTTTGCTCAAGCCGAACGTCCAGCACGGCTGACCTTCGCCAATCAACGGACGGCTCAGGGCGTCCTGACGGTTGACCACAAACTGCTTCGCCCCACGGAAAATCCGGTGCTTGGCCAGGTGATAGGCCGGCAGGCCGCTGTAGCGGTCCATGTGGTCTTCACTGACGTTGAGCACGGTGGCCACTTCAGCGTTGAGTTGGTCGGTGGTTTCGAGCTGGAAGCTCGACAATTCCATCACGTACAGCTCGACGTCATCGCTGAGCAAATCCAGCGCCGGCGTGCCGAGGTTGCCGCCCACGGCGACGCGCTTGCCCGCCGCTGCCGCCATCTCGCCGACCAGGGTGGTCACGGTGCTTTTCGCGTTGGAACCGCTGATGGCCACAATCGGCGCCTTCGCATTTCGCGCGAACAGCTCGATGTCGCCGGACAATTTCACGCCACGGGCGGCGGCAGCCTGCAGGGCCGGGGTCGCCAGCGCCAGGCCGGGGCTCACGTAGAGCTCATCGGCGCGGCACAGGAATTCGACGTCCAGCTCGCCACAACGCACTTCCACGTGCGGATAGTCACGCTTGAGCGTGGCCAGTTCCGGTGGATTTTCCCGCGTATCGGCCACAGCAAACGACGTGCCCCGGTTCGCCAGGAAGCGAACCAGGGACATGCCGCTCTTGCCGAGGCCGACAACGATGCGGAAGTGGTCAGAAGCGATCAGAGACACGAGTTTCTACCTCAGCTTCAGGGTGGCAAGGCCGACCAGTACGAGAATCACGGTAATGATCCAGAAACGGACGATCACGCGCGGCTCGGGCCAGCCCTTGAGTTCAAAGTGGTGGTGAATCGGTGCCATGCGGAACACACGGCGACCGGTCATCTTGAAAGAAGCAACCTGGATAACCACCGACAGGGTTTCCATCACGAACACACCGCCCATGATGAACAGGACGATTTCCTGACGGACGATCACCGCGATGGTGCCCAGGGCAGCGCCCAGCGCCAGTGCGCCGACGTCACCCATGAATACTTGTGCCGGATAGGTGTTGAACCAGAGAAAGCCCAAGCCCGCACCGATCAATGCACCGCAGAACACGATCAACTCACCTGCGCCCGGGACGTAGGGAATCAGCAGGTATTCGGCGAATTTCACGTTACCCGACAGGTAGCAGAAAATGCCCAGGCCGCCACCGACCATCACGGTCGGCATGATCGCCAGGCCGTCGAGGCCGTCGGTCAGGTTGACGGCGTTGCTCGAGCCGACGATCACGAAGTAAGTCAGGACAACGAAACCTATGCCCAACGGAATGCTGTAGTCCTTGAGCATTGGCAGGATCAGCGTGGTTTCCACCGGCGAAGTCGCGGTCATATAAAGGAAGATCGCTGCACCGAGGCCAAACACCGACTGCCAGAAGTATTTCCAGCGGCTTGGCAAACCTTTGGAGTTTTTCTCGATCACCTTGCGGTAGTCGTCGACCCAGCCGATAGCGCCGAACAGCAACGTCACCAGCAAAACGGTCCAGACATAACGATTGCTCAGGTCAGCCCAGAGCAAAGTGCTGACGCCGATGGACGACAGAATCAGCGCGCCGCCCATGGTCGGGGTGCCGGATTTGGACAGGTGCGATTGCGGACCGTCGTTACGAACGGATTGACCGATCTGACGGTTCTGCAACGTGCGGATCATCCACGGGCCATAACACAGCGACAAAACCAGCGCGGTCAGCACACCGAGGATCCCGCGCAGGGTCAGGTACTGAAAGACCGCGAAGCCTTTGTAGAACTGTTGCAGATACTCCGCTAGCAGCAGCAGCATTAATGTTTCTCCAGACTGGACCCGCACAAAGCGGCGACGATGTTTTCCATCGCTGCGCTGCGCGAGCCCTTGATCAAAATAGTGGTGTTTGTATCCTGCTCGGCGCCGAGTGCCTTGATCAGCTCAGCCTGAGTGCTGAAGTGAAAAGCTTGCGGGCCGAAAGCGTTTACGGCGTGAGCCATCAATGGCCCGACAGCGTAAAGCGCGGAAACCTTGCCGCGGGCGTACTCGCCCACATCGCGATGCCCCTGCTCCGCCCAGTCGCCCAACTCGCCGATATCCCCGAGCACCAGAACGGTGCGGCCGGAAAAGCCGGCGAGTATATCAACGGCCGCGCACATGGAGGTGGGGTTCGCGTTGTACGTGTCATCGATTACGCGTATGCCATTGCTGGCCAGTTGCGCGACGGTGCGCCCCTTGACCGGTTGCACTGCGCCGAGACCGGTGGCGATGCCCAACAGCGACACGCCCAAGGCGTGTGCGGCAGCAGCGGCAGCCAACGCGTTGGCGACGTTATGGGTGCCGAGCAGATTCAGTTGAACGCGCTCCACACCATCGGGGCTGTGCAGATTGAACGACGGGCAACCGCGTGCATCGCGGTCCAGATCACTGGCGTAGAAGTCGGCGCTGACATTGCTCAAGGCAAACGTCAGGACTTTGCGGCCGGCAGCACGGGTCTTCCAGATGCCGAACGCCTTGTCGTCCAGATTCAGAACGGCGACGCCATCAGCGTCCAGCCCTTCAATAATCTCGCCTTTGGCTTCAACGATTTTTTCCGGCCCGCCGAACTCGCCAACGTGGGCAGTCCCGGCGTTGTTCAGCACGGCCACATGCGGTTTGGTCATGCCGACGGTGTAGGCAATTTCACCCAGACGCGACGCGCCAAGCTCGATCACGGCAGCGGTGTGCTCCGGTGCGAGTTCGAGCAAGGTCAATGGCACGCCGAGGTCGTTGTTCAGGTTGCCACGGGTCGCCAGCACCGGACCGCGCGTGCGCAGGATGCTCGCGAGCATTTCCTTGACGGTGGTCTTGCCGCTGGAACCGGTGATCGCCGCCACAGGGCGGGTAAACGCAGCACGGTTCAGAGCGCCCAACTGGCCAAGGGCCTGGCGGGTGTCTTTGACAACCAATTGCGGTAGCGCACTGTCAGCGACTTCACGCTCGACCAGCGCCGCGACGGCGCCTTTGTTTGCTACGTCATTCAAATAGTCGTGACCGTCGAAGCGCGGACCGGTCAGGGCAATAAAGAGCTGGCCGGGCTTGATCGCGCGACTGTCGATGCTGACGCCATTGAACGTGGCATCGGCCACGATCATCCGGCCGTTCAGTGCGCCGGTCAGTTCGCTCAATTTCCAGGGCTTAAGCATGAGCCACCTCCCATGCGGTCAAGGCGTGATCAGCCTCGACCAGGTCGGAGAAATCGTGACGCTCGCCGTTGATTTCCTGATAGTCCTCGTGACCTTTGCCAGCCAGGACAATCACGTCATCCACCGAAGCGCTGGCGATCAATTGCGCAATCGCCTGGCCACGGCCCGCGACGAAAGTGACTTTATCCACGTTGGTGAAACCGGCACGGATGTCGTCGAAAATCACGGCAGGATCTTCGGTGCGCGGGTTGTCATCGGTCACCAGGACGCCATCGGCCAGACGCTCGACCACTTCGGCCATCAGCGGACGCTTGCCGCGATCGCGATCACCGCCGCAACCGAACAGGCACAGCAAACGACCTTTGGCGTGGGGACGCAGGGCCATCAAAACTTTTTCCAGCGCATCGGGGGTGTGGGCGTAATCGACCACGACCAAAGGCTGGTTGCCGCCGCCAAGACGCTGCATGCGTCCCGCCGGGCCTTCGAGTTTCGGCAGGACCTTGAGGATTTCGTCCAGCGCGTAATCCAGGCCGAGCAAGGCGCCGACCGCGGCCAGCACATTGCTCAGGTTGAAACGACCGAGCAGCGTGCTGCGCAAATGATGCTCGCCCTGCGGCGTCACCAGTGTGGCGCGTACGCCTTCGTCGTCGAACTGTGCTTCACGGCAATAAAGGTAGGCGCTGGTGTTTTCCAGGCTGTAGGTAATCAGGCGCGACTCGCCTTTGTCGGCGGCCAGTTGGCGGCCGAACTCGTCGTCGAGGTTAACCACCCGGCACTTCAAATCGTTCCAGGCAAACAGCTTGGCCTTGGCTTCGCCATAGGCTTGCATGGTGCCGTGGTAATCCAGGTGATCGCGGGACAGGTTGGTCATCACCGCCACGTCAAACGCCAGCGCAGTCACGCGACCTTGATCCAGGCCGTGGGAAGACACTTCCATGGCCACAGCTTTGGCGCCGGCCTTTTTCAGGTCAGCCAACATCGCTTGCACGGCGATCGGGTTCGGCGTGGTGTGCAGCCCGCTTTCCAGCGCGCCGTAGAAACCGGTGCCCAGGGTGCCGACAATGCCGCAGTGCTGACCGAGCAAGTCCAAGGCCTGCGCAACCAATTGCGTGACGCTGGTTTTGCCGTTGGTGCCGGTCACGCCGATCAGATTCAGGTGACGGCTCGGGTCACCATAAAAACGCCCGGCAATGTCCGACAGCTGCGCCGCCAGGCCTTTGACCGGAATCAATGGCACGTCGGTGATCGGCAGCACGGTGGCGCCTTCGACTTCATAGGCCACGGCGGCCGCACCGCGCTGCAATGCATCGGCGATGTGCGCACGACCGTCGAACTTGCCGCCAGGAACAGCGAGAAACAGGTCGCCAGCGCGCACGTTGCGGCTGTCCAGGGTCAGTTCGCGAATCAACAGATCGCGACCGGCGTGGGCGAAAATCTTGTTCAGGCTCAGAGACATCAGCCGCGCCCTCCATTGGCTTTCAGTGGAACGACCGGTGCTGCATTGGCGGTTTGAGTCGGCGGCAGGTTGTCCGGCGTGATGTTCATCAGGCGCAGGGTGCCGGACATCACTTTGCTGAATACCGGCGCCGAAACCAGACCACCGAAGTAACCGGCCTTGGTCGGTTCATCGATCACCACCACGATGGCGTAACGCGGATCGCTCATCGGGCCGAAGCCTGCGAACAGCGAGCGGTAGGAGTTTTCGGCATAGCCTTTGGTGCCGACCGAAGTCTTGCGCGCGGTACCCGACTTGCCTGCCACGTGGTATGCCGGCACTTGCGCACGGAACACGCCGCGCGGGGCCTCGATCACCTGGGTCAGCATGCCTTGCATGGTTTTCGCGACGGCTTCGGGCAACACTTGCGTGGTTTGCGGCGCCTTATCGGTTTTGATCAGGGTCAGCGGTGCGATGCGACCGTTGTTGGCCAGTGCCGAGAAGGCATGGACCAGTTGGATCGCGGTCACGGAAATACCGTAGCCATAGGACAGCGTGGCGGTTTCAGCCTTGCGCCATTCGCGGTAGTTCGGCAGGTTGCCGACACGCTCGCCCGGGAAGCCGAGGCCGGTGTCCTGGCCCAGGCCGACTTTCTGTGCGAGACGGAAAATGGTTTCGCCGCCGATGTCGAACGCGACCTTACTCATGCCGACGTTACTGGAGTTGATCAGAATGCCGGTCAGGTCGAGCACCGGACCTTCGGTCTTGGATACGTCCTTGATGGTGTATTTACCAATCTGCAGGCTGCCCGGGTACACCTCGACGGTATCGCTCGGTTTCCAGCGACCGGTTTCGATCGCGGCGCTCATGGAGATCGCTTTCATGGTCGAACCCGGCTCGAACACGTCGATCATGGCGCGGTTGCGCATCATCGCCGGTTGCAGGTTGCGACGGTTGTTCGGGTTGTAGGTCGGTTGGTTGACCATGGCGAGGATCTCGCCGGTCTTCACGTCCATGATCACCAGGCTGCCGGCCTTGGCGCCGTTCTCGATGATCGCGTTACGCAGTTCACGGTTGGCCAGGTATTGCAGACGCAAGTCAATGGACAACGCCAAGGGCTTGCCGGCCTTGGCGTTTTTGGTGACCTGGACATCCTTGATAAGTCGGCCGCGCCGATCCTTGATGACCTGTCGCTTGCCGGCGACACCGGCGAGCCATTCGTCATAGGCCAGCTCGACGCCTTCACGCCCGTGGTCATCAATGTCGGTAAAGCCGACCATATGTGCGGTGACTTCACCGGCCGGGTAGAAGCGCCGGAACTCTTCGATGCCGTAGACGCCCGGCACTTTCAGATCGAGCACAGACTGGCCCTGCTCGGGGGTCAACCCGCGCACCAGGTAAATGAATTCTTTGTTGGCCTGTGCCTCGAGACGCTCGGCCAGGGCTTTGGGGTCTTGCCCCAGCGCCGCAGCCAGTGCCGGCCATTTCTCTTTGGCCAGCTGCATTTCCTTGGCGTTGGCCCACAGGGTGGTGACCGGCGTACTCACGGCCAATGGCTCGCCGTTACGGTCGGTGATCAGACCACGGTGAGCCGGAATCGGGATGTGTCGAACGCTGCGTGCGTCGCCCTGACCTTTGAGGAAGGCACGGTCGACCACTTGCAGATCGATGATACGCCAGCAAATCGCCACGACCATGATGCCGAGCAAACCCAGGACCACGCGGAATCGCCATGGGAACAGTGCGCCTTCGAGCTTCATCATGGCGTCACCATCTTCACTTCAGCTGCGCCAGGAATGCGCATCTTCAGTTGCTCGGTGGCCAGGACTTCGATACGGCTATGGGCGGTCCAGGTGCTTTGCTCAAGAATCAACCGGCCCCACTCCGCTTGCGCCTTGTCGCGCACGCTCAACTCGTTGTAGAGCGAGTTCAGCAGCTGACGGTTCCAGTGGGCGCTATAGGACACGCCGATGGCCGATACGAGCACGGCCAGAAACAGCAGCAGCATGAAAAAGCTTCCGCCTGGAAGTGGCTTGGCGAAAAGCTTGCTCACCGCAGCTTCTCCGCGACGCGCATGACGGCGCTACGGGAACGTGGGTTGGCTTTGAGTTCGGCGTCGGAGGCCGTCTGCGCTTTGCCATGGACTTTGATTTTCGGTTCGAAGGCTACGTGGCGAACCGGCAGGTTGCGCGGCAGGTTGTCGGCTTCGCCTTTTACCAGCTTGCGCATGAACAGTTTGACGATGCGGTCTTCCAGCGAGTGGAAACTGATGACGACCAGACGGCCACCGATTTCCAGGCAGTCCATTGCGGCTTCAAGGCCGGCTTCCAGATCGCCCAACTCGTTGTTGACGTGAATACGCAGGCCCTGGAATGCACGGGTTGCCGGGTTTTTGCCCTTTTCCCATGCCGGGTTGGCGACTTTCAGGACTTCAGCCAGATCGGCTGTGCGTTCGAACGGCTTGATGTCGCGACGTTCGGCGACGGCACGGGCCATGCGACCGGAGAAACGTTCTTCGCCGTATTCCTTGAATACCCGGGCGATTTCTTCCACTGGCGCGGTGTTCACGAACTCGGCAGCGCTGATCCCGCGAGACGGGTCCATGCGCATGTCCAGCGGGCCGTCATTGAGGAAACTGAAGCCGCGCTCGGGGTCGTCAAGTTGTGGCGAAGACACGCCGAGGTCGAGCAGAACACCACTGACCTTTCCGTGCAGACCCCGTTCGGCCACTTCCGAACCGAGCTCGGCAAAGCTGCGCTGCACAACGACAAAGCGGCCGTCTTCGGCCGCCAGCGTCTGCCCAGTGGCAATCGCTTGAGGATCTTTGTCGAATCCGAGGACCCGACCATCGGGACCCAGTTGGCTGAGGATCAACCGACTGTGTCCGCCGCGACCGAACGTACCGTCCAGATAGCAGCCATCAGGACGTACGGCGAGAGCCTCCACGGCTTCGTCAAGCAGTACGGTGATGTGGTTAAAGCCGCTATCAATAGTCACAGGATCAAATCACGCAGTTCATCAGGCATGGCGCCCGGTTGTTGAATAGCAGCCAGGTCAGCGGCAGAAACCGCATCCCAGGCATCCTCGTCCCACAATTGGAACTTGTTCAGTTGGCCAACCAACATCGCGCGTTTATCCAACTTGGCATACTCACGAAGACGCGGAGGAACCAGAAAACGACCACTGCCATCGAGCTCGAGGTCGACGGCATTACCAATCAGTAAACGTTGCAGGCGGCGGTTCTCTTCGCGAAGCGAAGGCAGTGCGCGCAGTTTGGTTTCAATAATTTCCCACTCATCGAGGGGGTAAACACACAAACACGGATCAACGGCATCAATGGTCACGATCAACTGACCGGAACTACGCGAAACGAGCTCGTCACGGTACCGGCTCGGCATGGCGAGACGGCCCTTTGCGTCGAGACTGATAGCGTTAGCTCCGCGAAACACGTCAGCGTTTCTCCAAATATTAGCGTTTTACGTTCAAAAAACCCACTTCATGCCACTTTCCGCCACTTGCGCACACTATAGGAATGCGGCCACCGCACCGTCAAGGCGCGCTTTAAAGGAAAAGCCTTACAGAACTGAGATTTAGGAAGCTAAAGAGGGGGTAAACGACTATCCGACAGGTGAATTTGCCCGATAACTTGAATGCGCACAGAAGGCTGCGTTCGAAAGTTAAAGTAGTTTGTTAAGAGTAAGATTTTTTTGGTATTACGAAAGTGCTTCTGCTGATGATTCTGGAAGGAGGGAAATTGCTATCACCGGCACCCTGCTCACTGATTTAAGCAGAGGGGAGAAAAAAGGTGGAGAGTCGATCTGTAAGCCGGGTTCTGTCTTGAACAGTCATTCGTCTACGATGGCCATCACTGGACATCTTTAGCAACCTACCCGGTCCCAGCGCGGGCCACGCCTTGGGACCCTATTTGGTCTTGCTCCAAGTGGGGTTTACCTAGCCACGAACTGTTGCCAGACGTGCGGTGCGCTCTTACCGCACCTTTTCACCCTTACCGGCGCCGAAGCGCTTAGGCGGTTATTTTCTGTGGCACTTTCCGTAGGCTCACGCCTCCCAGGCATTACCTGGCACTTCGCCCTATGGAGCCCGGACTTTCCTCCCCCCCCTAATTTTCATAGAGGGCAGCGACTGTCCAATCGACTCTCCGCCGCGAAGGTTAACGGCACAGCGACCGAAGAACAAGCGCTAAACGCCTTCGGCCGCGCCGTTACGTCGGGTTTCACTCACCTTTTTGTCTATCGAGTGCGACCTGATAGAGCACATTCTTGCGCTCGCCGGTAATTTGCGCCGCCAACGCCGCCGCACGCTTGAGCGGCATCTCTTCGAGCAACAGGTCGAGGATGCGCATGGCTTCACTGCTGACCGCATCTTCAGTCTCTGGCGTCGCCCAGCCCGCGACCAACACCACGCACTCACCGCGCTGCTGATTGCTGTCCGACTCGACGAACTGGCGCAACTCGGCCAGCGGCAAACCTTTAAGGGTTTCGAACGTTTTGGTCAGCTCCCGCGCCAGCAACGCCGGACGCTCAGGGCCGAATACCAGCTCCATGTCCTGCAGGCATTCCAGGATACGGTGTGGTGCTTCATAAAAAATCAGCGTGCGCGGCTCTTCCTTGACCTGCTCAAGACGAGCACGACGACCGACCGTCTTCGCTGGCAGGAAGCCCTCGAAGATAAAGCGGTCCGACGGCAGTCCCGCCGCCGACAACGCCGCGATCAATGCACAGGCACCCGGCACCGGCACAACATTGATTCCAGCAGCACGCGCCTGGCGCACCAGGTGATAACCGGGATCGGAAATCAGCGGTGTGCCGGCATCGGAGATCAGCGCAACATCATCGCCCGCCAGCAAACGGGTGATAAAACGGCTACCTTCATCCCGTTCGTTGTGTTCATGGCAGGCCGCCAGCGGCGTGGGGATGCCAAAATGCTGCATCAAACGCTGAGAGTGACGGGTGTCCTCAGCCGCGATCAATGCGACGTCACGCAGGATCTTCAGCGCACGCGCGCTGATGTCGTCCAGGTTGCCGATGGGCGTCGCCACCACATAAAGCGAGCCAGCAGCGGAATTCAAAGCACCTGGAGCAGTCAAAGCGCACACCTCATGATCGGTAAAAGGCGACATTGTAGCGCGTAGCGGCGCTTGCGATACGCCCCGCCCTCCCCGGGTTTTCCAGTCATTTGTGCACCACTGCAACATTTGCACGAGCTAAATTGATCGATTCACGCCAGTAACATCGCGCCCCGGCCAGTGCTTGGGTACAATTCCACGCTAATTTGATCGAGTATCAGGAACACTACATGATCGCTTGCCTGCGGCTGTTCACTGCCCTCTGCCTCGCTGCCTTGCTGGCGGCTTGCGCCAGCTCGCCCTCTTCCAGCCTTGGCGAACTTCCACGGACCCCGGACGCCAGTATCGAGCAACTGCTCGAACAGGCCGGTCAAAGCAAGGACCCGGAGAAAGCCTCGCTGCTGCGCCTGAGTGCGGCAGACCTGGCCTATCATCAGGGTAACGCCGGCCAGTCCGCGCAAATCCTGCAACTGGTTCCGCTGGAGCAACTCAAGCCAGCGCCACAAGTCTTCGCCAGCACCCTGGCGGCAGAACTGGCCATGACGCGCAATCAGCCCAAGGCTGCATTGACGGCCTTGAGCCATCCAAGCCTGCAACATCTTGGCGAGTTGCCGGTCGAGCAACAGGTGCGCACAGGCACTGTCCACGCTCGCGCCCTTGAGGCCGATGGCCAGACACTGGCCGCCGCACGGGAGCGCATTTTTATCGCGCCAATGCTCAGCGGTGAAGCTGCCAGCAAAAACCACGAAGCGATCTGGATCCTGATTGCCTCTTTGCCGACCGATCAACTGCAACCGACCACCTCCGATGACCTCGGCGGCTGGATGGGCCTGGCGCTGGCGGTGAAAACCGCCGGCACGCTGGAACAGCAGCAAGCCGCAATCGACAACTGGCGCGCCCAGAACCCCAAGCACCCGGCAGCCATCCAGTTGCCATTGCCGCTGACCAAACTCAAGGAACTGGCCAGCCAGTCCCTGAGCAAAATCGCCCTGCTGCTGCCGCAAGACGGCCCGCTGGCATCGGTCGGCAAAGCACTGCGCGAAGGTTTCATGGCCGCTCACTACCAGGCGCAACAAGCCGGGCAGAAGCCGCCAGCCATCGAGTTCTATGACAGCTCGAAACTGACCTCGATGGACGAGTTCTATCGCAAGGCCCAGGCCGACGGCGTGCAACTGGTGGTCGGTCCGCTGGAAAAACCGCTGGTCAAACAGCTCAGCGCTCGCCCACAACTGCCGATCACCACCCTGGCCCTGAACTACAGCGAAGGCGAACAAGGTCCGCCCCAGTTGTTCCAGTTCGGTCTTGCGGCCGAGGATGAAGCCCGCGAAGTGTCCCGTCGTGCACGCGCCGATGGCCTGCATCGCGCCGCCATCATGGTGCCGAAAGGCGAATGGGGCGATCGCGTACTGAGAGCCTTCAGCCAGGATTGGCAAGCCAACGGCGGCACCATCATTGCCACCGAGCGCGTCGACCAGCCGGTCCAGTTGGCCCAGCAGATTGCCGACATGTTCCAGCTGCGCCAGAGCGAAGGTCGCGCCAAGAGCCTGCAAAGCACCGTCGGTTCGCAGGTCGCGGCCCAGCCTTCGCGCCGTCAGGACATCGAGTTCATCTTCCTGGCTGCCACACCGCAACAAGCCCAGCAGATCAAACCGACCCTGAACTTCCAATACGCGGGTGACGTGCCGGTGTACGCCACTTCCCACGTATTCAGTGCCAGCGGCGACGTGAATCAGTACAACGACATGAACGGCATTCGCTTCTGCGAAACCCCATGGTTGCTGGACGCTAACGATCCCCTGCGCAAACAGGTCACCGCGCAATGGCCACAAGCCGCCGGCAGCCTGGGTCGCCTGTATGCAATGGGCGTCGACGCCTATCGCCTGGCACCGCGCCTTGGGCAACTCAAGGCACTGCCGGACAGCCGCATCGAAGGTCAGTCGGGCAGCCTGGGCATGACCCAGAATCAACGGGTCGTTCGCCAGTTGCCATGGGCTCAGTTCGTCAACGGCCAGGTTCAACGCCTGCCGGACACTGCGCGCTAATGCCCGACAGGTCACGCCAGCAAAGCGGTAAGGATGCCGAGCGCCATGCGCTCGAGCATCTTCAACAACAAGGTCTGCGCCTGCTGGCGCAGAACTGGTTGTGTAAACGTGGCGAGCTTGATCTGGTCATGCTTGATGGCGATACAGTAGTATTCGTTGAAGTCCGCTACAGAAAAAACACCCAATGGGGTGGCGCACTCGACAGCATCGATGGGCGCAAACGGCAGAAACTGATTTTCGCCGCGCAGTATTTTCTTCAGCGCGAGTCGCGTTGGGCCGATTCCCCCTGTCGCTTCGACGTGGTTGCCATCGACAGCAGCCTCGATCAGTTGAACTGGATGCAAAATGCCTTCGACTGCTGATCGCTTGCGCCCCAAACCGGACACCTACACCCAACACTTTTGCTCTTTGCTTTGCGGGCTGCACATTCATGTGCCGAGTAGCCGCGCTAATTAAGGTCACACAGATGGACATGCAATCCCGAATTCGCCAGCTTTTTCAGGCCAGTATCGACACCAAGCAAATGGCGATGGACGTACTTGCACCGCACATCGAGCAAGCCAGCCAGGTGATGGTCAACGCCCTGCTCAACGAGGGCAAAATGCTTTCGTGCGGCAACGGTGGCTCCGCCGGCGATGCCCAGCACTTTTCGTCCGAGCTGCTCAATCGCTTCGAGCGTGAACGTCCGAGCCTGCCAGCCATTGCGCTGACCACCGACAGTTCGACGATCACCTCGATTGCCAACGATTACAGCTACAACGAAATCTTCTCCAAACAGATCCGCGCCCTCGGCCAGCCGGGCGACGTATTGCTGGCGATTTCCACCAGCGGCAACTCGGCGAACATTATTCAAGCGATCCAGGCCGCACATGATCGCGAAATGATTGTCGTAGCATTGACCGGTCGCGATGGCGGCGGCATGGCATCGCTGCTATTGCCTGAAGACGTCGAGATTCGCGTACCGGCCAATGTCACTGCACGTATTCAGGAAGTCCACCTGCTGGCGATCCATTGCCTTTGCGATTTGATCGACAGCCAACTGTTCGGGAGTGAAGAATGACCCCTAATCGCCTAGGCCTTCTGGCCTTGACCCTGTGCCTTGGCATCAGCGGCTGCACATCAGTGGTTAACGCCAGCCGTGAAGCGCCGATCGAAGATGACCGCGGCACGCGCACCTTCGGCAGCAAGATCGACGACTCGCTGATCGACACCAAGGTCGGCGTGAACATCGCCAAGGCCGATCCGGCCCTGGACAACGATTCGCACATCGTCGTCACCAGCTTCAACGGCGTTGTGTTGCTCGCCGGGCAAACCCCGCGCGCCGACCTCAAGGCCAAGGCCGAACAGGCCGCTGCGGCTGTTCAGCGGGTGAAGACGGTTCACAACGAACTGCAGATTCTGCCACCCTCCAGTTTCCTCGCCCGCCAGAACGACACCTGGCTGACGTCCAAGATCAAGACCCAGATGCTCACCGATCCGAACATCCCGGGTTCGCGCATCAAGGTTGTCACCGAGAATGGCATCGTTTACTTGCTGGGCCTGCTGACCAAGCAGGAAGCGGAACAGGCCACCAACTTGGTGCAGGGTGTTTCCGGCGTGCAGAAGATCGTGAAGTTGTTTGAATACATCGACTGACATCTGCTTACAGATCCTTCAGGTCGCCATCGATCTGTAGGAGCTGTCGAATGAAACGAGGCTGCGATCTTTTGACTTTGATTTTTTAAAGACAAGATCAAAAGATCGCAGCCTCGTTTCACTCGACAGCTCCTACGTTTGGACGGGGCAGAAGCAATAAAAAAGGCGATCCATCCGGATCGCCTTTTTTTTTACTTCACCACTTTCAAACTGGGTCGACCGCTGGGACGCGGCGGCTCGCTGTCGGGTGGTGGAAGATCATCATCCGGCTCGATCTCTTCCTCGTCCTCCACAGGCGATTCCAGATCGAACACCATGCCTTGGCCATTCTCCCGGGCGTAAATGCCCAGAATCGATGCAATAGGCACGTAAAGGGTGTGCGGCACGCCACCGAAGCGCCCTTCGAAGCTCACGGCTTCGTTGTCCATGTGCAGATGACGCACGGCGGACGGTGACACGTTCAGGACAATCTGTCCGTCACTGGCAAAACCCTGAGGCACCTGCACCGACGGATACTCGGAATTGACCAGCATGTGCGGGGTGCAATCATTGTCCACAATCCACTCGTAGAGCGCGCGGACCAGATAAGGTCGACTGGAGTTCATAGCGGCTCCTTAAGCCTTAGCGCATATCGCGTTCGACACCAGACAGACTCGCCTGGAAAGCCTCACGCGCAAACGAGCGCTCCATGTAATCAAGCAACGGCTTGGCAGGCCGCGGCAGTTCAATACCCAAAATCGGCAATCGCCAGAGTATTGGCAATAGGCAGCAATCCACCAGACTTTGTTCCTCACTGAGGAAAAACGGCTTGTCGGCGAACAACGGCGACACGCCTGTCAGGCTTTCGCGCAACTCTTTACGAGCCACGACGCGGGCTGCTTCCTTGGTCCGCGAATCCAGGATCAGATCCACCAGACCACACCAGTCACGCTGAATACGATGAATCAGCAGACGGCTGTTGGCACGCGCCACCGGATAAACCGGCAGCAGTGGCGGGTGCGGATAACGCTCATCCAGATATTCCATCACCACGGTCGACTCCCACAACGCCAGGTCACGATCGACCAGGGTGGGCAGACTTCCGTAAGGGTTCACTTCAATCAGTTTAGGCGGCTGGCGACCAGCTTCCACGTAAATGATCTCTGCGCTGACACCCTTCTCTGCAAGTACGATGCGCACTCGGTGGGAATAGTGGTCGGCGGGGTCGGAGTAACAGGCCAACCGATTGGTCACGCCCATGGCGGTCCTCCTCGCTTGTTGAAATTATCGGAAGCGGAAAAACGCGCGCGCCCAGAGGACGCCTCCCGTAACGCCTGGCTCACCAGACTCGTTACACCTTCAGAGACGCCCCTGGGCGCGCGCGATTAACAGCAATTACTTACAGCTTTATCAATGGACGTCTTTCCAGTATTCGCGCTTGAGCAAATAAGCGAATACGAAGAAGAACGCCAGGTACAGCAACACATAGGTACCGATGCGCTGATGCTGCAGCTTCACCGGGTTGGCCGAGTAGGCCAGGAAGGTCACCAGATTCTTGACCTTCTCGTCGAACTGCTCTGCGTTCAGCGTGCCGGTCTTCGGCAACACGGTCAGCTGGTCACACGCTTCATGAGTCAAGGCAGTGCCTGTCAGCGGATCGTATTGCTTCTTGCCGTCTTCGACGATTTGAACTTGTTTGCAGCCTACCACCTGACGACCCTGCAGGCCGACCAGAACGTTCGGCATCCCGACGTTCGGGAAGACTTTGTTGTTCACACCCCAAGGGCGCGACGGGTCTTCA
The DNA here is from genome assembly GCF_900103875.1 of Pseudomonas arsenicoxydans. Classification (NCBI taxonomy): domain Bacteria; kingdom Pseudomonadati; phylum Pseudomonadota; class Gammaproteobacteria; order Pseudomonadales; family Pseudomonadaceae; genus Pseudomonas; species Pseudomonas arsenicoxydans. The sequence goes on along the minus strand of NZ_LT629705.1, from coordinate 2,225,675 downwards.
TAGAACGAACGCAGGTAACCATAGAGCCAGTCAGTACCGCGAACGCGAGCAACCAGGGTCAGGTCGGGCGGTGCCGCACCGAACCAGGTCTTGGCGTCTGCCGGCTGCATGCCGATGCTCATGTGGTCGCCAATCTTGGCGCCGGTGAACACCAGCTTGGAGAGCATCAGGTCATGCGGGATGCCCAGATCATCGGCAACACGCTCGTAACGCTGGAACTTGGCGCTGTGGCAGCCCATGCAGTAGTTGGCGAACGTACGCGCGCCGTCCTGCATGGCCGCTTTGTCGGAAACGTCGATGTCGACCTTTTCCAGCTCGGGACCACCGTGTTCAGCCGCGAAGGACAGGACAGGCATGGCAGCAAGAATCAGTACAGCGAATAGTTTTTTCATCAGCCAGTCACCCTTTCCGGAACCGGTTTTGTCTTCTCGAGCCGGGTGTAGAACGGCATCAGAATGAAGTAGGCGAAGTACAGGAAGGTACATACCTGCGACAGCAACGTCCGCTCAGGGGTTGGGGCCAGGACGCCCAGAATGCCCAGGATCACGAATGCGATGCAGAACACCCAGAGCCAGATCCTGCTCAGCCAGCCTTTGTAGCGCATCGACTTGACCGGGCTACGGTCCAGCCACGGCAAGACGAACAGCATGGCAATCGACGCACCCATGGCGATTACACCCATGAGCTTGTCCGGAATCGCCCGCAAGATGGCGTAGAACGGCGTGAAGTACCAGACCGGAGCGATGTGCTCTGGGGTCTTGAAGGCGTTCGCCACTTCGAAGTTCGGCTTCTCGAGGAAGTAACCGCCCATTTCCGGGAAGAAGAACACGATCGAGCAGAAGATGAACAGGAACACCACCACGCCGACGATATCTTTCACGGTGTAGTACGGGTGGAAGGCAATGCCGTCCAGCGGTACGCCGTTTTCGTCCTTGTGTTTCTTGATGTCCACGCCGTCCGGGTTGTTCGAACCGACTTCGTGCAACGCCAGGACGTGCAGCACCACCAGACCGAGAATCACGATCGGCAAGGCAACCACATGCAGGGCGAAGAAGCGGTTCAGGGTAATGCCGGATATCAGGTAGTCACCACGGATCCACTGGGTCAGGTCGTTACCGATGACCGGGATCGCACCGAACAGCGAGATGATCACCTGGGCACCCCAGTAGGACATCTGGCCCCACGGCAGCAGATAACCCATGAAGGCTTCAGCCATCAGCGCCAGGTAGATCAGCATCCCGAAGACCCACACCAGCTCACGCGGCTTCTGGTACGAACCGTAGAGCAAACCACGGAACATGTGCAGATAGACCACGATGAAGAACGCCGAAGCGCCGGTGGAGTGCAGCAGACGCAGGATCGAGCCGTACTCGACGTCGCGCATGATGTATTCGACGGAAGCAAACGCCTCTTCCGCCGACGGGGTGTAGCTCATGGTCAACCAGACACCGGTAACGATCTGGTTAACCAGAACGAGCAATGCCAGCGAGCCAAAGAAATAGAAGAAGTTGAAGTTCTTCGGGGCGTAGTACTTGCTGAGATGGTCTTCCCACATTTTGGTCGCGGGAAAGCGCGCATCAACCCAATCCATGAACTTGCTCATCACGCTTTCTCCGTATCGACGCCGATGACAATGATCTCATCGGTCTCATAGGAATGCGGGGGAACTGGCAGGTTCAAAGGCGCAGGTTGCGACTTGTAGACGCGGCCAGCCAGATCGTAGTGGGAACCATGGCAAGGGCAGAAATAACCACCTACCCAGTCCTTGCCCAGATCAGCAGGTGCCACTTCTGGACGGAAGGTCGGCGAGCAACCCAGGTGCGTGCAGATACCGATCAGCAGCAGAACTTCTGGCTTGATCGACCGCGTTTGCGGGTCGACATAAGTCGGTTGCGTCGAGTTCTTGGAGGTCGGGTCAGACAGCTGGCCCTCGATCTTCTTCAGATTCCCCAGGATTTCCGGAGTACGGCGGACAATGAACACCGGCTGGCCGCGCCACTCAGCAATCATCTGCTGGCCTGGCTCGATTTTGCTGACATTCACCTTCACCGGTGCACCTGCGGCTTTCGCCTTGGCACTGGGAAACCATGACCCCACGAACGGGACCGCAGCCCCCACCGCTCCTGCAGCACCCACCACGGATGTGGCTGCTACCAAGAAGCGACGCCGGCCTGCATTCACGCCGTCATTGCTCATTCAGTCCTCTCCCATCAGCTTTGTGGCCTGTTAAATCAGGCGTCTACTAAGTAAAAATCTGAACTTATAAAAATTTTGCCGAATGGTAATGAAAAGCCCCAATTCTGACAAGGTAATTACCGAAGGGCTCCACTGCCAAGCCTTGCAGTATAGGGCCTCTACGGCTGTGGCAAGTTGTCACAGCGCAATTCTTTGATAAATAACGCCCATAAAAAAACGCCCAGCTTCGCAAGGAAACTGGGCGTTCTTTTTGAACGAGAAAGCGAATTAACGCTTCGAGTACTGCGGACGCTTACGCGCTTTACGCAGACCGACTTTCTTACGTTCAACTTCACGAGCATCGCGAGTAACGAAGCCAGCTTTGCGCAGAGCGCCACGCAGGGTTTCGTCGTACTGCATCAGTGCGCGAGTGATACCGTGGCGGATTGCGCCAGCTTGACCACTTACACCACCACCGATCACGGTGACGTAGATGTCGAATTTCTCGACAGTCTCAGTCAGTTCCAGCGGCTGACGAACTACCATGCGGGCAGTTTCGCGGCCGAAGAAATTTTCCAGGGTGCGGTTGTTGATGGAGATGTTACCAGTACCCGGACGCAGGAAAACGCGTGCGGTTGCGGTCTTGCGACGGCCAGTGCCGTAATTTTGAGTCGCCGACATAATGAACTATTCCGTTAAAACTTCAGTTCTTGGGGCTGCTGAGCAGTATGAGGGTGTACAGCGCCCGCATAGACTTTCAGCTTACGATACATGTCGCGACCCAGCGGGTTCTTAGGCAGCATGCCTTTGACCGCGGTCTCGATCACGCGCTCAGGGGCTTTGGCGATCAGCTTTTCAAAGTTGATCGACTTGATGCCGCCCGGGAAACCGGAGTGGGAGTAGTAGATCTTGTCGGTGGTTTTAGCACCGGTTACACGAATCTGCTCGGCATTGATAACGACGATGTAGTCGCCGGTGTCAACGTGAGGAGTGTACTCAGCTTTATGCTTGCCACGCAGACGGCTCGCGATTTCGGTGGCCAGACGACCCAGGGTCTGACCTGCAGCGTCGACGACAAACCAGTCGCGCTGTACTGTTTCCGGTTTAGCAGTAAAAGTTTTCATTCTTTATAGCCTCAGGGGCCGCCCTGTAAATTAGACGGCGGATCTTACTGAATAGTGCGTACTTTGACAAGTCAAAGGCAGCCGGATACAGACGCTTTCGGGGGCTCGGGTCGGCGCGTCCGTTCAACGGCAAGATTCTTCGGCGGCGGCGCATCACTTCCACTGCAGAAAGAGGTGCGCAATTATGCAGATTGCGAAAAATATTTCAACCTGCTTTTATGATTGTTTTGCCCAAGGAGCACCCGATGGACTATCGCCAGCTAGGCCGAACCAATCTGAACGTGAGTGCCATCTGCCTCGGAACCATGACCTGGGGCGAGCAAAACAGCGAAGCTGAAGCCTTCGCCCAGATTGAACGGGCCAAAAGCGCCGGGATCAATTTCATCGACACCGCCGAGATGTATCCGGTGCCGCCCAAGGCCGAAACCTACGCCACCACCGAACGCTACATCGGCAATTACTTCAAAAGTCGGGGCGATCGCGCCGACTGGATCCTGGCGAGCAAGATCGCAGGCCCCGGCAACACCATCGATTACATCCGCGACAAAAACCTGCGCCACAACCGCCAGCACATCACCGAAGCCGTGGACGCGAGCCTCAAGCGCCTGCAAACCGACTACATCGATCTGTACCAATTGCATTGGCCGGAACGCAGCACCAACTTCTTCGGGCAGCTGGGCTACAAACACAAGATCGAAGCCAACCTCACGCCGCTGGAAGACACCCTCGAAGCGCTGGACGAACAGGTCAAGGCCGGCAAGATCCGCCACATCGGCCTGTCCAACGAAACTCCGTGGGGCACCATGCGTTTCCTCGCCCTGGCCGAAGCCCGTGGCTGGCCGCGCGCGGTGTCGATCCAGAACCCGTACAACCTGCTCAACCGCAGCTTCGAAGTCGGCCTGGCGGAAATCGCCATCCGTGAACAATGCGGACTGCTCGCCTATTCGCCACTGGCGTTCGGCTTCCTGTCAGGCAAGTACGAAGGGGGCGCCCGCCCGCCAAAGGGGCGCCTGAGCCTCTACAGCCGCTTCAGTCGCTATTTCAATGCACAGTCGGAAGCAGCGTGCAGTCGTTACGTGGCGCTGGCCCGTGAGCACGGCCTGGAACCGGCGCAGATGGCATTGGCATTCGTCACCCAGCAGCCGTTCGTGACCAGCAACATCATTGGCGCGACGACGCTGGAGCAACTCGACAGCAACATTGCCAGCTTCGAGCTGAAACTTTCCGATGAAGTGCTTGCAGGGATCGAGGAGATTCACAAGGATCATCCGAACCCGGCACCTTGATCGATCAATAGACCCAATCGCGAGCAAGCCCGCTCCCACAAGTTCAGCGCTGAATCTGTGGGAGCGGGCTTGCCCGCGATGGCGATACTGAACTCACAACAAATTCAAAGCGACCGCGCAATAATCTCCTTCATGATCTCGTTGGTCCCGGCGTAAATCCGCTGAACCCGCGCATCCGCCCACGCCCGGGCGATCGGGTATTCCCACATGAAGCCGTAACCGCCATGCAGTTGCACGCATTCGTCGAGCACCTTGCATTGCAGGTCGGTGCCCCAGTATTTGGCCATCGCGGCCGTCGGCACATCCAGCTTGCCTTGCAGGTGTAGCTCCAGGCAGCGATCGACAAACACCCGACCGATCTGAATCTCCGTCGCCATCTCCGCCAGTTTGAAGCGAGTGTTCTGGAAATCTGCAATCGCCTTGCCGAAGGCCTTACGCTCACGGGTGTAATCCAGGGTCCATTGCAACGCGGCTTCGGCCGAAGCGAGGCCGCCGATGGCAACCGTGAGGCGCTCCTGAGGCAATTCCTGCATCAGATACGCGAAGCCCATCCCGGTCTGCCCCAGCAGGTTTTCTTTCGGCACCCGAACATCCTGGAAGAACAGCTCCGACGTGTCTTGAGCCTTCATGCCGACCTTTTCCAGGCGCTTGCCCTTGTCGAAGCCCGGCGTGTCAGCTTCGACCAGAAACAGGCTGGTGCCTTTGGCGCCGGCCTTCGGATCGGTCTTGGCCACGACAATCACCAGGTCAGCGAGAAAGCCGTTGGTGATGAATGTCTTGGAACCGTTGATGACATACTCATCGCCATCCAGCACGGCAGTGGTCTTCACACCTTGCAGGTCGGAACCGGCGCCCGGCTCGGTCATGGCGATGGCCGTGACCATCTCGCCAGATACCAGTTTCGGCAGGTATTTGTGCTTCAGCGCTTCACTGCCGTAATGCAGGATGTACGGCGCCACAATGTCCGAATGCAGGGAAAACCCGATCCCCGTCAGCCCCAGGCGACCGACCTCCTCGATCACCACGGCACTGTAGAGAAAGTCCGCCCCCAGCCCGCCATATTCCTCGGGCAGGTGCGAACAGAGCATCCCCGCCTCCCCTGCCTTGTTCCAGAGTTTACGGTCGATGTAGCCTTGCTTTTCCCATTGCCCGTGGAACGGCACGGCTTCTTTTTCGAGGAACGTTCGCACGCTGTCGCGAAAAAGTTCGTGCTCGGAACTGAACAAGGTTCTGGGAATCATGCGGCACCTGTCGTTAGTTGTTAGAAGAGTTGACCTTCAGAGACTAAGCCTCGCTTTCGATACAGGACACTGGACACATCAGACAAAAAATAAGACGATCCAGCCGTCTGGTGACCACTTTCCCCTATAAGAATAAAGTTGAATTATGTCTAACCAAGCCTCCACGCCCTTGCGGCGCGTCAGCATCCTGGCTATCGACCGGGTTTTCGCTTCCACCCTCATGCAAGCCAAGGATTTCTTCCATCTAGCCAGCCTGCGCTATGGCAAACAACTGGGCCAGGGCCTGACACCGGCGTTCGAAACCCGGCTGGTCAGCCCCGACGGCAAGCCGGTGAACAGCTTCAGTGATGTGATCATGCCGGTGGATGGCGCCCTGGAAAATGCCGACGTCATCATCCTCCCCGCCTTCTGGGACGACTTCGACACACTCGTCAAACGTTATCCACAGGTCTTGCCGTGGCTGCGTGAGCAACACGCTCGCGGCGCGGTATTGTGCGGCGAAGCGACCGGGGTGTTCTGGCTCGCCGAAGCCGGGTTGCTCAATGGCAAGGAAGCGACCACGTACTGGCGCTTCTTCAACGCCTTCGCCGAACGCTTTCCACAGGTCCAGCTCAATCAGGACAAGCACCTGACCGACGCCGACAACCTGTATTGCGCCGGCGGCACCACCTCCGCCTGCGACCTTTACATTTATCTGATCGAACGCTTCTGCGGCGCCAACGTATCGCAAGCCGTCGCGCGCGACATTCTCTACGAAGTGCAGCGCAGCTATTCGCCAGGACGTATCGGTTTTGGCGGACAAAAGCTGCATCAGGACGTGATCATCCTGCAGATCCAGCACTGGCTCGAAGAGCATTTCGCCGACAAATTCCGCTTTGAAGACGTGGCCCGCGAGCACGGCATGAGCATCCGCAACTTCATGCGCCGCTTCCAGACCGCCACCGGCGACAAGCCGCTGCATTACCTGCAACGCCTGCGCATCGAAACCGCCAAGGGCTTGCTGTCGGGTAGCCGCAAGAGCATCAAGACCATCAGTTATGAGGTCGGATATGACGATGCGAGCTTCTTTGCGCGGTTGTTCCGCCAGCACACCGAGCTGTCGCCGAACCAGTATCGGCAGCAATTCCAGCAAGCGGCTTAAGGGCTGCACGTAAAATCCAATGTGGGAGCGGGCTTGCCCGCGATGGCGGTGCGACAGTCACATCAATGTTGGATGTGCCTCCGCTATCGCGGGCAAGCCCGCTCCCACAGGATCATTGGTGAGTTCGAAATTTATCGAGAAATAAAAAGGGCCTGCATTTGCAGGCCCTTTTTTATTTTCCTTGTCCCGTCCTGAATAAGGTTTACACCTTCTGATCTGTTTTTCAGGAGGACGTAATGGAATCCGCAAAAAGGCGTAGTCAGCGAGACTACACGCTGACCTTTAAATTGTCGGTCGTCGACCAGGTCGAAAAAGGCGAGCTGAGTTATAAAGAGGCTCAGGAGCGCTACGGGATTCAAGGCAAAACGACCGTTCTGACATGGTTACGCAAGCACGGTCGTCAAGATTGGAGCCCCGGCACCTACATTGGCTCGCCGAGGATGGGGTCTATGCCCGACAAAAACCGACCATTAACGCCAGAGCAGCGCATCAAAGAGCTTGAAGAGCAGTTGGCGCTGTCCAATCAGAAAGCGCAGTTTTTCGAGGCCGTCGTGGACGTCTTGAAAAATGACTACGGTCTCTCTGTCGTAAAAAAGCGTCCCGGCAAGTCCTCGCGCAAAAACGAATCCAAAACCTGAGCATCAGCAGGGCTTGCCAGTTCATGGGGATAAGCCGACAGGCTTACTACAAACGCAATCGCGCCGATGCTGCTCGTCTGATTCTGGATCAGAAAGTTGCCGATTTCGTTCAGCAAAAGCGCCTGCGGCAGCCGCGGTTGGGCACTAGAAAGCTGCATTACCTGCTGCAATGTCAGCCGCTGCTTGAGCTGCAAGTAGGGCGAGATCGCCTGTTTTCGATTCTGCGCGAACGGCGTTTATTGGTAGCGCGAAAGCGGGCGTATCACAAGACAACCGACAGTCATCATCGCTTTCGACGCCATCCGAACCTGCTCAAACCGGGGCCTGAACAGGTTGTTCCCAGCGGCCCGGAACAGGTTTGGGTGGCTGACATCACCTATCTGCCCACTCAGGAAGGCGTGGCCTATCTGAGCCTTGTGACGGATGCTTTTTCGCGAAAGATCGTGGGCTATCACGTCCATGAAAGCCTGCACACCGAGTCGGTCGCGCAAGCGCTGCGCCGGGCGGTGAAGCACCGTCGAACGGAGCAGCCACTGGTTCATCACTCGGACAGAGGCAGCCAGTATTGCTCGGGAATGTACCAGGAACTGCACGCGAAACACGGCATCAGGTGTTCGATGACGGACGGCTATGACTGCTACCAAAATGCCTTGGCAGAGCGGGTCAACGGGATATTGAAGACGGAGCTTTTGCTCCAGCGACCACAGGATTTAACGCAGGCGAAGAAGATGGTGAGCGAGTCGGTATCGATCTACAACCGCGAGCGTCCGCACCTGTCGTTGAAATACAAAACGCCCGAGGCGATGCATCGGGCGTTAGGGTGAAACAGGTGTAAACCTATTTCAGGACTAGACATCCAAGTGCCCTAAGGTTTATGCGCCCTGGACAGGAATTCATGCGACTGCATTTCCAGCAGGCGGCTAAGCGTGCGCTGGAACTCGAAGTTCAGGCGACCGCCGGTGTAGAGATCCTTGAGCTCGACTTCAGCAGAAATGATCAGCTTGACGTTTCGGTCGTAGAACTCGTCGACCATGTTGATGAAGCGTCGGGCGATGTCGTCGGTGGTGACGCTCATCTGCTCGACACCGCTGAGCAACACGGCGTGGAAGATCTTGCCCAGTTCGATGTAATCGTTCTGGCTGCGCGGGCCGTCGCACAATTCGCGGAAGTCGAACCAGGCCACGTCATCGCAGGTGCGCACGGCACGGATTTCGCGGTTCTCGATCATCAGCACATCGTTCTCGACCGCAGCCGTGCATTCCGGCGTCAGGGCGCGGAAGCTTTTGCGTAGGCTTTCCTGAGCCGCTTCGTCCAGCGGGAAGTGGAACAGTTCCGCTTGCTCGAGGTGACGCAGGCGATAATCGACGCCACTGTCGACGTTGACGATGTCAGTGTTTTGCTTGATCAGCGCAATGGCCGGCAGGAAGCGCGCGCGTTGCAGGCCGTCCTTGTACAGGCCGTCCGGCACGATGTTCGAGGTCGCGACCAGGGTCACGCCATTTTTGAACAGCTCTTCCATCAGCGTGCCGAGGATCATCGCATCGGTGATGTCGGACACGAAGAACTCATCGAAGCAGATGACCCGGGCTTCGTCGGAGAAGCGCTTGGCGATGATGGTCAGCGGGTTTTTCTCGCCGCCCAGGGTCTTCATCTCTTCGTGCACGCGCTTCATGAAGCGGTGGAAGTGAGTTCGGACCTTTTCCTTGAAGGGCAGCGCTTCAAAGAAAGTATCGACCAGGTAGGTCTTGCCACGGCCAACGCCGCCCCAGAAGTACAGGCCCTTGACCGGTGCCACGTCTTTCTTGCCAAACAGCTTGCCGAGCAGGCCCGGCTTACTCTGCGAGGCCGCGACCAGATCGTCGTACAGGCGCTGCAGATGGCGCACGGCGGTCTCCTGCGCGGCGTCGTGGAAGAATTCCGGGCGTTTCAGATCAGCTTGATATCGTTCTAGGGGCGTCATAATTCGTTAGCAAGGCAACAAAAACGGGCCGTCACTGTAGCGACGGCCCGTGGGAATGGCAATCGGCCCTTGGTCGGACCGAGCCGTTGATTTATTCCTGAACCGGCGTCAGCGCAACCCGCAGGGCGTCGATGGCGACGTCGCGAGCGGCGTTGTCAGCAAATGTCGGGCTGTCGCCCACGCATTCGCCTTCCAGCCAGACGCTGAAGCTGCGGTCTTCACTGCGCACATCCAACGGCTGGCCTGATTGCAGCTGCTTGGTCACTTGACCTGCGGTTTTGCCGTCGGCGAAGTTGCGCGACAACAGCAGTTGCTCGCCATCGGCCGCCAACAGACGGAAGCGAAAACTGCTGTCTTCTTCACGGAAACTGACAAAACGTGCGGCTTTCGCGGCTTTCTTTTTGGTGGTGGCCGCGACTTGGGTCTGGGCAACGAAAGAACGCAGGCCAACCGCTTCACGCAGCTCTTGAAGGAACGGGGTCGCCACCGAGCGGGCCTTTTTGGCGCCGGTCTGCAGGATGTCTTCCAGGTCCGCCGGACGTTCGATCAACTGGTGATAACGCTCACGGGACTCGCCCAATTCACTGTCGAGCAGCTGGAACAGACGATTCTTCGCCTCGCCCCAGCCCAGACCTTGCAACAACTCGCTGCGGAATTCGTCGGACTGCGCCGGAGTGGCGAAGGCCTGGAACAAGGTGAACAGGTGCGAATTGTCAGGATCTTTGGCTTCGCCCGGCGCGCGGGAGTCGGTGACGATCCGCGAGATCGCGTCTTTCATTTCCTTGGCACTGCTGAACAACGGAATGGTGTTGTCGTAGCTCTTCGACATCTTGCGACCGTCGAGACCTGGCAGCGTGGCGACGCTTTCCTCGATCAGCGCCTCGGGCATGGTGAAGAATTCTTTGCCCTGACCGAACAGGTGGTTGAAGCGCTGACCGATATCGCGGGCCATTTCCACGTGCTGGATCTGGTCACGACCGACCGGCACCTTGTGCGCATTGAACATCAGGATGTCGGCGGCCATCAGCACCGGATAGCTGTACAAACCCATGGTGATGCCAGCGTCCGGGTCTTCGCCTGCCTCGACGTTCTTGTCCACCGAGGCCTTGTAGGCGTGGGCGCGGTTGAGCAGGCCCTTGGCGGCGACGCACGTCAGCAGCCATGTCAGCTCAGGGATTTCGGGGATGTCGGACTGGCGGTAGAACGTCACACGATCCACATCCAGGCCACCGGCCAGCCAGGTCGCGGCGATTTCCAGACGCGAGCGCTGGATGCGCAGCGGGTCATCGCATTTGATCAGGGCGTGGTAGTCAGCCAGGAAGTAGAACGAATCGGCATTGCTGTCACGACTGGCAAGGATCGCCGGGCGGATGGCGCCGGCGTAGTTGCCCAGGTGCGGCGTGCCGGTGGTGGTGATGCCGGTGAGAATACGGGTACGAGTCGTCATGGGTTATCGCTTGTCAGACTGCAATCAATTCGAAAGACGCGGCAGGATCAGATCCTTGAGATCAGTCAGCTTGCCATGAAAAAAGTGTCCGCATTCTGCCACTTTCAGCAGCTCATGGGGACGTTCGAGTTTGTCGGACCAGTCGTAGACAGCTTGCGGATCGATGACTTCGTCGGTTTCCGGCTGAATCAGGGTGAGATTGCCCTGGTGTGGCAGTTTATCCTGATCACTCAGGCGCATGACTGCAGGCGCGACCATGAATAAATGCTTGAGCTGCTCGCCCTTGGCTTCCAGACGTCCGCCCAGACTGGCCGCGACAAAACCGCCGAAGGAGAAACCGAACAGCGTCAACGGCAAATCCGGGTGCCTGGCCCGCAGCCACTCGGCCGCCGCCTGGGCATCGTCGACTTCACCAGTGCCCATGTCGTGGGCGCCTTCGCTGGCACCGACGCCACGATAATTGAAACGTAAAGTAATCAAACCGGCGTCGCGCGCGGTGCGCTGCAGGGTTGAGACCACTTTGTTGAGCATGGTGCCGCCCTGCACCGGGTTCGGATGGCAGATCAGTGCCAGGCCCCGAGGCTGCTCGTTATCCAGGTACAAACTTTCCAGTTGACCGACCGGCCCGTCAATCACTACAGGGGTTTCGCGCATAAGCAAGGAAGGAACTCCGTGACCTCAAATCGGGTCGACTCGTCTAGCAAATTGTCTGTGCCAATCTATTGCGAGTGAATCGCGGTATACAGCGCAGGTTCGAGCCGTTAACGTAAAGCAAAGCCGTTTATAGAGGAAGGACTCGTGGAACACTCGCTCTTAGTTTGGTTGTTGCCGACTCTTGCCCTGGTTGTGGGTGTCGCCATAGGTTTCCTGATCGCTCGCCTGGTGCCGAATGCTGCGCCGAGCAGCACACAACGTCAGCTGGATGACATTCAGGAACGTTTCGACAGTTATCAGAACGAGGTGGTCACCCACTTCAACAGCACTGCAAACCTGGTCAAGAAACTGACTGCGAGCTATCAGGAAGTGCAGGATCACCTCGCCGAGGGTGCCAACCGCCTGGCCCTGGACGAGCAGACTCGCCAACGCTTGCTGGCCGCCCTGCACGCCGATGCGACCGTAGCGCCAAGGGAGCGCCTGACGCCACCGCGCAATCAGGAACCGCCTCGCGATTACGCCCCAAAAGCCCCGAACGCGCCGGGCATGCTCGATGAACATTACGGCCTGAAGAAATAATCAGGTTTCGCGCGACATGAAAAAGCCCCCGGACGAGTGATCGTCCGGGGGCTTTTTTACGCCTGGGGTTCAGTCAGGTCAGTAAAGGTAACGCGCTTATTGCTGAGGATACTGCTGACCCGGAATCGCCTTCAGGTTGACTTCGACCCGACGGTTCTGCGCCCGGCCATTGGCGTCGCCGTTGCTGGCAATCGGGTTATCCGGGCCGGCGCCACGGGCCGACAGGTTGGTACCGCTGACACCTTGCGACGTCAGGTAAGTTGCCACGCTCTGCGCACGACGCTGGGACAGGTCCATGTTGTGCTGACGGCTGCCAGTGCTGTCGGTGTAGCCGACGATCTCGATCTGGTTCTGGTTGAACTCCTTGAGCGAGCCCGCCAGGCTATTCAACGGTTGGTAGAAGCTGGAGGCGATGTTCGCCGAATCGGTCGCGAACGTGATGTTGCCCGGCATGATCAGCTTGATCTGGTCACCCTGGCGCTGCACTTCGACACCGGTGTTGGCCATGCTGGCCCGCAGTTTTTTCTCTTGCTGGTCGGCGTAGTAACCGTACCCGGCAGCGGAAGCACCCACGACAGCGGCGCCAATCAGCGCGCCCTTGCCACGGTTGTCGTGGTTGATGGCGGCACCGGCCAAGGCACCGGCCAGAGCGCCGAGACCGCCGTACTTGGCGGTTTTGCTCATACCCTCGGAGCCACCACCATCGGCCTGGCCCTGGTTGTCATACGGGTTGGGCGAGGCGCAGCCAGACAGCAAGGCAACAGCCGTAGCGACAATAATCAAACGCTGCTTGGTGAACATTCAGAGCTCCTACTTTTGCATTCTAGGGTGCAACGGATCAGGCATTGGACCTTTGTGGGCGTTGGATCATTTCGCCCGAAAAAAATTCCACCTGTTACAAATCAGGCGCGAACAAAAGGATTCTCGCGCATTTCCTCGCCCAGTCGTGTATCCGGACCATGCCCGGTCACGACGGTCGCTTCTTCATCAAGGGTATACAGCCGCTGCTTGATCGACCGCACGATAGTCGCCTGATCGCCGCCCCACAAATCCGTACGCCCTACCCCGCGGCGAAACAGCGTGTCGCCAGCTATCAGCAGCTTGGCGTCGGAAAACCAAAAGCTCATCGACCCCGGCGTATGACCTGGTGTGTGCAATGCCACGCCGCAGCCGCAAGCCAGCTCTTCATCGTCGGCCAACCAGCGGTCGGGTGACGGCACCGGCGTATAGGGCACACCGAACATCTGGCACTGCATCTCCAGATTGTCCCAGAGGAACTGATCTTCCTTATGCAGGTGCAAGGTAGCGCCGGTTTTCTCCTTGAGCTGACCGGAGGCCAGGAAGTGATCCAGATGCGCATGGGTGTGGATGATGCTGACGACTTTCAGGCCCAAGGCGTCGAGGCGCGCCAGGATCAACTCATGATTGCCGCCCGGATCGACCACGATCGCTTTCTTGGTAATCGGGTCGCCGATGATCGTGCAGTTGCACTGCAAAGGGCCGACGGGGAAGGTTTCGCGGATGAGCACTGGGTTTGGAACGGTCATGGGAAGTCGCTGGCCTGTATCAGACGGAAGGCTGTGAGTTTGCTTGAGGATTCTACGCCTCGCCGAAACGGTGCGGGAGTACAAACAAAAACGCCTCCGACCTGTTCGGGGGCGCGTGCGTTGAGGTATGGGTGCAGATTTGGACTAGGCCAATACCCCCAACTCCTTCGCCCGGGCAACTGCCTGCGTACGCCGTTCCACCCCAAGCTTGCTGTTGATATGACTCGCATGGGTCTTGACCGTGTGCAGCGAGATGAACAGCTGATCACTGATTTCCTGGTTCGAGCAACCTTGGGCGATCAGGCGTAGAACGGCCATTTCCCGTGCGCTGAGCTGTTCGGCCCCAGGTGGTGACTCCAAGGCCGGGCGAGCAGCTGTGGCCGGAAGTTTTTCAGTCAGGTTCTGCGACACCGCGGACGGAGCGCAGAGTTGCAATTGCCCGCGCAGCCAGTCCGGGTGTGCGGCCAAGAGTCCATCAAACGGTTGCAGGACGCCGCCGGCTGCCGCTTCCAGCGCCTGGACCAGCGCCTTGCGCGCTTCTGGTTCGCGTCCGCTCGCCAGCATCAAGGTTATTTTCTGCGTCAACGCCATCACGCTGAGCATTTGCCGTCCCGATGTCTGCCCCTGTTCAAGCAACGCATTCAAACGCCCTTCGGCCACCATCGGCTGTCCCTGAATCACTTCGAGCAAGGCTTGCTGCAATTCGATATGCAGTGGCAGTTGAGGATGGAATTCCGGCGGCGCGGCCGCGTGTTCACCGTTGTAAGTCTGGCCCAGCCGTGACAGCCAGGCTTCCGCCAGATCGGTGCGCCCCTGGGCCAGCCAGAGTTCGCATTTGACCAGCGTGATCATCGCCAGGTAGTAAATCGGCGGTACATCCCAGATGTGCATCAGGCGTTCGGCCTCGGCGAGTTCGGCGAAGGCTTTGGCGAATTCGCCGCTGCTGCCTTCGAGCCGGGCAATTACGCAGTGGCCGATCAATACGCTGATATCGCGACAGGCCCGCGCTTCACTCAACCCTGCTTGCAAACGCGCCCGCGCAGCTTGCGGTTGCAAGCGCACGGCCAATAGAAAACCTTCGTACAAGGTCAAGCGGGCACGCACGGCATAAAGCCTTTGTGGCGACAATCCTTGCAGACGTTGCAGGCCCTGACGCACTTCCTGCAACGAGCGCAGGATTTCCCCACGCGCTTGCAGCACGCGCGCGCGGTCGTAATGGGCCAGCGCTTCGAACAACGGGTTGCCGACTCGCTGCGCCAATTCCAGCGACTCGCGATTCAGGCTGCGGGCACGCCACAAATCGCCGTCGGCGATCGCCAGGTTGGACAGGGTCGAAAGGCACATCAGCCGTTGCCCGTAGCGCTTGGCCGGTAGACTCTCCAGCGCTTCGCTGCAATAGAGCAGCGTGAGTGCGCGATTGCCTCGCCCTCGGGCGATGATGCCGCTCAGGGCCAGCCATTGCGCCAACATGGACTTCTGCGCGGTGGCCGAAGGCGCTGGCAGGAAGCGACTCAAGTGGGCCGCCAGCTCCTCGGCAGCGTCCAGCTGACAGGCCAGCCCCAGCGCCCAGCTGTAGAGCACAATCAACCGCGGCGTGCTGATCAGCAGGCTGTCAGGCAAGTCCATTTTCCAGCGCAGCAACATGCCGACGTTCTGCTCGGCGAGCAATTGTTCTTCAGAAAGGTTTTGCACCAGGTTCGCCGCAACGTCCAGGTGCCCGGCGCGCAACGCCTGCTCCACCGCCTCATCGAGCAGCCCTTGCGCATTGAACCAGCGACAGGCGCGCAGATGCAGGCTGGCGGCCGGCACGATCGTCTGCGCGATGGGCCGGGTGCGCAGCAGGTCGGAAAACAGGTGGTGATAGCGATACCAGTGGCCGTGTTCATCCAGCGGCACCAGGAACACCTGGTGTGCCTGAAGGAAACGCAGGATATCGGCACTGTCATGGGCTTCGCGGATGGCGTCGCAGAGTTCGCTGCAAAAACGCTCCTGCGGCGCGGTGTCGTACAGAAATGACTGCACCTCGGCAGGCAGGCAATCGATGACTTCTTCGAGCAGGTAATCGCGAATCAGCCCTTCCCCACCGTGCAAAGACTGGGGCAACGCAGCGTCGGCACCCGCCTCGGAGGCCGCCAGCAGCCAGAAACGCAGGCCGGCGACCCAGCCTTCACTGCGCTGAATCAGATTTTCCAGGGCCTCGCCACGCAATGAACTGCTGTGTCGGTCGAGCAACGTCAGGGCTTCGTCGTGAGTCAGTCGAAGGTCCTGCTCATGTAACTCGAGCAGTTGGCGCGACAGGCGCAAACGCGCCAGGTGCCAGTCCGGACGTTGTCGACTGGTGACCATGACCAGCAAGCCGTCGGGCAAATGATTGAGGAAAAACTGCAGACAGCGATCGAGCACCGGGCCCTGGGCCAGATGGTAGTCATCCAGCACCAGCAACAAAGGCGTCATTGGCGAAAGGTGAATGGCCAGCTCATCAAGCAAACCGTCCAGCCATTCCTCAAAGGCGAACGGCTGATGACGTTGGCGCATTTTCAGCAGGCCCAGCGCCTGGCTGCCCAGTGTCGGAAAGTAATCCTGGAGACCTTCGAGCAAGCGCTCAAGGAAACGGCCAGGGTCGCTGTCACGAGGACTCAACCCCAGCCACAGGCTTTGCCAATGGGCCGGCAGCCCCTGACAGAACTCCACCGCCAATGAGCTCTTGCCGAACCCGGCGGGCGCACTGACCAGCAACAGCCTGCCACCAAGGCCCGCACTCAGGCGCTCGCACAGACGAGGCCGCAGCACATGGCCGTCGGGTAACGGGGGCCGGAAAAAGCGCCCGTCCAATGCCGCGACGGCAGCGCTTGCAGGGCCCGGGAGTGGGGACAGATCAGTCATGGCCGGCTCTTGTTTGAAATACGGATGGCGGCGTTGCAGATGTCCGCAGACTAGCGGTAAACGAAGAGGTAATGAAGGTTATTGCTACAAATGGCTACAAAAAGAATACAAGCAAAAGTGTCCGGCCTGCGATGTTGTTTTCCTGGCAAACCGAGGAGCCCCCATCGCGAGCAGGCTCGCTCCCACAGGTAAAGGGTTCTTCCATGAAAATACGGTCAATCGTGGGAGCGGACTTGCTCGCGAAGAGGCCATCAGGATCGCTACACATTTCACGGCACAAAAAAAACGCCCCGAACCAGTCGGGGCGTTTTTCGAGGATGCGGCCTCTGCTCAGTGCAGGTTAGCGAACCCCGTCCTGACGCAACGCAGCAGGTGTGAAATCGCTGGTGGTTGCGGTGAAGCCGAAGTCATATGCCGACTTCTCTTCGTTCTTCATGCCCAGTGCCAGGTAACGACCCGATTGCAGGTCGTACAAGGTTTCCAGGGTGTACCACGGCACTTGAACGTTGTAGTAGTTCTGGGAGTGGGCTTCCGCCACGCGCCACAGCTGATTACGACCGTCGTAGTGATCGATCACCGCTGCCTGCCAAGTGTCTTCGTCGATGTAGAAGTCACGCTTGGCGTAGATGTGACGCTGACCTTCCTTCAAGGTTGCCACCACATGCCAGACCCGGCGCAGCTCGTAGCGAGCCAGATCCTGGTTGATGTGGCCAGCCTTGATGATGTCGTCGTACTTGAGTTGCGGCGAATCGAGCTTGTAGCTGTCGGAGGCGATGTACATCTCTTTCTTGCCTTCGAGCTTCCAGTCGTAACGATCAGGCGCGCCGTTGTACATGTCCAGGTTGTCGGAGGTCCGCAGGCCATCCGCCGCGGTACCCGGTCCGTCATAGGACACTTGTGGTGCACGACGCACGCGACGTTGACCGGCGTTGTAGACCCACGCCGAACGCGGTTCTTTCACCTGGTCGAGGGTTTCGTGAACCAGCAGCACACCACCGGCCAGACGTGCCGGCGCAGTTACTTTCTGCTTGAAGTAGAACAGGATGTTGCCCGGGTTTTTCGGGTCGTAGTCCTTCATCTTGTCGCGGAACACGAACTGGTCCTGGAAGTACACCAGGCTGTACGAGCCGTTCGGCTGCGGCGTGGCCTGGGTCACCAGACGGGTCACGCTGCCACCGCGATAGCGGGTGATGTGGTTCCAGATGACTTCAACGCCGCTCTTTGGAATCGGGAACGGTACGGCGGTTTCGAAGTTTTCCAGACCGTTGCCGCCAGACACCAGGTTAGTGGCGGTGGCATTTTTCTTGATCGCGGCGAACACGTCATCCGGCACGGTCGCGCCGCGATGGGACGGGTAAACCGGCATCTTGAAGGTTTCCGGGTAGCGCTTGAACATCGCGTACTGACCCGGAGCGAGTTTGTCCTTGTACTGATCGACGTTTTTCGCAGTGATGGTAAACAGCGGTTTTTCACTGGCGTACGGGTCAGACAGGAAGCCTTTGCTGTCGACGGTGCCGGCGTTTTTCGCCATCGGCTTCCAGGCTGGAATCGAACCGTCGGCGTTGCCCGCCATCTCGGCCCCCATCGGGGTCAGGCTTTTGCCCAGCTTGTCCGCTTCGGCAGCAGGGACCGCCGCCATGACGCTGGTTGCCAACAACGAAAGCCCCAGAACACCGGCGTGGAACAGACTCTTTGTTATTTTCATATGTGTGTTCGTCCTGAAAAAACAGTGCTTAGAAGTTCACGCCGACGCTGAGCGCTACGAAATCGCGATCATCGACAGTGGTGTACTTGCCATCAAAGAAGTTGGTGTAGGCCAGACTCGCGGTGTAGGTGTTCTGGTACTCGGCATCGACGCCCAGGCTCACCGCTTTACGACCTTCCTCGAAGTTGCCGCCAGGGCCTGGCGAGTAACCGCTGACGTCGTGGGACCAAGCCACGTTCGGCTTGAGGTTCACACCGGCGAAAACGTCGTTGTATTCCCAGATCGCACGACCGCGATAGCCCCACGAAGTCGGCGTGGTGAAGCCTTCGTTGGTGCAGTTGCGGCTGCGGTTGTTCGTGGCAGCACCCGCGCCGGCACCGTTGATGGTGCTGGTATTGAGTGCAACGCAGGTGTCCAGAGCGCCGGAGGCCGGCAGCTCACCCGGACCGTAGACCGGATCGCGTCCATAACGAACGTCAGAGGTGCTCTCCAGCCCGCCGACATGGGTCACGCCCACTTCGCCCACCAGAGTAAGACGGCTGGCGCCCATGACTTGATCAAAGAAGTGCGTCAGGGTGGTCTGGAACTGGGTGACCTCTTTACGACGATAACCGTGCAGGTCGGTGCCTGGCGCCGCAGAGAGCAACGAAGCGTTGGTCAACGGATTGTTCGCATTGCCGTTGCCCAGAGGACGAATGCCAGCGAACAGAATGTCGGTGGAGTTCAACTGCACCGGCGCGTTCGGACGGTAGCTGATCTCACCGCTCCACGCCGTACCGGTAGGCAGGGTGGTGGAGAAGCTCAAACCGTAGAGGCGAATGTCTTCAGGGTATTCGATGAAGTACTTCGAGTTACCCGCGACCAGCAACGGCCCCAGCGCCTGGAACGGGCCTGGCAATGCCGCCACGCCGTTGTAGACCGACTGCGGCGCACCGGTGGCGCTGAAGATCGGCGCACGGCTGTGGTAGTTCATGAAGTAGGCACCGAATTCGGTGTCCAGCGGGTCGAACATGTACTTGAAGGAAGCGCCCCACTGGCCGCTGTCGCGCGCATCACGATCGCCGCCACGCTGGACCAGCACACCTTCTTCGTTGACGTCGACACCGTTGGCAGCCAACGGACCCAGCGCGATGGCCGGAATCGTCGAGCGCTTGTTCAGCACGCGCAGGTTGTTGTTGCAACCATCGGCAACGATGTCGGGCTGCGAAAAGAACGTGCCGCAGTTGTCGACGACGGTCTGGTCCCATTCCAGCTGGTAGAACGCTTCGGCCGACAGGTTCTCGGTCAGGCTCTGGGACACGTAGAACATGTTGACCGGGATCAGGCCTTCCTTGATCTCGGCACCCGGGCGACGGAATGCGGACACGTCGATAGGGTTGATCGAGTTGATGCCGCCGCCGATGAAGGTACTTTCACCCCAGCTCACAACCTGCTTGCCCAGACGCACGGAACCCGGCTGATCGGCAATGGAGTAGTTGTGGTAGACGAAGGCGTCGAGGATTTGCCCGCCGGAGGATTTGGCGCCTTCCTTGCGGCCGTCGTTGCTGACGTTCTTGAATTCCAGGTCTTCGTTTTGCAGCGCGAAGTCGTACCAGTATTTGCCCCGGACAAACACGCCGGTATCGCCATATTTCAATTCAAGGTCATGGATGCCCTTGAAGATCTTCGAAAAGGCTTGCCCGCTCTTGAAGTTCAGGTGGCCGTCATCGGAGGTCTGGGACAGGCCTTGCCCGCCGTTGTTCACGCCGATCAGGTTCTTGTTCGGCTGTTGGGTCGACACACTCATCCCCAGGGAGAGCGACGAGTCGAACTGACCTTCGATTTCACCAACGTTGAAACTGACGCCGAATGCAGGCCCGGCGAGCGAAGAGGCGAGACTGACCGCCAGGGGCAATTTCGCCCGGCGCCAGAACTTGTTTACTGATGTCATCGACGCTACTCCATGTGCATTATTGTTATGGCAGTTAGCACTTCTAAAAACGTTGAGGGTGACGGGGAGCCATGGCATCCCGAAGTCACTCCAAAATTGCATCGCCCCGTTTTGTGCGTTTGCTCCGTTCTTAAAAATCCTTGAGCGGACTATAGCCAGCAGGTAGTAGAGCTTGATCCCTCTAAAGTGTGATTTGCAGCTGCCGGCCACTCTGGAACAGTCCTTTCGCCAGTCCGACACATGTCGGCACGGCAAGGATGGCTGAAAATCCGAATTAAACAAGCCAAGCGCTTGCTTGGTGGGGCTGGCGTGCCCTTTCGGGCACGCCAGAAGACGCTTAAAGCGTCGAGAGGAAGGCGCTGTTGTTAGCCTGCCATTCGGTGATGTCGAGGCGGATACGCTTCTTGTCGAGCTTGCCGACACTGGTCTTGGGAATTTCAGTAACAAGGGCGATCTGGCTCGGGATCGCCCACTTGCTCAGGTGCCCCAATTCGACGAAAGGCTTGAGGTGTTCCTTGAGCTCCCTGGCCCCGATCTCATGCCCTTCGCGGATCACCAGCAGCGCAAACGGGCGTTCGCCCCACTGTGGATCAGCGATGCCAACCACTGCTACTTCGCGTACCGCCGCATGGCGGCTGATCAGGTCTTCAAGGTCCAGGGAGGAGATCCACTCGCCGCCGGTCTTGATCACGTCCTTGATCCGGTCGCGAATGTCGATCACGCCCATGCTATCCAGCGTTGCCACGTCGCCAGTGTGCAGCCAGCCCCCGGCCCAGAGCTCGGCGCCCTTCTGCGGTTCGTTGAAATAGCCCTCGGTGAGCCACGGCGCACGCAGCACCAGTTCGCCCTGGGTCTCGCCGTCGGCGGGCAGGAAGTTGCCGTCGGTGTCGACGATCGCCGCCTCCACCAACGGCCCCGGCACCCCCGCCTTGATGCGATACGTGGTGCGTTCGTCTTCGGTGCCGGCCATCAGTTCGTCATTGAGGTGAGCACACGATACCAACGGCCCGGTTTCCGACATGCCATACGCGGCAGTCAGCTGAATGCCCTTGGTCTTGGCCGCTTCGTACAGCGTACGGTTCAGCGCACTGCCGCCGATGACGATTTTCCAGCCGCCGAAATCGGTGCCTTGGGCTGCCTTGGAATTGAGGACCATTTGCAGGATGGTCGGCACGCAGTGGGAGAAGGTGACCTTTTCCTTGCGCCACAGCTCGACCAGGTACTCGGGGTCGTAACGGCCGGGATAAACCTGCTTGAGCCCAAGCATGGTCGCCACATACGGCAGGCCCCAGGCGTGCACGTGGAACATCGGGGTGATCGGCATGTAGACGTCGTTGGTGCCCAACAGGCGCACGCTGTCGATGGCGCCCATGATGGTCGACACGCCCATGGTGTGCAGCACCAGTTGCCGATGGGTGAAATACACGCCTTTGGGATTGCCGGTGGTGCCGGTGGTGTAGAAGGTGGTTGCGACCGAGTTCTCGTCGAAGTCCTGGAAGTCGTACTGCGCACTGGCAGCCGCCAGCAATTGCTCGTACTCGCCGACCAGGTTGGGCAGGTCGGCGGTTTTTTCCGGCAGGTCGGTCAGCAGCAGGGTTTTCTCCACCGTGGTCAGGTGCCCGGCAATTGCCTGGTACAGCCCGACGAACTCGCTGTTGACCAGCACGAAGCGGTCCTGGGCGTGGTTCATGGTGTAGAGGATCTGTTCCGGCGACAGGCGCACATTGATGGTGTGAATCACCGCACCGATCATCGGGATGGCAAACATGCATTCAAGATAACGATGGCTGTCCCAGTCCATCACCGCCACCGTATCACCGGCCTTGACCCCGGCCTCCGTCAGCACGTTGGCCAGCCGTGCAACCCGTTCGATCAGGGTTGGATAGCTGTAACGTAACTGGTCGCGGTAAATGATCTCGCGGGTTTTCTCGTAACGAGCGCCGGACATCAGCAGCCGCTTGATCAGCAGCGGATACTGGTAAGCGCCTTCGGCTGGGGGGATAACGCGAGTCTGCAACATAAGAATCCCTTTTCCTGACTGCACGGTGTTGGCTGTAGAGGTTAGTACTCTAAAACCCTTATACGCCGGCCAAATCAGCCAAAGGAATGATTTGCAGAGTCGTACAAATGCTAGCTTTGCGCCAGCACTTAACGACTCCCTACACCTGTAGGGGCGGTGTAGGAGCTGTCGAGTGAAACGAGGCTGCGATCTTTTGATCTTGTTCTTTAAAAATCAAAGTCAAAAGATCGCAGCCTCGTTTCACTCGACAGCTCCTACACCGGTTCAGCGGGAGATCAATGCATCTCGGTGAAGGCGAGTTTCACGCCGATGGCGATCAATACCACGCCCATGGTCCGGTCGAACCAGTGGCCCATTCGGGCGAAACCGGCACGAACGCGTTGCTGGCTGAACAACCGGGCCACCAGGCAGAACCAGACCGCTGTCGCCGCCGCGAGGTAAATTCCGTAGCCAGCCTGCACCGTCAAAGGCGTGTGCGGATTGATCACCACAGTGAACAGCGACAAAAAGAACAGCGTGGCTTTCGGGTTCAGCCCGTTGGTCACAAAACCCGAAGTGAAGGCGCCGCGCGCCGTGCGTTCGCCGGCTTCCTTGTGCAGGTCGTCAGCAGCGGGTTTGGCCGGTTGCGCCCGCAAGGCCTTGTAGCCGATGTACAACAGGTAAGCGGCGGCGGCCCATTTCAGGGCGTTGAACAACACGATCGACTGCGACACGATCAGGCCGATGCCCAGCAGCGAATACCCCACATGCAGGAAAATCGCCGTGCCGACGCCCAGCGCCGTCCAGGTGCCCGCGCGGCGGCCGTGGGTCACGCTCTCACGCACCACCACAGCGAAGTCCGGGCCAGGACTGGCCACGGCAAGCAAGTGAATCAGGGCAACGGTCAAGAACTCTGTCCAGTACATGAAGACTCCTTTGGACTAATTGATTTCACACAGTTAGCGCCCACTTCCACAGGTTTTGCGCTTGTCCTGTAATGCGTAACTGTATGTTTCATCTGATAGGCTCGGCAGATTACGCCTTCAGTTCAATGCACAAAAGGTACAGTTGATGACGAACTCTCGCCGCGCCGTTTTCCTCGACCATCCGTCCCTGGACCTGGGCGATCTCGATCTCAGCCCGTTGCGCGACTGCTTTGACGATTTGCAGCTGTTCGCCCAAACCGCACCGGAGCAGGTGATCGAACGCCTCAAGGGCGCCACCGTGGCCATCAGCAACAAAATCCTAATCGATGCCGCCGCCATTGCCGCCAGCCCCGAGCTGAAGCTCATTCTGATCACCGCCACCGGTACCAACAACGTCGATCTCGCGGCCGCTCGCGCTCATGGCATCACGGTCTGCAACTGCCAGGGGTACGGCACGCCATCGGTGGCGCAGCACACGATCATGTTGCTGCTCAACCTGGCGACACGCCTGGCCGACTATCAAAAAGCGGTGACTGAAGGTCGCTGGCAACAAGCGAAACAGTTCTGCCTACTGGATTACCCGATTGTCGAACTGGAAGGTAAAACCCTCGGCCTGCTCGGCCACGGCGAACTGGGCGGAGCGGTGGCGCGGCTGGCTGAAGCGTTCGGTATGCGCGTATTGCTGGGGCAGATCCCCGGCCGCCCTGCCCGACCGGATCGTTTGCCACTGGAAGAGCTGCTGCCACAAATCGATGCCCTGACCCTGCACTGCCCGCTCAACGAACACACCCGCCACTTCATCGGAGCCCGGGAGCTGGCGTCGATGAAACCTGGCGCCTTCGTGGTCAATACCGCTCGCGGCGGCTTGATCGATGAGCAGGCGCTGGCCGATGCCTTGCGCAACGGTCATCTGGGCGGCGCGGCCACTGACGTACTCAGCGTCGAGCCACCGACCCAAGGCAACCCCTTGCTGGCCCATGACATCCCACGGCTGATCGTCACGCCGCACAATGCCTGGGGCAGTCGCGAGGCGCGGCAGCGGATCGTCGGGCAGTTGACCGAAAACGCGCAGGGATTTTTCAGCGGTAAGGCGCTGCGGGTCGTCAGTTGATAGACTGCGGCACTTTTTTTCACAGGAGCAGTTATGGATCCGCGCAGTGAAGTACTGCTTCGTCAGGCCGAGTTATTCCAGGGTTCGGTGTTGTTGGCCGGTTTGCCCGCCGACGATCTGCTGGGTCGATTGCCCCAGGCCCACGGTTGGTGCTGGCATGCCGGCGATCAAGCAGCGCTGGACGCGCGTTTTCCAGGACGCAGCCATTTTGGTGTGAATGCACCTGAGCGTGAGTTCGAGACGGCGGTGGTGTTTCTGCCCAAGTCCAAGGACCTGACTGACTACATCCTCAACGCCCTCGCCTCGCGCCTGGCCGGTCGCGAACTGTACCTGGTGGGCGAAAAACGCAGCGGCATCGAAGGTGCGGCCAAACAACTGAACCCGTTCGGCAAACCGCGCAAACTCGACAGCGCACGACATTGCCAGCTGTGGCTGGTCACCGTGGCCAACGCGCCAGAAGCCAAGTCGCTGGAAAGTCTGGCTCAGACCTATGAGTTGCCGCTGGCCGAAGGCCCGCTGAAAGTCATCAGTCTGCCGGGCGTGTTCAGTCATGGTCGCCTCGATCGTGGCAGTGCATTGCTGCTGGAGCACCTGGACAAGTTGCCAAGCGGCCATTTGCTGGACTTCGGTTGTGGCGCGGGTGTGCTGGGCGCTGCGGTGAAGCGTCGTTATCCGCACAATCAGGTCACATTGCTCGACGTGGATGCGTTTGCCGCCGCCAGCAGTCGCCTGACATTGGCCGCCAATGGTCTGGAAGCAGAGGTAATTACTGGCGACGGTATCGACGCGGCGCCGATGGGTTTGAGCGCGATTTTGAGCAACCCACCGTTCCATGTCGGCGTCCACACCGATTACTTCGCTACCGAGAACTTGTTGCGAAAAGCAGCCAAACATCTGAAAAACGGTGGCGAACTGCGCCTGGTCGCGAACAGCTTCCTGAAGTATCAGCCACTGATCGAGGAGCACCTGGGCATCTGTGCTATCAAGGCTGAGGGTCAGGGTTTCAGAATCTATCGGGCCAAACGCGGCTAAGAAATTAGTGCTTGCCGAATGGATTCCGCCTAGGCAGAATCCGCCCCGTCCTAGGGGAGTAGTCTCCCACGAGCGCCATGCTCGTCCGGCATACGTCAACATACTTGGTCAACAGACCATGGCGTATGCGACCCAAGGGTCCGCACCATGCGGATCGCAGGGTTTGACAAGACCTATGACACGAACACCTTACCCGGGGCGGGAAGGCTGTACGTGTCATAGCCGTGTCGACCCGCCCCTTAGGAAAAAACCTGATGTTGGACTCTCTGCTCGTTCCCACCGCAATCGTTGCCTTGGCCGAAATCGGCGACAAGACGCAACTGCTCGCGCTCATTCTTGCTGCCCGCTTTCGCAAACCCTGGCCAATCATTGCCGGTATCGTTGCCGCGACCCTGGCCAACCATGCGGCAGCCGGCGCGGTAGGCGCCTGGTTCGGCAGCTTCTTCTCGAATGCGGTGTTGCACTGGATCCTGGCCGCCAGCTTCACGGCGACGGCGCTGTGGACCCTCGTACCGGACAAGATGGATGACGACGAAGGCAGCACGGCCCGCAAGTTCGGACCGTTCCTGACGACATTGATCGCGTTTTTCCTGGCCGAAATGGGCGACAAGACGCAAGTCGCCACCGTGATGCTCGCAGCGCAATACCCGGAACTGTGGCTGGTGATCATCGGCACCACGGCGGGCATGTTGATTGCCAACGTACCTGTGGTACTGGCGGGTAACTTTGCGGCGGACAAACTGCCGTTGACCCTGATCCGTCGCCTGGCGGCATCGGCGTTCTTCATCCTGGCGATTGTTGCGGTCTACAAGGCAATGCAGAGCAGCGGCTGGGTTTGACGCGGCCTCTTTGATCGTTCCCACGCTCTGCGTGGGAACGATCAAAGACTCAAGATTTCCTGGCTTTCTCGTACAACGGCATCACCTTCGGAATCGCCGCCTGCAACGAAGCAATCCGGCTGGACGAAGCCGGGTGAGTGCTCAAGAACTCGGGAGGCGCGCCTTCCGAGGCTTTACTCATCTTGTTCCACAGCGTGATCGCGGCGTTCGGGTTGTAACCGGCGCGGGCGGCCAGTTCGAGACCGATCAGGTCCGCTTCGTTTTCATTGGCGCGACTGTTGGGCAAGGTCATGCCGTATTCCGCCACGGTGTCCGCCAGGGCCAGGCTGTCCTGGCCCAGGCCGAACAACGCACCGGCGCCCTGCTTGGCCATCTCGATCCCGTATGCCTTGGACATTGCTTCACGGCCATGCTCGCGCAGGGCGTGGGCGATTTCATGGCCCAGGATCGCGGCGATTTCATCATCGGTGAGTTGCAGGCTGTCCATCAGCCCGGTGTAGAAAATGATCTTGCCGCCAGGCCCGCAGTTGGCGTTGAGCTCGTCGCTCTTGATCAGATTGACTTCCCATTTCCACTGTGCCGAATCCGGGCGAAAAACCGGAGCCTGGGCAATCAAGCGGTCCGCGATGGCCTGGATGCGTTTGGCGTCGTTACTGGTCTTGTCCAGCACGCCTTTGGTGTTCGCCTCGCCGACCGTCTTTTGATAAGACTGGGCGTACATCTGGTTGACCTCGTCGGTGGACAGCATGCTGAACATATATTGCTTACGTTCGACACCGACCGCGCCACCGCTGGTGGTATTGACCGACTGACAACCGGCGAGCAGCAGACTCGCGCTCAGCGCACACAAAACCAATCTCTTGTTCATCAAAAAACTCCCGGAAAACATGGCGCGTATCCTAGGCGTGGAATTGTATCGACGCCAGATACAACTAGAGCTGTAGACGCACATTTCAGACAAAGCTCTCATCGCCGTAGGAAAAAATTCACATTCCGACACCCGCCGCGCCCGATAACGCAGCGCAATGATTCATTTACGACATCAACCACTCCAAAACAGCCATTTTGCTGCCCCCCGCTCATGCCCACCAAGCCCCCTGCCGATACACCTTCGCAGATGTCCTCTTGCGTGCGGAGCACCCATGAAATTCAAGTCGATCCAGTTTTCCGTGGCAGCCCTCGCCGGCGCTATCGTTCTTAGCGTCGTGGCCGCGCTGGTGCTCTATGCCCTGTTTTCCGGCGCCCGGACGCAAGACATGGTGCAGGAGCGGACCCAAGCGCAATTTGAACAAGTCATCGAGCAGCGCCTGACGTCCCTGGCACAAACCCAGGTCAGCCAGATTCAGCGCGAACTTGAAGCGCCGCTGCTGATTGCCGGAGGCCTGGTAAGGGTCAATGCGTTGATCGGTACACCCGGCGCCGATGGCCAGCCGCAATTGAGCCTGAGCCGTGAGCAGCTGATCAGCCTGATCAAGGAAAACGTGGCCAAAAACCCGAAAATCCTCGGCACCTACATCGGCTGGGAAAAAGACGCGCTCGACCACAACGACGCCGCCTACGTCGGCACCAAGGTGGTGGGGATCGACGCCAGCAACGGGCGCTTCCTGCCATGGTGGTTCCGCAACGAAGACGGCAGCCTAGGCCTGGACAAACTGGTGGACGTCGACGACCAGAAAACCCTGTCCACCGGGGTACGCGCCAGCGAGTACTACCTGTGTTCCAAAGAAACCAGAAAGCCCTGCGTGATCAATCCGGCGCCCTACAAGGTCGGTGACAAGATCGTCATGCTCGCCTCCTTCATTGAACCGATCATGCTCAATGGCGCGTTCCAGGGCATTGTCGGCGCCGACCTGTCGGTGAACTTCATTCAGGAGATGCTTCTGGGCGCCAACCAGAAACTGTACGGCGGCTCAGGGGTGATGGCGCTGATTGGCGGCAACGGACGGATCGTTGCCTACACCAAGGACCCGAGCAAATTCGGCGAGAAAGTCAGCGACATCCTCGACAGCCAGCAGATTGCCAACATGGCCAATCTCAAGCGCGGCGAAGTGACCTACACCGTCGACAAAGCCCAGGGCCGAATCGAGTTGTACCTGCCGTTCGGCATCGGCCAGACCGATGCGCGCTGGACCCTGATGTTGCAACTGCCGCTGAATGCAGTGATGGCGGACCTGCAAAAACTTCAGGGCGACCTGGACGCCCAGCGCAAGTCCGACACCTTTGGCATGGCCATGGTAGGCCTGCTGATTGCCGGTATCGGCTTGCTGGTGATCTGGCTGGTGGGCCACGGCATTGCCCGTCCGCTCAAGCAAATGGTGGCGATGCTCGACGATATCGCCAAGGGTGAAGGCGACCTGACGCGCCGCCTGACCAGTGATCGCGCCGATGAATTGGGCTCGATCGCCAAAGGCTTCAACACCTTCCTGGCCAAGTTGCAGGCGATGATTACGCAAGTCGTGACCTCGGTGCAGAGCGTCAGCGATTCGTCGGAACACACCGCCGACATTGCCATCCGCACCAACATCGGCGTGCAGAAGCAAATGGCCGAGATCGATCAGGTGGCGACGGCGGTGCATGAAATGACCGCTACCGCGCAGGACGTGGCACGCAACGCGACCCAGGCCGCGCAAGCCGCCAGCCACGCCGATCAGGCAGCGGCGCAAGGCAAGCAAATCGTTCGGGATACCTCAAACTCCATTGGCGTGCTGGCGGTGGAAATCGGCAAGGCCGTTGGCGTGGTGCAAACCCTGGCCAAGGACAGCGAGAACATCAACGCGATCCTGACCGCCATTCGCGGGATTGCCGAGCAGACCAACCTGCTGGCCTTGAACGCGGCCATCGAAGCGGCACGGGCCGGTGAACAGGGTCGAGGTTTTGCAGTAGTAGCTGACGAAGTGCGCAACCTGGCGCAGAAGACCCAGAAGGCCACGGAAGAAATCCAGACCATGATCCAGCAGCTGCAGCAAGGCACGCGCGATGTGGTGCGGGTCATGGAGGACAGTCAGAACCGCACCGACGAAAGCGTGCAGCATGCGGCGAAAGCAGCCGAGGCGCTGGAGACGATTACTCAGGCGGTGTCGGTAATCAATGACATGAACACGCAAATTGCGAGTGCGGCCGAGGAACAGAGCGCGGTGGCAGATGACATCAACCGCAACGTGATCAACATCGGGCAAGTGGCCAATGAAGTGGCGGGTGGCGCGGATGAATCGAGCGCGGCAAGTGCGGATCTGACCAAGTTGGCCGAACAGCAGCGGCGGTTGATCAATCAGTTCAAGGTTTAAAGATTGCAGGAAGGTCCTGCGGACCTTATCGCGGGCAAGCCCGCTCCCACAGGGTTTATGAGCGCCACAGATCCCATGTGGGAGCGGGCTTGCCCGCGATGGCGTCAGCCCAGACAACACATCAACCCGGGGTCAGACACTCCGGCCCATTGAGCTTCGGATCATTCACCAGGTTCGCCAGCACCCGCTCGCGCAACGCCGCAGGTTCACTGGCGAGCAACGCCTGCAACGCATGCAATGGCGTCTCGGGATTGAGCCATGCCTCCTGCCCCGCCGCATCCAGAATCAACGGCCGACGTTGACTGGCCGCAGGTTGCGTGATCACTGCCGTACTCAGCCACACCTGTTCCTGCACTGGATACGCTTCCCAGATCGCCGCAAAGAACAGCGCCGAGCCCTCCCCCGGCGTCAGCCAATAGGGCCGTTTACGGGTGGTGCCACGCCATTCGTAAAAACCGTTGGCCGGCAACAGACAACGACGCTCACGCAAGGCCTGGCGAAACATCGGTTGTTCGGCAACGGTTTCAGCCCGCGCATGGGCTGGGGTACGGGACAGATCAGTCAGCCACGGTGGCGTTAAACCCCAACGCGCGCGGGCCAGCTCACGTTCGCCGTCGACGCCGGCTCGCAGCATCAGCACCGAATCGTTTGGAGAAATATTCCACTGGGCCTGCTGATCGGCGGGGAAGCCAGGCAGGGCCGCGAAGGCGGGGTTCCAGCGAAACAGGGCATAACGTCCACACATGGGGCAACACGACTCTTGATAAAACGAACGTCAGCCTAACAGACCAGCGTGCCGGGAAAACTGTCCGGCTCATCGCCGGGCAGAGGCAGCGCAGCATTGTACGCGGTGATCAGCTCCCGGGCGTATTCGGCCTGATCGTTATCCACCGACAAGCCCAGCAGACCGAAAACCGGCAACTCGCCGCTGCCGCCGAGCAAATCGCGGCCCACCAGATGCGCCTCGATACCCTCGCTGGCCAGCATGCCCAGCAGCAACTCACCTTCCATCAGGTTTTCCGGCTCGTAGATTCGCTGCATAGACGCCCCTCAATCGTTTTCCGCATAAACTTCGAGATGCCATTCATCGCCATGAACCTGCAACACGAACGTGATCGGCCGGCAACACACCTGACAATCCTCGATGTAGGTCTGATCGCCTGCGGAAATATCCACAGTCGTTTCCACTTCCTCACCACAATACGGACATCCATACAGCGCAGTTTCCAGCATCGCGGTCTCCCAGGTGACTTGTGCGTATAATCGCCGGTCTATTTGCAGGGCTATTTTTGTCTGGCTACCTTTTCAGACCGTGCCCCGTTGGTTTTCGATCAAAACCTTTACTTACCCTAGCCGTTTCTAACAAGAGAGCATGATGGGCGAATTCGATGCCATCCGACCTTACAATGACAGCGAAGTCCCTGCGGTGCTGGATCGACTGCTCGGCGACAAGGCGTTTCTAGATATCCTCATCCACTTCCGCTTCCCGCGTTTTGCCGGTGCTTTCGGCTGGGCGCTCAAACCTCTTATAGCTCATCGGCTGCGCCGTGAGTTCGCCGGCGTCACCTCCGTGGCCACGTTGCAGGACAAGGTCGAGATGTACGTCGACCACACCATCGAGCGCGCTACAGATGGCGTGACGTACACCGGCGTCGAGCAGTTCAAGTCCGGCAGCGCCTACCTGTTCATCGCCAACCACCGCGATATCGTGATGGACCCGGCCTTCGTCAATTACGCCGTGTACCACGCCGGCCTGCCGACCCCGCGCATCGCGATCGGCGACAACCTGCTGCAAAAGCCTTTTGTCAGCGACCTGATGCGCTTGAACAAGAGCTTCATCGTGCACCGTTCGATCACCGGTCGTCGCGAGAAAATGGCGGCGTACCAGCTGTTGTCGGCTTACATCAACCACTCGATCCGCAACGATTGCGCCTCGATCTGGATCGCCCAGGCCGAAGGCCGGGCCAAGGACGGCGACGACCGCACCGAGTCGGCGATCCTCAAGATGTTCCACATGAGCCGCAAGGACGAGCCGTTCGGCGAGGTCATTCGCTCGCTGAACCTCACGCCGGTATCGATCAGCTACGAATACGACCCGTGCGACCAGGCCAAGGCCCGCGAGCTCTACATCCGCGCGACCACCGGCAGCTACACCAAGGCACCGGGCGAGGATGACGTAAGCATTGCCAAGGGCATCACCGGCTACAAGGGCCGGGTCCATGTGAATTTCGCGGCGCCGATCACTGAGTTGTTTGAAGACACCAAGCAATTGGCGATTGAAATGGACCGACAGATTCTCGGTGGCTACCGGTTATTCCCGGTGCATTACCTGGCGTATGCGCAGTGGAAGGGTGCTGATCCACAACTGCAGGTTCCACCCGCGGCCAAAGTGTTTGGCGCCGATGAGCTGGCCAAGGCTCAGGAAGAATGGCAGCGCCGACTGGAGGCTTGCCCTGAGGAACATCGCCCGTTCCTGGTGTTGCAATACGCGACACCGGTGAGGAATCAGTACCGTGTGAAAGCGGGACTGGCGCTTTAAAGCAAGATCAAAAGATCGCAGCCTCGTTGCACTCGACAGCTCCTACAAGGTGAATCCCATCCTCTGTAGGAGCTGTCGAGTGCAACGAGGCTGCGATCTTTTTGCTTCCTGGCGATTCAAAACCGAGTGCTGATCCACGACACCAGCAATGCCAACCCCAGGCAGGCAAAGCCGAAGCGATAGAAAAACCGGTTCATGCGCAAGGTCGCCCCATCGAGCATCAGCATTGGATCGTCGATGCGACGGCTCTGACTTTGCGCTTCGAGACTGGCCAACGCGCGCTGTTCGCGGCGTCGCGTGGCATGCAGCAACCAGCCGCCCGGAAAGGCCAGCAGCAATGCCAACAGGTTGATCAACTTGGCGGGATGGTTGGTAAACAGCGAAATCAAATGCAACGACATCACGTACCTCGGGCAAAACAGATGTGGCAGGCGCCAGACCGACGACCGCGGCGCGGATTCTACCGAAAGCCTGCCCGCCTGCCCCGCCTTTCCGACAAATAACGAACCTTCTGACTAATAGTTGCCCTGTGTCACGGCACCGTCATCTGAATCCGCCAGTCTGTCGCCCCTCAAAACCGACACGGAAATCGTCATGCTGCACGCCGAAAACCAGGACCGCCTCTACCTCATCGCTCCGAGCGACGAACAACAAGACCTCGTCGGCAGCCTCGCCTTCAACGTTCAGGATCGCCACTGGCTGGTGTATTGCGCATTGGGTGGACACCAGCATGTGGACTTGCCGGAGACGGACTTGCTGACCGGCGTGAGTATCCTGGATTTTTATTCACAGGCGGCCTGACACCGCATTCCCACAAAGGAATGGGTTAAGCCGGCAAAACCTGCAGGCATTAAAAAGCCCGGGACCATCACTGGCACCGGGCTTTTTTGAAACTGGCGAAAGGTTACTCGCCGAGCATCTGACCAACCGTCGGATCCTTGAACAAGCGCGTCAATGCGTCGCTCAACACATCACTGACCAGCTTGGTGTTGGTTTCCTGATTCGGCGCCATACCAAAACGCTGATCCAGGGATGCGCCGTAGCGACCGCTGTAACGACGGTTGGCATTCTGGACATCGGAGCGGAACGTCGCGGCGATAGTCGCTTCGGTCACGTACATGCCTTCTTTAGGCGATTGGTATTTCAGCTCAGCCAGCGTCACCGTCAACTGCGGCGCATTCATCGCGTTCGAGGTTGGAGTGAAGCCCAGCAAACGCACGGCTGCTTCGGCCTGGGCCTGCAACTTCGGCAGAATCTGTGCGCCCTGTACGGTGATCGCGCTGGTCTCAGGGTACAAGCCACCACGCGTGCCCAGGGTCGGCGACGGACGACCGTCCACCACCCGCACCACCACCGGCTGACCATGGCCGACTGGCGCCAGCTGAGTCGTCAGCTTAGGCTCAGGGTTCAGTTGTTGCGGGCTGTGGGCGCAGCCGACGAGGGTCAAACTGGTCACAGTGATCAAACCGAACAACAGGCGTTGCAACATGCTCTTCTCTCCAGAATCAGGCACAGACAGGCGCGCAGTATAGCGGTGAGCTATCGTTGCTAACTAGCGTCTCGCAATGATTGCTCAAATCTCTGACAAACCTGAGGCAAAGCGGTTCCTGTCACACATCTGTAACCGCACCTACACGTTCACGTCATGGCCCATCGGCAATCTACTCGACAGGTCACCTACAAGGTAATTCGCCATGCGTTATCTGATCTCGCTGTTCGCACCACGCCCGCGCCATCGCTGCTTTGCGCTGCTCGACCACAATGGTCACTGCCAGGCGTTCAAGCAATGCAGCCTTCAGCCCATGGGCGATGGCTGGGTCGAAATCGAAGAAATACGCCTCAACTGGTTGCACCATCCCCTGCCCCCTAGCGCCCACGTCCGGCAGCCTCAGTCTCGTTCTCGGGTGCAGGCGCTGTTGTCCATCTGACCAGACGCCTAATAAAAGTCATTAAACACGTCCATTTCCCTGCGTTTCTTAGATACAATCTCACCCCGATTATAAGGACGTCTCCTGATCGGGCCTCGCAGCATCGTCATTGCCTCGGTATTGACACCCCGCACCGCCCACAGAGAGCCGCCCACACAGATCGAGTGAAGCGGGCGCTTGCTGTTCCTTGAGCAAAAAACCCCCACTTTGCGCGAATCTGCAGAGCTGTCATTACGCTCGGTTACTGAGCTGTTTGCCCGTTTTGCCTGTCATGTACCCATGACGGCAATCCATCCGGGCACGGTGCCAGGCTGGGACAGCCCTTTTTTGAGGTTCACGTCTTCAAAAGAGCGTGAAAAAAACGGGTTTTCACAACTTCACAAGAGTGTGGCGAGCAAATGAATAGTTTTGCGTCTGAACATGCACCATTAGCGTCTGAAACAGCCCAACGACACAGGACCGAGTACTCCTGGAACACCGGAGCCTGAAGCCTGTCCTCTACGGATTTGGTTGCACAAACGGACGTCTCGACCATAAGTCGAATTGCCAGCGGCGCGTTGAAGTGAGTTCATGTAACTCTTTTAAACCCGGCCGGTAGCGTCCGTCGAAGTTGCGAAAAATTGCGAAGATTCGGACATGGCACACTGACCATCGCTACTTGGGGCATCACTGACACGCCCCGGAACGCCTGGCAGCCATGCCGACAATTTGGTGCTGCAGATTTTGGAGACGCGTTAAATGGCGCATAACGAAGCAGTCGACGTAGTACTCGTTGGGGCCGGCATCATGAGTGCCACCCTCGCCGTACTGCTCAAAGAGCTCGACCCCGCGATCAAGCTGGAAGTCGTCGAGCTGATGGATTCCGGTGCTGCGGAGAGTTCCAACCCGTGGAACAACGCCGGTACCGGTCACGCCGGGCTGTGTGAGCTCAATTACACGCCGCAGGCCGCCGACGGTAGCGTCGACATCAAGAAAGCCGTGCACATCAATACCCAGTTCGAGGTGTCGAAGCAGTTCTGGTCCTACCTGACCAAGAAAGGCACGTTCGGTTCGTGCAAGTCGTTCATCAGCCCGGTGCCGCACCTGAGCTTCGTACAAGGCAATGATGGCGTTTCCTTCCTCAAGGAACGCTTCAAGACCCTGAGCAAGCACCATGCCTTCTCGGACATGGAATACACCGAAGACAAGGCCACCATGGCCGAGTGGATGCCGCTGATGATGCCGGGCCGTCCGGCCGACGAAGTCGTCGCCGCCACCCGCGTCATGAACGGCACCGACGTCAACTTCGGCGCCCTGACCAATCAACTGCTCAAGCACCTGACCAGCGCACCCGATGCCCAGGTCAAGTATTGCAAGCGCGTCACCGGCCTGAAGCGTAACAACGGCGGCTGGACCGTCAGCATCAAGGACGTCAACAGCGGCAACACCCGTGAAGTCGACGCCAAGTTCGTCTTCCTCGGCGCTGGCGGCGCGGCATTGCCGTTGTTGCAGGCTTCGGGCATCGAAGAAAGCAAAGGCTTTGGCGGCTTCCCGATCAGTGGCCAGTGGCTGCGCTGTGACAACCCGGAAGTGGTCAAGCACCACCAGGCCAAGGTCTACAGCCAGGCCGCAGTCGGTTCGCCACCGATGTCGGTGCCGCACCTGGACACCCGCGTGGTCGATGGTAAGAAGTCCCTGCTGTTCGGGCCTTACGCTGGTTTCACCACCAAGTTCCTCAAGCATGGCTCCTTTATGGACCTGCCGATGTCGGTTCGCGCCGGCAACATCGGCCCGATGCTGGCCGTAGCGAAAAACAACATGGACCTGACCAAGTACCTGGTCAGCGAAGTGATGCAGTCGATGGAGCAGCGCCTGGATTCCCTGCGTCGTTTCTACCCTGAAGCGAAAGCCGAAGACTGGCGCCTGGAAGTGGCCGGCCAACGGGTGCAGATCATCAAGAAAGACCCGAAAAAGGGTGGCGTTCTGCAGTTCGGTACCGAACTGGTCGCATCGAAAGATGGCTCCCTTGCCGCCCTGCTCGGCGCATCCCCAGGTGCTTCGGTGACCGTTTCGATCATGCTCGAGCTGATCGAGAAATGCTTCCCGAACAAGGCTTCCGGTGAATGGGCCGCCAAACTGGCGGAAATTTTCCCGGCACGGGAAAAAGTCCTGGAAACTGACGCTGCGCTGTATCGCAAGATCAACGCGCACAATAACGTCGCGCTGGAACTGGTTGAAGCCAGTAACGAGACCGAAAGTTACGCTTGATTCGGCCGCATAAAAAACGCCCCGTTCTCAATGAGAGCGGGGCGTTTTTTTGTGCTGCTGAAAAGATCGCAGCCTCGTTTCACTCGACAGCTCCTACAAGAGATCGCGTACACCTGTAGGAGCTGTCGAGTGAAACGAGGCTGCGATCTTTTGATCTTAGCCGCGAGCCTTGGCGATCAGCTCGATGTACTCGGCTGCGTTGCGCTGGTCCTTGATCAGGGCCACGAAGTCATTGCCATGCTCATCCTTGCCGTCGAGATCAAGACCGGCTTCGACGAAGAATGTCAGGAAGCGCTCGAAATCGTCGATGCGCAGGCCACGATAGGCCTTGATCAGTTTGTGCAGGGACGGCGAAGTGGCGTCGACCGGCTCGAAATCGAGGAACAACTTGATCTGCTCATCGCCGATCTCGTCACCAATCACTTGTTTCTTATCTTTACGCATTGCCGACTCCAGCTCGCAGACATTTCACGGGGCGGGCAGTTTACCCCTGCCCGGGCACAGGGCTCAACGCGCACGAACACTGCCGGTGTGCAGATCGGCCCAGATATGGCCGTTGGCGTAACTGAGGAACTGGCAATACACCGTGTCATTGCGCAACAAGTCGAGCACCACCCGGTACTGCGCCATCGGGTAAAACAGCGTCAGGGTTTTGCTTTTTTCGTCGTAGATCGGCTTTTTCAGGCTTTTGCTTTCGCCATCGAAGTTGACCAGCACTTGATTGATCGTTGCGCCCTTGTTCAAGGACTTGCCCTTGAGGCGAATCGACACAGGGGACGTGACCGGGATCGGCTGTTGGTTGGACTGGCGTTGACTGCCCACCACCACGGAATACTCGGTGACCTGCAACAGTTGTTGCTGCTCAGGCTCGCCATCACGCAGGGTCAGGTCGTCCGGGGGCAGGAATTGCGCATGCATCGGCGCCGGGGCGGCCGCCAGTGGCAGGCTGAGGGTCAGCAACAGGGCGGCGCAGCTGCGGATCAAAAGGCTCATGACGGGCTCCGAAGGCGAGGCCAAGCACTCTAGCATGAGGATCAACCGCGCGAATTGGCGATATAGGTCAATACTTCGCAGTACGAGGCTGGCGATGCTGGACGAGCTTTCAGCCGTCATTCAACAGTGCATCGTCTTTCAGGGAGTATTCATGACGTTCTCCGTCCCCCCGTTGTTCGCGGCCTGGCGTCAGACCTGGCGCGCCGGCTACACCCTCAGGCGCTTACGCGGCGACATCAGTGCCGGGGTGACGGTAGGGATTATCGCCATCCCGTTGGCCATGGCCCTGGCGATTGCCGTAGGTGTACCGCCGCAGCAAGGTTTGTATACGGTACTGATCGCTGCGCCCCTGATCGCCCTGACAGGCGGATCGCGTTTCAATGTCAGTGGGCCGACCGCCGCGTTCGTAGTCATTCTGCTGCCCATCACCCAACAATATGGCCTCGGCGGCCTGCTGCTTTGCACCATGCTTGCCGGCGTCATCCTCATTGTCCTGGGACTGATTCGAGCCGGGCGGTTGATTCAGTACATTCCGTACCCGGTCACCCTGGGCTTTACCGCCGGGATCGGCATTGTCATTGCCACCCTGCAATTGAAGGATTTGCTGGGCCTGAACACCGCCGGCCAGGCAGAGCACTACATCGAACAGCTGGGCGTTTTGATTCAGGCGTTGCCCAGCGCCCGGCTAGGGGACGGGATCATCGGCCTCACATGCCTGGCCGTTCTGATTGTCTGGCCACGGTGGGTGCCGAGGATTCCGGGGCATCTGGTAGCACTTACCATCGGCGC
The DNA here is from genome assembly GCF_900103875.1 of Pseudomonas arsenicoxydans. Classification (NCBI taxonomy): domain Bacteria; kingdom Pseudomonadati; phylum Pseudomonadota; class Gammaproteobacteria; order Pseudomonadales; family Pseudomonadaceae; genus Pseudomonas; species Pseudomonas arsenicoxydans. The sequence continues at coordinate 2,187,678 of NZ_LT629705.1, read as the reverse complement.
GCTCCTGGGGTTGGCGTTGGAGCACGGAGGGCTGCCGGTGGCGACATTGGGTGAGCGTTTCAGCTACACGGTCGAGGGCATCAGCCATCCCGGCATTCCGCCGTTCCTGCCAAGCTTTGATTGGCCGTGGAATCTGCCCGGTCCCGACGGCCAACCTCTGCACCTGTCTTATGACTTGATCCGTCAATTAATGGCGCCGGCGTTCGCCATCGCCATGCTCGGCGCCATCGAATCCTTGTTGTGTGCGGTGGTGGCGGATGGCATGACCGGCAGCAAACACGATCCCAACGCAGAACTGCTGGGCCAGGGCCTGGGCAACCTGATCGCACCGTTGTTCGGCGGCATTACCGCCACGGCGGCCATTGCCCGAAGTGCCACCAACGTGCGTAGCGGAGCCTTTTCGCCACTGGCCGCCATTATTCATAGCGCCGTGGTACTGATGGCAATACTCGTCCTCGCACCGCTTTTCAGCTACTTGCCGATGGCTGCACTGGCAGCATTGCTGATCATGGTGGCGTGGAACATGAGCGAGGCCCGGCACGTGCTGCATACCTTGCGCATCGCGCCTCGCAGCGATGTGCTGGTTTTGCTGACCTGCCTGAGCCTGACGGTATTGTTCGACATGGTAATGGCCGTCGCCGTCGGCCTGCTGCTGGCCGCCGGGTTATTTATCAAACGCATGAGCGATCTCACCGACACCGCCGAACTGCCCCGCGCCTTTCATCAAGCCTTGCAGGACATGCCGGAACATGTTCGTTGCTATGCGATACGCGGGCCGCTGTTCTTCGGCGCTGCTGAAAAAGCCTTGGGAGTGCTACGCAAATTCAGTCCGGAGGTCAAAGTCGTGATCGTCGAGATGAGCGCCGTGCCGATGCTGGACATGACGGCGCTGGCGGCCTTCGACAATATCCTGAGGGATTACCGCACGGACGGCATCGGCCTGATTCTGGTGGCGACCGCTCCAAGGGTTCGCCTGAAGCTCAGGCGCGCGGGCATCCATCGGGAACAGCGTCAGTTGGCCTACGTGAACAACCTGGAACAGGCTCGTCGCAAAAGCGAACGCTGGCTGGCCGGGGAAAATTGAGCGCACGGCTCAATCAAACTGCGCGCGCATCCAGGCCTGATACTTGGCCACACCCGGCTCCCCTTCGCGTGGCGCCCAGGGCGCCAGTTCACCCTCACCCACCGGACGATAAGGCCCGGCCTTGCACTCGAACATCAAGCTGTCGGCGTCCAGCACGACCAGGCCATGGAACACGCCGGGAGGAAGATCAACGCCCACCGATTCGCCATCTGCTTGCAGAACCCGCGTGTGGATAACGCCTCCGGACTCATCAAAAATCAACAGGCCGAGACGCCCCCGCAGCACCAGCAGCGTTTCCGCCTTGTCATCACTCAGATGTCGATGAGGGGGAATGTACGTACTCGGCTGCAAACCCACGGCCATGCGATGGCACGGTTCTTCCATTTGATGAAAGTTGTGATGCTGACGCCCACGGGGATTAGCCGCGGCTTTCTCGGCCAATTCGGTGAACAAGGTTTGATCGAGAAAACGCGGCGTGGTCATTCCTTACATTCCTTTAACAGCGAAGATGCCGTTAGCGTTACGCCAGTAGCCTTTGTAGTCCATACCGTAACCGAAGATATAACGGTCGATGCATGGCAGGCCGACGAAATCGGCTTTGAGGTCCGGGCGAGCCTTGCGGTCGTGGTCCTTGTCGATCAGCACAGCGGTGTGCACTTTGCGCGCGCCGGCGTGTTTGCAGAAATCGATGATCGCGCCCAGGGTATGACCCTCGTCGAGAATGTCGTCGATGATCAGCACGTCACGGTCGATGAACGACACTTCCGGTTTGGCCTTCCAGAACAGGTCACCGCCGCTGGTTTCATTGCGATAGCGGGTAGCGTGCAGGTAGGACGCTTCCAGCGGGAATTGCAGATGGGTGAGCAATTTACCGGCGAAAATCAGGCCGCCGTTCATCACACAGAACACCACCGGATTGCTGTCAGCCAGTTCTTCGTTGATGTGTGCACCGACGCGGGCGATGGCCGCCTCGACTTCAGCTTCGGTGTACAGGCAGTCAGCCTCTCGCATGATTTGACGGATATGCTCGAGATCAGCAGACATGGCGCTCTCCAGGGGGTGAGGGGCGGGACGGATTCAGGAAAAGCGGGCAAAGGTACGCATCAAGCGAGGCCAGATCAAGCGTTTGTGGACTAACGTACTGAATGTCTATAGGACAACACCCTCGGATAGATTAATCTAGGCCGGTTTTTTTGCCCGCCGCCGGAGCCTTTCCCCATGCCCATCCAAGAGATCCGCCATCCGCTGATCCGTCATAAACTAGGCCTGATGCGCCGTGCAGACATCAGCACCAAGAATTTCCGTGAGCTCGCTCAGGAAGTCGGCGCCCTGCTGACCTACGAAGCCACCAAAGACCTGCCGCTGGAAACCTACGACATCGAAGGCTGGTGCGGTACGGTGTCGGTCGAGAAAATCGCCGGCAAGAAAATTACAGTGGTGCCGATCCTGCGTGCCGGCATCGGCATGCTCGAAGGTGTGCTGAGCCTGATCCCGGGCGCCAAAGTCAGTGCCGTCGGCGTGGCCCGCAACGAACAGACCCTGCAGGCCCACACCTACCTGGAAAAACTCGTCCCGGAAATCAACGAGCGCCTGGCAATGATCATCGACCCGATGCTCGCCACCGGCAGTTCCATGGTCGCCACCATCGACCTGCTGAAAAAGGCCGGTTGCCGCGACATTCGCGCCATGGTGCTGGTCGCCGCGCCAGAAGGCATCGCCGCAGTGGAGAAGGCTCACCCGGACGTAATGATCTACACCGCCTCCATTGATGAAAAACTCAACGAACACGGCTACATCATTCCAGGCTTGGGCGATGCCGGTGACAAGATCTTCGGTACCAAGCAGAAGGACGCTTGAGCATGCAGCAAGAGTTCAACGATCCGCTCTGGCGTACGGTGCTGTCTGGCGCACAGATGCTGTTCGTGGCCTTCGGCGCCCTGGTGTTGATGCCGCTGATTACCGGCCTGGACCCGAACGTGGCGCTGTTCACCGCAGGTCTGGGGACGATTCTGTTCCAGATCGTCACCGGGCGTCAGGTGCCGGTGTTCCTGGCGTCGAGCTTTGCCTTCATCACCCCGATCATTCTTGCCAAGGGCCAATTCGGCCTCGCGGCGACCATGGGCGGCGTGATGGCGGCGGGTTTCGTCTACACCTTCCTCGGCCTGGCCGTGAAGATCAAAGGCACCGGTTTTATTGACCGCTTGTTGCCCCCGGTCGTGATCGGTCCGGTGATCATCTCCATCGGCCTGGCCATGGCACCCATCGCCGCCAACATGGCGATGGGCAAGGCCGGCGATGGCACCGAGCTGATCCATTACCAGACAGCGATGCTGATCTCGATGCCAGCGTTGCTGACCACTCTGATCGTCGCGGTATTCGGCAAGGGCATCTTCCGCCTGGTGCCAATCATCTCTGGCGTGTTGGTGGGGTTCGCCATGGCGTTCTACTTCGGCGTGGTCGACACCGCGAAGATTGCTGCCGCACCGTGGTTCGCGATTCCGCACTTCACGGCGCCGGAGTTCAACTGGCAGGCGATTCTGTTCATCGTTCCTGTGGCATTGGCCCCGGCCATCGAACACATCGGCGGAGTGATCGCCGTCGGTAGCGTGACCGGCCGCGATTACCTGAAGAAGCCCGGCCTGCACCGCACGCTGCTTGGCGATGGCATTGCCACCACTGCGGCTGGCTTGTTCGGCGGCCCACCCAATACCACGTACGCCGAAGTGACGGGCGCGGTGATGCTGACCAAAAACTACAACCCGAAAATCATGACCTGGGCGGCGATCTTTGCCATCAGCCTGGCGTTTATCGGCAAGTTCGGCGCGCTGCTGCAAAGCATTCCGGTGCCGGTGATGGGCGGGATTCTGTGCCTGCTGTTCGGTTCGATTGCTGCGGTGGGGATGAACACCCTGATTCGCCACAAGATCGACCTGGGCGAAGCGCGCAATCTGGTGATTGTGTCGGTGACCCTGGTGTTCGGGATTGGCGGTGTGCTGGTCGGCACCGGGACTGGCCCCGACGACTTCGGCCTCAAAGGCATCGCGCTGTGCGCGGTGGTAGCGATTGCGCTGAACCTGCTGCTGCCAGGCAATGACAGCTGGAAGCACAAGAAGGCGAATGAGACTTTGCTCTGAGTGAACTGATCGTTCCCACGCTCGCGTGGGAACGATCGATCATCAAAGCGCTAACGGCGCTCGTTCGCACAAGGCGTTCAACGCCCGCACCCACTGCGGATCGTCGTTGAGGCACGGCACCAGCACCAACTCCTCTCCCCCCGCTTCGCGGAATAACTCCCGCCCGCGATCACCAATCTCTTCCAGCGTCTCGATGCAATCGGCAACGAACGCCGGGCACATCACCAGGACTTTTTTCACGCCCATTCCAGCCAACTCATCGAGGCGTGCTTCGGTATAGGGTTCGATCCATTTCGCACGGCCAAGACGCGACTGGAAAGACACCGACCACGTACCCTCCAACAGCCCCAGGCGCTTGGCAAACTCCGACGCCGTGCGCAGGCACTGCGCGCGATAGCAGGAGGTCATGGACTGTGGCGAAGCGTTCTTGCAGCATTCCTCGTTCTTGAAGCAATGCTTGCCCGTCGGATCCAGCTTGGTAAGGTGCCGCTCCGGCAAACCGTGAAAACTCAGCAGCAGGTGATCGTAGTCCTGCTCCAGATAGGGTTTGGCGCTGGCCACCAATGCGTCGAGGTATTCCGGCTGATCGTAGAAAGGCTGGAGAATCGAGAACTGCACGTCGAGCTGCTTCTCGCGCACCACCCGCTTGGCTTCCTCAATCACCGTGGTCACAGTGCTGTCGGCGAACTGCGGATAAAGCGGCGCAAGGGTGATTCTTTTGTGGCCCTGGGCCGCCAGCTGAACCAGTTTCGACTCGATCGACGGCTCGCCGTAACGCATTGCCAGCTCCACCGGCCCGTGGGTCCATTGGGCAGTCATGGCTTGTTGCAGGCGACGGCTGAGCACCACCAGTGGCGAGCCCTCCTCCCACCAGATCGAGGCATAGGCGTGGGCCGACTGTTCCGGACGCTTGATCAGGATCAGCGACACCAGAAGACGACGTACCGGCCATGGCAGGTCGATCACATACGGGTCCATCAGAAATTGGTTGAGGTAGCTGCGTACATCCGCCACCGACGTGGAAGCAGGGGAACCCAGGTTGACCAGAAGCAATGCGTGATCGGTCATGCAACGTCCTATTTCAGAGGCGGCTGGACAGATCGTCCAGGGCCGCGCGCAAATCAGTGAACTGGAAAGTGAATCCCGCTTCCAGCAAGCGCACCGGCAAGGCTTTCTGCCCTCCCAGCAACAGCAGTGACAATTCGCCCAGGCACACTTTCAAAGCCAGGGCCGGCATCGGCATGAACGCCGGGCGGTGCAGCACGCCGCCCAGTGTTTTGGCGAATTCGCTGTTGCGCACCGGTTTAGGCGCGCAGGCATTATATGGACCGCTGGCGTCATTGCGATGCAGAAGAAAATCAATCAGGGCGATTTGATCGTCGATATGAATCCACGGCATCCATTGCCGACCACTGCCCAGAGGCCCGCCCAGTCCCAGCTTGAAAGGCAGCAAAAGGCGCGACAAAAAGCCGCCCTCGGCAGACAGCACCAACCCGGTTCGAATCAACACCACCCGAACACCCAGGGCCTCGGCGCGCTGGGCGGTTTCTTCCCAGGCGATGCACAACTGACTGGCGAAATCATCAATGACCGGCGCAGACGTTTCCGTCAGCTCCCGCTCGCCACCGTCGCCATACCAGCCAATAGCGGAACCCGAGATCAACACCTGTGGTTTTTGCTCACGGGTTTCGAGCCAAGCCAGCAAGCTTTCGGTCAGGGTGATGCGACTGCTCCAGAGCAAGGCTTTGCGTCTGGATGTCCATGGCCGGTCGGCAATGGGCGCGCCCGCCAGGTTGATAATCGCGTCAACGGGCTCTTGTCCGAGCTCCTGGAGCTGCGTGATGCCTCGCACCTGGGCACCGCAAATTTTCGCGACTTTCGCAGGTGTACGACTCACGACAGTCAGACGATGCCCCTGACTCAACCAGTGTCGGCAGAGTTGACGTCCTATCAAACCAGTACCGCCGGTCAGCAATATGTGCATGACTTCTTCCTCGCGTGGCGTTTTACCCTGATCACTAGTCTATTTTTATAAGCAGGGATCTTTGGTATCGGGCAGGCTCTGTGTTTAACAATAGGCCAAGCTGTCAGATCGAGAACGCTAAAAGTTATACCAGAAAACAATATTGTACAGGTTTAATCCAGAGCGTAGTCTGTACAGAAAGGTAAACGAGGCCCCTATGACTGTACCTATCGCAATCATCGGCACCGGCATCGCCGGGCTCTCAGCCGCTCAAGCCCTGACAGACGTCGGGCATGTCGTTCAACTTTTTGATAAGAGCCGCGGCAGTGGCGGACGTATGTCGAGCAAGCGCAGTGATGCGGGTGCTCTGGATATGGGCGCCCAGTATTTCACCGCCCGCGACCGTCGTTTCGTCACCGAGGTCCAGCGCTGGCAAGCCAAAGGCTGGGTCGCCGAATGGACGCCGCAGCTCTACACCTTTCATGGCGGCCAGCTCAATCTGTCGCCGGATGAACAGACCCGCTGGGTCGGCACACCCCGCATGAGCGCCATCACGCGCGGATTGCTCGGCGATCTGGAAGTGCATTTCGCTTGCCGGATCACCGAGGTCTATCGCGGTGAAGAACACTGGCATCTGCAAGACGCCGAAGGCTTCACGCATGGCCCGTTCAGTCACGTGATCATCGCGACGCCAGCCCCTCAGGCCACGGCGTTGCTGGCTGCCGCCTCGAAACTGGCGGGCGCCGCCGCCGGGGTCAAAATGGAACCGACCTGGGCGGTCGCGCTGGCGTTCGATACGCCGCTGGACACCCCCATGGAAGGTTGCTTCGTGCAGGACAGCCCGCTGGACTGGCTGGCTCGCAACCGTAGCAAACCGGGACGCGATAACACCATGGACACCTGGGTGCTGCACGCCACAAGCGCCTGGAGCCGGCAACATATCGACCTGTCCAAGGAAGCGGTGATCGAGCAATTGCATGGCGCGTTCGCCGAACTGTTACACGACTCCATGCCCGCACCGACCTTCAGCCTGGCCCACCGCTGGCTCTATGCCCGCCCCGCCAGCAGTCATGAATGGGGTGCACTGGCGGATGCCGATCTGGGCTTGTACGTGTGTGGCGACTGGTGCTTGTCCGGGCGCGTCGAAGGCGCCTGGCTCAGCGGTCAGGAAGCCGCTCGCCGCTTGCATGAACACTTGCAATGAATCGCATCAACCCCAGCAAATTGCTGCTGTCGAAATGGACAGCAGCCCACCCGCAAAAGCGCGAAAAACACTTTCTGGTGACCGAGCTGTTCCGCGATGAGGAAGGCACTGTGCTGACCGTCGAGTTGCAGGCGGTGTTGACCCAGCGCAATCAGCGGCTCGACTGGCAAGCCCTCAAAGATAGCGACACCTGGTTGTCGGGCTGGAAATAGCGCCCCCACAAGAAATGCGTCTGCGCGAAAAAAACCTATACAAATAATTTGACTTGTACACCTTTGAATCTATGATGAAGTCATGTTGTACAGAGCCACTACTTTGTACAGGTTTAGATTCGAGGTGCTTCCGATGCGCGAACAGCCAGCGACCAAATCGAAAATCGCCATCAGCGCCTGTTTGATGGGGGCCGAGGTGCGTTTCAACGGTGGGCACAAGGAGTCACGGTTGTGCAGTCGAACCCTGACGGACTATTTCGAGTTTGTCCCGGTGTGCCCCGAAGTCGCCATTGGCCTTGGCATACCGCGCGAGCCGATTCGGCTGGTCGGCGATGGTAGCCATCCCGAGGCGGTCGGCACCGTCAATCCTCAGATCAACGTTACCCGACCGCTCGCCGAGTACGGACAGAAAATGGCCGCAGAACTGGTCGATATCTGCGGCTACATCTTCATGCAGAAATCCCCTTCCTGCGGCCTCGATCGGGTCAAGGTCTATCACGCCAACGGTTCTCCGGTGGACGGGGGTGGACGCGGCATTTACGCCCAGGCGTTCTGCGCCCTGCACCCCGACTTGCCAGTGGAAGAAGACGGTCGCCTCAACGACCCGGTATTGCGCGAGAACTTTCTCACCCGAGTGTTCGCCTACAGCGCCTGGCAGCAGCTGTTGCAGGAAGGCCTGACCCGGCGCGGCCTCACCGACTTTCACTCGCGTTACAAATACCTGTTGATGGCCCACAACCCGGAGCAATACAAAACCCTGGGTAATCTGCTGGGCAACATGGCCCAGACCGATCCGCAGGAACTGGGCCCGCGCTATTTCAGCGAATTGATGGCGGCATTGAAAAAATGCGCCACACGCCGCACCCACACCAATGTCCTGCAACACATCAGCGGCTATCTCAAACGCGCCATCAGCCCTGAAGACAAACAGGAAATGCAGCATGTCATAGGCCAGTATCGCCAAGGCATCGTGCCGCTGGTGGTGCCACTGACCCTGCTCAAACATTTCTTTCGCCAACACCCGGATCCGTACATTGCGCAGCAGGTTTACCTGCAACCGCACCCGGAAAACCTCAGCCTGCGAAACTCGATTTAATGGCAATGTCATGAAAAGCCCACTCGACAGCAGCGCCAGCGAAGACCTGGGCGCCGACTTCAAGAAAGCCCTGGACGAAGGCTGGCTGCCGATTCGTGAAGTGGCGCGCCAAACCGGGGTCAACGCCGTGACACTGCGGGCCTGGGAACGGCGTTATGGCCTGATCGTGCCCCAGCGCACGCCCAAGGGTCATCGCCTGTTTTCTGCCGAACACGTGCAACGGATTTTGACGATTCTCACTTGGCTCAATCGCGGCGTGGCCGTCAGCCAGGTCAAGCAACTGCTCGATACGCCTCAGGCCTTTTCCGAAGTCGTCGAGAACGACTGGCAGGTGCTCTGCCAGACGTTGTTGCAGGCAGTGACGCACCTCAACGAACGCACCCTGGATGACACCGTCAACCAGGCCATGGCGTTGTATCCGCCCCGCACATTGTGCGAACAACTGCTGATGCCATTACTGGCAGAACTGGAACAACGCTGGCAGGGCCAGTTCGGCGCGCAAATGGAACGCGTGTTTTTCTATTCCTGGCTACGCAGCAAATTCGGTGCGCGCATCTACCATAACAATCGTCAGTTGCGTACTGCACCGCTGCTGTTGATCAATTACTCGGACCTGCCACTGGAACCTCACCTGTGGCTGACCGCCTGGCTGGTCAGCAGCGCCGATTGCCCGGTGGAAGTCTTCGACTGGCCACTGCCGGCTGGCGAGCTCGCCCTGGCGGTCGATCACCTGCAAGCCCGCGGCGTACTGCTGTATTCCAGCAAAGCCATGAATCTTGCGCAGCTGCCAAAACTATTGAACGGCATCAGTTGCCCAAAAATGATTGCCGGACCAACGGTATGCATCCACCTTGCCGAGTTGTCCGTAAAAACCAGTGAGATCGCTGATTTATTCCTGGCCGAAGACCCGTTATCGGTCCACCAGGACATGGTTCAGCGAGGGCTTATTTAAATGAATCGTGCGGACACCACCATGCAATTGATCTGGCTGCGCAGCGACTTGCGCCTGCATGACAACACCGCCCTGTCGGCGGCCGCCGAGCGCGGCCCGACAGTGGCGGTTTACCTGTTGAGCCCCGAGCAATGGCTGGCGCACGATGACGCATCGTGCAAAGTGGATTTCTGGCTACGTAACCTCAGTGAGCTGAGCCAAGCACTGGCCGAACTGAACATCCCTTTGCTGATCCGCGAGGCGTCGCGCTGGGAGGACGCACCGAATGTGCTGCTCGATCTGTGTCGGCAATTGAAGGTCGGCGCAGTGCATGTCAACGAGGAGTACGGCGTTCATGAAAGTCGTCGTGACGCGGCCGTGAGTGAAACGCTGAATGCCAACGGCATCGACTTCTATAGTTACCTCGATCAATTGCTGTTCAAGCCGGGCACTGTGCTGACCAAGACCGGCACGTATTTCCAGGTGTTCAGCCAGTTCCGCAAGGTCTGTTACGAGCGCCTCCACCGCTCGCTTCCCCGGTTGGTCGCAGCCCCCGCAGCGCAGACGCCGCTGGCGATCAGCAGCGACCTGATGCCGTCAAACATTACCGGTTTCGAAACCCCGAGCGACAGCTTGCGGGCACTCTGGCCGGCCGGTGAGCGCGAGGCCTGTCGGCGCCTCGACACCTTCGCCGACGCCCAGATCGACTATTACAAGAACGAGCGCGATTTCCCGGCCAAACCCGGCACCAGCCAACTCTCGGCGTATCTCGCCGCCGGCGTGATTTCTCCACGCCAGTGTTTGCACGCCGCACTACACAGTAATCAGGGTGAGTTCGAAAGCGGTAAGGTCGGCGCGGTCACCTGGATCAATGAACTGTTGTGGCGCGAGTTCTATAAACACATTCTGGTGGGCTACCCACGGGTTTCGCGTCACCGCGCCTTCCGCCCGGAAACCGAAGCGTTGGCCTGGCGCGATGCCCCGCAGGAACTGGCCGCCTGGCAAGAAGCCCGCACCGGCCTGCCGATCATCGACGCCGCCATGCGCCAACTGCTTGAGACCGGCTGGATGCACAACCGCTTGCGCATGGTGGTCGCGATGTTCCTGACCAAGAACCTGCTGATCGACTGGCGTGAAGGCGAACGTTTTTTCATGCGCCACTTGATCGACGGCGACCTGGCGGCGAACAACGGTGGCTGGCAGTGGAGCGCTTCGACGGGGACTGACTCAGCACCCTATTTCCGTATTTTCAATCCGTTGAGCCAGTCGGAGAAATTCGACGCCGAGGGTGTGTTCATCAAGCACTGGCTTCCAGAACTAGCCGGTCTGAATAAAAAAGAAGTGCACAACCCGGCGAACCTTGGCGGCCTGTTCGGCGTGGCGGATTATCCGTCACCGATCGTCAACCTCAGCACCTCACGCCAGCGGGCCTTGGCCGCGTTCAAAAACCTGCCGTCACGACAAGACGCAGGAGGGGCTCATGAGTGATTTCCTGCGGCGTTTTGCCCAGCACTTCGTGCTGTTGAACAAAGACAATTTGCAGCGCCTGGGTGAGCTTTACACCGACGACATACGCTTCACCGATCCCCTGCACGAAGTGCAAGGCCTCGGACAATTGAGCCACTACTTCGGCGAGCTCTACGCCAACGTCAGTGAACTTCGTTTCGACTTTCACGGCTTTGACCAGATCGGCGATGGCGAGGGTTACTTGCGCTGGGTCATGAGCTACCGTCATCCACGCCTGGCGGGCGGCCGGCTGATTCGAGTCGACGGGTGCTCGCACCTGCGCTGGCGCGACAAGGTTTATAGCCAACGGGATTACTTCGATGCCGGGGCACTGCTTTACGAACATTTACCCGTATTGGGTCGGGCGATTGCCTGGCTGAAAAGGAGAATGGGATGAGTCTTGTACCTCCACGGCGGTACTGGCTGACCGGAGCCAGCAGTGGCATCGGCGCCTCGCTGGCCGAAGAAATACTGAAGACCGGTGCTCATCTGGCCGTGAGTTCGCGCAATACAGCGGTATTGAAAGTCCTGTCCCTGCGCTATCCCGGGCAAGTGCTGGTGGTGCCGGGAGACCTGACCAACAGCCAGGAAGTGCGTGAGATCGGTGAGCAAATTGCCCGGCAATGGGGCTCTCTGGACACGGTTATTCTCAACGCCGGCACCTGCGAATACGTCGACGTTCAGCAGTTCGATGCGTCGATCGTCGAGCACGTGGTGCGCACCAACCTGCTGGCGAGCGCCTATTGCATCGAGGCCGCGTTGCCGCTGCTACGCAAGGGCACGGCGGCGCATCTCGTCGGCATGGCCAGTTCGGTGACGTACCTGCCGCTTCCGCGGGCCGAAGCCTATGGCGCATCGAAGGCCGGGTTACGTTACCTGTTCGAATCCCTGCGCATTGATCTTGCGCCGGAAGGCATCGATGTCACGGTGGTCAGCCCGGGGTTTGTCGAAACGCCGCTGACCGCGAAAAACGACTTCCCGATGCCGCTCAGTTGGCCGGTCGCCAAAGCCGCCCGGCACATCTTCGCCAAACTCAAACACCACCCACTGGAAATCGCCTTTCCGGGACTGTTCATGGCGGTTCTCTGGCCTCTGTCGAAAATGCCCAACCGAGTCAAATTGGCAATCGGCAAGCGTATGGTCCGCAGCCCTCCACCGATCCAGGATGTGCCATGAACATCGCTATTATCGGCAGTGGCATCTCGGGCCTGACCAGCGCCTACCTGCTCAATCGCAGTCACGAGATCACTCTGTTCGAAGCCAGTGACCGGCTCGGCGGGCACACTCACACCGAGGGCGTGAGCGTCGATGGCCAGCGTCACGCCGTGGACATGGGTTTCATCGTCTTCAACGACTGGACCTATCCGAATTTCATTCGCCTGCTGGGTCAGATCGGCGTGGGGTTCAAGCCGACGCAAATGAGCTTTTCGGTAACGGACCCGGACTCCGGCCTGGAGTACAACGGCAATACCCTCAACAGCCTGTTCGCCCAACGTCGAAATCTGTTGTCACCAGGATTCTGGGGAATGCTGCGCGACATCCTGCGTTTCAACAAACAAGCCAGCCGCGACCTGGATGAAGGCCGCATCGCTGTCGACATCACGCTGGACCAATACCTGAAAGCCAACGGCTACGGCGAGCGATTCATCCTGCATTACATCGTGCCGATGGGGGCCGCGATCTGGTCGATGTCCATGGCCGATATGCTGGGATTCCCGCTGCAATTCTTTATCCGATTCTTCAAAAACCACGGCCTGCTGTCCGTCAACAATCGCCCGCAATGGCAGGTGATTGAAGGTGGCTCAAGTGCCTACATCAAGCCATTGACGGCGAGCTTTAAAGAGAACATCCGCCTCAACTGCCCAGTGACCCGGGTCGAACGCGACGAAGAAGGTGTCGTAATCCACAGCGCCGCCGGCAGCGAGCGATTCGACAAAGTGGTGTTTGCGTGCCACAGCGATCAAGCCCTGAAATTGCTGGCAAAGCCCAGCGATGCTGAAAGCTCCATCCTCGGTGCCCTGCCCTACGCCGACAACGAAGTGGTGTTGCATACCGACACACGCCTGCTGCCCGTGCGAAAACTGGCCTGGGCCAGCTGGAATTACCGACTCGGCGGTCCCGGCCACACTCGGGCTGCGGTCACCTATGACATGAACATTTTGCAAGGCATCCAGAGCGAGACCACGTTCTGCGTCAGCCTCAATCAGAGCGCCGGCATCAGCCCGGGCAACGTGCTCGCCAAAACCAATTTCGCCCATCCGCAATACAGCCTGGCTGCCGTCGCCGCGCAAAACCGTTGGGAAGAACTGGATGGCGCGCAACACACTTGGTATTGCGGTGCCTATTGGGCCAGCGGCTTTCACGAAGACGGCGTGGTCAGCGCCTTGCGCGTGGCGCGCGCGTTTGGAGAGGTGTTGTGAACAGCGCCCTCTATAGCGGCTGGATTGCCCATCGGCGATTTGTCCCCAAGCCCCACGCATTCCGTTACCGGATCGGCCTGCTGTACCTGGACCTCAGCGAGCAAGACGCCGTGCTCGGCCTGTCACCGCTCTCGGGGCGCAGTCGTTTCGCAGCGTTTTCGTTTCGCGAGAGCGATTACCTGAAAACCTATACCGGCAGCGGCACACCTCTTATTGATGCGGTGCGAACCCTTGTCAGCCAAGCCATTGGCCACACGCCACAAGGCTCGATCTGTCTGCTGACCCAGCCTCGCAGTTGGGGCCTGTCGTTCAACCCGGTGAGTTTTTTCTACTGCCATGAAGCAGACGGGCAGCTGGCGGCCATTCTCTGTGAAGTCACCAACACCCCGTGGCGCGAGCGTTATCACTATGTCCTGCCAGCCAAAACCCCGGAGGACATTGGCGATTTCCATCAGCATTTCGCCGTTGCGAAGGCATTTCACGTCTCGCCGTTCTTGCCACCGGATCTGGAATACCGAATGAGCTTCAGCCCTGCGGCGCAAAAGCTTGGCGTGCACATGGCGGACTGGCAGGGCGAACTGAAAGTGTTCGACGCCACGCTCAACCTCAAACGCGAAACGCTGGATCGCTCCAGCCTGCACCGTTACTTGCGACGTTTTCCGTGGATGACAGCGAAAACCTGTCTGGCGATCTACTGGCAAGCCCTGCGCCTGCTGCTCAAGCGCATGCCGATCTTTGCTCATCAGGCTGCCGATGGCAGCTTTAAAACCGCCCTGATTCCGCCCAAGGATCGCCGTCATGAAATGCTCTAGTGCCTCGGCCAAATTCAATCTGCTCAGCACCCACGGCCTGACCGGATCGTTACTGCGCCGTGGTGTGTTGCGGCAACTGGCGCAGCTGCAACACGGGCAACTGGTGGTCATCGAAGACGGCGAAAGGCAGGTCTTCGGTAACGTGGGCAGTCATTTGCTGGGGGAAATCCATATTCTCGACGCGGCTGCGTGGGGACTGGTGGCCAGTAACGGATCGATCGGCGCCGGCGAAGCGTTCATCCACGGCTACTGGACTTCGCCGGACCTGACCGCCGTGGTGCGTGTTTTTGTCAGCAACCTTGAGGTCCTCGATGCGCTGGAAGGTGGCCTGGCAAAACTTGGCCGGCCTTTCGTCCAGGGCCTGCACTGGCTCAATCGCAACACCCGCAAGGGCTCGCAGAAAAACATCGAGGCGCACTACGACCTGGGCAATGACCTGTTTGAACAGTTTCTCGACCCGACGATGATGTATTCCGCCGCGCAATTCCTGACAGACGAAGACAGTCTGGAACAGGCCCAACTGAACAAACTGGAACGAATCTGCCGCAAACTCGCGCTGAAACCGAGTGATCACTTGCTGGAAATCGGCACCGGATGGGGCAGCATGGCGCTCTATGCCGCGCAGAATTACGGCTGCAAGGTCACCACCACTACCCTTTCAAAAGAGCAGTACGCGTTTACCGCACAACGAATCGAAGCCCTCGGCTTGCAGGACCAGGTCACGCTGCTGCTCAAGGATTACCGCGACCTCACCGGGCAGTACGACAAACTGGTGTCGATCGAAATGATCGAAGCGGTAGGTCATCGCTTCTTGCCGGTGTATTTCAAGCAATGCGCCCATCTGCTCAAAAGTAACGGCTTGATGCTGCTGCAGGCGATCACTATCCGCGAACAACGGTACGAGCAGGCCAAGGGCAGCGTCGATTTCATTCAGCGTTACATCTTTCCTGGCGGCGCCCTGCCCTGTGTGCAGAAGATGCTGGAAGTCATCAGTCGTGACACCGACATGAACCTGCTGCACATGGAAGATTTCGGCCTGCACTACGCACGAACCCTGCGCCTGTGGCACGAGAATTTTCGCCGCGCCCACGGTCGCTTGAGCGAATTGGGCTACGACGAGGCGTTCCTGCGACTGTGGGAATTTTACCTGTGCTACTGCGAAGGTGGATTTCTGGAGCGCACCATCGGCACCGCGCAATTGTTGTTGGCCAAACCGGCGGCGATGCCGGCGCCACTGCTGGGCCGTTTTGATGCTTGAACGCCTCGCCAATGCCCTGTTGTTTCAGCTTGGCTGGTTTGCCTGCGTGCTCGGTGGCGACAGTTTGTGGTTGTTGTTGGCCCTGACGGCGCTGGTGATTCATTTGCTGTGGATAAGTCGCTGGGCGGATGAAGGCCGTTTGATCCTCAGCATTGTGTTGCTGGGCACCACCGTCGACAGTACGTTGCGCTGGCTGGGCGTGTTCGAGTTCAACGAAGTCGCGCCCTTGATTCCGCTTTGGCTGATGCTGTTATGGGCGTTACTGGCAACCACATTGCGTCATTGCCTGCAATGGAGCGCAAACCCATGGTGGCTCGCCAGCTTGCTGGGCGCCGTGGGTGGGCCGTTGTCTTATTACGCTGGCGGACAACTGGCTGGCGTGCAGTTTCCCTACGGTCAGGCGCCAACGTTGCTGGGCATTGCAGTGCTCTGGGCAGGGCTGTTTCCCACGTTGCATTTCATGGCCCGGCGGCTGGCGTCAGACACACGCAGCTAGCGTCCGTCAGGCCTTTCACACAGCATCGTCCCACTGCCTTACACTGCGCGCCATGAAAACCATTCCCCACACGCAAATCACCGAGTCGGCCGTCACGTGCTCGACCTGCGCGGCATGCTGCTGCCAGCTCGAAGTGATGCTGATCACGGACACGGGCGTGCCCGAACGTTTTATCGATACCGATGATTGGGGTGGGGAAGTCATGCTGCGGCTGGATGACGGCTGGTGTGCTGCGCTGGATCGCAACAGCATGATGTGCACCATCTACGAAAAACGCCCGCTGATCTGCCGGGAATTCGAGATGGGCGCGCCGGAGTGCATCGAAGAACGCCAAGGGATCACCACGGCGTATCGGTAATTGAAAGACACCGAAAATCTGATGTGGGAGCAGGCTCGCTCCCACATTTAAGGCATCGAGTCTTACAACGGCATCGTGTAGTGCAACGCGTAACTCTCTACACCGTCGTTCCAGCTATTAAGCCCGGCGTTGGAATAGTGCGTCGCACGAATCCCGACTTCATGTCCGCCCGCGAAGCGCAAGCCAAACCCTATCCGGTCTTCAAACTGGAAAGACTCGCCCATTCTGCTGTCATCAAGTTTGGTATGAGAGAAAAATGCGACACCAATCCCCGCCTCGACATAAGGTTTGACGGTCTGGCCGGCAAACTCGTAAACGAACACCGGAGAGAAGGACAGGCTGTTGTTGTTGGAGGTCTTGTCGGCTTCCCAATAGGTGTAGGCACCACTCCAGTAACCGGTCAGACGACCAACGTCACTTTGCAACCAACTCTTGTCCCAGTCGAACTGCATGCCCAGCCGATAGGTCATGGTTGAATTACCGGTCTGGCCGACCCCGAACTCCACGCCTGCCGCCTGTGCGGTAAAGCTTTGCCCCATCAGTGCGGCCGCAATCGCAGCCAAGCAGAATAGTCGCTTCACTAGAAACATCCTTTTGCGAACGATTTCGTATGGTTTTTTTGTTGCTTCTCGCTATAGAAGTCGACGCTTAATCAGAAGTTCATCCCAATTATTCGCTGCTCCCCCAACTTTTCAGTTATTGCTCAAAGCTTCGCACAACACCAGACGAATTCCACAGGATCGGCAATATATTTCTGAAATGTTCCGGATCGGAACTCGTCCAGAACTGTGCAGCGCGAGCAGGTCCTTCGGCGAGCAATTCACGCTCGGCCAACAGGCGCTGAAGTTGCCGCGCTACAGCGGCGCCGGTGTCGATCAGGCTGATGTCTTCTGGGATCATCTGCTTTAGCAACGGCTTTAGGAAGGGGTAATGCGTGCAACCGAGAATAATTGTGTCGCAGCCGGCACCGAGCAGCGGTCCGACATAACTGGCCAGCAACTGGCGCAATGCCTCGCTGTGCAGATCGCCGTTTTCAATCAGCTCTACCAAGCCCGGGCATGGTTGGGTAATGACCCGCACATCCGTGGCGAAACGGTCGAGCAAAGCGGCGAATTTGGCACTCTGCAACGTGCCGGTTGTGGCGAGCACGCCGACCACTCCGCTACGGGTCGCGGCAGCGGCCGGTTTGACAGCGGGCTCCATGCCGACGATGGGCCATTGCGGATAATCGCGCCGCAAGTCCGCAACCCCGGCGACCGTCGCCGTGTTGCAGGCCAGCACCAAGGCCTTCGCGCCTTGGCGCTGAAAAAATTCGGCCATGACGCTGCAGCGTTGCTGGATGAATGCGGGGGTTTTCTCGCCGTAGGGAATATTCCCGCAGTCGGCGACATACAGCAAAGACTCGTTGGGCAGCAGGCGCTGGATCTCGGCCAGCACCGAGAGCCCGCCGACGCCGGAGTCGAACACGCCGATAGGCGCTTCACGCATGTGTCGAACCACAGACGCTGCAACCCGGATCACGTTTGACCCGCAGCTCACGAAAGCGTGAGCCCAAGGCATCGATCAACAACAGGCGACCCACCAGCGGTTCGCCGAAACCGACCAGCAGCTTCATCGCCTCCAGCGCCTGAAGGCTGCCCACCAGCCCCACCAACGGTCCGATGACCCCGGCTTCGCTGCACGTCAATTCGGCTTCGCTGCCGTGCCCGTATAAACAGTGGTAGCACGGACTTTCCGGGCGACGCGGGTCGAACACCGACAATTGCCCTTCGAGCCGAATCGCCGCGCCACTGACCAGCGGTTTGCGCGCAGCCACACACTCAGCGTTGACCGCTTCACGGGTGGAGAAATTGTCGGAGCAGTCGAGCACCAGATCCACGGCGGCTACGGCGGCGGCCAAAGTGTCTTCGTCCAGCGCGGTGCGATGGGCGATCAACTGAATCTCGGGATTGATCGCAGCCAGTCGGTGAATCGCCGAGTCGACCTTGCTCAGGCCCACGCTGTCGGTGTCGTGAATGATCTGACGTTGCAGGTTGGTCAGATCGACGCTGTCGAAGTCCGCCAGATGCAGCTCGCCGACGCCGGCCGCAGCCAGGTACAGCGCAACCGGCGAGCCAAGCCCGCCGAGACCGACGATCAATACGCGGCTTTCCTTGAGCCGCAACTGACCGTCGATGTCGACGTGTTGCAACAGAATCTGCCGACTGTAGCGCAACAATTCCTGATCATTCAGCACGGCAGGCGCCCCAGGCTGATACGTTCGTGACCGCCCAGATCGGTGCGGCTGTGGACTTCTTCAAAACCACGACTCAGCAGCAAATCACGCACGGCCGTGGCTTGATCGTAACCGTGTTCGAGCATCAGCCAGCCACCCGCCTCAAGATGATCCGGCGCCTGGGCGACGATCAGCCGCAGGTCATCCAGCCCATCGACGCCTGCGACCAAGGCACTGGCCGGCTCAAAGCGCACGTCACCTTCAACCAGATGTGGATCGGCCGAGGCGATGTAAGGCGGGTTGCTGATGATCAGTTGAAAGCGCTGACCTTGCAGCGCACTGAACCAATGGCTGCTCAGGACGGTGGCGTTGTTCAGGTGCAGGCGCTGACGATTGCGTTCGGCAAGGGCCACGGCTTCGAGCACGCGATCCACCGCGGTGACTCGCCACGCCGGACGTTCGCTGGCCAGGGCCAAGGCAATGGCCCCGCTGCCGGTGCCGAGGTCGAGGACCTTGGCGGGTGTGGCGGGCAACAGTTCCAGCGCGGCTTCCACCAGCAATTCAGTGTCCGGGCGCGGGATCAGTGTGTGCGGTGCGACTTCCAGATCAAGCTTCCAGAAACCTTGCTGACCGAGAATGTACGCCACTGGCTCACCGCCACGGCGACGTTGCAGGAACTCGGCAAACTTCAGCGCCGCCTCGCTTGGGACAATGCGCTCGGGCCAGGTATGCAAAAAACTGCGGGACTTGCCCAACGCCGCCGCCAGCAACAACTCGGCATCCAGGCGCGCTGTGGGCGAGTCGGGCAAAACGGCGGCGCGCAACAAACTGGCAATGATCGTCATTTACTCACCTATCGCCGCCAGTTGGTCGGCCTGGAACTCGGCCAGCAACGGCTCGATCACCGCATCGACGCCACCGGCAAGGATTTCGTCGAGGGAATACAGCGTCAGGTTGACCCGGTGGTCGGTGACCCGGCCCTGGGCAAAGTTATACGTGCGAATCCGCTCGGAGCGATCGCCTGAGCCGACCAGCAACTTGCGCTCGCTAGCGATGGCATTGGCCGCTGCGCTGGTCTGCTGGTCATTGAGTTTGGCCGACAGCCAGGACATCGCCCGGGCGCGGTTTTTGTGCTGGGAACGTTCTTCCTGGCACTCCACGACGATACCGGACGGCAAGTGCGTGATGCGGATCGCCGAGTCGGTCTTGTTGACGTGCTGGCCGCCGGCACCGGAAGAGCGGTAAGTATCGACACGCAAATCCGCCGGGTTGATCTCGATCGCTTCCTGCTCGTCAGGCTCAGGCAACACGGCCACGGTGCAGGCCGAGGTGTGGATGCGCCCTTGGGATTCGGTGGCCGGAACCCGTTGTACGCGGTGCGCGCCGGATTCGAATTTCAGCTTGCCGTAAACGTTCTCGCCTTCAACCCGGGCGATGACTTCTTTATAGCCGCCGTGCTCGCCGATGTTCTCCGAGAGGATCTCCACCCGCCAGCCGCGACGCTCGGCGTAACGCGAATACATGCGGAACAGGTCGCCGGAGAAAATCGCCGCTTCATCACCGCCGGTGCCGGCGCGGATTTCAAGGAACACGTTACGGCCGTCGTTCGGGTCCTTGGGTAGCAGCATGCGTTGCAGGCTGGCTTCAAGTTCAACCAGTTGCTCCTTGGCTTCGCGAACCTCTTCCACGGCCATTTCGCGCATGTCCGGGTCGCTGTCCTTGAGCAGTGCCTGGGCGCCTTCGAGGTCGCCTTGCACCTTGAGCAACTGTTTATAGGTTTCGACAATCGGCTCGACTTCCGCGTATTCCTTGGAATACATGCGGAATGTGTTCTGATCGGAAATGACTTCGCCGTCGCCAAGCAAGGCGGTCAATTCCTCGAAACGGTCCTGGAGGATGTCCAGCTTATTGAGCAGTGACGCTTTCATTGCGGTTTCTTATCCGAAAAGCTATCCGATGAGCCCTCATTCAGGGCAAAGAGTTCCTGGGCCATGGCCAGCGCATCGAGGCGGCCTTCGGCAGAGAGCTTTTTCAACTGCACGCTCGGTGCGTGCATCAGTTTGTTGGTCAAAGCACGCGCCATTTGCACCAGCACGTCTTCGGCGCTGCTGCCGTTGGCCAGCATGCGCTGGGCCTTCTGCAATTCTTCGTCGCGCATGCGCTCGCTTTGTTGACGATAAGCCTTGAGCACATCCACCGCCGCGAGCTCGCGCAGGCGCACCATGAAATCTTCGGCGCCCACCGAGACCATCTCTTCCGCCGCCTGGGCTGCGCCCTGACGACTCTTGAGGTTTTCGGCGACCACTTCGTGGAGATCGTCGACGCTATAGAGGTAAACGTCGTCCAACTCGCCGACTTCAGGCTCAATATCGCGCGGTACGGCGATGTCTACCATGAAGATCGGCTTGTGTTTACGCAGTTTCAATGCGCTTTCAACCGCCCCTTTACCGAGGATCGGCAACTGGCTGGCGGTGGAGCTGATGACGATGTCGCTGCGCACCAGTTCAGCCGGAATTTCCGAGAGCAGGACCGCGTGAGCGCCAAACTGCTCGGCCAGAATGCTGGCGCGCTCCAGGGTGCGGTTGGCGACAACGATGCGCTTTACACCCAGTTCATGCAGGTGACGGGCGACCAGTGTGATGGTCTCGCCGGCGCCGATCAGCAAGGCCTGGCTACGTTGCAGGTCACTGAAGATCTGTTTAGCCAGGCTGACCGCGGCAAACGCCACGGACACCGGGTTTTCGCCGATGGCGGTGTCGGTGCGCACCTGCTTGGCCGCATTGAAGGTGGCCTGGAACAGGCGACCGAGCAGCGGACCGATGGTCCCGGCCTCTCGCGCGACGGCGTAGGCCGATTTCATCTGGCCGAGAATCTGTGGTTCACCCAACACCAGCGAATCGAGCCCGGAGGCGACCCGCATCATGTGACGAACTGCCGCATCATCTTCGTGCACATAACTGCTCGCGCGCAGCTCTTCGAGGCTCAAATGATGGTAATCGGCCAGCCAGCGCAACACGATGTCAGCCGAAAGGTGATCCTGTTCTATATAGAGCTCACTGCGATTGCAGGTGGAGAGGATCGCAGCTTCGCGGCTGTCGGTGAGTCGGCAGAGCTGCTGCAAGGCCTCCACCAGCTGCTCAGGGGTAAAGGCCACGCGCTCGCGGACGTCTACTGAAGCAGTCTTGTGGTTAATACCGAGTGCAAGGAAGGCCATTCAAGGTCGCTGATAGTGACGTGAAGCCGGCAATTGTCCTACTTCGACAGAGCCAGAACAACTACCGCTGACTATTGTCCCAATGACCTGCCTCTATAAAGGCCTCATTCGAGACTCGGTTATGTTTGGCCGAAGGCTTGTGTCATGATGATCCGACCGCAGGTTAGTCGTCCTCTTCCTATATGAATAGATCTTCCGCGTTGCTCCTCGCTTTTGTCTTCCTCAGCGGCTGCCAGGCCTTGGCACCCGTTTCGTCGGACGGTACGTCGCCGGTCGAAGACAGCACTCCAGCCCCTGAAAAGCCCAAGGTTTACAGCTCATTCAGTGAAGAAACCATCTTCAGCCTGCTGAGCGCCGAACTGGCTGGCCAACGCAATCGTTTCGACATTGCGCTGGACAACTACGTGACCCAGGCCATCAATACCCAGGATCCGGGCATCTCCGAGCGGGCCTTCCGCATCGCCGAGTACCTAGGCGCCGACCAGGCAGCCCTGGATACCGCGTTGATCTGGGCGAAAAACGCCCCCAATGATCTCGAGGCGCAACGAGCCGCTGCCGTGCAACTGGCTCGCGCCGGGCGATATGACGACTCCATGGCTTATATGGAGAAAGTCCTGCAAGGCAAGGGCGACACGCATTTCGACTTCCTTGCCCTGTCCGCGGCCGATACCGACCAGGACACGCGCAATGGCCTGATGAAGAGTTTTGACCGTTTACTGCTGCGCCATCCGCATAACAGCCAGTTGATCTTCGGCAAGGCCCTGCTGCTGCAACAGGACGGCGACACCAAGGGCGCACTGGCCCTGCTGGAAAACAATCCACCGGAAGAAGGCGAAATTGCGCCGATCCTCCTGCGCGCGCGCCTGCTGCAAACGCTCAATCGTGGCGACGAAGCCCTGCCGCTGCTGCAAAAAAGCATCAAGAAATACCCGGACGACAAACGCCTGCGCCTGACTTATGCGCGCATGCTGGTTGAACAGGACCGCATGGAAGACGCCAAGGCCGAATTCTCAAGCCTTGTTCAGCAATACCC
The DNA here is from genome assembly GCF_900103875.1 of Pseudomonas arsenicoxydans. Taxonomy (NCBI): domain Bacteria; kingdom Pseudomonadati; phylum Pseudomonadota; class Gammaproteobacteria; order Pseudomonadales; family Pseudomonadaceae; genus Pseudomonas; species Pseudomonas arsenicoxydans. The sequence goes on along the minus strand of NZ_LT629705.1, from coordinate 2,164,742 downwards.
GGAAGACGACGAACTACGTTATTCCCTGGCACTGGTCTGCCTGGAAGCCAAGGCCTGGAATGAGGCCAAGGGTTACCTGGAAGACCTGATCGCCCGGGATAGCCACGTCGACTCCGCGCACCTGAACCTGGGCCGTATTGCTGAAGAGCGTAATGACCCGCAAGGCGCGCTGATCGAATACGCTCAGGTCGGCCCCGGCAAAGACTACCTGCCGGCGCAGTTACGCCAGACCGACATTCTGATCAACAACGGCAAGACCGCTGAAGCGCAGAGACGCCTGCAGGCGGAGCGCGACGCGCAGCCCGATTACGCGATCCAGTTGTACCTGGTCGAAGCCGAGACCTTGTCTGCCAACAAGCAGCCGGACAAAGCCTGGCAAGTGCTGCAAACAGCACTGCAAAAATACCCGGACGACCTGAACCTGCTTTACACCCGCGCCATGCAGGCGGAAAAACGCAATGACCTGGCGCAGATGGAGAAAGACCTGCGACTGATCATCAAGCGCGACCCGGACAATGCGATGGCGTTGAACGCCCTCGGCTACACCCTGTCCGACCGCACAACGCGTTACGCTGAAGCCAAGGCCTTGATCGAACAGGCGCACCACATCAATCCGGAAGACCCGGCGGTGCTCGACAGCCTCGGCTGGGTGAACTTCCGCCTGGGCAATCTGGATGAAGCCGAGCGGTATCTGCGCCAGGCCCTGGAGCGTTTTCCCGATCAGGAAGTGGCCGCTCACCTGGGCGAAGTCCTGTGGGCCAACGGCAAGCAACGCGAAGCCAAGCAAATATGGGGCAAGTTCCTCAAGGAACAACCCGACAGCCCCGCCCTGCGCAGCACCATCAAGCGCCTGACCGGATCAGAGACTCTTTAAGTTATGTTTTTGCGCCACCTCATCGTTTTCAGCTTCATTGCCCTGCTCGCCGGTTGCGCGGGCTTCGGCGCCCGCGAATCGGTCCAGGGTCAAGGCAACCCGGCCCAATGGCGCCAATACAAACAGCAATTGACCAGCCTCGATGGCTGGCAGATCAACGGCAAAATCGGCATTCGTGCGCCCAAGGACTCGGGCAGCGGTACGCTGTACTGGTTGCAGCGACAGGATTACTACGACATCCGACTTTCCGGCCCGCTGGGTCGAGGCGCGGCTCGCTTGACCGGTCGCCCGGGCAAAGTGTCGCTGGAAGTGGCCAATCAGGGTCGCTATGACGCGACGACGCCCGAAGCGCTGGTCGAGGAACAGCTCGGCTGGAAACTGCCGGTGTCCAATCTGGCCTGGTGGGTTCGCGGGCTCCCGGCCCCGGACAGCAAAAGTCACCTGACGCTGGATGCCGACAGCCGCCTGGCCAATCTCGAGCAAGATGGCTGGCAGGTGGAATACCTCAGTTACGCCGAACAAAACGGCTATTGGCTGCCCGAGCGGATCAAACTGCACGGCACCGACCTTGATGTCACGCTGGTGATCAAGGAATGGCAACCACGCAAGCTGGGGCAGTGATCATGACAGCTCCTCGCTTGACGCTGCCCTCGCCGGCCAAACTCAATCTGATGCTGCACATCCTCGGTCGCCGTGAAGACGGTTATCACGAACTGCAGACGATTTTTCAGTTTCTCGATTACGGCGATGAAATAACTTTCGCCGTTCGCGATGACGGCGTGATTCGTTTGCACACCGAATTCGATGGCGTTCCTCACGACAGCAACCTGATTGTTCGAGCCGCAAAAAAACTTCAGGAGCAATCCGGTTGTTCGCTCGGGATCGACATCTGGATCGAAAAAATATTACCCATGGGCGGTGGCATCGGTGGCGGCAGCTCAAATGCCGCGACAACTTTGCTGGGCCTCAACCATCTCTGGCAACTGGATTGGGATGAGGATCGGCTGGCCGCTTTGGGCCTGACGCTGGGCGCGGACGTCCCGGTTTTCGTGCGTGGACACGCGGCTTTCGCCGAAGGCGTGGGGGAGAAACTGACCCCTGTGGACCCCGAAGAACCGTGGTATCTCGTGCTTGTGCCGCAAGTCTCTGTAAGTACAGCAGAAATTTTTTCAGATCCGTTGTTGACACGTAACTCTTCTCCCATTAAAGTGCGCCCCGTTCCCAAGGGAAACAGTCGAAATGACTGCTTACCGGTGGTAGCAAGGCGTTATCCAGATGTACGTAACGCTTTGAATTTGTTAGGTAAATTTACCGAAGCAAAACTCACCGGAACTGGAAGTTGTGTGTTTGGGGGCTTCCCAAGCAAAGCTGAAGCTGATAAAGTCTCGGCCCTTCTTACAGAGACCCTTACAGGGTTTGTAGCAAAGGGAAGCAACATTTCGATGTTGCATCGCAAGCTGCAAAATCTGCTCTAAAGGAATCGATTACTGGGTAATCGTTGCAACAGATACAGGGGCGTCGCCAAGCGGTAAGGCAGCAGGTTTTGATCCTGCCATGCGTTGGTTCGAATCCAGCCGCCCCTGCCATTTTCCTATACTCATCCAGGTTACCCTCAGCCTTCAGGTACTGCGCGTGTCCAAGATGATGGTCTTTACGGGGAACGCTAACCCCGATCTGGCTCGGCGTGTTGTACGTCAGCTGCATATCCCTCTCGGTGACATCTCTGTTGGAAAATTTTCCGACGGCGAAATTACTGCCGAGATCAATGAAAACGTCCGCGGTAAAGACGTCTTCATTATTCAGCCGACTTGCGCTCCGACCAACGATAACCTGATGGAACTGGTAGTGATGGCTGATGCCTTCCGCCGCTCCTCAGCTACTCGTATCACTGCTGTTATTCCTTACTTTGGTTATGCCCGTCAGGATCGCCGTCCGCGTTCCGCACGTGTGGCTATCAGCGCGAAAGTCGTTGCTGACATGCTTACCGTAGTCGGCATCGACCGTGTTCTCACGGTTGATCTGCATGCTGACCAAATCCAGGGTTTCTTCGATATTCCGGTAGATAACATCTACGGCTCCCCGGTTCTGGTGGATGACATTGAAGATCAGCGCTTCGAAAACCTGATGATCGTGTCCCCGGACATTGGTGGCGTCGTGCGTGCACGTGCTGTTGCCAAATCCCTGGGCGTGGATCTCGGGATCATCGACAAACGCCGTGAGAAAGCCAATCACTCTGAAGTGATGCATATCATCGGTGATGTCGAAGGGCGCACCTGTATTCTGGTCGATGACATGGTCGATACCGCCGGCACTCTGTGCCACGCGGCAAAGGCCCTGAAAGAGCATGGCGCTGCCAAGGTTTTCGCCTACTGCACACACCCTGTGCTGTCCGGTCGGGCGATCGAAAACATCGAAAATTCCATGCTGGACGAACTGGTGGTGACTAACACCATCCCGTTGTCCGCTGCTGCACAAGCCTGCTCGCGTATCCGTCAACTGGATATCGCGCCGGTAGTTGCCGAAGCGGTCCGCCGCATCAGCAATGAAGAATCGATCAGCGCGATGTTCCGTTAAGGGCCCTGCCCTTCTCGACCATCTCGTTGACGAAAAGCGCCCCGCCCCGGCATTCCTGTCGGGGCGGGGCTTTTTTGCCCATATCGCCTTTAGCGCTGGTCGCAAACGCTGGGGCGAATGTGGTTATTTTGGAGATACAAAATGAACGAATTTACTCTGAATGCTGAAGTGCGTTCCGACCTGGGGAAAGGTGCGAGCCGCCGCCTGCGTCGTCTCGCAAGCCTGGTTCCAGCTGTAGTTTACGGTGGCGAAAAAGCCCCTGAATCCATCAGCATGCTGGCTAAAGAAGTTGCCAAACTGCTCGAAAACGAAGCGGCTTACAGCCACATCATCGAGCTGAACGTTGGTGGCACCAAGCAAAACGTAATCATCAAGGCTCTGCAACGTCACCCGGCTAAAGGCCACGTGTTGCACGCTGACTTCGTACGCGTTGTAGCTGGCCAGAAACTGACCGCTATCGTGCCTGTACACTTTGTTGGCGAAGAAGCTCCGATCAAGAAAGGCGGCGAAGTTTCGCACGTTGTTTCGGAAATCGAAGTGACCTGCCTGCCGAAAGACCTGCCTGAATTCATCGAAGTCGACCTGGCTAACGCCGAAATCGGTTCGATCATTCACTTGTCCGACCTCAAAGCCCCTAAAGGCGTTGAGTTTGTTGCTCTGGCACACGGTGATGACAAGGCTGTTGCCAACGTCCACGCACCACGTGTTGCTCCAGAAGAAGCTACCGAAGAAGGCGCAGCAGAGTAATTTCACTCTGTTCGCCGGAGTGACTGGAAGCATCGCGGACTAGAACGTAGCGAGAAAGCGGGCGAGAACGCGAAGTTTACATAATGGTAAATGAGCACTTGTCGTCCACTTTCGCCGCACGCACTGATCGCGGCGAAGTTATCCACCACTCCAGGAAAGGGCCCCTATCGTGACTGCCATCAAACTGATCGTTGGCCTGGGAAATCCAGGCGCTGAATACGAACAGACCCGGCATAACGCAGGGGCCCTTTTTGTTGAGCGCATCGCGAACGCACAGGGTGTGAACCTTGTGGCCGATCGCAAATATTTTGGCCTGACCGGACGCTTTTCGCATCAAGGTCAGGATGTTCGTCTGCTGATTCCCACCACGTACATGAACCGCAGCGGCCAGGCCGTCGCGGCACTTGCAGGCTTCTTTCGCATCAAGCCTGAAGAAATCCTCGTGGCGCACGATGAACTCGACCTGCCTCCCGGCGTTGCCAAACTCAAACAGGGCGGCGGACATGGCGGTCACAACGGGTTGCGCGACATCATTGCGCAACTGGGCAATCAGAATACCTTCTACCGCTTGCGGCTTGGCATTGGCCACCCGGGCGTAGCCAGTATGGTTTCAAATTTCGTCCTGGGTCGTGCGCCACGCGCCGAACAGGAAAAACTCGATGCCAGCATCGACTTTGCCCTCGGCGTGCTGCCGGATATCCTCGCCGGGGAATGGAACCGCGCGATGAAAAACCTGCACAGCCAGAAGGCCTGACTCTTACTCCTCGGGGAAATACCATGGGATTCAATTGCGGCATCGTCGGCCTGCCTAACGTCGGCAAGTCCACCCTGTTCAACGCCCTGACCAAATCCGGGATCGCGGCCGAGAACTTCCCCTTCTGTACCATCGAGCCGAACACCGGTATCGTGCCGATGCCGGATCCGCGCCTGGAAGCCCTGGCTGCCATCGTCAATCCAAAGCGCATCCTGCCGACCACCATGGAGTTCGTCGACATCGCGGGCCTGGTAGCTGGCGCCTCGAAAGGTGAAGGCCTGGGCAACAAGTTCCTCGCCAACATCCGTGAAACCGATGCCATCGCCCACGTGGTCCGCTGCTTCGAAGACGAGAACGTGATTCACGTCTCCAACAGCGTCGACCCGAAACGCGACATCGAGATCATCGACCTGGAACTGATCTTCGCCGACCTCGACAGCTGCGAGAAGCAACTGCAGAAAGTCGCCCGAAATGCCAAGGGTGGTGACAAGGACGCCGTGGTCCAGAAAGGCCTGCTCGAGCAATTGATCGCTCACTTCACCCTCGGCAAGCCAGCGCGCACGCTGATGAAGAACATGGGTGCCGATGACAAAGCGGTGATTCGTGGCTTCCACCTGCTGACCACCAAGCCGGTCATGTACATCGCTAACGTCGCTGAAGACGGTTTCGAGAACAACCCGCTGCTTGACATCGTCAAGGCCATCGCCGAAGAAGAAGGCGCCATGGTGGTTCCGGTCTGCAACAAGATCGAAGCCGAAATCGCCGAGCTTGAAGACGGTGAAGAGAAAGACATGTTCCTCGAGGCCCTGGGCCTGGAAGAACCTGGCCTGAACCGCGTGATCCGCGCCGGCTACGAAATGCTGCACTTGCAAACCTACTTCACTGCCGGTGTCGAAGAAGTCCGCGCCTGGACCGTCCGCGTCGGTGCCACCGCACCACAAGCCGCTGGCGTGATCCACACCGACTTCGAAAAAGGCTTCATCCGCGCCGAAGTCATCGCCTACGACGACTTCATCCAGTACAAGGGCGAAGCCGGTGCCAAAGAAGCCGGTAAATGGCGTCTGGAAGGCAAGGACTACATCGTTAAAGACGGCGACGTGATGCACTTCCGTTTCAACGTCTAAGTTTTCAAGACGAAGCAGCTACACACGAAAAAGCCGCGTTAGATACGCGGCTTTTTTGTGCCCGGTGTCTTTCCAGCGAACAATAAAGATCCCTGTGGGAGCGGGCTTGCCCGCGAAGGCATTGTGTCAGCTGCAGAAATGTCGACTGCCACTCCGTCTTCGCGGGCAAGCCCGCTCCCACAGGGTTATGCGTTGCCTCAGGATTTCTTCGTCCGAGGCAGGAAGATCGCAAGTACGCCAAACAACGGCAGGAACGAACACAGCAAGTACACATATTCGATGCCGTGCAGGTCCGCCAGATGCCCCAGCAGCGCCGCACCAATGCCGCCGAAACCGAACATCAAACCGAAGAACACGCCGGCAATCATCCCGACATTGCCCGGCACCAGTTCCTGCGCATACACAACGATCGCCGAAAACGCCGAGGCGAGGATGAAGCCAATCACCACGCTGAGGATGCTGGTCCAGAACAGATCGACGTGAGGCAGGATCAATGTGAACGGCGCCACTCCGAGGATCGAGAACCAGATCACCGCTTTACGCCCGATCTTGTCGCCGATCGGTCCCCCGAAGAAGGTCCCCGCGGCCACTGCGCCCAGGAACATGAACAGATGCAGCTGGGAACTGGCCACCGACAGGTCAAACTTCTCGATCAGGTAGAAGGTGAAGTAACTGGTGAAACTCGCCATGTAGAAATACTTGGAGAACACCAGCAGCCCGAGCACCACCAGCGCGCTGATCACCCTGCCCTTCGACAAGCCGTGGGTCGCCGCCTGACCTTGCTTGAGCTTGAACAGGCTCAAGTGGTTGGCGTACCAGCGGCTGATCCGATAGAGCACGAACAGCGCAAACACGGCGAACAATCCAAACCAGGCCACATGGCCCTGACCGAAACGAATGATGATCGCCGCCGCCAACAACGGGCCAAAGGCTGAGCCGGCATTGCCACCGACTTGAAAGGTCGACTGCGCCAGCCCGAATCGCCCGCCCGACGCCAGCCGCGCCACCCGAGAGGCTTCCGGATGGAACGTCGACGAGCCGATACCGATCAGGCCCGCCGCCAACAGGATCATCGGGAAGCTGCCAACCACCGACATCATCAAGATTCCGATCAACGTGCACACTGTCCCGGCCGGAAGCAACCACGGCTTGGGATGACGATCGGTGTGGTAACCCACCCAGGGCTGCAACAGCGAAGCCGTCAGCTGGAAGGTCAGCGTAATCAAGCCGGCCTGGGTGAATGTCAGGCCGTAGTTGGCCTTGAGCATTGGATAAATCGACGGCAGTACCGATTGGATCAAGTCGTTGATCAAGTGCGCCAGCGCCACCGCGCCGATGATGCGCATGACCAGAGGGCTGCTTTGTGGAGTCGCGGATGCCGACGCCGCGCCGGTCGTTGCGTTACTGATAGCCATGAGAATTTCCGTACAGCGGATGGGTGCACAGGGGCAGGTGCGTCAATGTGCCATTTTTCAGTGCAGCAGCGCCATCCCCTTAGCCTGCTAACGACCTAGTCGTCCATCGCTAAAAAGGTGATAGCGCAACGCCATGGTCTGAATCTTGCCTTGTTAATCCGCTTCAACGCGGCCCCTTACAAAGGGGACCGAGAATGGGAAGTTTCACCACAGAGTCGGCCTACAGAGCTGACAAGGGTGAACTTTCGAGGCCTTTAAAAAGGGCACACGTCGCGGTCGCAACGATCTCGACGCACGCCATTGGTGCGTGGTGTTCAGAGGAGTCATGGGGCATGTCTTTTTTATCACCGGGGATCGGGTTGCTGGGGCGTTTTGGCTTCGCACGCAAATTTCAGCTGTTGTTCCTGCTGTTTATCCTGCCGCTAGCGGGCAGCCTGTTGATGATTGGCCAGGACTATCGCGCCAAACTGAACCTGATCTCTGGCGAACGCGCCGGGGTTCATCAACTGCTCGCCCTCGATGCGCTCGATAACCTGCTCGCCGCCCAGCGTGACCGCGCTGCCCGTTGGCGTGCGACGGAAACCAATCGCCAGCCGACACCGGCAACCCTGGCGGCGATGGCCGCGTTTGATGCGGTTCAACCCGCTGTCGCCCAAGCCACCTCGGACCTCGGTAACGCACTGAAAACCGAAGGCGCCGAGAGCGAAACCCTGGCCCGTTTCCAAGCCCTGCAAAACGCCCTCAATGGCCTGGACTCGAAAAGCCTGAGCAGCGTCGGTTGGTGGCCCGATGGCTACGATCGCTTCACCAATGCCCTGAGTGCGCTGCAAGCGTTGCGCGAGCAGATTGCCATGGATAACCGCCTGACACTGGCACCGTGGCTGGAAACCTACCTGCTGACACAAATCTCGACGCAGCACGCCCCGGACCTGATCGAACGGGTCGGTCGCCTGGCCAGCGTCGGGCAGGCGTCGGTCGTCTCCGGGCAGTTCACCCTGCAAAGCCGTCTGCAATTGCGCGATTTGCGCAGCCGCATTGGCGATGCCCGCGAGCAGCTGGTGAAAACCGCCAGCCTCTTGGAAGCACGCCTGCCCAGCGCTTTGCAAAGTTGGGCCGGGCAATACCACGACAGCCTCAAGCATCTGGACGCAAGCCTCAAAGTCCTCGATGACGGCGTCTTCGGCGGCAGCATCAACCTCAAGCCCGATGACTTCGAACACAGCCTCGACGCCCTGCTCTCCGACCTCGCCTCCCTGCGCCAGCAGTCGTTGGTATCGCTGGATCAACGCCTGGATTACTACCACGGCTCGGCGATCAGCCAGTTCATTCTGGTGGCGACGATTTTTGGTTGCCTGCTGCTGGCGGCGTTGTATTTGTTCATCTGCTTGCAGGCCTCGATCCGACGCAGCGCCAGCGGCATCACGCTGTTGGCCGAGGCATTGCGCGACGGCAACCTGAGCCTGCAAGTGCCGGTGCAAGGGCGCGACGAGCTGGCGGCCATCAGCACCGCCCTGAATGTCGCCGTGGTGCAGCTGCGCAACAGTTTGCTCGGGGTCGATCACGAAACCTTGCAGGTAAGCGACGCGGTGCGCACCCTCAACCATCACTCCAGCGGCGCCCTTGGCGAAGTGGAAGCGCAGCAATTGCAGATCAGCCAGATCGCCGCCGCCGCCACGCAATTGGCGGCTACCTCACAAGGGGTCGCGCAGAGTTGTGAACAGGCGTCCGGCAGCGCTCAGCACACCCAGCGTATCGCTGCCGACAGCAGCCGCGAAAGCCAGCGCACCACGGCGAGCATTCAGCAGCTCAACCAGCGCTTGAACGACACGGCTGCCGCGCTGGGCCGGGTCAGCGAACAAGGACAGCAGATTCAGTTGGTGGTCGACACCATTCGCGGTGTCGCCGAGCAAACCAACCTGTTGGCGCTCAATGCCGCCATCGAAGCGGCACGTGCGGGTGAACAAGGTCGCGGGTTCGCCGTGGTGGCCGACGAAGTGCGCAGCCTCTCGCAACGAACCCAGTCTTCCACCGCGCAAATCGCCGGCACCGTCGACAGTCTGCGCAACACCGTGAATGAAGCGGTGAGCCTGATGGAAGCGGCATGCACTCAGGCGCAAAGCGATGCCCAGTCGGTGACGGGCCTGGGCGAACGCCTTGGGGAAATTGCCTTCGCCGTGCAAGGCGTCACCGACACCCTGGCGCAGATCGCCACGGCGGTGGAAGAGCAAGCCAGTACCGCCGACGAAGTCAGCGGCAACATTCAACAGGTCGATCAAGCGGCAGTCCGGCTGCTTGAAGGCGCGCGGGCGGTGAACCTGGCGGCGGACACCTTGAGTCAGGGTAGCAAGGCCTTGAGCGCCAATACCGGGAGATTTCAGCTCAGTTGACGCCCTCCCCTGGTCCGGTTTTTCGCACCAGGTGGATAAGCGGTTGAAAGCGTAGAGAAATATTTTAGATTTACGCTTGACGCATCTGCATTACCGGTGAATAATGCGCGCCACTTGGCTACATAGCTCAGTTGGTTAGAGCATAGCATTCATAATGCTGGGGTCCGGGGTTCAAGTCCCTGTGTAGCCACCAAGTACCGGTTTACAGACATCTACTGAAGTCTATAAACCACTCAAGAAGCCCGCCTAGTGCGGGCTTTCTTGTATCTGGACGTCTACCCCCTTCTACTGATGTCCTACACATCTTGTATGCCCCTGTGTATGCTTCAATATTAATTGAACTGGAGGCATACACCGATGAAGCGCTGCGACATCAAACGCCGACCTCTCTCCGATACAACGTTGGCCAACCTGGCTCCAGAATTAGGGGCATACCGTGAGTTAGACAGCTCTGGGCTCTATTTCAGGGTAAAGCCTAACGGGCAGAAATCGTGGGAGTTACGCTACAAGAAGCCCGACGCCAAATGGTCGTGGCTCGGGCTTGGCGGCTACCCAGAAGTCAGTGGTGCCCTTGCCCGACAAAAGGCTGCCGAATTAAGGTCGGATGCGGCAGACGGCAAGAATCCGATAGCCGCCAAAAAAGCGAGAAAAGCTGCGGAGATCGAAGCAGCAAACGAAACCTTTGAGTCCCTGGCTCGTGAATGGCATACCTCTCGCCTAAGCGGTTGGGATGTCGGCACAGCGAAGAGGATACTTGGAGCCTTGGAACGTCACGTATTCCCCTCCGTTGGAAAGCGACCATACATCTCAATCATGTCAATGGAATGGATGGAGCTTCTGAGAGGGCTCGAACATCAGGGAATCCTTGAGCAGATGAGCCGCGTAAGGGCGTACTGCAAAGACATCTACGATCTGGCTCGCGTAACCGGCAGAGCGATGAACAACCCCTTGGAGGGCGTTCATAAGTTTCTGTCATCGGGAAAGGCCGTGAACTACGCCCACGTCTCGCAAGAAGAACTTCCTACACTGCTCAGAGCAATACGATCATACCCACACGCCAAAGATGTTCAGCTTGGCCTGCAGTTGCTTACTCTCTTGGCTGTCCGTCCCAGCGAGCTTCGAGAGGCATACTGGGCTGAGTTTGACTTTGATAAGAAGCTTTGGACCGTCCCCGTCGAACGCAAAGGTCGTAAAAAAGGGCGTGAACACCTTGTACCACTCTGCAAGCAGTCACTCCGCGCTCTTAATGAGCTACGTCAAATCACGGGGACGTACCCATTACTGTTTCCCGGTCGAAGCGATCGAACCAAGCCTCGCAGCGATACCGTTTTTTTGATGGCACTGAGGCGCCTAGGGTACGAGGGGAGGCAGACAGGGCACGGTTTCCGTCATATTGCTAGCACCATACTCAACGAACACGGCTTTCCAGCAGACCACATTGAAGCCCAGCTCAGTCACAAAGCCGCTGGCGTTCGAGGGATCTATAACAAGGCCCAATATCTGGAACAACGTATGAAGATGATGCAGTGGTACGCTGATTATCTTGAAGAGCTAGAAACGGGAAACCTCAAAGTCGCACTTAAGACGACGACCTCCTAACCCCCTGTGTCAGCTTTACGGCGGACACGCCGAGCATTAATCAACCTTGCTGTTAACTCGTAGTAGTAAACGGTCGCGGGGGCAGAACAGCGCAGATAGTGCTCTAAAAACCATCTGGTGTGCTTTTCCTTCCAGGACCAGGGAGTCGCACAACTCCAGCGCTCACGAATCGCCTGGTGCATCCTTTCTGCCTGCCTGATGTGCCGCTGCCGCGTGGCATGCGCACCTTTGAGCACCGGACTCAGGAACAACGTCATATCAAACTCGGACGTCATCGCTGGCCTCCGATGTAAGCACTCACCACATCGATGCGGTTATGTCCCAACTCGTGGCTGATCTGCTGTCGTGCACGCTGATCGAGTGCTTGATCCTCTTGATGAACACGACCAGCATTAACGGGTGCGGGAAAGCCAGTCAGTTGTTCGTAGCGCTCACACGCGTAAGCCGCTCGTAGCTCATGAAAGCCTTTCAATCCATGCTCATGCAGTAGGTCCCGTGCTGGTCGCACAACTGATTGCATAAACTCTCTGTAGCTTTCGTCGGGTGCTAACAGGTTCCGACTGCCTGCGGGGGAGGCCTCGGCGGCCCTGTCGATGGCACCGCGGACTTGATCCGTGACCGCAATCCAACGCGGCGCTGATGCGCCTGACCTACCGCCCTTGGTGCCATCCTGGATATTGATCTTGCCCAGTCGTTGAGCCTCTCGTTGCAGCCGTGGCAGGTCCGCCAAGATCGCTTCACGCAGCCGCATGCCGGTCTCCCGAGCTAAGAACACAATGGCACTCACCCTCGATTGCTGTCGCTCTGACAGCGTTTGCGCAATCAGCCTGACTTGCACACGGTCTTGGCCTTGCGGTGCATCACTACGCACGCTTGAACGCTGTAGGCCTAGCGCCTTGCTCGGACTGGGGATTTTGACGTACTGATCACCGCGCAGCGCGGCCATCGTTCTGTTAACGCTAGACAGACGGTTCTGCGCGGTGGCAATGCCAACCTTGCCCTGTTCGACCTGCTGTCGCACATGTGTGGCGTAGCGCATGAGGATGTCGCGATTGATCTGTCGCGCATCATTGAGCCTCGGCCCTTCCTCGGATCGGCACCAACGCACGAATGCCTGCCAGCGATCGCTGTGGGCTTTGACGGTCGCAAAATGGCCGCCACCAAATAGATCTTTTAATGCTTGTGGTCCGGCATAGCTAAGCTGGCGACCAAAGCCGAAATTACGCCCCGCTCGCTTACCAACCCGAGCCATTTTTCTGCTCCTGATCGACTACAGCGAGATCATGCAAAAGGGCTTGCCAGTTCGCGTTCACGATGACGAACTGAGACCAATCAGTCGGGCGAAAACACAGCGTGTTGTCAGTGACATAGAGATCCGCACCCTCCTCTTTCAACCACTGAATGATGGCTGTCGTCGTGGTGCTGGTTTTACGGAGGGTGGCGACATCGGCGACAGCGGCGACAACCCTTGTCCTGCCTGGCTTTGAGCATGGCGACAAAGTGGCGACACTGGCGGCGACAAACCGCGCTTTCGGCTCCTTTTGGCGCAGAGCCAGGTGGTTGCGCAGTGCCTCATCAAGATTGAACATAGTGCACCTCGAAGGTGTGGCCGTCGGTGATCAGCCACTGATGATCAATCAACTCGACCAACAGCTTCGCGGCATGACGGCTGCTCTTACGGGCAAAGCGGGGACCGTTGCGGTTCAGCTCCCGAATACTGAAGCGTTTCCAATCCTTGACCTGCAGCCAGCGCAGCAGACGGTCCGCCTCCTCCTTCACCCGGCATACCGGCTCCTTCTCGGTCAGGCGCTGGATCTCTGTGAGGTAGTAACCGACCAAAGCGGAGGCCCGTTGGATATGATCGACCTCTACCACGCCGCTCTCCTCCACCACGGCCAATATGCCGGCGACGCGGAGCAGGTTATCGGCGGCCTTCGATCCGCTGGACCGTACACTGGCCAGTTCCCCAAACTCACCCAACTGGGCTTCGATGGCATCATGTAGATCAATCCAGCGACGGCGGGCTAACGGAGTGAGGGTCAGCGGTGATAGCTGCAGAGCACCGTCAGCGGAAAGTGACCAAGGCTGACGAAACAGCGCCGAAAGGCGGTGGTGATATCGCTGTAGGGCAGCGTCTTTGGACAAGTCGACAGCCTGGTAACTGCGCTGTCCGGCCAGGCTGGTGGGCCAGGTCATCAGACAGCGGCCGAGAATGCCTTGTCCCTGCAGCAACGGGTCACTGAGTAACTGCATGGCCAAGTACGGCTGCAGCATCAGGTGCAGGCTCAAGCGCCGGTCATAAGCCCGTAGGCTTTCCCCGGCCATGGAGCGCGCTCGATCAATCGGGCTGCCGTCCCAAAGTGACGATAAGGTCGTGACCGCTTTCAAACGGTTATCCCGACTCATGGTGCTGCTGCCGAGGAATTGCCCACCTTCGTCGCAGAACAGACCCATGCAGGGCAGGTCATGGCAGAGCCCTTTGATCAGGGCCTCAATGGTTGGATCTGTGGTAATCAGTCGGGGTGCAGAGGGCTCCGCTTCGAGCGCTACGCCGTTTGTGGGTTCGGGATCGGCAGGATTGATACGTTGCGCCTGTCGCTGCACGGCACGATACCGAGCAAGTTGTTCGCGGTAGCGCTGCCACTGTTCACGCTCCCATTGCCGTGCCGGCAGCAAGGCAAATCGGTCAGCCGCAGTTTTACGATCACCGGATGCGGCCACCGTGATCAGGTACAGCGACAGTGGATAATTTCTCCCGTCGAGGTGTAAACCCGCATGACCCTGAGTGGCCAGCGCCGAGGCAGCGAGTACTGATTGCGCGGCCAGTGCTTGGGGCACGCCTATCACTTCGGCCATACGCTCGACCGCAGGGCCAAGAACTCCGCCCAGTGCCTGGACCGGATAAGGCTCGGCTATGGGGTTCGACTCGATTAACGGTCGAGGGGAACGTGGTAGTTCAAGCTTCGGATCTAACTGCTGCATGGGCCCTCTCCTCGATGATTGCTGGCTGTCCTCACGTACTCCCGCCACGGCTGTTGAGTGTTATCAGGGATCAAGGCTCCTGCGGCCTGTGAGGTTTCACTGACGCTGAACGAACGGCTCCTTACGACCGGGAGCGAGGGCATGAACCCATGAACCTGGCCTCCTGGGCGCATCCGAAGATGCGGGCGGGTGGAGGCTGTGCCGACTGACGAGTTCGGCACCTGGAGATCCTGGGTAGGAGAAGACAACGACATGGACACCTGGGGCATGCCTGACTGTCAGTCAGGTGCAGCCCTTCCATAGGCTGCGGCACCGGTGCCTGTGTCGTTGTGGATGGCGACGAATCGGATTTGTCAGGCCGATTGTCACGGGGACAATTGCGGCAATGCCATGTACGACGTGGCTTGCAGCAGTGGTACGAGCGCCCGTCTCTTTCCAGAAGAAAGAGACGGGCGCGGATTGGCGCAGCGAAGTGTGCCGAGAGGTAAGGTTGCTGCAACGCAGCGAGGTAGGTCCATCGTCTGCCGCAGTGGGCAGATACGTCGAGTAGGCATCCATCACTCTTTAGGAGTGACCGTGCGAGCCGCCGGACGCTAATCGCACTTCGGGAGAACCACCACGCAAGTGGCGTAGCCTTGAAGGTTCTGGCTACCTGGGCTGGCGCTGTCAACGACAGCGATCCGTGCGCCAATTTTTATACCCACTCCAAAAGGCGGTCAAGCGTCACGGCCAAAGCGTGCAAAAAGTGGCGACTGTCGCCACTTTTGTCGCCACGCCCCAGGCCCCGTTCTGCATGGGTTGTCGCCGCTGTCGCCGGTGTCGCCACTCCTCTATCCATGCCCCCACGAAAGATCCGTTCTGACACAGGAACGGCACTGCGCTCGATAGAGATCGTGAGCAATTACTGACGTGTAAACGACGGCAGACGCCAATCAAATTTGAAATGAAATGGTGGAAAGAGGTGGCTTCAAGAAAAAGCGAGTGAACCCTCCGATCGGCGCGATCAAAGATCGCTGGATCGGAGGGTTTGGCGGGAAAAGCGAAGTCTCAAACGTCAATTAGAGCCTCAAACATCGAAACTTGTTGGTCGAGATGCCGCAGCTTCACGAAGGTTGAGCAGCGTCTGCTGCAAACGCAGCAGAAAACCGGCCTCGAACGCTTCCTGAAAGTCACCTGGACGATGACGTTTTCGATTCTGCGACAGCGCCCACCATAAAGGTAATGATGAGCCTCCAAGCCAAGTCTCTGCGCAACGAACGCAGTCCTTAATCGCCGGAGCGAACTCATCGCCCCACGGGGTTTGGATCGCAGGACAGCCTTCAGCGGAGGGGACAGAGAAGTACTCACCGATCTGTTGGTGAACGCGCTGAGCAGGGATCCCAGTCAGATATCGGAACGCCTTGTCGAACAACACTGCCGCATCATCCAAAAGCTCTACAGCCAGCTCAACGTCCTGCGGAAAATGAAGCAGAATGCTCTGCGCTCCATTAAGCCGAAGCGTGGCAACCTGCCGTAGTTTAATCGCGGCATCTTCAGACAGAAATCGACCGATTCTGTTGAAAAAGTCGGATTTTCAGCTCGCCTGAACTCAGGCACGACCACCACCGGAGAACCTACTCACCACATTCAGTGGTTTCTCGGCCCTTCGTTGACCTTTGCTGCTCTGTTATTGGGTTAATTTGAGGTTTTTTGCTTCGTGCAGGCGCACCTATCCCGTAGAAGGTGGCCCTTGAGATGCAAGTTTGGCCAGACGTCGCAGGTTCTGTACCGCGGCCGCCAGCGTGAACTCATCGGACGCGCCACTCATGCCACGTAGTCGCAAGCGATCCAGTTTCAGGATGCGCTTGAGGTGGGCAAACAACATTTCAACCTTCTTACGTTCGTGGCGAGAGCGCACATACTCCGGCGTCGCCGCGATGCGTCGAGCCACATCGCGAGCGGCTTCATGGACGCTGCGAGCGATCTTGCGGAACGCAGTGTTCGGGCAGCACTTGGCTTTCATCGGACACGTAGCGCAGTCGGCCTGTCGGGATCGGAAGATGATGGTGTTGGCTTTGGTGACGTGTGAACGCTCATTCTTGAAGGCTCGCCATTCGCTGCGCAATGGGTTGCCGGCCGGGCAGCGGTATTCCTCAGCCTCTTCATTCCAGTGGAAATCGTTACTCGAAAAGCTGTCGTTCTTGCGCTCGGTTTTGTCCCACACCGGCACATGCGGCTCGATGTCTTTTTCCTCCACCATCCAGGCCAGCATCGGAGCTGTACCGTAAGCGGTGTCGCCGATGAGGCGCTCTGGCTTGATGTCGAACTGCGCTTCGACCCGATCGATCATCGTCTTGGTGCTCTCGACTTCTGCGGTTCGATGAGCCGGTGTGGGTTCCACATCCATGATCACGCCGTGCTCGGTATCGATCAGATAATTCGTGGAGTAAGCGTAGAAAGCTGGGCCGCCTGAAGCAGCGGTCCAGCGGGCCTGAGGATCCGTCAGCGACAGGCGCTTCGGTAGCGTTTCGGCCAGAGCCTCTTCATCGAGTGCCTCAAGATACTCACGCACGGCGCGGGTGCTCAGGGATGGATCGCTCCAGTTGACCGGTTCATCTCCCGGTACGCCGCGCTGCCGACTCGCATCCGCTTTGATGATGCTGGCGTCCACGGCAAAGCCTTCGCCCTTGACCAGACCGGCGTCCATGCAGCGACGCAGGACTTCATTGAACAACCAGCGAAACAGATCACTGTCCCGAAAACGGCCGTGTCGATTTTTGGAAAAGGTCGAGTGGTTGGGGATTTCGTCTTCAAGGCTCAACCGGCAGAACCAGCGATACGCCAGGTTCAAATGGGCCTCTTCGCACAACCGCCGCTCTGAGCGAATGCCGTAGCAATAGCCGACGATCAGCATGCGAATCATCAGTTCGGGATCAATCGACGGACGCCCAATCGGGCTATAGAAATCGGCGAGGTAATGGCGCAGGTCGCTCAGATCAAGACACTGATCAATGCTGCGCAGAAGGTGATTGGCTGGGATGTGATCTTCAAGGTTGAACGAGTAAAACAGTCGCTCCTGCCCACTCGATAACTGTCCCATCATGCTGTGTGATCCCCCTCCGGCCAATGCGGAGATTTTGCCGGAGGCCAGCCAGGGGAGCTACTTTTTCAACAGAATCGACCAAAAACAGCCAGTCAGATGCGTCTAAGAATCTACGGGCGATTCATTGATCGACACCGAAGTCACCGCAATCGAAGCCGAACTTGAGGTGCTGCAAGACATCGTCCTCGACGCTAAATTATCTAGGAATACTGACCAACTGGCGGGGCTGAAACGGAGCGACCGCTGTACTTCTGGATGGCGTTCAGCAACGGCGAGGTGATCAGCGTTGAAACCAGGGCCATGATTACCAAAATGGAAAACAGCTGAGGCGGCATCAAGCCAAGGCTGTGGGCGATGTTCAGCACCACTAACTCCATAAGGGCACGCGTATTCAACAACGTGCCGATTCTCAAGGAGTCAGTCATTGAGAATCCCGCCAGCCTGGCGGCCAGGGTGCAACTGAGCCCTTTGCTTAGGCAGGCGCATAAGACCCACGCGAGGCACCAAAGAATGTCCTGAGCAGTCACCATGGATCCAAGTTCAACTTTCATACCTGTGTAGAAGAAGAAAATCGGTACCAAAACGATGTTAACGAAAGGGCGCATCCGCAGGTTCCACTGCTCAAGCAAGGCTTTGCATTGATACAACGCGGTGCCCACCAGAAAGCCACCAACAATGGCGAACACACCCAACCACGCGGTGATGACCGCCGTCACGAACACCCCGCCGATGATCGCGCCAAAATGCGCATCGCTCAGTACGGCAGCATGCTGAGTATCAGCTTGCAAACGTTTGACCAGCCAAGGACGCACACAGCGGAAGAACACCACCAAGAACAGCGCAATAGCCGCCAGTTTCAGCAGCGTTTGCGCCGCGCCTTGACCGCTGGTGAACACCACCACTGCGCCCAGGGCAATCCAGCCGATCAGGTCGTTGATCCCAGCGGCGGCAATCGCGGTCACCCCAGTCTCGCTGTTTTCCATGTTCCGTTCTAGGAGGATTCGGCCAAGGATGGGCAGCGCGGTGATGGAGAACGAGATACCGCAGACCAGCATCAGCCCGAGCAGATCAGGAACCGGGTAGTAGCGGGCATAAATGAAGGCGCAGAACATCCCGGTCAGGTAAGGGATCGGAATGCCCAGCAAGGTGATCCAGCCCAGGGCACGCTTGAGACGACGCTCGCGCAGCAGTCCGAAATCGAACTCCATGCCGATCTGGAACATCATCAGCACGATGCCCAACTGGGACATGACCGTCAGCACCTGTCCGGCGTTAGCATGCAGATACGCACCGCCCTGCGGCCACAGGCCACCCAGGAGCGCACCGAGAACAATGCCAC
Organism: Pseudomonas arsenicoxydans; assembly: GCF_900103875.1. Taxonomy (NCBI): domain Bacteria; kingdom Pseudomonadati; phylum Pseudomonadota; class Gammaproteobacteria; order Pseudomonadales; family Pseudomonadaceae; genus Pseudomonas; species Pseudomonas arsenicoxydans. Next base: position 2,145,865 of record NZ_LT629705.1, on the reverse strand, counting down.
CAGTGATTTCACCCACCGCGATGGGTTGACCAAAACGCTGAGCCATTTTACCAGCAACCTGGCTGCAAAGGATGATGACGACCAAAGCCGCCAACACAATGACTAATAGATTTTCGTGGGGATTGTTCATTACAAAATCCTAGGGAGTGGCGAGAAGCTAAGTTCGTGCAACAGCCCGTCAAGGGCCTGCTTGAACCGTTCCACGTCCAGCGTGGAGGTTTGATAGTTACTGATGGCAACGCGGATATAACGCTCGCCTTTCCATTCCAGCACGCTGGGGTAAGCTAGGTTTCGCTGCTGACAGAGCGCGACCAGACGAGTCACACACTCGGCACTGGCGGTCACAGGCCGAAAGGCAACCACCGGCATGATCTGCTGATCGGGTATCAAGCGATAAGCCGGATCGGCGCTCAGCAGCGCCCGCAAGTGCGCCGTCGCGCCGGTCATATTCCTCAGCAGTTGCCGATAGCCCTCCAGCCCCAGATGCTGCAGCAGGCACCACACGCCCAGCGAACGAAATTGGCGAGTGCCATAGAGGTTCATCTTGAAGGTGTCGAGTTCACCGCGCTCTTCCCAGTAAGGTCCGCCAGCCCAGAAACTGCTGCCAAGCAACTCGCCGTTGCGCACCAGCAGGCAACCTACACCGAAGGAGGCGAACATCCACTTGCAGGGGTCGAAGGTGATGGAGTCCGCGTCGCTCAATCCCTGCATGTGACGCCGGGCCTCGGGCAACGCCGCCAGCGCCAGCCCGGCAGCACCGTCAATGTGGAACCAGGCGTTGTAACGGCGAGCTAGCTCGCCGATGCGCCGCAACGGATCAATCGCCCCGGTCGCGGTGGTGCCCAGGACTCCGATCAGGCACATCGGCGTGTAGCCGAGCTTAACGTCGTGCGCCAGTCGCTGCTCCAGTTGCTCCGGGAGCAAGGCGCCCTGCTCATCGGTGTCGATCTCCACCAGCGCATCCGCGGCAAAACCTAGCACGTCCAGGGCCTTGGCGATGGAAAAGTGCCCCTCTCGGGACATGTAAATCCGTGGCCCCAAGCCGCCGGCCCGAAGCATTTCCGGATGCTGGCGGTGCAGCTGCTCGCGGGCCAACTTGAGCCCGATCAGGTTGGCCAGCGTACCGCCCCCGGTGAATACCCCGCCGGGCAAACGCCCGACAACCGGGTCGAGGCCAAACAGCGAACGCAGGGCGTGCAGCACCTCGACCTCGACCATGGTCGCCGATGGCCCCGCACGCCAGGCACCGGGGGTCTGATTCAGCGCACTGCCGAGGAAGTCCCCCAGCACCGCAGCAGGGTGAGGCCGCGGCGAAATATAGCCGAAGTACAACGGGTGGCTGACGTTGCACAGGCCCTGCTGCATCAACTCCACGGCCTGGGCCAGGGTATCGTCCAGCGACTGACCGTGTTCGGGCATCGAGGCTGGGTCTTGGGTTCGGACGGCGATCGAATCGCTCGCGTACCACAGGGGGAATTGCTCGGGCGCGCCCTGGACGCTGGCAAACAACTCCAACACCCGCTGGCCCGCGGCGAGGATCTGCGGGTTGGCGCCCCACTCGCGCGGCTCAGCAATCATGAGTCACCTCCTGCACCGCAACCTGCAACCGAACCTGCTGCTGAATACCTTGGTGAATCTCCAGCAGTGCCTCACGACTCTCTCCCGTCAGAAGGTAATAACAGTAATGGGGCTGAGCAGAGTCCGGCATGGCCTGCACCCAATCACCGGGACGGGCGAGCACTACCAGCTCGCGCAACTCCGCCAGTTGCTCAAAGACCTGCATGCCTTCGACAGCGAGCAAGGTCCCGCTGGCTTCGATCACCACACCGCCAAACAGCACCGCACCACACTCACCCACCGCCGCGGGCAATGGCACCTGTTCCAGAAGTAGGCGGACCTGAGCGGCATACACGTCGACCCCGCTCAACAGCTCGATGGTCTGCGCGGTGAAGCCGCCCCCAGGACGCAACCCCGCTTCAAGCACCCGGGGCACGCCATGCTGATAGCGGATTTCGACGTGTGCGGCGCCCTGGGTCATACCTAGCGCCCGCGCAGCGCGCAGCGCAAGCTGACCAATCGAATGCTCCTGTTCGGCCCCCAGCGAGGTGGGCCATACAGAAGCCGATTCAGCAAAGTAAGGCCCTTGCCCGCCTTCTTTCTCCAGCACCGCCAGGACCTGATCCGTGCCGTCGGGCCGCAGCAACAGATCGACGCTGACCTCCCGCCCTTCGCAAAAGCTCTGGGCAATCAATTGAAGGCTGCTGTGACCGTAGGCAAAGCGATTGCGGTCCTTGAGGGGATCGACATCGGTGGCCTGCTGGATCAGCTCATGTAGTGCCGCAAGGGCTTGCCGGTACTGATATGCATCACTGACCGCAATCACTCCCTGGCTGTTCATCGAGTCGCTAAGCTTGACCACCACCCGTGACCCTAACCGCTGGCAGACCTGCTCCCACGGGGTTTCCAGGGTCAACGGCAGCGTCGCCGGCACTGGTACGCCCTGTGCTTCCCACAACAGCGTGGCCAAGTACTTATTGCGACTGCAGACAGCAGTGGCCACCGACATGCCCGGCAGGCCCAGACATTCGGACAACTGCGCGGTTGCCACTACCGCGCCCTCATTGACAGGCAGTAGGGCACTGAAAGGATGCGCCGCGTGGTACTCGGCCGCGGCACTAAACAGAGCATCAGTCGGCCACAGAGGCACCTGCAGTACGGCCTCGACCGCTGGGTGCTCAGCTAGAGAGCGCCCGTTGCCGATCAACACCACCCGATAACCCGCGGCGCCCAGACAATCCAGCAGTCTCCGGCTGGGATAGGCATGAATAACGCCAATACGATGTGCTGACATAATATCCCTCCTTAGAATGAGCCCGTCCGGGCACCCGGCTTGTGCTCCAGTACCGTCAGCACCTGCCCGCCAACCTGCCGCTGGGTGGCTTCGAACAAGTCGGTAGTCATGTTGTTGGTCCACAGACGACCACGTTGGGACACCTCGAACGCATCCGCGGTCTCCGAGAGCAGGCCATGTTCGATCCAGCTGGCGATGAGCTCGGGATTGACCGTGGCCAACGCACGCTCGCTGGACTTGTCCAAGCGTAGGAACTTGGGAAACATCACCGCACCACGGTTCTCCGGACGGTCCAGCGCCACCGAGCTTTTCTCGATGCTCGGCAGCCCCTGTTCGATGGCGTCCATATACTTGTTGACGTTGCTGTGCTTCATGTAGCTGAAGCCGTCCACATAACCTCGAGCCGAGGAGCCTACGGCCAGTGTCTCGGCACGATGCTCACCATTGCCGCCGCCCCAGAGCAGGCGGAAGTACTCACAGACCTTCGCCTTACGGGTGTAAATCTGATCGGCGACATTGGCATAGCCCGCCTCGGCCAAGCGGTGACGTAACTGCTCGAACAGCGCGAGCATAATTTTCTCCGAAGGCTTGGCTGGAATGCTGCCCTCGTCCATCTGGCGCTTGAACTTCGGCGGGAACGCGAAGTAGTGCAGATTGTAGTAATCGACGCTGTCAAAACCGTCGTCGATCAGCCGTGTCAGGTCACGGTCTAGGGAGGCCAAGGTCTGGCCCGGCAGGTTGTACATCATGTCGACATTGATTTCGTCGAAGCCGAAACGCCGTCCCTGCTCGCGGACATTGGCCACATCGTCTAGGGTGGCGGCGATGTTGAAGTGCTTGCGCAACTTCGGATCGTAAGTCTGCAAGCCAAAGCTGATGCGCTGCACGCCTTCGTTCTTCAGTACCTCGAGCCGGTAGGGATCGCCCAAGGTCTTGGGCTCGCCTTCAAAGGAAATCTCGGCATCGGCGCTGAGGCTGAAGCTCTCTCTGATAGTGTTGAAAATTCGCTGCAGTTGCTCGGGCGACAGCACCGAAGGCGAGCCGCCACCGAAATACACCGCCCGCAGTTCGCTGGAGCGGCCACGCACGCTGGCCGCCTCAGTGCGGATGTCCTGGCACAGGGCGTTGGTGTAACGCTCATAGACAGCGGTGTCCTTGTCGACCCGCACATGAAACGGGCAGAACCTGCACATGTCCTGGCAGTAGGGAATATGCACATAGAGCAGGGTTTCCACCCCTGCGGCCACCGGACGCTCGAAGACCTGGGGCAGACGCTGATGTACAGCGTCCCCCAGCAGTGGGTAGAAGTAATAGGTCAGCGGATAGTAGGCCTCGTACATGGAGTTCCCCTTATCCGGCCAACACTTGATTGGCGTTTCCACTGAGCACGGCTTGCAGCAGTTCGCGATCAAAGCCGGCACCGAGAATCTTCTGGCACACCGCCGAGTAGCTACCGCACACCGGCAGATCGGAGCCGAAAAGTACTTTGCTGTGCACCGCCGGACGCTCGTGCAGCCAGTCCACCAGCACCTCAGGCGGGACCAAGGCGGTATCCAGGTACACCCCCGGATAACGACAGGCCATCTCAAGCGCCTCGTCGTACCAGGTCGGCTTGCCGCCGTGTGCAAAGATCACCTTGAGCCGTGGGAAGGTTTCTACCAGACGGCGAAAATCCCCAGGCCGGATGAACTTCTGCTCGGTGTCGCGCTGCGCAGTCAGGCCGGTGTGGAACATGATGGGCTGGCCGACTTCAGCACACATTTCATAGACCGCCATCATCGAGTCGAGGTACGGATCAAACCCATGGTCGGCGGGGTAGAACTTGTAGCCCTTGATCCCCCGCTCGAAATCCTTGTGCCACTCTTGGAGTGGATCAGCGTGGTGCAGCGGATTGATATTGCCGAACGGTACAAAGAAAGGATCGCTGCCGCAGAAGTCCAGAATCAACTGGCTGTCGATGGAAAAGTTGGTCCCCGGCCCGCACTCTGCGAGGATCACTGCACGTGCCACCCCGCGCTCTTGAAGATAAGCCTTCAACGCCAATGGATTGGAAAATATCTCACGAACATCAACCCCTTCCTCAAAAGGAAATTTGGTCAATAGCCCTTGAATGTCGTCACGCAGCAGCGAGAATCTTCCAGCATGAATATGAAAATCTACGAAATTCATTATTAAATCCTTTTAAAATGTCGAAATCACGTTCCACAGTTTCGGAGCTTCAAAAACTGGAGCGGTTTGCTCTACTGGCAATTGCTGCCGCAGGAACTCCGATAGTGGTTCGATGTGTTCCGCTTCGCGCCACTCAGCGGCCAAGTCTTCAATAATGTGATGCTCCGCCAGCAACTCTCCGCCGTGGTAATGCCGGATAATCGGGTGGAGAAAGTTTGAATCTTCGGCGCGTTTGATGTTCTCTCTGGCAATGCGAGAAACATTGAAAGGGTTGTCAAACTTGCGCTGACCAAACTCCAAGGTCAGAGTCATATACTCATCAGCGGCAAAGCGTTGTGCGACGTAGTCCTGGGGCAATTCAAGATGCCATTTCAAGCGCTGTTGTTGCCGGTCTATCAGCATCACATCTTGCAGGAAGCCTGGTTGCTGCCAAAGGGCCGAGGACTGATTGACCCGCTCGATGATGCGCTCGCATGCCGGCGCCACCTGCAACTCATGGGTAACCTGCGGCAGGGCGACTCCGTCGTAGCGCTCCAACAGCAACTGGCACAGAGTGCGCACGTTGTAACGGAAACCGTGAATGAACCCCGACATGTACTTCTTGTAGTCGAGGTACTGCATTAAGGTGCCGGCAAAGTAAAGGTCTGGAATATTCTGTGACTGCCAATCCACCTGCTGCGCGGGCAATCGGCCCATGGAGCACAGCTCAGGGCGGCAAGACTCGTCGAACATCGAATCATCAAAGCGAAAGCCGGTACAGGCAATAACGCGATCGTATTCGATGACTTCCTGCTCACCCTCGGCGTGCTCGTAGCTGAAGTAGGCCTTGAACTTGTCACCCTCACGCTCGATGCGATGCAGTTTAGCGTCGAGAATCGCGTTCTGCGATTTAAGCTGGTACGTGTCGAGCAGGTTGTTGTTGACCGCCCGCACATGCCCGACGTAGTGAGTCGACCAGGCCATACGCAATGGATTTGGGCTCGCCACATGGATCATCGCCGCATGCTCGATCAGTGCGTCGGCGGTCTCGAAGCCCGAGTTGCCCTTGCCCAGGATCAGCACTTTCTTGTTGGTCAACGGCACCGGGTCGATGTCCATATCGACATAGTGCTCGGCGTGTTCGATCCCCTCGATATCCGGCAGCCAAGGCAGTTGCACGCCGGTGGCGACGATCAGCACACGGGCCCGCAGCTCCTCGCCCGTGGACAAGGTGACGATAAAGTCCTGGTCACGACGTACGTTCACCACAGAGCTATCGGTACGCACATTAAGCTGATGCTCTTTGGCAAAACCGTCCAAATAACGCGGCATGTCATCGGCATCGGGAAAATAGCGCTGGCTGTAGTCGGTGAACCGCGCCGCGGCGCTTTCGCTGCTTAACAGCGAGTTCCAATCCCAACGCAAGTTAATTTCAGGATCAGAATAACCGGTATGGACTTTATTGATTGAGATCAACTTCCTATGCCGCGGAAATCGTTCAAATGATGTGCCCGCGCGACCACCGCTCTCAACAATCAGATAATCACGCCCTTGTTGTTGTAAGCAATAACCTGCCTGCAGCCCTCCCGGGCCAGCGCCAACAACCAAGTATCCATACGTCTTCTCAGCGGACATTTGAAGCTCTCCTTATATTTCACTTATTGACCAGAACAGCGCGCACGTAGACGTCCACGCTGTTGCAGTGCGGAATTAATGAGTTGGGCAGATCAACAGTAAAACAGGCCTGATAGCCACAGACTTACATCAAAGTTAAACCGGCTTGGAATTATAGATATCCAATGACCGCATGTTTCTCACCGTTGGATCTGATCACTTGGGTGCGAGTAAAACCAGCTTCATGCAACAGCGCCTGAAACTGAGCCGCCGTGCGGTGTTGCCCGCCGGTTTCCAGGAGCATCGCCAGGTCCTGCATGACCGCGGCAAACGGCTCGGCGCCTGACGCTTCCAACAAGCGATCGAGCACCAGCACTCGCCCTCCGGGATTCAACGTCTGGCGAACCCGGCGCAGCAGCTGCAGAGATTGCTCGTCATTCCAGTCAGAGAGAATGAACCCCAGTGAGTAGGCATCCGCGTGGGGCAGCTCACCGGACCAGAAGTCACCCGGCGCAAAGCTGACCCTTGAGGCCAGCCCCGCCCCGCTGATCCGCGCCAGGCAATGGGGCTCCACGGCAGGCAGGTCGAACACCACCGCCCTGAGCTTGGCATGCTGTTGTGCGGCGGCGATGGCGAAGGTACCAATGCCGCCCCCCAAGTCGACCAGGCTCGACGCGTCGCCCAGCACCCCCAGCTTCACCAACTCTGCTGAAGGCTCGCGGCTGAGGTTCCACATCGCATCGTGGAACGCCGCGCCACGGTCCTCGGCCAGCAGGTAATCGAAGGGTGCCGACGCGTCTTGCGCCAATTTCGACCACTGCGCCTGGCCGCTGCCCACGGCATCGCCAAGGTGGCGAAACAGCGGCAGAGTGTTGCTGTCGAAGTGTTCGAGCAAAGGCCCCAGATACTGCGACGACTGAGGATCCAGCGCGCCACGGGCGGACGTCGACAGTCGATAGCCACCCGCTTGTTCCTCGACCAGCCCCCAAGCAACCGCGCCGCGCAAAAACCGCTCCAGTGTGGAGCCATCCAGCGCCAGGGTTTGTGCCAGAGCGTCTGCCCCGGGGCCCACGTCAGCGCTGGCAAGGGCCTGGAAAACCCCTAGTCGATGCCCCTGCAGTAGAATTGCGCTGCCCATGAAGCCATAGAGCGCCAGGCTCACGGGATCCAGGACCTTCCCGGCCATTGGTGGTACTGCCATATCAACCTCCCTGTCCAACTGATGTAGTGATTAAACGCCCAGCTCGAAAGAGCCTTGGGCCACGACTTGCCCGTTGATGATCAGATGCACCTCGTGTGCGCCAGGGTAGTAACTTCTCAGCGAACTGCTTTCGATACTGTGATCGCGCTGCAGCTTCACCGAACCCTTGACCAGCTTCTGGCGCTTGCTCCACTTGAACACCCGGCGGTTGATCTGGCCTCGGGCACCCGGTGCGAGAATCGCGTAATCGACCATCAGCCCATGCTCGCAGGTGCTGTCGATCTGGATATCGCAATCCAGGGAAATACGCTCCCCTGGCTTGATCTGCGAAGGTCCGACCTGGAAGCGCTTGACCCGCACCGGCGCGGCCATGGAATACCCAAGCAGCTCCAGCGCACGGCTGTCACCGCGACGCGCCAAGGTACGCAGCGAATGGCGGATGACCCAATCGGTGTGCGGCCCACGCTCCTCGACCTGCCAACGCTCCAGCACATCGAGCACGGCGCTGGGATGGTCCTTGCTGATGTCATTGAGGTTGTTGGCCACCGAGCGGCGTACATACTCGCTGCGATCGTTGCGCAGACGCTCCAGTAGGGCCAGGACCGGTGCAGGGTCAACCAACAGGCTCGGGACCCGGGAGGCCCACGGCAGGCGCGGACGCGTGCCCTCCGAAACCAGCCTGCGCACGTCGGTGCTGTCATCGCTGACCCAGCCGGCCAGCACCTGCAATGTAGGCTCCAGGTAAGCATCCAGATAAGGCCGGATGGCGAACTCGCCGGTGAAGTGCTGAGTCACCTTCTTAATCGCCTGCATGGCGGGCTCAAAGTGCTCAAGACCGCGTGTTTCGAAAATATCGGCGATCACCCACACCGGGAACCCGGTCATGCGACCGAAGCGGGTCCCGGGGATCGGGTCAAGCATGCCGAGCAGCACCCGGGCCGCCGGCACAAACTCCAGGCCCAAACCATCCCAGAGGGCGTTGGCCATGACCTTGACCCGGGCCTTCATCTCCAGCGGTCGCAGGTCCGCAGGCAACGACGCGCTGTAGCGCTGCTGATCGAAGCTCGCTAGCAGAGCGGCAGCGCGACCGCCCAACTCGACGCCGAGCGGATGATCGAAGTAATCCTTGAAGTCCATGACATCTCCCTTGAATCAACGCTGAGCGTCGAGGCTGCTCTTATCAAATGTCAGCTCGTTGTAGCCATTGCCAAAGCGGTAGTTGCTCCAGCGCATCCAGGTCTGCTTGCCGGTCAGGTGGTTGACCATTCGCATCTCGCTGGCCCGCCAGTAGCGGTCCAGGTAAACACCATAACCGCTGTAGGTCTGGGTTTTGAGCAGCGCATTCTTGCGGTCGTAGTATTCGACCTTGAGCGGCCGGTAATACTGTTTGTCGAGCCAGGTGACCTGACGGGTGTAGCCGGAGCGCGGGTAAGCAGGGGTCATTTCCAGCTTGTACGCGTCCAACCCATCGACTACCTCGTCCCCCAGATACCGGTACTGATACTTATCGAGTTCCCAACTGGCCATGTCCTCGTAGGCGAACTCACTGCCCATAAATGGGCCTGACTTGTTCTCCGAAGCAATCCGTTTGACCCGACGCAGCGACGGGAAAAACTGCCACTGATCATCCGAGGTCAGGCTATGGGCGTGGGTCAGTAAGGTGGTGCCACGCACGTCCGCCGGACTCAGAAAACGCACCAGGCTCTTGTCGCCATCGGCATGCACTTCAAAAAACTGCACCGCCAACTCACGGGTACTTACCGCGCCGTAGGCATTACGCAATTCCATTTGCAGATCCGCCGACATGTCCTTCCAGCCGATGTTGTGCTGGTCCGCCTGCCTGGCGATCTCCTGACCTTTCTCATCCGCCACGGCCACGCTCATCTCAACGAGGCAGAACAGCATCGCCAGGTACTTCACGCTCTTCAGTCCTTTCACGCTTCTTCTCCAATGTCAGTTCAAGCAACCCTGGCAGCAGGAAAAAATCCGCCAGCAGAGCAATCACTAATGTCAGGGCGGTCATCAGCCCCATTTCCTGGTTCAAGGCGAACTCGGATGTTGCCTGGACCAGGAACCCGGCCGTCAAAGTCAGCGAGGTCACCAACAAAGCCGGTGCCGTGCTGGTGAAAGCCTCGACAACCGCTTCACCCACCGTCTGGCCGTGGGACTTGACCCGCTGCAACACCGCGTACATAAAGTGGATGGTGTCATCGACCACCACCCCCAGGGTCATGGAGGCGACGATGGCCACCGAGAACCCAACCTGCCCAACGCAGAGCCACCAGATACCCAGGGCCATGGCTGCCGGAATTACGTTCGGCACCATGGACAGCAGGCCCAGTTTCCAGGAGCGGAACAGCAGCATCAGCAAGAACGCAACCACCGCCGCCGAGGCGATGATCCCCCACATCATGCTCTCGATATTGCGCTGGCCGATGTGGGCGAAGATCAATGTGGTGCTGGCGGCCTTGGCTTCAATTCCCGGCGCGTTGCTGGCCAGCCACGACATCGAGCGACGCTCGAAGTCGAGCATCTGCCGGGTACTCAGTTCGTGCAGGGCCACCACGCTCCGGGTGACCGTGCGGCTGACATCGATCTGGTTGTTCAGGTCAAGGCCATAAGGTAAGGACTGCTCGTACAGCAGCAGGCTCTGCGCCGCCACTTCGGTGCTTTCCGGCAGCCGATAAGCTTCCTCGGTGCCAGTGGTTAGGCTACGGTTGACTCGCTTGACCACGTCCGAGAGCGAACTGACATGGGCGACTTCCGACTGTTGGCGCAACCAGGTGGTATAGGCTTCCACCTGAGCCAGAAAGACCGGGTCATTCACGCCGCTGCTTGATTTGGACTTGAGCGCATACTCGATGGTGTAAAGACCGGTGAGGTTCTGCTCGGTGTAGTCATTGGCCTGCCGGAAAGCAGTCTCCGGGCTGAACCAGCGCAGATACTGGTCATTGAGCTCATTGCGCCCGGCCAACGAGGCCAGCACCACTACTACAGGGATGCTTAGCCACATCAACATCCGCGAGCGTGATTGTACCCAAGTGCCGAAGCGGGTCATTGCATGTTCAAGCGGATCACCTTTGGCGCTGGGCTTGAGTGGCAGCAGCGCAACCAGGCCCGGCAGCAGAAACAGGGTGAACAACCAGGCCAGGGCGATGCCGATCGAGACGATGTTGCCCAGGTCACGGAAAGGCGGGATCTCGCTGAAGTTCAGGGACAGGAAGGCCACCGCGGTGGTCAGGCTGGTCACGGTGACCGGCACAAGGGTTTCGTGCAGCGCTTCACGCAATGCATCCAACCGGGTAGCACCCTTGCGCAGATGCATCAGGGTGACCGACAGCACATGCACCGAGTCCGCCACGGCGATCATCAGAATCACCAGCGGCGCAGACGCCGAGAGCGACGTCAGGCTCATGCCCAGCCAGCCCGCGATGCCCTCGGCGCTGGTCATGGCCAGATACACCACCGCCACCGCTGCCACCGTGGCCAGCACGCTGCGCAGCATGATCAGCGCGGCGATCAGGATCACCAGATAGACCCAAGGGGTCAGGTTGGCGGCGTCACCCAAGGCGGCTTCTAGGAAGGCGTTGTTGTACATCGCCATGCCCGTCAGGTGCACTTTGATCCCGGGAAACTTGGCTTGCGCCTCCTCAGCCAACTGACGGGCGAAGCTCACCACCTCGCTGTTCTCATAAGGAGAAACCCCGGCTAGGTGATACACCACATTGACCGCGGCGACGCTGCCGGCTTTGGACACCAAGCGGCCCACCAGCTGCGGCTCTGACAAGGCGATGGTGCGGACCCGCTGACGCTGCTGCTCGTTCAGGGCAGCGGCATCACGCACCAGATCGGCGACCTGGATGTTGTCCGCGTCGGCGTCGATATTCTGGAAGTTGCTGAGGGAATCCACCCGCACCGAATAAGGTGTCTGCCAGGCGCGCAGGGTGATCCATTGCAGCGCTTCAAGGGACGACTGGCTGAACACGTCGCCCGACTCCGGCGCCACCACAATGAACAGGTTGTCCGACCGGTCAAAGGTCGCCTGCATCTGCTCCTGCGCCATCAGCTCCGGGTTGTCCGGGGCAAGATACACCCGGTAATCGGTACTGAAGCCGAGTCGGCTCTGCCCCAGGCTGGCCAGATATGCCAGCCCTAGAAACAGCAGCAGGAACCCCCATCGCAAGCGCACTACACCTGACACTATCGTTCTCATCATTTTGACATCCGTTCCAAAAGGGCCATGTGATCGACGGTGCGCAAGCTATAGAACAACATCTTTTACGTCAACAGTTGACGCGCAAACATTTAGCTTGTAGTTTTTTTACATCAAATATGACGTCATATAAAGGAGCAAGACATGAAGCTGAACGTAATCAGCGAAGCAAATCAGCCCACCGCGGCATCGTCTGTGGTGCTGGACGGTCGGGTTTCCCAACCGATGTTTGGGGAACTGGAAGTGCGTCGCCTGCAACTTTCCCCTGCGGCGGACGGGCAGCCGGGGGTTCACGTGACAGGCGTCAAACAGGATCTCGCGCGCTGGGCCGAAGTCCAGGGCCCCACCATGCTGGTGGCCTTTCAGTTCCAGGCACCTAATGTCTCAGACAACGCCGATGCCCTGGCCAAGTATGTCGCCGACCGCGAACCAGCCCTAACCCGACACGGTGGGCGCGTGGTGATCAGCGCTGTCACAGAGCGTGGTGAGCAGTGGTCCTTCGACGGCTTCGAGATCATCGAATTCCCGTCGGCGGACGCCATGGGACAACTGATGCAAGACCCCGACTACCGCAATCGGACTGCGGCTTCCAGCGCGGTATTCGGTGGCGCCTTCGCCATGGCACCGATCCAAGCCGCCTAAAGCTGCAATCAAGGACGATAGGATGAACGCTTTTGCGCCAGGCCCTCGCGGGCATATGCTTTTCGGCTGTTCTGAGCGGTTTCGTAACGAACCGCTGTCACTCTTGAACGAGTGTCGGCAGCGCTACGGTACCCTCGTACGATTGCCCGTCGGTTTTGGGGCTTCCTTCTGCCTGGCCTTCGACCCGGCCGATCTCGATACCATTTTCCAGGGCGAAAACTTCGGTCGCAGCGATATCGCCGCGGCCTTCGACCCCCTGGCGGGTGGCAGCATGATCATCGCCGACGGCCAGAAGTGGAAGGAGCAGCGCAAGGCGGTCATCCCGTCGTTTGCCCTGCCGCGCCTGCGTGAGCTCGCGCTGAATGTCGACGCCCTGGCTCACGAACGCGTGGCCGACTGGTCCAATCGCGTGGACCACAACGGCGACATCGACCTGCAACACGAAATGGTCGAGTACGCCATGGACGTGCTGACCCAGTTTCTCTTCGGACACCGCATCGGTGCCCAGGCTATTGCGCGCATCTCGCACGGCTGGACCCTGAGCCTGCGCTATATGAACATCCGTCTGTCCTCGCCGGTTCCGCTTCCCGATTGGTTGCCGACGCCGAACAACCGCCGGCTGCACACCGCCGCCGGGCAGATCGCCACGGTCCTGCTGGAAATCATTGCCCAGCATCGCAGCAGTACCGACGCAGCCGCTGGCGGTTTCCTTGGCGACTTGATCGATTACCGCGATGAACAAGGCCAGGCCCTCGATGATCAGCACATCCTGCGGGAAATCATGGGCGTGTTCCTGGCCGGCTTCGACACCGTCGCCTCAGCCATGATGTGGACCTTGGGCGATCTGGCCAAATACCCGAGCTGGCAGCAGGCGGTACGCGATGAACTGAATTCAGTCGCCACCAGCAGCCGGCTCGACCTGAAAGACACGCCCGTGCTGGAACAATGCTTTAACGAATCCATGCGCCTGTCGCCGCCGCTGTGGCTAATCGATCGCAAAGCCGCCAAACCATGCGTACTCGGTGGCCAACGGGTGCCGGGAGGCACCAACATCATCATGAGTCCTTGGGTGACTCACCGTGACCCATCCTTCTGGGATCGGCCTCTGGAATACCATCCCGAGCATTTTGCGGCGACGGCGCCCAGCCGTCCCAAGTACGCCTTCTTTCCCTTTGGCGGCGGACGGATGAAGTGCATTGGCATCGGCTTGGCACACTTGCAATTGAAGGCGCTGCTCCGGCAGGTGCTGACTAACTACGAACTCAATGTGCGCCCGGAACACTTGCCTGAAATTGAACCGGCATTCGTTCTACGGACTCGCAATGGCCTGAAGACTTCTCTGACCAGGCGCGTAGCTCATGGCGTATCCACTGTCGCGATTTAGCCGAGGACTGCTGCTGGCTTGCCTGACAATCACCTTAAGCCCCTGCGCAAGCAGCACAGAGGAGCAGTACAAGCTGACATTCCAGGGCAATGGCTACGAGCCGGCGCGCACGTCTTTTGCAGGTCTGCAGTTCAAGTGGGACCGCCATGAACCAATGCTCGAGCAGATGTCGTTGGACATGGAGGTGGAATTACAGTGGGCGGGGCTGGACCGATACGACGCCGCGGACCTGCGCGAGTTTTCGTTGTCCTACCGACCGGGGCCTTGGCAACTGGGGGTCGGACTAAGCCGGGTGTTTTGGGGGGTCACCGAGTCCCGGCATCTGGTCGACGTGGTGAATCAGGTTGACCTCAGGTTCGACCCAGATGGCGACGCTCGCCTCTCACAACCTATGGCCTCGGTGGGCTATCGCGGCCTGGGGCAGAACGTGACGTTGTATGCCCTACCCTGCTATCGCGAGCGTCCGGACGCGCTGATCTTCGGTGAGCATGGCGCGCAGGACCCTGCCTATGAGCAGGACCTCTTCACGCCGCTGCGCTGCTCCGGACAGACCGACTTTGCCGTGCGCGCCACTCAGGTAGCCGGCCCTGCGGATATTGGCCTCAGTTACTTTCGGGGTCACAGCCGCGAACCCTACGCGGGGCACTCACCTTCCAGTTTCGACCCGGCGTACCCTGAGGTGGACAGGCTCGCCGTCGACACTCAAGTCACCCTGGGCGCCTGGCTGTTGAAGCTTGAAGCGTTGCTTCAGGACAGTGAATACGGGGTTGATCGGGCCAGTGTCTCGGGCTTCGAATATACCTGGGTGTCGGCCTTCAACGGTGCCAGTGACCTATCCCTGCTGTACGAGCACCTGACCGACACTCGCTGCGACAGCATCATTGCGTCATGCGGCGAGATGCTGGGAATCCGATGGATTGCCAACGACGTCGTGGACACCAACCTGCTGGTGTCCACCGTGAGGGATCGCCAAAGCGGCTTATGGGGTCTGAAAGTTCAGGGCAGCCGGCGCATTGATGAGCAACTGAGTCTGCTGCTCAACAGCGGCGGTATGTACCGAGCAAGGTACCTGTCCGTTGGGCTATCCTATGCGTTTTGATCATACCGGCAGCCCGTTTTTAACTCTGCCCTGCTTTACGCGTGGCAACAACAAACTACAGGATGGTTTTCAGGGCATGAGGCCAGCCTGAACGCGTTTTGCTCGATCGCCCACTGCATTCAGAGGTACGAATAGTGGCACGTAACAGCAATGCTGAACCCGTACTACGCAACCTGTTTTGCTTCAACTTCTATCGTGGATGGCGAGGCATTTCTGAGTTCTACAGAAAGTACCTACCCGAAGGTATATCCGCACAGCAGAGTTACCTTCTAGAGCTCTGCAAGACGGACGAGGGCATTCTGGTGGGAGATATTGCGCATCAGCTTGAAATAGACATCTCGGCAGTGTCCGGGCTGCTAAAGCGCATGGAGGGCAGCAGCCTGATCAGACGAGAAGTGCTACCGTCGAACCGACGTCAAACCTTAGTGTTCCTTACTCTTCAGGGGGAAGAGCTACGTAAGGAAGTCCATCAGTCGATGATGGTTGCTGATCGTTTGTTATCTGAAGCTATCCGAAAAGAGGACAAGCTTTCGCTGATCAGAGTGGTCGATCAGATCAGACACCTCATAGACGCTGAGTAAGCATTAAAATTCTGCTGAATCGTCCCTAGTTTCTAGACACCTCCATCCCTAAATGAGGCCCATTAGGAGCTGCCATAAGCACCCGCGTTATCCCGAAAAATTCAAAATCCAAGCGGTCGATGCAATACATAAACGTCAGCCGTTCGGGCTCGGAGAGGGCATGCCTGCGGGCAAAAGGCAAATAACCAGCGGCGAATCCTGCTTTCAGGCTACCAGCAAATCAGTAAAGCAACGCCACCCGCAAACCAGATTCTCCAACTTATCTGGCTAGTAATGCAGTTGAGGGAGACTGAATGGTATGTTTTTGGTGGGTCAGTCCGAGGTCTACACCTTGTTTTAGACAGATGGCATCATCCCGAGCTCAGGTATGAGGGAACGTTTGCTCAGATCCCAGCAGCATGTATGCCTGCGTGTATGCCTGACTGATTTTAGAATAAAAAAATATATTAAATACATAATATTAGAAATCTGGTTCAAATGACTGTGTAGCCACCAAGTACTAAAAACGGCTTACCGAAAGGTAGGCCGTTTTTTTATGCCTTGAGAAAAGTGCCCCGCACACTGCATCAGCTGGCAATCTTCGGCAACGCCGACAGCGCCCGCTCCCAGATCTGCCAGGTGCGCAGCCAGACCATCGCCTGCCAATCGTTGTCGGCTGGATAGAACTGCTCCAGAAGATTCAGTTTGATCTCACGCCCCACGGCATCGCCCGGATTACCGTGCAGGTGCAGCCAATGGTCGTCGCGCAGATGACGATGAACTTGCGCCCCGGGATACGTCCCGCACTCGATCACAAAGGGCATCAACCGCACGCGAGGCAACGCATCGATCAATGCCTGCGAGGTGTAGCCCGTGGCCGTTGCCGCCACACCGGTTTCACTCACGGTGTCGGCGCCGGTCAGCAATGTGTAGAGCCATGGGCCGTAAATGGCCTGCGCATCGGGCAGTGCTGGATAAGCGGCCTCGGTGATCGTCAGCAACATCGGATGACCGTACTCACCAGCACCAGTGTGCAAGTCGAAACACATCGCAACCTCGGCATGGGCAATGTGTTTTTGCATGATTTGGTGCAACGTGCGGTTCGACCAGCTCGGCGCCAGCCCGCCATAAAACAGACCATCGGGATGACTGTGCTGGCCGCCCTCGACAATCGACATCACTGCCGGCCAGCCGTGTTGGCGAATCTGCTCATCGAGCAAGGCGTCGGCGCGTTCCCGCTCGGGGCCTCGCAACTCAGTGACGGCATAGATTTCATGCAGTGCGGCGTAAGCCCGATTGTCCGGCAATGGTCGGGTAAAGTTCAGGTGATTGCGGTTGAGGTCGATGTTGTCTTCGTTAACCCGACGCAGCCAAGCGGTGCCCCAGGGGTTGATCAGATGAATCATCACCACCGCGACATCGGCGGGCAGTGAACGCTTGCCCAGCTCCTGCATCCACTTGATCTGACATCCCGAGCCATAGAAGCCTTCGACGCCATGGGTGCCGCTCAGGGCGATCAGCAGTCGCTTGGCACCGGGATCGCCCAATACCGCGACGTCGGTGCTCAGCGGCTCGCCAAAGGGCCCTTTCAGCGGATGCGGATATTCGGTCAATGTCGCCCCGGCCTCGGTGGCTGCCGCGAGGAATTGCTCGCGTTGGGTGCGGTAACTTGGTTGGGTGGGAAACTCAGTCTGCATGTCTGCCTCTTGTTGATTTTCTGGCCAGTCTGTTGCCCTCGACCCTACAGAAAATCCGTCAACTCATGAAGGACAAAAACGTCTCTGCCGTAGTCCTTGGTTTGCACCTCGCCCTGTCGGCCGATAAAGTCCCCTGATCTTTTCCCACGGACGGAGTGCCCAACGTGTTCTCAGCCTTTCACTTGAGCCGCTATCGGCTGTCAGCCCTTTCGCTGATTGCCACCGCACTGACGCTTGCCGCGTGCAACGTTGCCTCCACCTCAAGCTCCACCTCCACCTTGCCGCTCGCGCCGGAAGTCGCCTCCGGTTATCGCACCGACCTGCAGACCCGCCACGCCTCGAAACACATGGCGGCCGCGGCCAATCCGCTGGCGGCCGAAGCCGGGCGAGCGATGCTGCGTCAGGGTGGCTCGGCGATCGATGCCGCGATTGCGATGCAAGCGGTGTTGACGCTGGTGGAACCCCAATCCTCGGGCATCGGTGGCGGTGCACTGATTGTGTTGTGGGATGGAAAAAATGTGCGCACCTACGACGGTCGCGAAACGGCACCGTCCGGCGCCACCGAGAAACTGTTCCTGCAAGCGGACGGCACGCCGATGCCATTCCCCCAAGCGCAGATCGGTGGCCGTTCGGTGGGGACACCCGGTGTGTTGCGAGCGCTTGAGTTGGCCCATCAGAAACACGGACGCCTGCCCTGGGCAAAACTGTTCGAGCCGGCCATCCAACTGGCGGAGCAAGGCTTCGCCATCTCGCCGCGCCTGCATCAGCTGATAGCCTCAGACTCGTCGATACGACGTTCACCAGACATGATGGCGTACTTCATGAATGCCGACGGCAGCCCGAAAGCCGTCGGCACGCCACTGAAAAACCCGGCATTGGCCGCAGTGTTGAAACGCATCGCCGAAGAGGGGCCGGATGCGTTCTATAAAGGATCGGTCGCCCAAGAGATGGTCGCCAAGGTTCAAGGCCATGCCAACCCCGGCAGCCTGTCGCTGAACGATCTCCAAGGCTACAAGGCCAAGGAGCGCGCGCCGCTGTGTACCGATTACAAACGCTGGCAGGTTTGCGGCATGCCTCCACCGTCGTCGGGCGGCATTGCCGTGGCGCAGATCCTCGGCACGCTCCAGGCGCTGGAAACCCGCGACCAAAAATTCGCCCTCGCGCCGCTCAAACCGCTCAAGAGCAACCGGCCTGCGGGCATCGAACCTGCCCCCGAAGCCGTGCACCTGATCTCCGAAGCCGAACGTCTGGCCTACGCCGACCGCGCGCTCTATGTGGCCGACAGCGACTTTGTACCGGTTCCCGTCAAAGGCCTGGTCGACCCGACCTACCTGGCCAGCCGCGCGGCCCTGATCGGCGATCGCAGCATGGGCACGGCCAAACCCGGCACGCCACCGGGCATTCAGGTCGCCTACGCGCCGGACCGCTCGCCACTGCGCATCTCCACCTCGCAAGTGGTGGCCGTCGATGACGAAGGCGGTGCGGTGTCCATGACCACCACCGTGGAGTCCGCGTTCGGTTCGCACCTGATGGTTCAGGGCTTCATGCTCAACAACCAGATGACCGACTTCTCGTTCATCCCCGAAGAGAACGGCCAGAAAGTCGCCAACCGCGTCGAGCCTGGCAAACGCCCGCGCTCATCGATGGCACCCACGCTGATCTTCGACCGCCAGAGCGGCGAATTCCTCGCCACACTCGGCTCCCCTGGCGGCTCGCAGATCATCGAATACGTGGCCAAATCGGCCATTGGCCTGCTCGACTGGAACCTCGACCCGCAAGCGGCGATCAACCTGCCCAACTTCGGCAGCCGCAACGGCCCGACGGAGCTGGAAGAGGGGCAATTCAGCGGCGGCTTGATTCAGGCCCTGAAGGACAAAGGGCACAGCGTGAGCGAGATCGACATGACCAGCGGCACCCAGGCGATTGTTCGGGTCAAGGATGCGCAGGGGAAGGCTTCGCTGGCGGGCGGGGCCGATCCTCGGCGTGAGGGGGAGGCGTTGGGGGATTGAGTCCTACGCTGCAGAGGAAAAGGCTTACCGAGGGGTAGGCCTTTTTTTATATGTAATGAGTCCCGATCGGCTTTCTCGCGCCGCTTTTTCTTACCCGCAACCGGCTGCTTCTTCGATAGAGTTCAAAGATCGTTTTTTCACTTCAGCTCAGCGAAGCAAAGCCCCTAAATACAAAGTCGAATCCGCTCCATCCATCGGCTACACCTCCATAGACTTGCATCAGTCCCAGCGCGGGACTAGGATCACTCCATGAGAATTATCGCCATTAGTCAGCTGAAAAGTTTTTGGGAGCGATACCCAGATTCTGAGCAACCCTTCCTGGCGTGGGTCGACGAAACAAAAAATGCCGAGTGGAAAACGCCTGCAAATATAAAAGCTCACTTTGCTACCGCCAGCATTCTCAAGAGCCGCAGAGTCGTGTTCAACATCAAAGGTAATGACTTTCGGTTGGTAGTCGCTGTGGCTTATCGCTTCGGCGCCGTATACATAAAATTTGTCGGTACTCACAAGCAGTACGACGCAATCGACGCCGATACCGTCGAGATGGAGTAATCAATGAACATTCATCCGATTCACACCGACGAGGACTACCGAGCAGCCCTCAGGGATGTATCTGCACTGTTCGACAATGAGCCAGAACCTGGCACCCCTGAAGGGGATTATTTCGACGTTATGATCACGCTTATCGAAGCTTATGAAGCGAAGCAATTTCCGGTTGATCTGCCCAACCCAATCGATGCAATCAAATTTCGCATGGAGCAATCCGGCTTGTCCGCCGCAGACCTTGCGCCCGCCATTGGCCGAACAAACCGGGTTTACGAAGTACTCAATGGCAAGCGTGCATTGACGCTCCCGATGATATGGAAACTACATGAACTATTCGGGATACCAGCAGAGAGCTTGATCAAACCGGTCAAGCAAGCTTGATCAAGCGTCAGCCAAAATTGGCTGGCTGACGATGAAGTCCAAGCTCTCCAGTCCATCGTGGATCCGGCCGGAGCACCCAAAATAATGTGCGCTCACCTCACCAGGCCGCAAATGACTGATGGGGCCTTTGAATACCCTATGTGCGCTGACTTCCGTGACGTCCTCTATTCATTTTTGCATCACGTTGCGCATTAGCGAGTGATCTTCAACGCCTGCCGCGCATTGTGCTTCTCCAGCGCCAGATCGATCAAGCGGCTCACCAGTTCGCTGTACGTCATGCCGGCGGCCTGCCACAGCTTGGGGTACATGCTGATGCGGGTGAAGCCGGGTAATGAGTTGATCTCGTTGATCAACACTTCGCCGCTGTCGGTCAGGAATACGTCGACCCGCGCCAGCCCAGAACAGCCCAGCACGTGAAACGCTTCCACGGCCAAGGCACGGATGCGCTCACTCGCCTCGTTGCTGATATCCGCCGGCACCACTACTTGTGCCGCTTGAGCGTCGATGTACTTGCTGTCGTAGGAATAGAAGCCACTGCGCACCACGATCTCGCCGCAACCACTGGCGATGGCGTCCTCGTTGCCGAGCACGGCGCATTCAATCTCGCGGCCACTGACGGCGGACTCGATCAACACTTTTTCATCGAAACCCAAGGCCAGTTCCACTGCCGCCGTGTACTCAGCTTCGTCGTTGACCTTGCTGACACCCACGGAAGAACCCTGATTCGCCGGTTTGACGAACATCGGCAGGCCGAGCTTGCCCTGGACCTCAGTGAAGCTGGTGCGCGCCGCGCTGGTGCGGGTCAAGGTCACGAACGGCGTAACCGCCAAGCCGGCATCTCGCAGCAGGCGCTTGCTGATGTCCTTGTCCATGCAGACCGCGGAGCCCAGCACATCGGAGCCGACAAACGGCAGGTCGGCCATGCGCAGCAAGCCTTGCAGACAACCGTCTTCCCCCAGCGTGCCGTGCACGATCGGGAAGATCACATCGACGTGGCCCAGCAACTCCTGACCGGACGTTTCCACCAACTGTTGACTGGCCTTGCCCGGCACCACAGCGAGTTCGCGGTTGGACTGGTTGAGGGCGATCAGGGCCGGATTTTCCTGGTTGAGCAGGAAGTTCGAAGGGTCGTTGAGGTGCCAGTGGCCTTGTTTGTCGATACCGATCAGCACCGGTTCGAAGCGCGAACGATCGAGCGCATCGACAATGTTTTTAGCCGATTGAAGAGACACTTCATGCTCAGCCGAACGACCACCAAAAATAACCCCTACCCGCAGCTTGCTCATTACCTGGCTCCCTTTGTGAATGGCTGTTTCATAACACGGCCGAGCGGCTGAGTTAAAGACTGAAACTTCGTGCCGTTTCAATGAGTCATTGCTAATACGCAATCTGCCCCTGCGCTCCCGTCATGAAGAGGCCGCCCTTGAACGCTCACTCCGACCGTCGCAACGCCCTCTCACTGGACGGGCTCAACTTTTTTCTCGCCGACGTGCGTGATGGATTAGGGCCGTATCTGGCGATTTATTTGCTGGCGGTACATCACTGGGAGCCGGCCAGTATCGGCCTGGTGATGACGCTGGCGGGAATCGCGGCACTGCTGACGCAAACGCCGGCCGGCGCACTGATCGATAGAACGCACCGCAAACGCGGCGTGATCATTGTCGCGGCGCTGCTGGTCACCGCGAGTTGCCTGCTGCTGCCGTTCATTACTTCATTCACGCTGGTGGCCATGACCCAGGCGCTCAGTGCGGTAGCGGCGTCGGTATTTGCCCCAGCGATTGCGGCGATCTCCCTGGGGATCACCGGGCCTCGGGCCTTTACCCGTCGAACCGGGCGCAATGAAACCTTCAATCACGCGGGCAATGCCGTTGCGGCGTTGCTGGCCGGTGGTTTTGCTTACCTCTTTGGCCCGGTGGCGGTGTTTTACCTGATGGCGCTGATGGCGTTGGCCAGCGTAATTGCCATCAGTTTTATTTCGCCGCACGCCATTGATCACGACGTGGCACGAGGCTTTGATCCCGAAGGCCCCTCCCATGACATAAACCCTTCAGGCTTGAGTGTCTTGCTGCACAACCGACCGCTGCTGGTGTTCGCCATCTGTTGTGGCCTGTTCCATCTGGCGAATGCGGCGATGTTGCCGCTGGTCAGTCAGAAGCTGTCACTGGTGAATTTGCAGATGGCCACGCCGTTGACGTCGGCCTGCATTGTCGCGGCGCAACTGGTGATGGTGCCGGTGGCGTTACTGGTGGGGTGGAAAGCGGATGTGTGGGGGCGAAAACCGTTACTGCTGGCCGGTTTCCTGATCCTGCCACTGCGCGCGGTGCTGTATCTCCTGTCGGATGACCCGTACTGGCTGGTGGCGGTGCAGTTGCTGGATGGCGTCGGCGCGGGTGTGTTCGGGGCGTTGTTTCCGGTGGTGGTCAAAGACTTGACCCAAGGCACCGGGCGTTTCAATGTCAGCCTCGGTGCCCTGTCGACCGTGTTTGGCCTGGGAGCGGCCTTGAGCAACGGCCTCGCCGGAATAGTGGTTCAACAGGCGGGGTATGACGCAGCGTTCCTAACCCTGGCCGGGATCGCGGCGGCAGCATTTGCGTTGCTGCTGCTGGCCATGCCCGAAACCCTCAACCGGTTGCGTGCTGCCCCTCGCCATACGATGGATGAGGCTGAGGCGTTGACCTGACGAGCCTCGACCATTGGCCATCGATACGCGGTGAACATCTTTAACCCGGGCGTTTAGACAGGTAGCGGTTCACTGGGTTACCGTGCTCTTAACTGAGTTCAAGACATCACTTCCATGGTCCGGCACACCACGCCCATCGATTGGTTTCACCGCGCGCCCGACGTTGGCGGGGTTCAACGTTTCGAGGCGTTTTTTGCGGGCCACGGTTACGACCTTCACCGCCACGACACCTATGCGATCGGCCGCACCCTGGCCGGCGTGCAGAGCTTCCAGTACCGCGGCGCCTGGCGCCACAGCCTGCCGGGCGGGACCTTGGTACTGCACCCGGACGAAGCCCACGATGGCGAAGCGGGCACCGAGGCCGGGTTCAAATACCAGATGATGTACATCGAACCGGCGCTGATTCAGCAGATCCTCGGCGGCAAGCCGCTGCCCTTCATCAAGACCGGATTATCGACTGACCCGCGCTTGTTCGCCGCCACTGACGTATTGCTGCGCAGCCTCGATTGCCCTCTCGATCCCTTGGAGGAACAGGACGCGTTGTTCGATCTGGCGCAGGCCTTGAACAGCGTTTCGGGAGCGACCTCCTCCCAGCGTCAGAGCTTCGACTACGTGGCGGCGGAACGCGCGCGGGCGTTCATCCACAGCGCCCTGGATCGCACCGTAACCCTGGAGGAACTGGCACAACACAGCGGTCGCGACCGCTGGAGCCTGTCGCGCGATTTTCGCCTGTTGTTCGGCACCAGCCCTTATCGTTATCTGACCATGCGTCGCCTGGACATGGTCCGCTCGCTGCTTATCCAGGGCCAGTCACTGGTCAGCGCCGCGCTGATCGCCGGCTTCACCGATCAGAGCCACATGACCCGGCAATTCAGCAAGACCTACGGCTTGTCGCCCGCCCGCTGGATGAAAATGCATCGCCGCTGAGTCACTCGCACAAGCCACGCACAATCGTACAAGAAGCCTGCCGACGGGCTGGTTAACGTGGGTTCACGATCAACCACGAGGCCTGCTCATGAACGATTACCACAGCCTGAACTTCGCTGAAAAAATCACCCGGATCGACGCGCACTGGTCGCCGCGAGTCATCGCCGAAATGAATGACTACCAGTTCAAAGTGGTGAAACTGCTGGGGGATTTCATCTGGCACGATCACCTTGATACCGATGAAACCTTCATCGTTCTCGAAGGGCAATTGCGCATCGACTTTCGCGATGGCCACGTTCTGGTGAACGCAGGCGAAATGTATGTGGTGCCAAAGGGAGTCGAGCACAAACCCTCTGCCACACAAGAAGTAAAGTTGCTGTTGATCGAACCTAAAGGCGTGTTGAACACCGGCCGCGAAGGTGGCGAATGCACCGCTCAGAACGATATATGGGTGTGAAACCCGCAGACCACAGCACGGTAGGAAATGCCTTCCAACGTACTCGGAAGCTTCATACATAAGTGTTTCAGCGGTTGTTTTAAAGTGTTTCACGGAGCGCAGACGTCACAGTTTGACCCATCGGTCTCACTGCCAAGAGCCTCTGCGCTCCCTTCACTTTTTCACAACCACCAAGGCGTTACATTTGATGAGCAACCGTTGGAAGAGCAATTCGCGCAAAGATTCCGGTGTGTTTTTGAGACGCTTTAAAACAGAGCTGATCGTGGGCTTCATTCTTGGCGCAGTGCCCCTGTTGATCAACTCGACCAACCAGGCCGAACTGCAAGCCATTCTCCAGTCATTGCTGGCCAGCGCCCCTATTCTCAACCACGGTGGGTGCCTGCTGACGATCTATGTGGCGGTGTGCATCCACAAGAAAATCCACCGGTTGAAAAGCGACCGTATGCGCGATCGGTTCGAGACGATCTACAAGGTAACGGCGGAAGTCGGGACCAGTTTCCTGACGCTACTGCGCACGGGGCTTGGGGCGATCGTCGGGTTTCTGATGATCGCACCGTTCATGGACGAGGCACCGATCTCGCTGAACCATTGGCTGACCACGGCCCTGTATTGCGCCATGACCCTGGTGTTCTCGGCATCGGTGTCGTTGTTGCACGATTTTCTGATGACCCGCCCGACGCGCAGCCATCCGAAAAATCACATTCGCTTGTAAGCCCCCCGGGCTTACACCTGCAACGTCTTGCCGTCCACCGGATCGCCGATCGTCAAGAAATGCCCGCCCGCCACGTGGTGCAAGGTGCGCAAGGCATCGTGCCCTTCGAAGTGCCAACGCCCCTCGCTGAACACACGCTCATCGGCCTGGGCGGCAATCACTTCGGCCAGGAACAGATCGTACTGTTGATGGTTGTCGGGCTCCGGCAGCAACCGGCATTCCAGCCAGGCGACACAGCCTTCAAGCAGGGGGGCGTCGATCAGCTCACCGTTGAACGTCTGCAGGCCATAGGTCTGAAACTTGTCCTGGCCGTGGCTTTGGGTCAGTTCCAGGCCCGATGTCGAGCCAACGGTCTGCACGATATCGGCCTGAGCAGCGCAGGGAACGTTCAACACGAACGTTCCCGAAGCTTCCAGCAGTTGCCGGGTCCAAGTGGATTTATCCAGCACCACGGCAATTTTTGGCGGTTCGAAATCCAGCGGCATGGCCCAGGCGGCGGCCATGATATTGCGCTGGCCATCATGCGCCGCGCTGACCAGCACGGTCGGCCCGTGATTGAGCAGGCGATAAGCCTTGGACAAGGGAACCGGACGGCGGTGAGAAACGCTCATGAGGGCTGCTCCTGGGGAAAACGCCGATTGTAGCGACTTCCACCAGGAGGGCAGGCATCAAGTCGACAGCTGATTGGCAAACTGCCCGACCGCATTCACTACTTTCTGCGCACCGTCCTGGATCTCGACGATCACCGTGCCCGCCTCCGCCGCCAGTGCCAGACCTTGTTCGGCCTGGAGTTGGCCGTCGGTCATCAGGGCCACGGCGTTGCGCGCCATGTCCTGGTTCTGGCGCACCACGCCGACGATTTCATCGGTGGCCTGGCTGGTGCGCGAAGCCAGTTGCCGGACTTCGTCCGCAACCACGGCAAACCCCCGCCCCTGTTCACCGGCACGCGCCGCTTCGATGGCCGCGTTAAGCGCCAGCAGGTTGGTCTGTTCGGCAATGCCGCTGATGGTTTTGACGATGGTGCCGATGACCAGCGATTGCTCGTTCAGTGCTTCGATGCCTTCGCCGGCGGTTTGCATGTGTTTGGCCAGGTCGCGCATCACATTCACCGCCTGCGTCACCACCGCCGTGCCGCGTTGGGCGCTCTGGTCGGTTTGCTGGGAGGTGCTGTAAGCGATATTGGCCGCTTCGGCGACCGCCTGCTCCTGATTGACTTGATCGGTTATCACGGTGGCGAACTTCACCACTTTGTAGAGCTTGTTGTTGGCGTCCAATACCGGGTTGTAAGACGCCTCCAGCCAGACCACACGACCGTGGCTGTCCACACGCTTGAAGCGTTCAGCAACGAACTCGCCCGCGTTCAGGCGGCGCCAGAAATTCTGATACTCAGCACTGTTGTAGTCCTCTGGCGCGCAGAACATGCGGTGATGTTTGCCTTTGATCTGCGCCAGGCTGTAACCCATGCCGCTGAGGAACCGCTCGTTGGCCGCCAGCACGTTGCCATTGAGATCGAACTCGATCACCGCCGTGGAACGCACCAGCGCGCCAATCAGGTTCTCATGTTCGCGGGACGCCTCGATGGTGCGGGTCAGGTCGCTGGAGTAAATCGAGAAACACTTGATCTTGCCGTTCGAAGACCGCACGGGTTGCGCAATCGAACGCAGCCACGCTTCCTGGCCATTACCACGCAGCAAACGCACGGCGCCGGCAAAGTGCTCGCCACGGGTCAGTGCAGACTTGAAGCGGTGGTGAAATTCGTCCGACTTCACATGAACCGGGACAATGTCTTCGAGGTCCCGGCCGATCAGGTCGCTGCTCTTGTAGAGCATCTCGTCGATGAAGTTCTGATTGACCGATTGAATCCGCCCATTGGGGTCAAGGGTGAGAACCAGCATCTCGCTTTCCAGACTGTCCCTCACTTGCTGAAGGCTGGAGAGTTCCTCGCGAAGAGCCGAAAGCTCCTGCTTTAAGCGTTTGTTGAACATGGGAAAGCACCGATGGACAGAGGTAGAAAGCGGTATGCAGCCTAACCATCGGCCTTGCGGGCATTTTCTGAAGAGCGCTTCAGTCTTGTCCTACAAAAATAGTTCCGACATCGATACCCAGCTCTTCTTTCATATCGCGTCAGCGGCCGGACAGCGCTCGACTCGTGGCATTCGCGTGCCGAAATACGCCGCACTGCTCACGCCCACCGCGCCCATCACTGCACAGAAGATCACGCAGATCCACGGGCTCCATGGCATCAGACCGATCAGCAACAGCGGTGTGATACTCGCCCATGCCGCGTAGGCAATGTTGTAGGTGAAGGAAATTCCCGAAACGCGGATCCGCGCCGGAAACAGGCTGACCATCACCGACGGCACCGCACCGACAACCCCGCAACCAAGCCCGGCAATCGCGTACGCCAAGCCGATCCAGTTGCCACCGATGATCAAGCACGTATAGAGCACACCAATGCCCAGCGGCAGCAGCAGGCTATAGAGCATGACGGTGCGCCAGGCGCCGATGCGATCGACCAGCAGCCCGGCGATGACGCAGCCGATGTTCAGGAAAACGATGCCCAAGGCACTCAAGGCGAAGGTGTGGCTGGCGGTCATGCCAAAGGTTTTCTGCATCATGGTCGGGGTAATGACCACGAACACCACCACCGCCGACGTCAGTACGCAGGTGAGGATCATCGCCGGCAACATCGCCAGGCGATGTTCACGCAAGACCGTGCGCAGCGGCAGTTCGACCGTCGCATCGCGCTGAGCCTGCATGGCCATGAACACCGGGGTTTCACTGAGCCAGCGGCGTAGCCAGACACCAATCACACCAAACACGCCGCCCAGCAAGAACGGGTAACGCCAGGCGTAATCGAGAATTTCCGCCGGGGTGAAGGCCTGCGCCAGAAAGGTCGCCGTCAGGGCGCCGATCAGGTAACCAAACGTGAGCCCTGCCTGCAGAAAGCCCAAGGCATATCCGCGATGCCCGGCGGGTGCGTGCTCGGCAACGAACACCCAGGCGCTCGGCACTTCACCGCCCACCGCCGCACCTTGCAGAACCCGCAAGACCAACAGCAGCAGCGGTGCGAAATAGCCGATCTGGGCGTAGGTCGGCATGATCCCGATCAGCAGGCACGGCAGCGCCATCATCAGGATGCTCAGGCTGAACACCTTCTTGCGCCCCAATCGGTCGGCGAAATGTGCCATCAGGATTCCACCTAATGGACGCGCCAGATAGCCGGTGACGAAGATGCCGAAGCTTTGCAGCAAACGCAGCCACTCGGGCATTTGCGGCGGGAAGAACAGCTGGCTGAGGGTCAGCGCAAAAAACACGAAAATAATGAAATCGTAGATTTCCAGCGCGCCGCCAAGGGCCGCAAGACCGAGGGTCTTGTAGTCCGAGCGGGAAAACGGCGCCGGGCGCGCATCGGTGTTGGCAGTCATGAAAAGAACTCTGGCACAGGCAAAAACCAAGGCGCTCATGGTCTACGCAAATGCGCCCACGGACAACCCGTTAGACCAAAGTCTCAGACCGGCTAAACTTCGTCACAAAAAATGACTGATTGATTTACTGTTGGCACCTGTCCAGACGGGCCTTTGAAGTGCCTTTAAAGCCCCCGCGGACCATAACAAACATAAAAATTAGAGGTAGTCCCGTGGCCGCTGATATCGAAGATACCCGCTCCGCCCGCTTTGCCCTGCGCTGTTCAAGTTTTGCCGAACGCTGGTTCCCCGACTCCTGGGTATTTGCCGCCCTGGCGGTAATCATTGTCGCCGTGGCAACGATGATCATGGGCGCCAAACCCACTGATGCGGCGATGGCTTTCGGTGACGGTTTCTGGAGCCTGATCCCGTTCACCATGCAGATGGCGTTCGTGGTGATCGGGGGTTATGTGGTCGCCAGCTCGCCGCCCGCGGTGAAACTCATTGACCGCTTGGCGCGCATCCCGAAAAACGGTCGCTCGGCCGTGGCCTGGGTCGCGCTGATTTCCATGGTCGCGTCCTTGCTGAACTGGGGGCTGTCATTGGTGTTCGGCGGTCTGCTGGTACGTGCCCTCGCCCGCCGTGTCGACCTGAAAATGGATTACCGCGCCGCCGGTGCCGCCGCCTATCTGGGGCTTGGCGCCGTGTGGGCTTTGGGGTTGTCGTCGTCCGCAGCGCAATTGCAGGCCAACCCGGCCAGTCTGCCGCCATCGATTCTGTCGATCACCGGCGTCATTCCCTTTACCCAAACAATCTTTCTCTGGCAGTCCGGCGCAATGTTGCTGGTGCTGATCGTGGTCTCGCTGATCATCGCCTATGCCACCGCGCCGGGACCCAACACCGCCCGTGATGCCCAAGCCTGCGGCATCGACCCGAGTTTCAACCTGCCACCGCTGCAACCACGCACCCGCCCCGGCGAATGGCTGGAACACAGCCCGCTGCTGATCATTGTGCTGGTGTTGCTGGCGGCAGGATGGTTGTTCCACGAGTTTTCGACCAAACCTGCGATCAGCGCGATCTCGGGCCTGAACACTTACAACTTCCTGTTCATCATGCTCGGCGCATTGCTGCACTGGCGTCCGCGCAGCTTCCTCGATGCCGTGGCCCGCGCGGTGCCGACCACCACCGGCGTGCTGATCCAGTTTCCGCTGTATGGCTCGATCGCCGCGCTGATGACCACCGTCAAAGGCACCGACGCACAGACCCTGGCCCACCACATCTCGACGTTCTTCGTCAGCATCGCGTCCCACGACACCTATGCGCTGCTGATGGGCGTGTACTCGGCGATTCTTGGTTTCTTCATCCCGTCCGGTGGCGGCAAGTGGATCATCGAAGCGCCGTATGTCATGCAAGTGGCCACTGATCTGAACTACCACTTGGGCTGGGCCGTGCAGATCTACAACGCCGCCGAAGCCCTGCCGAACCTGATCAACCCGTTCTACATGCTGCCGCTGCTGGGCGTGCTCGGGTTGAAGGCGCGGGACTTGATCGGCTTTTCGTTCGTGCAGTTGCTGGTGCACACGCCGCTGGTGCTGTTCCTGCTGTGGGCGCTGGGGACGACGCTGACGTATACGGCTCCGGTGATGCCGTAACCGTTTCAAGAGCACCGCAAAACAACTGTGGGAGCGAGCCTGCTCGCGATAGCGATGTTCCAGTTGAAATCAATATTGACTGTAACGACGCCATCGCGAGCAGGCTCGCTCCCACATTTGCAATTCGCCCATATTCAGGGCCGTAACCCTTCTGTCACATCCCACTGCTAGCGTCCCGCCGAAACATATTGCAACAATCTGGGCAAAAAGGAATTCGGCATGAACGACGACAAAGACCCCAGCAACACCCCCGCCCCTGACGACGATCACCCTGTAGACACCAGTCGCCGTCGCTTTCTCGGCGGTGTTGCCGTGCTTGGCGTCGGTGCCACTTTAAGTGCCTGCGGCAGTCAGGGCGACGACACAGGCAAACCCGGCGAGCATCCTTTGTCCCCCGCGCAAATGGACAAGGCCCTGCATGACCAGGTGAAAACAGTGGTGGTGATCTACGCCGAGAACCGCAGCTTCAATAACCTGTTCGGCGACTTCCCAGGAGTCGAAAAGCCGCTGTCGGCGCTCAAGCCTGCCGAATATCAACAGCGTGATCGCGATGGCAGTCTGTTGCAGACGCTGCCACCAGTGTGGGGCGGCGTGCTGCAGATCGGCCCGCAAACCCTCGATGGTGTGACTTACCCCAGCGAAACCCAGTTTCAGGAACATCTGCCAAACGCGCCGTTTGCCCTCAAGGGCCCGAACGCTGAAGACTTGCCGTTGGGCCTGGTGACGCGTGACCTGTGGCACGTGTTCTATCAGAACCAGATGCAGATCAACGGCGGCAAGAATGACAGTTTCGTCGCGTGGGCCGACTCCGGCGGATTGACCATGGGTCATTACGCCCAGAGCCGATATTCCCTGCGCTTGTGGGACGTTGCCCGGGAGTTCGTTCTCTGCGATAACTTTTTCCAGGGTGCGTTCGGTGGCTCGTTTCTCAACCACCAGTACCTGATCAGCGCCACCGCACCGTTCTACCCCGACGCGGCCAACTCCGTGGCCAAGGCGCAGATCGCGACGCTGCAAAGCGATGACCCTCTGGATCCGCGTCTCAAACCGCTGGAGAAATCCCCCGCCAGCGCCATGACCGGCCCACCGCAATTCGGCCCTAGTGCACTGACGCCGGACGGCTATGGCGTCAATACACTCGCGCCGCCCTACTGGCCGACCTGGATTCGTGACCCGCAGCGCCCGGCGTACGCCAAGCCTGACCTGCCAAACGTGCTGGTCCCGCAGACCCACGAGCACATCGGCGACAAGCTTTCGAAAAAGAACATTGACTGGGCCTGGTACGCCGGGGGCTGGCAGGCGACGCTGGATCAGTACAAGGATTCTGGCGGCATTCCGAAAATCCCGAATTTCCAGTATCACCATCAGCCGTTCAACTACTTCAAACAGCAAGGGCCCGAAAACCCTGCCGAGCGCAACAAACGGCTGCGGGATGCGGGCCTGGGCGATGAGTCGAGCACCAACCTGTTCTTCGCCGATGCCGAGGCCGGCAAACTGCCGGCAGTGAGTTTCTACAAACCCCAGGGCAACCTGAACATGCACGCCGGTTACGCCGATGTGGCGTCCGGCGATCGGCACATTGTCCGCGCCCTGAAAGTGCTGCGTGAAAGTCCGCAGTGGAAAAACATGGTGGTCGTGGTCGCCGTCGATGAAAACGGTGGCTGGTGGGACCACGTAGCGCCGCCAAAAGGCGATCGCTGGGGACCGGGTTCGCGGGTGCCGGCTCTGGTGGTTTCGCCGTTTGCGCGCAAGGGCACGGTGGATCACACCGTCTACGACACGGCATCAATCCTGCGGCTGATCACGCGGGTGTTCGGGCTTGAGCAACTCGACGGACTCAAGCAGCGAGACCAGGCGATGATTGCTCGTGGGCAGAAGCCGATGGGCGACTTGACCAACGCGCTTGCGTTCAACGTCTGAGGGCTGGAACACACCCCGTCGAAAATAATAGCTCAATGCCACTACTTTTCTTTACCGCCCCGCTGCTCCAGGAATATCCTTGCGTTTTTTTGCAGGCCGTAAAGGGAGTTCATTGCAATGATCGTAGGGATTGACCTGGGGACCACCAACAGCCTTGTCGCCGTCTGGCGTGGAGAGTCCAGCGAATTGGTGCCCAATGCCTTGGGCCAGTTCCTCACACCCAGTGTGGTCGGCCTCGATGACCAGGGCCGCGTTTTGGTGGGCCAGGCCGCCCGTGAGCGTTTGCACACCCACTCTCGCCAGACCGCTTCGCTGTTCAAGCGCCACATGGGCAGCGCAACCGAAGTACGCCTCGGAGACCGAACTTTCCGTCCTGAGGAGCTTTCGGCGCTGGTGCTCAAAAGCCTGAAAGAAGACGTGGAACGAGCATTTGGCGAAACCGTGCACGAAGCCGTCATCAGCGTGCCGGCCTACTTCAGCGATGCCCAGCGCAAGGCGACGCGCATTGCCGGTGAGCTGGCCGGCCTGAAGGTCGAAAAGCTGATCAACGAGCCGACCGCGGCAGCCTTGGCTTACGGGCTGCACCATCGGGACAAGGAAACCTCGTTCCTGGTTTTCGACCTTGGCGGCGGCACGTTCGACGTGTCGATCCTGGAACTGTTCGATGGCGTCATGGAAGTGCGTGCCAGCGCCGGCGACAATTTCCTCGGTGGTGAGGATTTCGACAGCGTGCTGCTTGAGCACTTTCTCGAGCACCATCGCAACACCGACCACTTCCCCGACCGCGCCAGCATCATCCAGCCTCTGCGTCGCGAAGCCGAGCGCGTACGCAAAGCGTTGGGTCAAGACGCCAGCGCCGAATTCAGCCTGCGGGTCGATGGTCAGCAATGGACGCAAACCATCACCCAACAACAGTTGGCCACCCTCTACACACCGTTGCTCGAACGCCTGCGCACACCGATTGAACGGGCGCTGAGAGACGCGCGTATTCGCGTTAGTGACCTCGACGAAATCCTTCTGGTAGGCGGTACGACGCGCATGCCGCTGGTGCGCAAACTGGCCGCCGGGCTGTTCGGGCGTTTCCCCTCGATCAGCCTCGATCCGGACGAAGTCGTGGCCCATGGCGCGGCCATTCAAGCCGCGCTCAAGGCACGTTCCGCCGCGCTGGAAGAAGTGGTGCTGACGGACGTCTGTTCCTACACGTTGGGCATCGAGACATCGACCCAGATCGGCCAGCAATTCGAAAGTGGCCACTACCTGCCAATTATCGAGCGCAACAGCATCGTGCCGGTGAGCCGGGTCAAGACCGTCTACACCCTGCACGATAATCAGGAACACGTGCTGCTGAAGATTTATCAGGGCGAAAGCCGCCTGGTTAAAGACAACGTGGCGCTGGGCGAGCTGGACATCAAAGTACCCAAACGCAAGGCTGGCGAAGTCGCGCTGGACGTGCGCTTCACCTATGACAACAACGGTTTGCTCGAGGCCCAAGTGGTGGTGCCACTGACCGGTGACCTGCATTCGCTGGTGATCGAGAACAATCCCGGCGTGCTGACACCCGAGGAGATTCAGCAGCGGCTGACGGGCCTGGCGCTGCTGAAGATTCACCCGCGCGATCAGCAGGTCAACACGGTTTTGACCGCACGACTTGAGCGTCTCTATCAGGAAAGCCTGGGGCAGATGCGTGAACAGATAGGTCATTGGGCCAAACAGTTTCAGCACGTCCTTGATTCTCAGGACGAGCGCCGGATTCGTGAGGCGCGCAGTGAATTGACGCAGCAATTGAGCTCACTGGACAACGGCCTCTGGCAGTAAGGAGCGCCAACATGGATTGCTGGTCAGTGCTGCAATTGCCCGAAGACGCCGACGCGCGCACCATCAAGCGCAGTTATGCGCGACTGCTGAAAACCTTCCGGCCCGATGAAGATCCCGAAGGTTTCCAGCGCTTGCGCGAAGCCTACGAGCATGCGCTGGACGTTGCCCAATGGCGGGCCGAAAACGCTTCGCCCGAGCGCGAAGTTGCAATGGCCGAAGGCGCAGAACAGCCAAATCACGCCAACCTGCAGGCGTGGTCCGATGTGCTCGACCTTCAACCGCTGAACACCGAAAACCCTCCCTTTTTGCGCCCCTTGAAACTTGAAAGTCCGCCTCCTCTTCGCTCGCTGAACCTTGCACCTGCCCATGCCCAGCCATTGCACGAACCGCTTGCCGCGCCGCAGGAGTTAGCGGCGCGGGCATTGATCGACGGGCTCTCGGAACAGAACCTGACTGAACGCTGGGCGCAGGCGCAACAACAGCAATGCGCCCAAGCGTTTGAGCAGTTGCTGCTGGCGCTGTGCTTCGATCATCCGGGCCTGCGCAATCCGGTCGCCAAGTGGGCAGTCCAGCACCTCGATTGGTTGGCGCCCTGGCAAAACATCGAAATGACCGATTGGCAGCGAGACGCCCTCGCCAGCGGTTTGCTGCAGGATTATCGGCAGGCGTTGCAGGAATTGCTTGAAGGCGGCAAGGAGCGAGAGTTTCTTACCTTGCTCAAAAGCTACACGGCACAGCCCTGGCTACAAGTGTTCGATCGTCGCCAGGAATGGCAGCGAATCATCCTGCAACTGTTCAGCGATACCGAATGGAGCTTGCCGCTGTTTGACCGCGTCGGGCAGGTGTTTGGCTGGGACGACGAAAAAGGTATTCATCCAGAGCCCGCGTCGACCTGGGCGGCCTTGATCGAACGCTGCCATCAGGAGAGTTTTTACGAAAACCTGCGGGCCAAGGCGCAAGACAGCCGGACCTGGGCCGCCGACGTTCAGGCCGCGCATTTGCTGATCAACCCGATGAAGGATGGGCAGCAAAAGAAAATGATCGACGGCTTCGGCCAGAACGAATGGCAGGCCTGTCATGACCTGGCGCAAACCCTCAAGTGGCGCTATCCGCAATTGCGTTTACGGTTGCCCCATGCCGATGTCTTTCACTGGCGACGCTTTTTGCCGCGCCCCATCGCGGACGAAACCTGGGTGCAGGTCTGGGCGGGTATTGCCCTGGCGATGTTCTTGTTTTATCTGCCGACCGAGCACAAATCCCTGGGCTACAGCATCGGCATGCCGTTGATACTGGCCTTCGTTCCGGTCTGTTTCTTGCGCTTCGCCCTGAGCTGGTGGGTGCCGATCACGTCGCAATTTATCGTCCAGGATCTTTGGCTGACCGAGGGCCTCGTGCCCCGGCACTGGAACCCGGACACCCGTTGGCTGGTGATACGGCACGGCGCTCCACAAGCCGTGCTCGCGTTGCTGTTCGGGATCTTGCTGGGTTGGCCGGGCGTGGTGACTTACCTCGGCTTTATGCTGATCGGTCTCTTGCACAAACGGCGGATCGGTCAGCTGGACCCTGAACTCAGCGCCCGACGGCCATGGCTGACGGCGCTGCATTGGGCGCACTTCAGCCCGTTGCAGTTGGTGTTTTTGCTGTTCATGGTCGGGGTAATCCTCGCGTGCCTGATGTATTACCCGGACTATCACCTGACTCGTTTGAAGTTCAGTTGAGCGATTGTCGGCCGATCTGCTTAAGTAGCTATGGCCCGCGATCAACGCGGGTCCACGCTGAAAAGGATCTGAGCATGTTCAAACTGACAGGACTTACCCTCGCGGCCCTCACCCTGAGCGCCGCCGCTCACGCCGATGTCGATCTGAAACTGGGCAGCACCGAACGCGTCACGCGGCTGTTCGCCTACCCCAACAACTGCAACGTGATCTGCTTCCGTCATTGGACGCTTGAGCAGACTGTCGAGCATTACCTGACCCAAAGCGTGCAGCGCGATGGTTACAGCTCCGCGAAAGTGCGGGTCAAAACCGATAACGATCACCTCTACGCCGACATCAGCGGCGTGCCAAAGGGTTACGAAAAACCGTTGGCCGCGCTGCTCGATGCAGGCGACCTGGCCTATACCGGCGCCAAGAAACTCAATGCGGATGGCAAATGGGCCTACAACTGGTATCTGTTCCTGCCGCTGGGCATGGCCCTGGAAAATCGCAAAAGTGTCGAGCTGTTGCACTTCCCACCGGATTACTCCCTGACTCAGGCCCAGGATTACCTGCGCTCGGCCACCACGGATCGCTGGGCCACGCTGCTGACGGACAACGGTATTCCAGCCGCCCAGACGCCGGGCTATCAGACCATCATCGATATCGCGCCGATTGCCGCGCCGGCCAATGCGGGCAAGGATCTGGAAGGTGTCTACGGCTATTTCAAGGACTACCAGACCACCATGGTCAAGGAAGTCAGCCAGAACGCCCACGGTGCGGCATTGCCGATGGTTGCCTTCGGCGCGCCGGTGCGTAACTGGATCAAGCAGCAATATGGCCCGACCGTAAATGTCCTGGGCCTGGCCACAATCAGCCCGAGCGCCGGGGTGAACGTGTCGGTGCTGGGTTCCAACCACCCGAGTTATATCTGGTACGCCGCCGATCCGGCCACCTACACCGGCGAAGATGCCCAGGCCAAGGCCGACGCCGCGGGCCTGACAGTCATGGGGCAGGATTTGAGCGCCGCCTGTTGGCAAGCCGGCATGGGCAGCAAACCGGGCAGCGATCCTGCCGTTCAGCTGAAAAGCTGCACGCAGATGTGGCAGGTGACCCAGAAAGAAAAAACCTGCGAGCTGTTCTACACCTCGATCCGCAACCTGACACCGGAACAAGCCGTGGCCAAGTGCGCGACGCCGCCGATCCAGTCGCAGCTCAAACAGCTGCAAGCCCCGGCACCCGAGACAGCGGTGCCGGTGCCAGCACTGTAATCGCCTGTGCACGTTGCGCGTGAGCGATGGCTCACGCGCAACGGCATTCAGCTCATGCGCCCGATCACCTGCTCTTTTAGCGTCGGCGTAATCTCTGTCGAAACGCTCTACTGCGCTTCAACCGGACGCAGACGGTACTGCGGCGGCAGTTGCTCAAAACCGCTGATGGTCGTGTTCAGGCTTTTCCAGCGACCGTCCTTGATGCCATAGATGCAACCGTGGATCGACAGGCTCTGCCCGCGATGCCAGGCGTTTTGCACAATGCTGGTGTGCCCGACGTTGGCGACTTGCTGGATCACGTTGAGCTCGCAAAGACGGTCTACCCGCTCCTCTTCGGTCTCCAGCACGGCCAGTTCTTCACGCTTTTCGTAATAGAGGTCACGAATCGAGCGCAGCCAGCCGTCGATCAGCCCCAGCTGTCGGTCCTGCATCGAGGCGCGCACGCCGCCGCAGCCATAGTGGCCAGTGACGAGGATGTGTTTGACCTTGAGCACGTCGACCGCGTACTGAATCACCGACAGGCAATTGAGGTCGGTGTGCAGCACCACGTTGGCCACGTTGCGGTGGACGAACAGGTCGCCCGGCAACATGCCGACGATTTCGTTGGCCGGCACCCGGGCATCGGAACAGCCGATCCACAAGTATTCCGGCGTCTGTTGACGGGCCAGCTTGGAGAAGAAGTCCGGATCTTCCTGCTTGATCGCTTCGGCCCAGCGTTCGTTGTTATCAATCAGATCTTGTAATTCGTTCATGCTGTAAAGCCTCAAGAATGATGCGCTGGTTTGACAGACAACCGTCCGTCGAGGTCACGCGCTTGATGCAACTATGGCCGGTGGAATTCTCGGGAGCCCTGTGGGTCCACCTTAGTAAGGCCCACAGTATGAGGAATTGCCATGACTGATTCACGACGTCCGTACGATGCGGTGCAACCCGAGCCCATCGATGATAACGAAGACCGCATGGGCTCGCTGCATGAGCTGGATTTCGACGAGGAAGAGCCCAGCGCCAAAATCGGCGACGAGTTGCCGGAAAACGAACGCGAGCGATTGATGCCCCGCGAACGCGTGCGTGAGGCAGGAATGACAGGCGCCTCGACCGATGACCATGAACCCACCGATGACGACATGAGCCCGGAAACGTTAATTCATGAAGACGGCGCGCGGGATGCTCATGAGGCCGGTGAAGGCAATCAGGCAGATTGGGATTTAAGCATTGTCGATGAAGACGACATTGGTGGGGGCAATGGGCTGGATGAAGAGGAACTGGCGCGGCGCGATCCGATGGACGGTAATCGTTGATATTTAGTGCCACATCGCGGGCTTGCCCGCGATGCGCTTGAAGAGACTTAGTCCACCAGAGTGCAGGCCATGACAACTGCATCTTCGCGACCGCCAACCGCCGGGTAGTAATCCCGACGACGCCCGATCTCGTTAAAGCCATAACGCTCATACAACTTGAACGCGCCACGGTTGCTGTCGCGCACTTCCAGGAAGCACTCGCGCGCCTTGGCTTCATACGCCCGGGACATCAAATGCTCAAGCAGCGTCAAGCCCAGGCCACGCCCCTGGTTTTCCGGTTTGACGGTGATGTTCAGCAGGTGCGCTTCATCAAGGATGATCTGCACCACTCCATGACCAACCTGCTGCTGCCCTTCGAACATCAGCCAGATCTGGTACTTGCCCAGCCCGTCCAGAAAAATCCCGCGGGTCCAGGGGTGGCTGTACGCCGCGTATTCAATTTTCAGGACAGCGTCCAGGTCCGCCTCGGTCATCGGGCGAAACGATACAGCGTCACTCATTCGATTCTTTCCAACGCGCCATCAGCCGACGCATGGCTTGCCAGACATCAGCCTTACGCTGTGGCTCTTCCATTAATAATTCCAGGCCCGGCAGGGCCCAGACCGAGCCCAGGCCTTCGACCTGGAGTTCACGGTTGAAGGATTCGGCATTCGCCTCCCCGGCAAACCGCACCGCCGGCAGGCCGATCAGCCACACGCAGACGCACGGTGCGTCTTCCAGGCGTGCCGAAAGAAACCCCTGCACGAAATCACGGGCGGCTTCAGGACCTTGATCCATGGTGCCTCGCACCAGCAGCGGCCAGCGCACGGGCTCGCCGACAATCTGCGGGCTGTCCGGCAGACCGGCGGCACGCAGCATGTCCTTGAGCAACAAATAGGCGGGATCGCGGGTCTGGAAGGTTTCGCCTGTGGGTAACTCCACCAGCAGCAGGCAACGACCGGCGCGCAGCAATTGCAGGGCGAAACGCGGTGGCGGCACGACCGGAGCCTTGACCGCGGCAGGCGCCTCCTCTTCCTCGACCTTGGCGTTCGTGCGCGTGCTGGCGAGGGAAGGACGTGGCACCTCGACTTTCACCCGCTCGGCCGGTTTGACCACGGGTTCCACGGGCGCTTCGGCCACAGGAACCGGCACCACTGGCGCGACGACCAGCGGCTCGGGCATCTCCAGTAGCTCGGGGCGCGAAGGCGCGGCAAAGGGCAATTCGGTGCGCGGCAGC
This sequence comes from Pseudomonas arsenicoxydans, assembly GCF_900103875.1. Lineage (NCBI taxonomy): Bacteria > Pseudomonadati > Pseudomonadota > Gammaproteobacteria > Pseudomonadales > Pseudomonadaceae > Pseudomonas > Pseudomonas arsenicoxydans. The sequence continues at coordinate 2,106,471 of NZ_LT629705.1, read as the reverse complement.
CAGTTGACCACCTGCATGGCGGTCAAATAGGCGCGGCGACGGGACTCGATAAGCAAAGGTCGGCCACTTGTGGATAACTAAAGTAGCGGTGATTCTACCGCCCTTCGCTAAAGATCGCCCGCTGTTGATCGATAGAAAACCGACACTCCGTCCCGAGAGTGAATCGACATGCCTGTGATGCAGTACAATCGCGGCTTTTAATCGCTAACCAGCCGGCCATTCCGATGATCGAACCCAAGCGCGTCTTGCGCGCCCTCGCTGAACACTGGGCACTTCTGGAGCCACTGTGCGAGCACTTCGACCAGGGCACCTTGAGCCTCAACGAATTGCGCACGCAGCTGGCCGCCCAGCAACTCGACAGTACGCCGCAGGACATCACCAGCCTGCTGGACGTGTGGATCCGCCTCGACATTCTGGTTCCCGTGGCGAAAAGCCCGAACCGTTTCGAGCTCAATGCACAGATTCACGACTTCCTCGCTTACCTACGCCGTGAGCACCGTCTGGGCCTGTGCCTGGAAATCGAAGCCTACTTGCGTCACCTCGAGCGTCTGGCCGGTTACATCCAGGACGCCTTCGACATTCGCGACGGCCACGACCTGGCGCGCCAGTTGCGTCTGCTCGACATGCGTGTGCGCGACGTCCTGAAGAAACTCGACAACGACGAACAGGCACTGGTAGCCGTGGCTGAACGGGCCAAGACCAGCGACCGGCAGATTCCCCTGCGTCAGCGTTACGCGGAAGTACTGGCGACCTGGGACGAATACGTCGAGCCGATGATCGATCTGGTGAATGCCGACGGCGCCTTCGAACAAGGCGTGCGCAAGGTCGAAACCGTGCTGCTGAAGATGCTCAGCGAACAGCAGCGCCTCGGCCACCTGGTCGATGACGACATGCTGCTGCGCACCCACGCGCGCATCCTCGAAATGCAGACCAGCGCGCAACTGACCTTGCGTCATGCCCGCGAACTGCTGCTGCCGCTGCGTGAAGAGGCCCGCCGCCACAACGCCGTGACCCGTGGCGCAGCGCTGGCCCTGTCGGCCATTCGCCGTAAAGGCATCGATGCGGTGCCACAAGCCGCGATGCCGATGTTCACCCGCCCGCAAAGCACCTTCCTCGGCAGCGCCAGTCAGGTCGAAGCCTACGTGTATGCCCTGGCCCGATTCGAGCCGAAACCGGCGCGCTTCCCCAAGGCCCACAAGACCCAGAAAGGCGAAGCGCCGCGCGCACCTCGCACGGTTCGGGAAATGCTCGAACGCTGCGAAGACGCCCTGCCGATGCCGGACCTGATGACCTGGCTGCTGGAGCAGGAACCTGACGGCGCCACCGACGAATTGCTGTATTGGTTCTCGCGCCTGTCTCGCGAGAAACGCTTCAAACGCGAGCGTCTGGAACGCCGCGATTACCACACTCATGAGCACCAGGTCAGCCTGCGCTCCTTCGCCCTGCTCTCGGCCCGCGACACCGCCGAGGATTCTGCGAGCACCCCACATGCATCTTGATCTAAACGAACTGTCCCAGCTGGCGCCGATCTTTCGCGAGCTGTTCAAGGGCTACCACGTCAGCCGCCGCGACCCGGAGCTGTACGCACAACTGTCGAACTTCCAGGACCAGTACCGCACGCTGTTCAAGGCATTGGGCTTTGAACTGGTCTGCGACACCCGTGGTTTCTATTACTTCGTCCCGGACCTGGCTGCCGCCGCAGTGAACAAGACGGCCCAGCGTCTGGCGCTGTTCACCTTCATCGTCGTCGAGCACCTGGCCGACCAGGGCCGTGACCCGGTCGCCGTGCTCGACGGTGGCAGCCTCGGTCGCGATGAATTGCCTTCCTTGCTGGAAAAGTACCGCGACCTGTTCATTCAGGCCGAAGTGCAAACCGTCGAAGAGCTGGAAGAAAAGATCATGCGACGCATGACTCAACTCGGCTTCGCCGGCGAAGAAAACGGCATCTACCGCTTCCTGCCGCCGATGCACCGCTTCCTCGACGTTTGCCTGTCGGTGCAGCAAGACCGCGATCTGGCGGCCAGCCTGCACAGCGTGTTGCCACTGCCGGTTCCGGTCTTGATCGATGACGACAGCGACGAAAAACTGCTGCAAACCGATGATCCGCTGGACCTCAGTGACTTCGAAGAAGAAAGCGAAGAAGACGCCATGGCCCGCGCCATTGCCGAAGAACAGGAGACCGACGCATGAGCAAGGAACGCTACGGCATCCGCCGCTTCGCCCTTTTGAATACCGCCGGATACAGCCTCGGGCTGTTTCCGCTGGAAGAACCGCTGTCGGTCTACGGCGCGAACAACCTCGGTAAATCCGCGTCGATCAACGCGCTGCAGTTCCCGATCCTGGCGCGCATGTCGGACATGAGTTTCGGCAAGTACAGCCTGGAACAATCCCGGCGTTTCTACTTTGCCTCGGACACCAGTTACATCCTCGTTGAAGTCTCGCTGCCCCACGGCCCACACGTGATCGGCGTGGTCGGTCGCGGCCCGGGCGGTGGTTTCGGTCACCAGTTCTTTGCCTATGCCGGCAAACTGGATCTGGCGCACTACCAGAAGAACGACACCTGCCTGCGCCAGAAAGAGCTGTTTACCAACCTTGAACGCGAAGGCCTCAAAGCCTACGAGCTCAAGCCGGATGAACTGCGCCGATTGCTGGTCGGTGGTCACACTTCGGTGCCGCTGGACCTGACGCTGATCCCGCTGCGCTCCACCAGCGAACAGAGCCTGAAGACTTTCCGCGCCCTGTTCATCAACCTGCTGCACATGCGCGAAATCACCGCGGCCAAGCTCAAGCAACTGTTCCTCGACGCCTTCGAACACAGCTTACGTTCCGGCAGTGTCGATTACATCGCAGCGTGTGAAGAAGCCTTCCGCGATGTGCGACGCATGGAGCAGGACTACAACTCGCTGGTCACCGCCGGCCCGTTGGTTGAAGCCCTCGCGGCAGGCGTGACCCAGCGCAATATCCTGCGCGGCAAATTGCACCGGATCTCGCCGCTGCTCGACTCGTTGCTCGGCACCTGGTCGGACTACGCCAGTGCGCGCAAGGAAGAGCTGACGATTCAGGCCGAACACTACCGCAACGAACAGGACGCGCTACAAAACGATCAGCGCGGCGGCACGCAAGAGTTGATGCGTCTGGAACGGGAAATCACCGGCATCCAGCGCTGGCTCGGTGAGCTGTCTGCACTGAAGAATCGTTTTGCCTTGGTCGATGACGTCAAAGTGCTGGAACAGCAATTGCTCGCGGCCAAAGATGCGCACGACGAACTGGCCGGTGCGCTGGCCCAGTCCCGGCAATTCAGCGCCGAGGACCTCGAAGAGCGTCTGCGCGATCTAGAAAAACGCCTGAAGTCGGTCAAGCAGCAACTCGATCACGCCGACAACAACAGCTACGCCCGTCTGCGCGAAGAGTTCTCGCAACAGGACGTCGAGCGCCTGATGCGCCTGTTCAACAGCGCGCTGTTCAGCCTGCCGCTGGGCGAGCACGGCATCACCCTGGACGAGGACGGTCAGTGGGTCAAATCCATGGAGCTGATCCTCGACGGCTTCAAAGGCGAGCGCTTCGAAGTGCCGGGCCTGTCGATCGACATCTCGAACATCGAGCCCCCTGCCCTGCAGGCCCTGGCTGACCGCGCGGCGTTGCGCGATCAGAAAGAACGTCTGGAAAAAGAACTCAAGCAACTCAAAACTCAAGCGGCCGTGGCCGCTGACCGCGCCGCGAGCAAGACCCAGACCGAAGCGCTGTACCAGCAGGTGCTGGATGCGCAGAAAGCCCTGGAAGATTTCCGTCGCACGCAGACCCTGAGCGCCGAAGAAGGCGACAAGCTCGAACAACTCGCGCAGATGGAAGCCGCGCAGGACGAATTGAAGCGTTCCAGCGATGCCTTCACCGAACGCGTCCAGCAACTGTCCGCCAAGCTTCAACTGGTTGGCCGGCAAATCGGCGACATGGAAGCCAAGCAACGCACCCTCGACGATGCCCTGCGCCGTCGTCAGTTGTTGCCGGCAGACCTGCCGTTCGGCACGCCGTTCATGGACCCGATCGACGACTCCATGGACAACCTGCTGCCGCTGCTCAATGACTATCAAGACAGCTGGCAAGGTTTGCAGCGTAGCGATGGTCAGATCGAAGCGCTGTATGCGCAGGTTCGCCTCAAGGGCGTGGCCAAGTTCGACAGCGAAGACGATATGGAGCGTCGACTGCAACTGCTGATCAACGCCTATGCACACCGCACCGACGAAGCCCTGACCCTTGGCAAAGCGCGCCGTGCGGCGGTCACCGACATCGCCCGGACCCTGCGCAACATCCGCAGCGACTACGACAGCCTTGAGCATCAATTGGCGCTGTTCAACCGCGAGATCAACAAGCGTCAGGTTTCCAACCTGCAGAGCTTCCGCATCGTGCTGGCGCCGAACAAGGAAGCGCTCAAGCACATCGACCAGATCATCCACAGCGCCGGCCAGTACGAAGAAGGCGAAACCCTCTCCGTCTTCGACCTGAGCCAAAGCGCCGAGCAGGACAACAAGAACGAAGAGGCCAAGGAATACCTGGCGCGGCTGGTGGCGGCGAACCACAACCAGCTCGGCCTCAAGGACTTGTTCGAGCTGGCGTTCGAAATCACCAAGGTCAACGGCCAGCCAGTGATCCACACCGACATCGATGGCGCGGCGTCCAACGGCACCACGATGACCATCAAGGCGCTGACCAACATGTATCTGTTGCTGCACTTGATGGACCGCGATCAGGCCGGTCGCGTACGCCTGCCGTACTACCTCGACGAAGCGGCGGACATCGACGAGAAGAACCAGGCCGCGCTGCTGGAAACCAGCCTGCAACTGGGCTTCGTGCCGATTCTGGCAAGCGTGAAGCCACAGGTCTGCGCCAGTGTGGCGATTGACCTGGAAGGGGGTAGCGGACCGAACGGGATCTACATCGATGAGGCGGACTGGAAGTACATTCGTCGTCACGATGAGGTGAAGGCGGTGGTTAACGTTGAAGCGGATGAGCCGGAGCTGGATGCAGTCTGATCTGCGTTAATCGAAGGCAATAAAAAAGGCCGCGATCCAATGGATCGCGGCCTTTTTCATGCCTGCTGCTTTGGGCTTACTTGCCGATTGATATCTTTGGCGCCCACGTCAGCCACTCATCTTCAAACTTGTCGAAGAGCGGGAAGGTTTGCTCGGCCCGCGCCGGGCTCCCCATGCGCTCACCGTCCGGCGTAGCAAAGGCAATACCACCCTGCATCAGCGTCTCAAGCGATTCGGTACGAACCGTCGCGCCTTTGAACAAGCCATAGTCAAAACCGAAACCACTGGTGTTCCAGAAACGCGTGCCGCTGCGCACCAATGGCGCGTACTTTGGCTCGATCAGGATGTGCACCAATACACGATCTGCCGTCTGACCAAGTTCGTAGCTTGTCACTTTGCCGACAGTGACCTCACGATAGGTGACAGGCACACCGATCTTCAACGAGCCACGGCGAGCAGCACTCAACACCAGGCTCAAACCGGCTTCTTGCTTGGCGACTTCCGGTGGACTGGCCAAGGCGACGAAGTTTTTCTGCGGCCCAAGATTTTTCGCTGCCGGCTGCACTTCGATGTATTGACCCGTGACCAGGGTCTCGAGGTTAGAGGTCTTGATCAGCCCCAATTCAGGTTTGACCACCCAGAACTGGCTGCCGACCCGGGCGATGCGCTCAGGGACTTCGGTGATCCGCGCGGTGAGCAGAACCGATTGCAGGTCATCGCTGAGGTCGACGTCTTCAACCTTGCCAACGTCAAGGCCTTTGAATCTCACCGCCGTGCCGCTGTGTAAGCCGTCAGCACGGTCAACCTTGATGGTCACCACGGTGCCTTTGAGGTTCGCCTCCTCATGGCTGGCGAACAGACGGAAACGAGGAATGCGTTTCTGCAATGGCGCTTTGGCTTGCGGGGTTTCGAACGCAATGCCGCCGGCCATCAGGCTTTGCAGCGACTCACTTTTGACCTGGATCCCGCCGGTCAATCCGCCCGTGAGCGTGATACCGCTGGCATTCCAGAAACGCGTCGATGCATTGACCAGTCCTTCGTATTCTTTCTCGATATGGACACCGATGACCAATTGCTTCTTCTTCTTGGAGAACTGATAGCTCTGAACCGAACCGACCTTGACCTGTTTGTAGAGAATCGGGCTGCCGACTTCCAGTGAACCGAGGTTTTCGGTGAACAACACCAGGTGCAGACCCGGTGAGCGCAAGTCCAGCGGCGGCGCTTTCGGACGCGCCACGAACTCACGTTGCGGCGCCGAACCTTTGTCGCCCGGTCGTACGGCGATGTAGTTACCTTTGACCAAGGCTTCCAGGCCGGTGATGCCGGCGAGCGAGATCGACGGTTTGACCACCCAGAACTGAGTGCCTTCAACCAGATAATCTTCGGCCAATGGATCAAGGGTCAACTCGGCCGTGGCAGCGGACAGGTCCGGATCGATCTTCAGGGCTTTGAGATTACCGACCTGAATGCCTTTGTACATAACCGGCGTGCGACCGGCCTGCAAGCCTTCGAAGTCACTGAGCTTGACCTTCACCCGAATACCCGCGGCGGCGGCGTCGAAGTCTTCATAGAGACGGAACGGCAGGCTTGGATCGGTCGGCGGGCTGTCCTTGCGGTTTTCTGGCGTGGCGAACGCGATGCCGCCGGCGACGATACTGGCCAGGGATTCGCTTCGCACTTTCACACCCGACAGGTTGGCGTCGATGCTGATGCCGCTGGCGTTCCAGAAACGCGTATGTTTGCGCACCAGGTTGGCGTAGGTCGGCTCAATGAAGACTTTGAGCTCAACGGTACTTTGATCTTCGGAGAGCACGTAGCTTTTGACCTGGCCGACCTTGATCTGCTTATAGAACACCGGGCTGCCGCGATTCAGCGAGCCGAGACGATCAGCCTTGATCGTCAGGTGCAGACCGGGTTTGGCGTCGGACAGCGGTGGTTCTTCTGCCAGTGCTTTGAACTTGCGGGTGGGTTCACCTTCGCCGGGACTGACGGCGACGTAGTTACCCGAGACGAGGGTCTCCAGCCCGGTGATACCGGCGAGCGTCACGCTTGGTTTGATCAGCCAGAAGCGTGTGCCCGTCTTGAGGTAGGGCTCAACGTCCTTGTTCATCTCAATGGTGGCGATCACCCCTTTTGAGCTGCCTTCGTCATCGAGCTTGAGGGCTTTAACCTTGCCGACCGACATGCCTTTGTAGACCACCTCGGTTTTGTTGGCCTGAATGCCTTCACCGCTTTCGAAGCGCACCTGAATCTCGATGCCGTTTTCGCTATAGGCACGCCAGCCGAGCCAGCCACCGATGATCAACGCTATGAGGGGCAATACCCAGATGGCAGACCAGTTCGAGGCCGGTCGTGTTTTAGCTGTAGGCAAGTCATTCATGGTCGTCGTCCGACTCCGTGTTATCCCAAATCAGTCGGGGATCGAAAGTTACTGCGGCAAGCATCGTCAAAATCACCACACTGGCGAAAGCGATGGCGCCAAGATTGGCTTCGACGCTGGCAAGCCGTCCAAAATTCACGACCGCCACCAAGATGGCGATCACAAAGATGTCCAGCATCGACCAGCGACCGATGAACTCGATGAAACGGTACATCCAGATCCGCTGTCGTGCCGAAAGGGGTTGGTGGCGCTGCACCGAAAACAGCAGCAACGCGATACCCACCAGCTTGAACGTAGGTACCAGAATGCTGGCGATAAAAACCACGGCGGCGATGGGAATCATGCCGTGCTGAACCAACTGAATGACGCCGGACATGATGGTGCTCGGATCACCCTGCCCCAAGGAACTGACGGTCATGATCGGCAGTACGTTGGCCGGGATATAGAGAATCGCGGCGGTTATCAGCAGCGCCCAGGTCCGCACTAGACTGTTCGGCCGACGGGCATGCACGAGCGCACCACAACGGGTGCAGCTCTGCTCGTCGGCATCTTCTTGCTGCTTGTTCAATTCATGACATTCGGCACAAATCAGAATGCCCGCATCAATCGCCCGCATGGGCATCCTCTCCTGACAAAGCCTGCCAAATCTGATGAGGCGACATCACCACCTCCAACCAGACCTGGACCAACAACAAACCGATAAAGCACGCTAATCCAAGGCCTACGGTAATGGATGCCATATCTGCCAGTTTGACGATCGCCACCAGTACGCCCATGAGGTAAACCTCGAGCATCCCCCAGTCCCGTAGATGGTGATAAATGCGGTAGATCAGCAAACCGTAGCTGCGTCCGATATCAAAGCGGATGCTCAACAACACCATTAATTGGCAGAGCAACTTGAGCAACGGGATCCCCATGCTGCACAGGAATACAACCACCGAGACGCCTTGCATGCCGGTATCGAACAGGCCGACAACGCCAGTCCAGACGGTATCTTGCGAGGATTGCCCGAGTAGATTGAGCTGCATGATGGGTAAAAAGTTCGCCGGGATGTACAACAATAAAGCGGCGATGACCAAAGCGAGACTGCGCTGCACGACATTATGTCTATGAGCATAGAGCTCGTAGCCGCAGCGCGGGCAGAGTGCTTTCTCACCTCGGGCGAGTTCGGGCTTGCGCATCAGCAAGTCGCACTCATGACACGCCACCAGGTCGTCCAGCGGTAATTCTGACAGCCTTGAGGTGTCAACCGGATCTGGCATAAAAGGCTCTGGCTCCGAAAAAGTTGGGCCTATTCTAGTGTCATGAACCAAAAATAACTGTGCAAATTTGTGCTGTCACGGACGAGCATTTTCCTGCGGGCAAAACAAAACCCCTACCTGCATACGCAGATAGGGGTTTCGGAATTTAATCTTGACGATGACCTACTCTCACATGGGGAAACCCCACACTACCATCGGCGATGCATCGTTTCACTGCTGAGTTCGGGATGGGATCAGGTGGTTCCAATGCTCTATGGTCGTCAAGAAATTCGGTAGCCAGGTCGTGCTCTCTTGCGAGGTCACGCTCCAGCGAATGGGTATGTGATAGTTTTCGGTGTTTTGCGAGTCTTCTCGAACTTTCGGTTCGTTTCGTCTTCACACACCGCAATCTGGTGCTCTTTCGCTTTTCAGCTCGAAGCAAGCAAATTGCTTGGGTGTTATATGGTCAAGCCTCACGGGCAATTAGTATTGGTTAGCTCAACGCCTCACAGCGCTTACACACCCAACCTATCAACGTCGTAGTCTTCGACGGCCCTTCAGGGGACTCAAGGTCCCAGTGAGATCTCATCTTGAGGCTAGTTTCCCGCTTAGATGCTTTCAGCGGTTATCTATTCCGAACATAGCTACCCGGCAATGCCACTGGCGTGACAACCGGAACACCAGAGGTTCGTCCACTCCGGTCCTCTCGTACTAGGAGCAGCCCCTCTCAAATCTCAAACGTCCACGGCAGATAGGGACCGAACTGTCTCACGACGTTCTAAACCCAGCTCGCGTACCACTTTAAATGGCGAACAGCCATACCCTTGGGACCGGCTTCAGCCCCAGGATGTGATGAGCCGACATCGAGGTGCCAAACACCGCCGTCGATATGAACTCTTGGGCGGTATCAGCCTGTTATCCCCGGAGTACCTTTTATCCGTTGAGCGATGGCCCTTCCATACAGAACCACCGGATCACTAAGACCTACTTTCGTACCTGCTCGACGTGTCTGTCTCGCAGTCAAGCGCGCTTTTGCCTTTATACTCTACGACCGATTTCCGACCGGTCTGAGCGCACCTTCGTACTCCTCCGTTACTCTTTAGGAGGAGACCGCCCCAGTCAAACTACCCACCATACACTGTCCTCGATCCGGATAACGGACCTGAGTTAGAACCTCAAAGTTGCCAGGGTGGTATTTCAAGGTTGGCTCCACGCGAACTGGCGTCCACGCTTCAAAGCCTCCCACCTATCCTACACAAGCAAATTCAAAGTCCAGTGCAAAGCTATAGTAAAGGTTCACGGGGTCTTTCCGTCTAGCCGCGGATACACTGCATCTTCACAGCGATTTCAATTTCACTGAGTCTCGGGTGGAGACAGCGCCGCCATCGTTACGCCATTCGTGCAGGTCGGAACTTACCCGACAAGGAATTTCGCTACCTTAGGACCGTTATAGTTACGGCCGCCGTTTACCGGGGCTTCGATCAAGAGCTTCGCGTTAGCTAACCCCATCAATTAACCTTCCGGCACCGGGCAGGCGTCACACCCTATACGTCCACTTTCGTGTTTGCAGAGTGCTGTGTTTTTAATAAACAGTCGCAGCGGCCTGGTATCTTCGACCGGCATGGGCTTACGCAGTAAATGCTTCACCCTCACCGGCGCACCTTCTCCCGAAGTTACGGTGCCATTTTGCCTAGTTCCTTCACCCGAGTTCTCTCAAGCGCCTTGGTATTCTCTACCCAACCACCTGTGTCGGTTTGGGGTACGGTTCCTGGTTACCTGAAGCTTAGAAGCTTTTCTTGGAAGCATGGCATCAACCACTTCGTGTTCTAAAAGAACACTCGTCATCAGCTCTCGGCCTTAAGATCCCGGATTTACCTAAGATCTCAGCCTACCACCTTAAACTTGGACAACCAACGCCAAGCTGGCCTAGCCTTCTCCGTCCCTCCATCGCAATAACCAGAAGTACAGGAATATTAACCTGTTTTCCATCGACTACGCTTTTCAGCCTCGCCTTAGGGACCGACTAACCCTGCGTCGATTAACGTTGCGCAGGAAACCTTGGTCTTTCGGCGTGGGTGTTTTTCACACCCATTGTCGTTACTCATGTCAGCATTCGCACTTCTGATACCTCCAGCAAGCTTCTCAACTCACCTTCACAGGCTTACAGAACGCTCCTCTACCGCATCACCTAAGTGATACCCGTAGCTTCGGTGTATGGTTTGAGCCCCGTTACATCTTCCGCGCAGGCCGACTCGACTAGTGAGCTATTACGCTTTCTTTAAAGGGTGGCTGCTTCTAAGCCAACCTCCTAGCTGTCTAAGCCTTCCCACATCGTTTCCCACTTAACCATAACTTTGGGACCTTAGCTGACGGTCTGGGTTGTTTCCCTTTTCACGACGGACGTTAGCACCCGCCGTGTGTCTCCCATGCTCGGCACTTGTAGGTATTCGGAGTTTGCATCGGTTTGGTAAGTCGGGATGACCCCCTAGCCGAAACAGTGCTCTACCCCCTACAGTGATACATGAGGCGCTACCTAAATAGCTTTCGAGGAGAACCAGCTATCTCCGAGCTTGATTAGCCTTTCACTCCGATCCACAGGTCATCCGCTAACTTTTCAACGGTAGTCGGTTCGGTCCTCCAGTTAGTGTTACCCAACCTTCAACCTGCCCATGGATAGATCGCCCGGTTTCGGGTCTATTCCCAGCGACTAGACGCCCTATTAAGACTCGCTTTCGCTACGCCTCCCCTATTCGGTTAAGCTCGCCACTGAAAATAAGTCGCTGACCCATTATACAAAAGGTACGCAGTCACCCAACAAAGTGGGCTCCCACTGCTTGTACGCATACGGTTTCAGGATCTATTTCACTCCCCTCTCCGGGGTTCTTTTCGCCTTTCCCTCACGGTACTAGTTCACTATCGGTCAGTCAGTAGTATTTAGCCTTGGAGGATGGTCCCCCCATATTCAGACAAAGTTTCTCGTGCTCCGTCCTACTCGATTTCATGACTAAGAGATTTTCGCGTACAGGGCTATCACCCACTATGGCCGCACTTTCCAGAGCGTTCCGCTAATCTCAAAGCCACTTAAGGGCTAGTCCCCGTTCGCTCGCCACTACTAAGGGAATCTCGGTTGATTTCTTTTCCTCAGGGTACTTAGATGTTTCAGTTCCCCTGGTTCGCTTCTTAAGCCTATGTATTCAGCTTAAGATACCTAACTTATGTTAGGTGGGTTCCCCCATTCAGACATCTCCGGATCAAAGTCTGTTTGCCGACTCCCCGAAGCTTTTCGCAGGCTACCACGTCTTTCATCGCCTCTGACTGCCAAGGCATCCACCGTATGCGCTTCTTCACTTGACCATATAACCCCAAGCAATCTGGTTATACTGTGAAGACGACATTCGCCGAAAATTCGATAATACTCAATTAAGAGCAACTCACAAATTTTACCTTAGCCTGATCCGTTACCAGTGAAAGTAACGTCCAGTCTATCTTTCTATCACATACCCAAATTTTTAAAGAACGAACTAGTCAAAGACTAGAAATCAACATTCACCATCATCACGATGGAATGCTCATTTCTAAGCTTTACACAATCAGAAGCAGTTAGTGGTGGAGCCAAACGGGATCGAACCGTTGACCTCCTGCGTGCAAGGCAGGCGCTCTCCCAGCTGAGCTATGGCCCCGTATTTCTACAGGCGTTTCCCACACAAAATTGGTGGGTCTGGGCAGATTCGAACTGCCGACCTCACCCTTATCAGGGGTGCGCTCTAACCAACTGAGCTACAGACCCAATTTCGGGCTGCTTCTTATCGTCTTCTTCAATGAATCAAGCAATTCGTGTGGGAACTTATGGAGCAGCTGATGTCGTCGATTAAGGAGGTGATCCAGCCGCAGGTTCCCCTACGGCTACCTTGTTACGACTTCACCCCAGTCATGAATCACACCGTGGTAACCGTCCTCCCGAGGGTTAGACTAGCTACTTCTGGTGCAACCCACTCCCATGGTGTGACGGGCGGTGTGTACAAGGCCCGGGAACGTATTCACCGCGACATTCTGATTCGCGATTACTAGCGATTCCGACTTCACGCAGTCGAGTTGCAGACTGCGATCCGGACTACGATCGGTTTTCTGGGATTAGCTCCACCTCGCGGCTTGGCAACCCTCTGTACCGACCATTGTAGCACGTGTGTAGCCCAGGCCGTAAGGGCCATGATGACTTGACGTCATCCCCACCTTCCTCCGGTTTGTCACCGGCAGTCTCCTTAGAGTGCCCACCATTACGTGCTGGTAACTAAGGACAAGGGTTGCGCTCGTTACGGGACTTAACCCAACATCTCACGACACGAGCTGACGACAGCCATGCAGCACCTGTCTCAATGTTCCCGAAGGCACCAATCCATCTCTGGAAAGTTCATTGGATGTCAAGGCCTGGTAAGGTTCTTCGCGTTGCTTCGAATTAAACCACATGCTCCACCGCTTGTGCGGGCCCCCGTCAATTCATTTGAGTTTTAACCTTGCGGCCGTACTCCCCAGGCGGTCAACTTAATGCGTTAGCTGCGCCACTAAGAGCTCAAGGCTCCCAACGGCTAGTTGACATCGTTTACGGCGTGGACTACCAGGGTATCTAATCCTGTTTGCTCCCCACGCTTTCGCACCTCAGTGTCAGTATCAGTCCAGGTGGTCGCCTTCGCCACTGGTGTTCCTTCCTATATCTACGCATTTCACCGCTACACAGGAAATTCCACCACCCTCTACCATACTCTAGCTTGTCAGTTTTGAATGCAGTTCCCAGGTTGAGCCCGGGGATTTCACATCCAACTTAACAAACCACCTACGCGCGCTTTACGCCCAGTAATTCCGATTAACGCTTGCACCCTCTGTATTACCGCGGCTGCTGGCACAGAGTTAGCCGGTGCTTATTCTGTCGGTAACGTCAAAACAGATACGTATTAGGTAACTGCCCTTCCTCCCAACTTAAAGTGCTTTACAATCCGAAGACCTTCTTCACACACGCGGCATGGCTGGATCAGGCTTTCGCCCATTGTCCAATATTCCCCACTGCTGCCTCCCGTAGGAGTCTGGACCGTGTCTCAGTTCCAGTGTGACTGATCATCCTCTCAGACCAGTTACGGATCGTCGCCTTGGTGAGCCATTACCTCACCAACTAGCTAATCCGACCTAGGCTCATCTGATAGCGCAAGGCCCGAAGGTCCCCTGCTTTCTCCCGTAGGACGTATGCGGTATTAGCGTCCGTTTCCGAGCGTTATCCCCCACTACCAGGCAGATTCCTAGGCATTACTCACCCGTCCGCCGCTCTCAAGAGAAGCAAGCTTCTCTCTACCGCTCGACTTGCATGTGTTAGGCCTGCCGCCAGCGTTCAATCTGAGCCATGATCAAACTCTTCAGTTCAAACATCTTTGGGTTTTTAAGAAACCCTAAACTTGGCTCAGCAATCGTTGGTTACATCTTTGATTTCTCGCGGAGTAACTTGTGATGCTGATAATCTTGTTGACTATCAGTCTGACTCCACAAGCACCCACACGAATTGCTTGATTCAGTTGTTAAAGAGCGGTTGGTTAAGATCTTTCGTCTCAACCTAGGCGCGCATTCTACAGCAGCCTCTGTTGCTGTCAAGCGGTTATTTTCAGAAGTTTTCAAAGTTTCCTTTGCAACTTCAACCACTTGCGCTTCCGATCTCTCGTTAGCGGGAGGCGAATTCTACAGCGTTACTCGCTGCTGTCAACACCTCTTTTTCTCCGCTTTCGACCGAGAAGATCGAAACGTCCATAAGGCCAAACTAACCTGCCTTACCGACTCCTTCTGGGCTTCGATGACCTGAAGCAACTCGCCATCGAAAACTGCGTAACTCTTTGTTTACCAAGGAGTTTTCCGTTTCGACTGCGCCGGAAGTGGGGCGAATTATAGACTTCCAGAATCTGCCGTCAACACCTATTTATGCTTTTCTTGCAGAAGAGGTCTTTTTAGCTGTTAAACGTGGAATTCGACGTGTCACAGCGGGGATTCGCAACGCTAATAGGAACGCCCCTATAGCAGCATAGATGGACCATTCCTTCAGATCGGCACGAACGATCCACAACATATGCAGCAGCCCAAGCCCGAGAACGACATAAACAAGCCGATGCAGTTTCTTCCAGCGAATCCCCAGTCGCCGCTGACTATAACGATTGGAGGTCACCGCCAATGCCAACAAACACAAAAAGCCCAGCGTCCCGACAATAATATACGGTCGCTTGCGCAACTCGACGCCCAGCTGCGACCAGTCAAATCCAAGAATGAACGCCGTATAGCCGCTCAGATGCAGAACCACATAGGCGAAGCACCACAACCCGAGTTGCCTGCGGACGGCAATCCAACCCGACCATCCGGTAAGTTTCTGCAAAGGCGTCATGCTTAAAGTAACAAGGAGCAGGATAAGGGTCCCCAGCCCCAGCCGATCCACCAGCACTTTGCCAGGATCAGGACCCAATACATCTTCCCAGGCCTGATACAACCAAAGCAGCGGCCATACCGCAGCAGCTATAAAGACGCCAATTCGCCAAAAGGAAAAACGCATCAGTAGTTCTTCCGCAGATCGAGCCCTGCATAGAGAGAAGCGACTTCATCGGAGTAACCATTGAACATCTGGGTATCCCGCACATTCGGCTTGAACAAACCGCTCGGCAAACGACGCTCGCGCGCTTGCGTCCAGCGCGGGTGATCGACCGTGGGATTCACGTTCGCGTAGAAACCATATTCATCAGCGGCAATGCTCTGCCAAGTGGTTTTCGGCTGCTCGCTGACCAGGCTGATCCGCACAATGGACTTGATGCTCTTGAAGCCGTACTTCCAGGGCACGACCAAACGCAGCGGCGCCCCGTTCTGATTGGGCAGCTCGCGCCCATACATACCCACCGCCAGAATCGCCAGCGGGTTCATTGCCTCATCCAGTCGTAGCCCTTCTATATAGGGCCAGTCAATCAAGGCAAAACCAGAACGCTGTCCGGGCATGTTTTTCGGATCCTGCAGCGTTTCGAATCGGATGAACTTGGCCTTCGACGTCGGCTCGACTTCCTTGAGCAACGCCGAGATGGGGAAACCCATCCAGGGAATCACCATCGACCAGGCTTCAACACAGCGCAGACGATAGATCCGTTCCTCCAACTGATAAGGCTTCATAAAGTCTTCCAGCGCATACCGGCCTGGCTTACCCACTTCACCGTCCACCACCACACTCCACGGCTCAGTCTTCAGCGCACCCGCATTGGCCGCCGGATCACCTTTATCGGTACCGAACTCGTAGAAGTTGTTGTAGTGGGTTGCATCCTTGAAGGGCGTGATCGCCTCATCCTTGACGTTGACCGCCCCCCACTTAGTGGAAGGCAGCTTTTCAGCAAACCAGGAAGGCGCCTTACTGGGTTCGACATCGGCATAACGAGCAGCATCGTCAGCGCTAGCCCAACGCGGCAGACTGCTCACAGCCAAACCGGCAACGGTAGCGCCCAGTAGATTACGTCGGGAGAGATAGAACGATTCAGGCGTGACGTCCGACTCATGGCAGTCAGACGCTTTGGGGACTTTGATCAGCATGGTAACTCCGCAGCATTGGAGGACAGATGCACCAATAGACTGCGGAGTATGAGCGAAATTACATCACTCGGCGTTTTTGTGGCGACGAAGATGCAATAGGTATTGCACCGGGCCAGACGCCGCGTAAGCAAGGAAAACCAGCAGCAAAATACGTGGCGGATCACTGAACACCACGGCAAACACCAGCACCACCGCCAGGATCGCAACAAAGGGAACGCGCCCCTTCAAGTCCAGTTCCTTGAAGCTGTTGTACTTGATGTTGCTGACCATCAGCATGCCCGCAGCCGCGACCATCAACGCTACCAGGAATGACATCTTGGAACCCTGGATCCCGTAATCGCTGAATGCCCAGACAATCCCGGCCACAACACCTGCAGCAGCCGGACTGGCCAGACCGATGAAGTAGCGTTTATCGGCCGTGCCAACCTGCGTGTTGAACCGCGCCAGTCGTAGCGCAGCGCCGGCCACATAAATGAAGGCAACCATCCAGCCGACCTTGCCCATGTCGCCCAAGGCCCAGCCAAATGCCAGCAACGCCGGCGCGACACCAAAGGCGACCATATCCGACAGTGAATCGTACTCGGCGCCGAACGCACTTTGCGTATTGGTCATTCGGGCGACTCGACCGTCGAGGCCGTCGAGCACCATGGCGACAAATATCGCGATCGCGGCAAAAGCGAAATACTTGCTCGCGCCTAACGTATCACCAGCACTCAAGGCGCTCTGGGCACTCATTGAGCTGATGATGGAATAAAACCCTGCGAACAGGTTCGCAGTAGTGAACAGATTCGGCAGAAGATAGATACCACGATGCCGGACTTTACGACCTTCAGCGTCATGCCCTTCCTCGATGTGCTCATCGATGGGCAGCAGGCTTTCGGCGTCAGAAGCCTGGTTTGGCTCTTCGGGACGTTCGCTCATGGACATTACCTTGCAACGGGTGGAAAGTTTCGACAGGTGTCTGGGACGACGGTTCGGCCGCAAACGATGCAGCTTTATACCAGAACCGGCAGCCCAAACGAAAAAACGCGGCCTAAGCCGCGTTTTTTTGTACAAGTGCGCGACTTAGTTTTTAGCTTTGTCGACGATCTTGTTGGCACCGATCCACGGCATCATGGAGCGCAGTTGCTCGCCGATGATCTCGATACCGTGAGCGGCGTTGTTACGACGCTTGGCGGTCATCGAAGGATAGCCGGTTGCGCCTTCGCTGATGAACATCTTGGCGTATTCGCCGTCCTGAATACGTTTCAGGGCGTTGCGCATGGCCTGACGGGATTCGGCGTTGATCACTTCCGGACCGGTCACGTACTCGCCGTATTCAGCGTTGTTGGAGATCGAGTAGTTCATGTTGGCGATACCGCCTTCGTACATGAGGTCAACGATCAGCTTCAGTTCGTGCAGGCATTCGAAGTAGGCCATTTCCGGCGCGTAGCCAGCTTCAACCAGGGTTTCGAAACCGGCCTTGACCAGTTCAACGGTACCGCCACACAGAACGGCTTGTTCGCCGAACAGGTCGGTTTCAGTCTCGTCCTTGAAGGTGGTTTCGATGATGCCGGTACGACCGCCACCGACGCCAGCGGCGTAGGACAGTGCAACGTTTTTGGCGTTGCCGGAAGCATCCTGGTAGATAGCGATCAGGTCAGGAATACCGCCGCCTTTGACGAACTCGGAACGCACGGTGTGGCCCGGGGCTTTCGGCGCGATCATGATCACGTCGAGGTCGGCGCGCGGAACAACCTGGTTGTAGTGAATCGCGAAGCCGTGGGAGAAGGCCAGGGTGGCGCCTTTCTTGATGTTCGGCTCGATTTCGTTCTTGTACAGGGCCGACTGGAATTCGTCCGGGGTCAGGATCATGACCAGGTCGGCAGCAGCAACAGCGGAAGCAACGTCGGTCACTTTCAGGCCGTGAGCTTCGGCTTTGGCAACAGTGGCCGAACCTTTACGCAGACCAACAGTAACGTCAACGCCGGAATCTTTCAGGTTGCACGCTTGAGCGTGACCCTGGGAACCGTAACCGATGATGGCAACTTTCTTGCCCTGGATGATCGACAGGTCACAGTCTTTTTCGTAATAAACTTTCATGAAATTCCCCTATATATCCAGGCCGTTCAGGCCATTCGCTAATTTGGTTTAGATGCTGAGTACTTTGTCGCCGCGGGCAATACCGGTTACGCCGCTGCGGACGGTTTCCAGAATCGAAGCGGTGCCAATGGACTGAATGAAGCTGTCGAGCTTGTCGCTGGTACCGGTCAATTGAACGGTATACACGCTAGCGCTGACATCAACGATCTGCCCACGATAAATATCGGTGGTGCGCTTGATCTCGGCGCGCTGGGCGCCGGTAGCCTTGACCTTGACCAGCATCAGTTCGCGCTCGATGTGAGCACTCTCCGACAGGTCGACCAGTTTGACCACTTCGATCAACTTGTTCAGGTTCTTGGTGATCTGCTCGATGACTTCATCGTGACCCACCGTGGTCAACGTCAGACGCGACAGGGTCGGGTCTTCGGTGGGTGCCACGGTCAGGCTTTCGATGTTGTAGTTGCGCTGCGAGAACAGGCCGACTACACGAGACAGAGCGCCAGGTTCGTTTTCCAGAAGCAAGGAAATAATGTGCCGCATGATTAAGTACGCTCCGTCTTGCTCAGCCACATATCACGCATGGAGCCGTCTTTGATCTGCATCGGATAGACGTGCTCGCCAGCGTCGACCTTGATGTCGATGAACACCAGGCGATCCTTCATGGCGAACGCTTGCTCCATCATCGGCTTCAGATCTTTCAAGTCCGTGATGCGCATGCCGACGTGACCATAGGCTTCAGCCAGCTTGACGAAGTCGGGCAACGATTCCATGTAGGAGTGCGAGTGACGCGCGCCGTAGCTCATGTCCTGCCACTGACGAACCATGCCGAGTACGCCGTTGTTAAGCAGAACGATCTTCACCGGCAGGTCATGCTGCAAGCAGGTCGACAGCTCCTGGATGTTCATCTGGATACTGCCTTCACCGGTCACACACGCCACATCAGCGTCCGGGAAGTTCAGTTTCACGCCCATCGCGGCCGGAAAACCGAAGCCCATCGTGCCCAGGCCACCAGAGTTGATCCAGCGGTTTGGCTTGTCGAAGCGGTAGTACTGCGCCGCGAACATTTGATGTTGACCCACATCCGAAGTGATATAGGCATCGCCCTTGGTCACTTCGTGGAGGGTTTCAATCACGGTCTGCGGCTTGATGATGCTGCCGTCACCCTTGTTGTAAGGGAACATGTCGCGATCACCGCGCCACTCTTCAACTTGCTTCCACCACGCAGCAACCGACTCCTTGTTAGGTGTCTCGCCGATTTCCTTGAAGGTAGCGACCATTTCAGTCAGCACACTTTCCACCGGGCCTACGATCGGAACGTCGGCCTTGATGGTTTTGGAGATCGAAGCCGGATCGATGTCGATGTGGATGATCTTGGCGCTCGGGCAGAACTTCGACGCACCGTTGATAACACGGTCATCGAAACGCGCGCCGACAGCCAGGATCACATCCGCATGGTGCATCGCCAGGTTGGCGGTATAGCTGCCGTGCATACCGAGCATGCCGAGGAACTGACGGTCGCTGCCCGGATAGGCGCCGAGGCCCATCAAGGTATTGGTAACCGGTGAGTTCAGCAATTTCGCCAACTCGGTCAACGGCGCGGAGCCGTTACCCAGGATGACGCCACCGCCGGCATAGATGATCGGCCGCTTGGCCGCCAACAGCATTTCCACGGCTTTGCGGATCTGGCCCGAATGGCCACGAACCGCCGGGCTGTAGGAACGAAGCTTGGCTTTTTTCGGGAAAATGTATTCGAACTTCTCGGCCGGGTTGGTCATGTCTTTCGGAATGTCGACAACGACAGGACCGGGACGACCGGATTGCGCCAGGTAGAAGGCCTTCTTCATGACTTCAGGGATTTCCGAAGCATGCTTGATCATGAAACTGTGTTTCACGATTGGCCGGGAGATACCGATCATGTCGGTTTCCTGGAACGCATCGGTACCGACCATCATGCTAGGCACTTGGGCGGTCAGGATCACCATCGGGATCGAGTCCATGTACGCCGTGGCGATACCGGTAATGACGTTGGTCGCGCCAGGACCTGAAGTCACCAGAACGACGCCAGCCTTGCCGGTAGCACGCGCATAGCCGTCGGCCATGTGAGTGGCAGCCTGCTCATGACGAACGAGAATATGTTGAACAGCTGGTTCTTTGAACAGCGCGTCGTAGATATGCAATGCGGCACCACCCGGGTACCCATAGATATACTTGACGCCTTCGTCACGCAAAAAGCGGACGATCATCTCACCGCCAGATAAAAGCTCCACGTTGTCCACCTCTAAAACGCCAGAATACCGCCCACATAAGAAGGGACGGGTCTAATAGGTTTACTTCTCAGCAGAGCATGAGCGACGGTGGTCGCCGACTACGTCAGCACTGACTGAGCAAGTATTGGGATCGTCCCAAGTGTTGCGGGCCTTTCCCACCCAGCGCGAGGTAACGCGTTGCGGGTGTAACAGGTCGGCGCGGATGTGCGCCTCATGATCTGCTGAGTGGGTCTGCTTCTGGCAGTCCCTCTACAGCGGACTTTGGATTCTTCTGTTTCGTCCCCTGCAAGTCAAGTCGTCTATGTGCTTTATTGAAGTAAGCACATGAGAAAGCAAGAAAAAACCGCTAAACAGCAACTGTGTTAGCTTCAATTGCGCAACTCTGGCAAGGAAATGGCATGCGAACGTTCATCTTGGTCAGTCTGCTGATCAGCCCTTTGTGTATGGCAGGACAGATCTACAAATGGGTCGACGCCCAAGGCGTTACTCACTTTGACGCACAACCGCCCCAAGGACAGGAGGCCACCACCGTGGTGACGCCCTCCTCGCCCGCCGGCAAACCGGTCACGCCATCGCGCAGCACAGCAATCGGCGATCAACAGGCCATCGACAAGACAGTCAAAAAACAGGTCGCCGAGCAGCAAGCCCAGCTAAAGGTATTCTGCAATCAGGCACGAACGAACCTGGCCCAACTGCAGAACAATCCGCGGTTGCGTGAAGAAGTTGACGGCGAGATGCGTCGCCTCAATGACGAGCAGCGTCAGGAACGAATTTCCGAGGCACAAAAACAGATCGAGAAAAACTGCCAGTAAATCCTTGTAGGAGCTGTCGAGTGAAACGAGGCTGCGATCTTTTGATCTTGATTTTAGAAAAACAAAGTCAAAAGATCGCAGCCTCGTTTCACTCGACAGCTCCTACAAAAGATCGGGCATCAGCGGGAGGCGGTGATCAGCAAATCGAACTCTTTGAGCAAGACCTGCAACTGCCGGTCCTTGCCCTGGACGTTGCGCCCGGCAAAGACCATTTCGGCCATCTCCTGAATCCCCGACGCGTTGGGCAATGGCAGATCCTGCTCAAGGATGACCTTCATGCGCGGCAGGAAGATCCATTGCAACCACTGCTCGAAATCCAGCGTATCAACCGAAAACGGCTCGACGCTGGACAACGCTTCAGCGGAGGGCGAAACCTCGTCCCACCATCCCTGAATTCGCAGTTCACGCTCGATCAGCAATAGTTGCTCGGCAATCTTTGGGAAGCGTGCATCCATCACGACGTAACCTTGGCCTTCTGACGGGCCAGTGCAGCACCTGCGGAATCACCTTGCTTCTCACGCGCCTGGGCGATCAATTCCCACAGGCTAGCCTGAAGCGCAGGACGACCATTGGCGAACGTCAGACCACGACGGGCGAATTGTTCAGCCTGCGGCGCATCGCCTTGAGCCATGCGCACCTGAGCCAGACGATAAAGCACTTGCGGCTCGCGCGGCGCGACACGCTGGGCGCGCTCAAGACTGGACGAAGCACCGTTGAGGTCTCCGCTGGCCTGTTGCTGTTGAGCGGTAGTCAACAATGCCAGTACCGGACCGTCCAGTTGCTCATCGGCAGACAAGCCACCGCCGGTACTGGCCGAAGGGATTCCGCTCGGTGTCGACGGCATGCTGTAGCTGCCCTGATTGATTGGCGCCGACTGCACCGGCGAGGTATCAATCGGGCCCGGCGTAATCGGACCTGGAGTAATAGGCGCAGTGCTGATCGGTGCCGACGTCACTGCGCCACCCCCAGGAACCATCACCACCACACCGGTATCACCTTGCGGGATTGCCTGAGGCTGGGCTTGCACAGGACGCTTCACTGTCGTTTGGCGGAAACCGCCATTCGCCTGAATCCGCTCGCTGTTCGAAACAGCACTGCCGGAATCCACAACCGGAATCGAACCGCGCTGTACGGTGGAGCAACCGCTGAGCAAAGCCACGGCGGTAACCGCTGGAATCAACCACTTGTTCACTTGAAACCCTCTTTGCTTAGTTCATCCAGCCCTTGACCCAATCCATCACCGTCTCGCCGGAAGCAGGGCTTTCGCCACCACAAGCGGCGCCGGGAGGTGGTTCACTGCCGCGAATATACGGCATCTGCACCGCGCCTGGGCAGTTCGCGTCGGAGCCTTGCCCTGTACGCGAATCGACCCAAGCCTGAACAACGTTGTCCGGTTGCGGCATGTCCAGCGGCAATGGATCGGCCTTGCGCATGAAACTGGTCCAGACCTGCAAAGCACCTGTTGCACCGGTGAACGGCGTCTTGCCATTGTCATCGCGGCCCAGCCAGACCACCGCCAGCAAGTCCTGACTGAAACCTGCGAACCAGCTGTCTCGCGAGTCATTACTGGTACCGGTCTTGCCGGCCAGGGTCAGGGTTTTCGGCAAAACGTTATAAACCGAACTGCCGGTACCTTCACGCATGACCCGCTGCATGGCGTTCTGAATCAGGAAGATGGAGCCCGGGTCGAAACGCTGTTCGATCTGGAACGGATAGCGCTTGAGCGGTTCGCCTTCGGCAGTCAGAACGCTACGAATCCCGCGCATCGGCGTATTGAAGCCACCGTTGGCCAGCGTCTGGTACATGGTTGCCACTTCCATCGGCGTCAGACCGCCGGCCCCCAGCAACATCGAAGGGAACGCCGGGAACTCGCGACTGACCCCAAGACGCGCCAGGGTCTTGAGGACATTCGGTACGCCCATCGCCAACCCGAGACGCGCGGTCGACAAGTTGTAGGAATGCGCCAGGCCTTGATAAAGGAACACAGTCCCGTGGGAGCGGCGATCGTAGTTCTGGGGTTTCCAGACCTGGCCGTCCGCGCCTTTGACCGAGAAGGAGTCGTCCGACAGCCAACTGGTCAACGTGTACTGGCTTGGCTTTTCCAGGGCAGTCAGATAAACCGCGGGCTTGATCAACGAACCGATCGGGCGCACCGCATCCAGCGCGCGGTTGAAGCCGGCAAAACTGGCCTGACGACTGCCGATCATGGCCTGGACTTCACCGGTTTCCGGGTTGGTCACGACCATCGCCGCTTCAACGTCATCCGAACCTTTGCGCCCAGCCAGGCGTTTAAAGGTGTCGTTGACCGAGGCTTCGGCTTTCATCTGCAGGATCGGGTCGAAACTGGTGAAGATCCGCAGGCCTTCTTCGGTCAAGTCTTCGTCGCGATAGTCTTCGCGCAGTTGACGCTTGACCAGATCGAGGAAACCCGGGAAAGAGCTGTCCGCCAGTTTGCCGCGAGTCGTCACGCCCAGTGGCATGTTCTTCGCAGCGGCGACTTGCTCGGCAGTGGCGACGCCTTGTTGCTCCAGTACATCAAGCACCAGATTGCGTCGCTCCAGCGCCCGCTCCGGGTTGCGACGCGGGTTGTAATAGGACGGCCCCTTGACCATCCCCACCAGCAACGCAACTTGATGCAGTTTGAGCTCGGACAATGGCTGACCGAAGAAGAACTGGCTGGCCAGGCCGAAACCGTGCACCGCACGCTGACCGTCTTGACCGACGAACACTTCGTTGAGGTACGCCTCGAGAATTTCCCGTTTGTCGTAATGCAACTCAAGCAGCATCGCCATCATGGCTTCGGTGAGCTTACGGGTCAGGCTGCGCTCGCTGGTGAGGTAGAAGTTCTTCACCAACTGTTGCGTCAGGGTACTGCCGCCCTGGGTCATCTTGCCGCCAGAGGTATTGACCCAGACCGCCCGGGCAATCGACTTCGGCGATACGCCCCAGTGACTATAGAAATCCCGGTCTTCCACCGCCACCAGGGTTTCCAGCAGATACGGCGGGACCTGATCGATTTTGATCAGAATCCGATCTTCGAGGTTTTTTGGGTAAATCCCGCCGATCAGCAGCGGCTCCAGGCGCACCACGGACAGCTTCGAACCGTTGGTCGCCGAAAGTTCGGCGACATAATCGCCAGAGAACCGCACACGCACCGGCTGAGGCTTCTCAAGGCCTTCATAAAACTGGAAACCACGGGTATTCAAATCGACGGTGTTGCCATTGACCGCCGCAGCGCCGGGGCCGTTGCTGACGCTTTCACGCCGATAGCCCAGTGCATCGAGCTCGGTGAGGAAGTCATCCTTGCTCAGCTTTTGGCCGGTGAACAATTCAAGCGGGCGCGCATACACCTTGGCCGGAATGGTCCACCGCTTGCCGGAGAACTTCTCCTGGACCACGGCATCGAGGTAAACCGCGAACCCGGCGAGCACGACGAGGCCGACCAGGCTGAGTTTAAGGGCCCAGCCCAGCCAAGGGCTCAAGCCCTTGGAAGGTGGTTTTTTTGGAGTGCGGGGGGATCGAGTACGAGTCATGGCGGCGGATTATACGCACTTTATTCATACTCAACAGGAGGCCGCCGAGGTTTGCGTCAGGCGGACTTGCGGCCATAATGGCGGCCGTGAATTTTTCCCAGACTCTGAAGGATCGCCTGTGAGCCAGTCCCTGATCGCCGCCCTGCAAAACCCGGCCCTCTACCCGCATCCGGTAGACGGGTTCCAGGTCATCGAGACCCATATCTCCTGGGTCATTCTGACAGGCCCCTTTGCTTATAAAGTGAAGAAGCCAGTGAATTTCGGCTTCCTCGACTTCACCAGCCTCGATGCTCGCAAGCATTTCTGCGGTGAAGAGTTGCGCCTTAACCAGCGCCTGACCAACGATTTGTACCTGGAAGTGTTGCCGATCACCGGCAGCGCCGAAGCACCGCAACTGGGCGGTGAGGGTCCGGTTGTCGATTACGCGCTGAAAATGCGCCAGTTCCCACAAAGCCAGTTGCTCAGCACCCTGCAAGCCAACGGCGAATTGACCACCGCGCACATCGACGAGATGGCCGAGCAGATTGCCCAGTTCCACCTCAACGCACCGAAAGTCCCGGCCGAACACGAAGCCGGCACCCCGGACAGCGTAATGGCCCCGGTGCGCCAGAACTTCGAACAGATCCGCCCGTTCCTCAGCGACAAGGCAGACCTGCTGCAACTTGACGCGCTGCAAGCCTGGGCCGAAAGCAGCTTCGAACGCCTCAAGCCGCTGTTCGCTCAGCGCAAGGCCGGCGGTTTCATCCGCGAATGCCATGGCGACATCCATTTGGGTAATGCCACCGTGATCGATGGCAAGGTCGTGATCTTCGACTGCATCGAGTTCAACGAACCGTTCCGCTTCACCGATGTTTATGCCGACACCGGTTTCCTGGCAATGGACCTGGAAGACCGTGGTCTCAAGAGCCTGGCGCGTCGTTTCATCAGTCAGTACCTGGAACTGACCGGCGACTATCAGGGCCTTGAGCTGCTGAACTTCTATAAAGCCTATCGTGCTCTGGTTCGCGCCAAGGTCAGCCTGTTCAGCATGCCGGCCGAGGCCGATCCAGTACAGCGCGCCACCACCCTGCGCCAGTACCGCAACTACGCCAACCTGGCAGAAAGCTACAGCACCATTCCTTCGCGCTTCCTGGCCATTACTCACGGTGTGTCGGCCGTCGGCAAAAGCCGCGTGGCCATGCGACTGGTAGAAGCACTGGGTGCCATTCGCCTGCGTTCGGATGTCGAGCGCAAACGTCTGTTCGGCGAGCAAACCGTACCGAACGATCCACAGGCCGGCATTTATAGTGCCGACGCCAGCGTCGCTACTTACAACCGCCTGCATGAGATTGCCGCTGTCATCCTGCGTGCCGGCTTCCCGGTCGTTATCGATGCAACGTACCTCAAGCGCGACCAGCGTGATGGCGCGGCAAAAATTGCCGAGGCTACCGGTGCTCCGTTCCTGATCCTCGACTGCAATGCACCACAAGCGGTCATCGAGGGCTGGCTGGCGTTGCGTCAGGCCGACAACAAGGATCCGTCCGACGCCAACCTGGCCGTCATCGAAGCTCAGCAAGCGAATCGTGAGCCACTGACGCCAGCAGAGATTCTGTGCAGCAAACGCATCCAGACCAACGAAAGCGGGACCCTCGATACCGTCGTTGCACAAATCCGTCAGCGCATGCCGGGCCTGTAAAAACTATTTCGGTCGTGAAGCCTTTGCCGGCTTCACGGCCGTCAAATAGTGGCACTATACTGGCGTCATAAAACCATCAGGTGATGCGACATGAGCCAGCCAAAACTTCTCGACACCCCGCTTTATGCCCTTCTGCACAAAGACGACATCACCGGCTTCAATGCCGAACGTGCCAGCCACACTTCTGTCGACATGGTCGGCGGCGACTTCCGTGGTCTGGACCTGCGCGAGCTGAACGCCGATGGCATAGATTTTACCGATGCCTATTTCCGCTCCGCCGATCTGCGCGGCATCGACTTTCGCAACGCTTGCCTGGAAGGCGCCAGCCTGGCCCACGCACAGATCTCCGGGGCCTACTTCCCGCCAGAACTGAGTGCTGACGAGATCCTGATGTCGATGAATTTCGGCACACGCCTGCGTTACCGTACCCGCTAAAAACGACGTTCCCGCCCGGAAGTCCAGCGCCCCCGCTTTGCGCTGGACGCTGTGTATTTTGCCGTAATAGACAACTCCCGCGCCCTTCCTCCTACTGCAATCGCAGACTTTCCTCCAACGCATCGCGCCTTTCTCTTAGAAGCTTTTGCGTCGAAACCGACCAAACAATCACGCTTTTCCTACTGATGGCTACACTCCTGAGAAGCTCGCCCACGCACCGTTCGGCCGTCGCAAGGAGGCTTGATGAATGATGAACTGCAACACCTGAAGAATCTTGGCAAGACGTCGGCGCAGTGGCTGCATGCCGTGGGCATCCACAGTGCATCGGACTTGCGTCGCCTGGGGGCAGTGGATGCTTATCGAGCCGTGCGCACGCGCGGATTTCGAGCGTCCAAGGTGTTGTTGTATGCGATCGAAGGCGCATTGATGGACGTGCACTGGAACGACATTCCAGCCGAACGCAAAGAAGCCTTGAACAAACAACTGGAAGCCATCTCGTCACGTCACAAGAATTGAGCCGGTTAATTTCTGCCGAGGGGGAAGCCCTTCGTCAAATACAGAGCTTTGCAGCGAGAAAAACGACGGTCTGATAGAAATCAAAAAACAGCGATTGACATGGTAATGAGAATCGCTATGATTATCACAACTGGTCGCGAGACTGGTCGATATTTGAAAAGCCCTTGGTTCGGACTCTCAGATATCTCCTCATCAGGCTAATCACGGTTATTTGACCCGGCGCTTGCCGGGTCTTTTTTTGCCTGTAGAAAAGTCGTTGGATTACTGGCTGAACTGCTTACGCATTTGTGCACAGTAATCCTGGGCTGGGGTCGCGGGCGTGTACCACACGTAATCAGCCATGGCCGATGTCACCTCGGCGCCCTGCTCTGCCAGCAACAAAACGGTCGGCATTTGCGCCTCTCCCAGATCCAGCACATGAATCGGCACGCCGACATCCTTGCGCGCGTGATAGGCGCCGGCCAACAGCATTGAAGGCGTCGCAGCCGCGAGCAAGCGCTCGGCCATTCGCCGGTCACGTTGTTGCTGGACCGCCAGCATTGCGGGCATTTGCGGGGCGGGCAGCAGGCCGCAGTGGGAATCGCTGATCTGTGCCAGCAACTCAGTTTTGACCACAGCTGCATTGGAGCGCGCACCGTTGAGAACCGGTGGGTTGGCATAGACGGCGCGGACGTCGAGATTGTCCAGATTCGCCGCCAACAGTGGGTAGGGCTGAGTCAGCGCAAAACGCACGATCGGCCCATACAGACTCCAGTCCCATCCCGGCTGCCAGGCTAACGCTCCGGGCAGATCCGCCGGCAACGTCGAGGCGTGGCGCACATCATCGACGCGCAACTGTTGATCCGGCGTGAGCATTTCCAGTAGCAGACTGCCTTGCGGACGTCGCTCGCCCAAGGCCTGCAATAACCACAATTGCAGTTGATGGTGATCACGATTGTCATGCTGCTCGCCGACGATCAGCCGCGAAGGCCCGGCCAGCCGTACAACAAGTTCTTGGGCAGTCAGGATCTGGCCGCTGTTCAGGTCGCGAATCTCACCGACGACCGGTGGCGGGTTCGGGAGATGCTGACACCCACTCAAGGCCAGCAGCGCCAGTAGCAAAATCACACGCATGTGCTCACCTCGATGAAATGTTCAGCGGGCGATGATCAGTGGATGCCCGCGCTCCGGGTGTTGCTGCACCAAGACGTCCAGACCGAACACGGCCTTGAGCGGTTCGGGTCGCAACACCTGCTGCGGCGTATCGAGCGCCACCGGCCGGCCGCCTTCGAGCAGCAACAAGCGATCACAATAACGCGCCGCCAGGTTCAGATCATGCAGGATCACCAGCACCGCTGCGCCGCGATCGGCAAACTCACGCACCGCTAGCAATGTGGTGTGTTGATGCAGCGGGTCGAGCATCGAGGTCGGCTCGTCGAGCAGCAGCGTCTGCCCGGCTTCACCTGGCCACAACTGCGCCAGCACCCGAGCCAGATGCACCCGCTGACGCTCGCCGCCGGACAACGCCAGATAACTGCGACCATTCAGGTGCGCCGCATCGGCAGCGTGCAGGGCGGCGGCGACGATTTCCTCATCCCGGACCCGCCCGCTTTGATGAGGCAAACGCCCCATACCGACCACTTCTTCGACACGAAAGGCAAATTCAAGGGTCGACACCTGCGGCAACACGGCCAATCGCCGGGCACGCTGCGCCCCGTCCCAGTGACTCAACTCCCGCTCATCGAGCCAGACGCTGCCGAGGTCGGCCTTCAACTCGCCACACAAGGCACCGAGCAAGGTGCTTTTGCCGGCACCGTTGGGCCCGAGCACGCCAAGGACTTCGCCCGGCTTGAGCTCAAGCGTAATGTCAGTCAGAACGATTTTGCCGCCCCGACGGATTTGCAGACTCTGCGTTCGCAACATCAGGCGCGCCCCCGCAGCAGTAAATACAGAAAGAACGGCGCACCGATAAAAGCCGTGACAATCCCGATCGGCAGTTCCGCCGGCGCCAGCGCAAGCCGTGCGAGCAGATCGGCAAACAGGAGAAGACTGGCACCCGCCAGCACTGAGGCAGGCAACAACACCCGATGATCAGGACCTGCCAGCAATCGCACCAGATGCGGAACCACCAGACCGACGAACCCGATCATGCCCGCAGCCGCCACCGCCGCGCCGACGCCCAGCGCGGTGCAGAACACCAACTCGCGCTTGAGCCCTTCGACGTCGATGCCCAGGTGACCCGCCTCCGACTCGCCCAGCAGTAACGCATTTAATGCCTTGGCTCGCCGTGGCAGCCAAACCGCAACCCCGATAGTCACCAACAGCAGTGGCCAAAGCCGCGAATAGCTGGCGCCGTTGAGGCTTCCCAGATTCCAGAACGTCAGCGTACGCAAGGTCGCGTCGTCGGCCAGATAGGTAAACAGTCCAACTGCCGAGCCGGCCAGGGCGGTCAACGCGATACCGGCCAACAGCATGGTTGCGACATTTGTCTGGCCATTGCGCCGACCCAGTCGATACACCAGCGCCGTCACACCCAACCCGCCGAGAAACGCACACACCGACAACACATAAGGACCAAAGGACTCCGGCAGACCGCCGAACATCGAACCACCGACAATCGCGATGGCGGCGCCCAATGCCGCACCACTGGACACCCCCACCAACCCCGGATCAGCCAGAGGGTTTCGAAACAATCCCTGCATCGCCACGCCGGACAGTGCCAACACGCCACCCACCGCCAGCCCCAGCAAGGTCCGTGGCAGGCGAATTTGCCCAAGAATCAGTTCGGCCTGTTCCAGACCGTCAGGCGCAATCGGCAGACCGAGCATGCGCAACGCAACGCGCAAGGTGTCGAACAACGGCAGGCTCACAGGGCCTAGCGCCAACGACAACCAGATCGCCAGCAAACACAGCAGGCTCAAACCGACGAACAAGGCACGAGGTTTAACCAGAAGGGTCATTGGGCAGCCGCACACGTCGGATCGAGTTCAAGGACGCTCCCGGCGTTGGCCGTGGGGGTCGAAGACAGGACCGGGTTCAGGTGCATAGACAGCTTCCTTTTAAAGTTTTCCAAGGCACCGGGATGACAGGCCAAGTATCCTCGACATCCGGCGCCCGCACCCGAGGGGCGAAGCGCTATTTTGATAACTGAATGCAGTTGAACATCAAGCCCGGACATTTGCGCTCACGGGCTGGCGATTTGAGGATAGACATGAAGTTTCTTTGTACCGGCGCCCAATTGCCCGACAACAGCAGTCGCGGTTTCGACATCGGCAGCCAAAAGCTGTTTGCCGTGCGCCGGGGCGGCCAAGTGTATGTCTACATCAATCGCTGTCCACACCGGGGCGTCGGCCTGGAATGGAAAGCCGACCAGTTTCTCGATCCCAGCAACAGCCTGATCCAGTGCGCGACCCACGGCGCACTGTTTCTGATCGAAGACGGCGAATGCGTCGCCGGCCCCTGCGCCGGACAATCCCTGACCTCCATTGTCTGCCGCGAAGACGCGCAAGGGATCTGGATCAGCCTTTAATCGCCGAGCAATACGTCCAGCCGCCGATCGACCACCATCTCTTCGTGGCTCAACCGAACGCCGTAAGCCAGCACCTCGACACCGCAGGCCACCGCCTCACGCAATGCCGCCGCGTAGGCAGAGTCGATCTCCTCTGCCGGACGCACGGCGTCGATCCCCGTCAGATTCACACAATACAACTGCACCGCACGAATCCCGTCCCGAGCCAGATACGCAAGTTCACGCAAATGTTTCGCCCCACGCTGGGTAACCGCATCGGGAAACGCCGCCACCAATGAACCGTCGAAGCCCAACGTGACACTTTTGACTTCCACGTACGCCGGCCCGCTCGGGTAATCGAGACGAAAATCGATGCGACTGCTTTCCTGTCCGTAGGCCACTTCGCGCTTGAGCCCGGTAAAACCGTTCAGCTCCGTAATGACGCCCGCGCGCAACGCCTCTTCGATCAAACCGTTGGCGCGCCCGGTGTTCACACAAAACAGCCGACCTTGCGGGGTTTCACCGACTTCCCAGGTACCGGGCAGTTTGCGTTTCGGGTCATTGGAACGACTGAACCAGACCTGCCCGCCTTCGACCTGACAATTGAGCATCGAGCCAGTGTTGGGGCAATGAATGGTCAACAACTCGCCGTCAATGGTTTCGATATCGGCGAGAAAACGCTTGTAACGACGAATCAGGCGACCTTCTTCAAGGGGAGGATGAAAACGCATCAGCCTTGCCAGCTCTTCAAGCCGCGCGCGATCCGTTCAACCGCTTCCTGCAGGCGTGGCAAGCTTTGGGTGTAGGCAAATCGAACATGATGCCCGGCTTGATAACGCCCGAAATCCAGGCCCGGGGTAAATGCCACGTACTCGGTTTCGAGGAAATGCCGGCAAAACGCGAAGGCATCGCCGCCGAACTTGCTGATATCGGCGTACAAGTAGAACGCGCCTTCCGGTTCCACGGCGATACCAAAACCCAGTTCTCGCAGGGCGGGCAGCAGGAAATCCCGGCGACGACCGAACTCGGCGCGACGCTCTTCCAGAATGCTGATGGTCGCCGGTTCAAAGCAGGCCAGCGCCGCGTGCTGGGCCATGCTCGGGGCACTGATGTAGAGATTCTGCGCCAGTTTTTCCAGTTCGCCGACCGCCGCTTCAGGCGCAACCAGCCAACCCAGGCGCCATCCGGTCATGCCGAAATATTTAGAAAAACTATTGAGAACGAAGGCGCTGTCATCGACTTCCAGCACACTGGCAGCATCGGTGCCGTAAGTCAGGCCGTGGTAGATCTCGTCCACCACCAGATGGCCGTGACGCTCCTTGATCGCCGTCGACAATCGCGCCAACTCATCGCGGGTCAGGATTGTCCCCGTCGGGTTCGCTGGCGATGCCACCAGGGCGCCAACGCTGTCCTGGTCCCAGTGGCGGGCCACCAGGTCCGGCGTCAACTGATAGCGCACGTCCGGTCCGACCGGCACCAGTTGCGCAGCGCCTTCGACCAATCGCAGGAAGTGCCGGTTGCAGGGGTAACCCGGGTCCGCCAGCAGCCAGTGTTTGCCCGGATCCACCAGCAAAGCGCTGGCCAGCAGCAACGCGCCGGAACCGCCTGGGGTAATGAGGATTCGCTGCGGATCGATGTTCAGCCCGTAACGTTGCTGATAGAAGCCCGAAATGGCTTCACGCAACTCGGGGATGCCACGCGCAGCGGTATAACGAGTCTTGCCCGCCGTCAACGCGGCCTGGCCGGCCTGGATGATCGGCTCGGCGGTGGTGAAGTCCGGCTCGCCGATTTCCAGGTGGATGACATCGCGACCAGCAGCTTGCAGTTCATTGGCCCGCGCCAGCAGCGCCATGACATGGAAAGGTTCGATTGCGCGACTGCGGGCACTGTAGGACTGAGCCATTAGCCTTCCTTCAACGGGGAAAAGAATCGATTCTACCCAAGCGCAGGAACGAGCGAGAACCTAAAGCGGTCTGAGCGCTTATACCCCTGGCCGTAAACGACTCAAGCGTGTGCCCCAGGTTTGACTAAAATCAATAATTGATCAGGCCTCCAACGCCGCCAGACAAGGCTTTGCAATCATTTGCAAGCCCCTTGGGCCACTACCTCGACATCCGGGAGTAGCGCGCCCCGATTTGATCTGGTAAGTTCGCCCGCTTGCAGCCGCAGGGCCGGCAGGTGTCGGTGATGGAGCAATCCTGCGCAATGGATTACAAGAGTAGAGGCGGTCTATTTCATGTCCACCCAAGCAAAGCAACAAAATCAGTCGATCAGCGGCTTCGAACCCTACAAAGAAGTGAAGGGCGAGGAGTATATGGGCAAGCCCATGCGCGCTCACTTCACCAAGATCCTGAACAAGTGGAAACAGGACTTGATGCAGGAAGTCGACCGCACGGTTGATCACATGAAAGACGAAGCGGCCAACTTCCCGGACCCGGCAGACCGTGCCAGCCAGGAAGAAGAGTTCAGCCTTGAGCTGCGCGCCCGCGACCGTGAGCGCAAGCTGATCAAGAAGATCGACAAGACGCTTCAGTTGATCGAAGACGAAGAATATGGCTGGTGCGAGTCCTGCGGCGTCGAGATCGGCGTCAAGCGACTGGAAGCCCGCCCTACCGCCGACATGTGCGTTGACTGCAAGACCCTGGCGGAAATCAAGGAAAAGCAAGTCGGCAAGTAACATCGACTTGAACGAAAAACGGAGCGTGCGAACGCTCCGTTTTTGTTTCTGTAATTCGCTAGCGCAGCTCCCCACAAAGTAACATCGCCCCTATGACCACCATCACCGCCTCCTCTTACATCGGCCGCTTCGCCCCTACGCCCAGTGGACATCTGCATTTCGGTTCGCTGGTCGCAGCGCTGGCTTCGTACCTCGACGCTCGCTCGGTCGGGGGACGCTGGCTGATGCGCATGGAAGACCTCGATCCGCCACGGGAAGAACCCGGTGCTCAGGCCGCTATCCTGAAAGCCTTGGAAAGCTACGGGTTCGAGTGGGATGGCGAGATGGTCCGCCAGAGCGACCGCCACGATGCCTACGCCGAAGTCCTCAATCGCCTGTTCAATCAGGGCCTGGCGTACGCCTGCACATGCTCGCGCAAACAATTGGAGCCGTATCACGGCATTTATCCGGGTTTTTGTCGCAATGCCGGGCATGGCACCGAAGACGCAGCGATTCGCTTGCGCGTGCCTGAATTGGAATACCACTTCATTGATCGGGTGCAAGGCGAATTCCGCCAGCACCTGGGCCGGGACGTCGGCGATTTCGTGATCCGTCGCCGCGACGGCCTCTACGCCTATCAACTGGCGGTGGTGCTCGACGATGCCTGGCAAGGCATTACCGACATCGTGCGGGGCGCCGATTTGCTCGACTCGACCCCGCGCCAGCTTTACCTGCAAGAACTGCTCGGCCTGCCGCAACTGCGTTACCTGCATATCCCGTTGATCACCCAACCCGACGGCAACAAACTCGGCAAGTCCTACCGCTCGCCGCCATTGACCGAAGATCAGGCCACGCCGCTGCTACTGCGTGCACTGCGAGCGCTGGGCCAGTCCCCGGGTGCCGAACTGGAATATGCCACGCCACGGGACGTGCTGAATTGGGGCATCGCCCACTGGGATGCGCGGTCAATCCCGCGCACACTGGCGCTGCCCGAGGCGCAATTGCAGTGATCCCGCTTGCAGTGGCGCACCCATCCGTTACCATCGCCGCACGTTTTCGGGCACGCGCCTAAAAAAGAGAGGCCGGGATGTACATCTATCGCTTGGTCCTGCTCCTGGTAGTGGGGATTTATCTGTTCTCCCCGGCCATCATGGATTGGTGGATCGACGCCACTGGCGCCTGGTATCGCCCCTATCTGCTCTGGCTGATTCTGATCGTCGTGACCTTCATCCTGCAGAGCCAAAAAGATGCCGATGAGCTTTAGCCTGACCCAGATGATCCTGATCAGCGCCGCGTACCTGGCGGTGCTGTTCGGCGTAGCCTGGATCAGCGAACGGGGCATGATCCCCCGGGCGATCATTCGCCACCCGCTGACGTACACCTTGTCGCTGGGCGTTTACGCCAGTGCCTGGGCATTTTATGGCACGGTGGGCCTGGCCTATCAGTACGGCTACGGCTTTCTCTCCAGCTACCTGGGTGTCTCCGGCGCGTTTTTGCTGGCGCCAGTGTTGCTGTACCCGATTCTGAAAATCACCCGCACCTATCAACTGTCATCGCTGGCCGACCTGTTCGCGTTCCGCTTTCGCAGCACGTGGGCCGGGGCGCTGACCACAATCTTCATGCTGATCGGCGTGCTGCCATTGCTGGCATTGCAGATTCAGGCCGTGGCCGACTCTATCGGCATCCTGACTCGCGAACCGGTGCAGCATCGCGTGGCCCTGAGCTTTTGCGCACTGATTACGCTGTTTACGATTTTCTTCGGCTCCCGCCACATTGCGACGCGCGAGAAGCATGAAGGCCTGGTGTTCGCGATCGCTTTCGAGTCGGTGATCAAGCTGATCGCCATTGGTGGTGTCGGTCTGTATGCCCTTTATGGCGTGTTCGATGGCCCGCAACAGCTGGAGTTGTGGCTGCTGCAAAACCAGACCGCCCTCGCTGCATTGCACACACCATTGCAAGAAGGTCCGTGGCGCACGCTGTTGCTGGTGTTCTTCGCTTCGGCGATCGTGATGCCGCACATGTACCACATGACGTTTACTGAAAACCTCAATCCGCGCTCGCTGGTCAGTGCGAGCTGGGGCTTGCCGCTGTTCCTGCTGTTGATGAGCCTGGCGGTGCCGCTGATTCTATGGGCCGGCCTGAAACTCGGCGCCACCACCAATCCCGAATACTTCACGCTGGGCATCGGCATCGCCGCCAATAGCAAAGCCCTGGCGCTATTGGCTTATGTCGGCGGGTTGTCGGCGGCCAGTGGTTTGATCATCGTCACCACCCTGGCGCTGTCCGGGATGGCGCTGAACCACCTGGTGCTGCCGCTCTATCAGCCGCCGGCGGAAGGCAATATCTATCGCTGGCTGAAGTGGACCCGCCGGGCGCTGATCGTCGCGATCATCATGGCCGGTTACGGGTTCTACCTGCTGCTGGGCGCCGAACAGGATCTGGCGAACCTGGGCATCGTTGCGTTTGTGGCGACGTTGCAGTTCTTGCCAGGCGTGCTGTCTGTCCTCTATTGGCCAACCGCCAACCGCCGCGGCTTCATTGCCGGATTGCTGGCGGGGATTCTGGTGTGGGTGGTGACCATGCTGTTGCCGCTGGTCGGCAACCTGCAAGGCTTCTACATTCCGCTGCTGAACATGATCTACGTGCTGGACGACACCAGTTGGCACATGGCAGCGATCGCATCGCTGGCCGCCAACGTGCTGATGTTCACCCTGATCTCGCTGTTCACCAATGCCAGTCCCGAAGAGGCCAGTGCCGCCGAAGCCTGCGCCGTGGACAACGTACGTCGCCCGCAACGCCGTGAACTGCATGCAGCTTCGCCCCAGGAATTCGCCACACAGTTGGCCAAACCACTGGGCGCGAAAGCCGCACAGAAAGAAGTCGAACAGGCGCTGCGCGACCTTTATCTGCCGTTCGACGAGCGTCGGCCGTACGCCTTACGCCGTTTGCGTGACCGTATCGAAGCCAACCTTTCCGGCCTGATGGGCCCGAGTGTGGCGCAAGACATGGTCGAAACCTTCCTGCCTTATAAGGCCGGCGGCGAAAACTACGTCACCGAAGACATTCACTTCATCGAAAGCCGCCTCGAGGATTACCACTCGCGCTTGACGGGACTTGCCGCCGAACTCGACGCCCTGCGCCGCTATCACCGTCAGACCTTGCAGGAATTGCCGATGGGCGTCTGCTCGCTGGCCAAGGATCAGGAAATCCTCATGTGGAACAAAGCTATGGAGGAGCTGACCGGAATTGCCGCACAGCGTGTGGTCGGTTCGCGCCTGAGCACCATCGCCGATCCGTGGAAGGAGCTGTTGCAAGGCTTCATTAATCTGCCGGA
This sequence comes from Pseudomonas arsenicoxydans, assembly GCF_900103875.1. Taxonomy (NCBI): domain Bacteria; kingdom Pseudomonadati; phylum Pseudomonadota; class Gammaproteobacteria; order Pseudomonadales; family Pseudomonadaceae; genus Pseudomonas; species Pseudomonas arsenicoxydans. The sequence goes on along the minus strand of NZ_LT629705.1, from coordinate 2,069,442 downwards.
CGAGCACTTGCACAAACAGCACCTGGCACTCGATGGCCAGACACGCTGGCTGAACCTGCACAAAGCGGCGATCGATGAACCACTCGCTCCGGGCAACAGTGGCCTGGTGCTGCTGGTAGAGGACCTGACCGAAACCCAGATGCTCGAAGACAAACTGGTGCACTCCGAGCGTCTGGCCAGCATCGGTCGACTCGCCGCCGGCGTGGCGCACGAAATCGGCAACCCGATCACCGGCATCGCGTGCCTGGCGCAGAACCTGCGCGAAGAACGCGAAGACGATAGCGAGCTGAAGGAAATCAGCGGGCAGATTCTCGAGCAGACCAAACGTGTCTCGCGCATCGTCCAGTCGTTGATGAGCTTCGCCCACGCAGGCAGTCATCAGCACAGCGACGAGCCCGTCTGTCTGGCCGAAGTGGCTCAAGATGCCATCGGTTTGCTGGCCCTGAACCGGCGCAATTTCGAAGTGCAGTTCTATAACCTCTGCGACCCGGATCACTGGGTCGAGGGTGACCCGCAGCGACTTGCCCAGGTCCTGATCAATCTGCTCTCAAACGCCCGTGACGCCTCGCCTCCCGGCAGTGCGGTGCGGGTCAAGAGTGAAGCCGGCGAACACACGGTCGACTTGATCGTGGAAGACGAAGGCAGCGGTATTCCGAAGAACATCATGGACCGATTGTTCGAACCTTTCTTCACCACCAAGGATCCTGGCGAAGGCACCGGTCTGGGCCTTGCACTGGTCTATTCCATCGTTGAAGAGCATTATGGACAAATCACCATCGACAGCCCGGCTGATGTTCAAAGCCAACGCGGCACCCGTATCCGGGTGACCTTGCCGCGTCATGTCGAAGCGACGTCCGCTGTGAACTGAGACCGTCGAGAGTATCGAATCAATGCCGCACATTTTGATCGTCGAAGACGAAACAATTATCCGCTCCGCCTTGCGCCGCCTGCTGGAACGTAACCAGTACCAAGTCAGCGAAGCCGGTTCAGTGCAGGAAGCACAAGAACGCTTCACCATTCCCACGTTCGACCTGATCGTCAGTGACCTGCGCCTGCCTGGCGCCCCGGGCACCGAGTTGATCAAACTTGGCCAGGGCACTCCGGTGCTGATCATGACCAGCTACGCCAGCCTGCGTTCGGCCGTCGACTCGATGAAGATGGGCGCGGTGGATTACATCGCCAAGCCTTTCGATCACGACGAAATGCTCCAGGCCGTCGCCCGGATCCTGCGCGACCGCCAATCGGTGCAAGCCAGCGCTGAACCTGCCACCGGCAAAACCGCCAATGGCGCCGCGAAACCGGGTGTCGATAACAGCAACGGCGAAATTGGCATCATCGGCTCATGCCCGCCGATGCAAGACCTGTACAGCAAAATTCGCAAAGTCGCGCCGACCGATTCCAACGTCCTGATCCAGGGCGAATCCGGCACCGGTAAAGAACTGGTGGCGCGCGCACTGCACAACCTGTCCAAGCGCGCCAAGGCACCGATGATTTCGGTGAACTGCGCAGCCATTCCGGAAAGCCTGATCGAGTCCGAACTGTTCGGCCACGAAAAAGGCGCGTTCACCGGCGCCAGCGCCGGGCGCGCCGGTTTGGTCGAAGCAGCGGATGGCGGCACCTTGTTCCTCGATGAAATCGGCGAATTGCCGCTGGAAGCCCAGGCCCGCCTGTTGCGCGTGTTGCAGGAAGGCGAGATTCGCCGGGTCGGTTCGGTCCAGTCGCAGAAGGTCGATGTGCGCCTGATCGCGGCGACTCACCGGGACCTCAAGAGCCTGGCGAAGATCGGCCAATTCCGTGAGGACTTGTACTACCGCCTCCACGTGATCGCTCTGAAACTACCGGCCCTGCGCGAGCGCGGTGCCGACGTCAACGAAATCGCCAACGCCTTCCTGGCCAGACAGAGCGCGCGGGTCAACCGCACCGATCTGAAGTTTGCCACGGATGCCGAACAAGCGATTCGTCATTACACCTGGCCGGGTAACGTGCGCGAGCTGGAAAATGCGGTCGAGCGCGCCGTCATCCTGTGTGAGAGCCCGGAGATTTCCGCCGAGCTGCTGGGCATCGACATCGAGCTGAGCGATCTGGAAGACGACGACTTCATGGGCCTGGCGCCGCAGCAGGGCAACAATGCCGGCAACAACAGCCATGAGCCGACCGAAGACCTGTCACTGGAAGACTACTTCCAGCACTTCGTCCTGGAGCATCAGGACCACATGACCGAAACCGAGCTGGCCCGCAAACTCGGGGTCAGTCGCAAGTGTCTGTGGGAACGTCGTCAGCGCCTGGGTATCCCGCGGCGCAAGACAGGGGTCGCCAGCGAGAGCTGAACCACAGCTGTCTGATGTGCGGGTAACTCGTGACTTTGCGAAGAAACTGTTACCCCACCTGGACCGCGTAACAGAAGCCGGGGCTTACGGTAACGAAGCCCCGGTTTTTTTGGGCCTTGAAAAACCCCGCCAGCCGGCCTAACCCCTTGTTTTACTGGCCCTCGCAAAAGTTGGCACGCACCCTGCTATATGTTTGGTACAAGAACAATAACAAGCAATGCACAAGACAATAAAAATAAGACGAATCGACTCACGCACAATAAAAACAAGACGGCGAGAGGCGCAGCTAACTGATTCTTTTGGAGAGGCGTTGTATTTGGGGCTTGCCCCACGACCAGGCCGAGAATAATAAAAAACTGTCCTAAGACAGTGCCTGAACTGGTTGGATCGTAAGATCACTGCAGCACAGCGACCAAAGCAATCCGTTTGCTCTTGGCTCCCGATTGGGAGGGTCATGAAAGGAAAAACTTCATGACGAGGGCACTTAACAAAAACAAAAAGCCCGAAACCAATAATAAAAATAGAGCATGCAACTACTTCTTGGGGAGCTTCGGCTCCCCTTGTAGTTTCTGGCATTTGGCCTGGTACGCGACATCCCCTGCACACGCTTGCGCAGCTTCCTACACCATCCCCCGACTAAATGCTAGAATCCCCGCCCATCATGCGGTCATTCTTCGTTATGGCCGAACATTCCTTCAAACAGTGCATCCCATGCTGAAGAAGTTGTTCCAGTCATTCCGTTCTCCCAAGCGTCATACGCAACACATTCGCACCACGCCTGAAGTCCTCAACAGCGGCCAACACTCGCTGCAAAAGGCCCAATTCAGCCGTTATGCGGTGAATATCGTCGAACGCCTGCAGAACGCCGGTTACCAAGCCTACCTGGTCGGTGGCTGTGTGCGTGACATGCTGCTCGGCATCACGCCTAAAGATTTTGACGTCGCCACCAGCGCCACGCCTGAACAGGTGCGTGCCGAATTCCGCAACGCGCGGATCATCGGTCGCCGTTTCAAACTCGTGCACATTCACTTTGGCCGCGAAATTATTGAAGTCGCGACCTTCCGCGCCAATCACCCGCAAAATGACGAGGAAGAAGACAGCAACCAGTCTTCCCGTAACGAAAGCGGGCGCATCTTGCGCGATAACGTCTACGGCACGCTGGAAGAAGACGCGCAACGCCGCGACTTCACCATCAACGCCCTGTATTACGATCCGGTCAGTGAGCGCATTCTCGACTACGCCAACGGCGTACACGACATCCGCAATCACCTGATCCGCCTGATCGGCGACCCCAAGCAGCGCTATCAGGAAGACCCGGTACGCATGCTGCGGGCCGTGCGCTTCGCCGCCAAGCTGAATTTCGGTATCGAAAAACACAGCGCCCTGCCGATTCGCGACCTGGCGCCGATGCTGCGCGAAATCCCCTCGGCCCGCCTGTTCGAAGAAGTACTCAAGCTGTTCCTCTCCGGCCATGCCGCAGACACCTTCGAGATGCTCGTCGACTTGCAACTGTTCGATCCGCTGTTCCCGGCCAGTGCCGAAGCGCTCGAATACAACCCGACCTATACCCATACCCTGATCAGCGAAGCGCTGATCAACACGGACCTGCGGATCAAGCAGAACAAACCGGTCACCCCGGCGTTCCTGTTTGCGGCCCTGCTGTGGCCTGCCCTGCCGGCGCGCGTACTGCGCCTGCAAGAACGCGGCATGCCGCCAATTCCGGCGATGCAGGAAGCGGCGCACGAGCTGATTGCTGAACAGTGCCAGCGGATCGCGATTCCAAAACGCTTCACCATGCCAATCCGCGAGATCTGGGACATGCAGGAGCGCCTGCCACGGCGCAGCGGCAAACGTGCCGACCTGCTGCTGGACAACCCGCGGTTCCGTGCTGGCTACGACTTCCTGTTGCTGCGCGAAAGCGCTGGCGAGCAGACCGATGGCCTGGGCGAATGGTGGACGGATTATCAGGACGCCAACGACAGCGAACGTCGCGACATGATCCGCGACCTCAGCGGCAAGGATGAAGGCACCGGCGCTCCACGCAAACGTCGTCGCAGCGGTGGCGCCAAGCGCAAACGCACAGCCGGCGCACCGAGCGCCACGGGCGAGTAATCCATGGAACGCATCTACATCGGCATGGGCAGCAATCTGGCTGACCCTGCTGAACAGTTGCGCAGCGCCGTCAATGCGCTCGCCCAGTTGCCACAGACCGAACTGGTCGGGGTGTCCGCGTTTTATCAAAGCGACTCGCTACTGCCCGGCCAACCGCGTTACACCAACGCGGTTGCGGCGCTGCACAGCACACTCGCGCCGCTGGACCTGCTCGATGCACTGCAAGCCATCGAGAACGAACAGGGCCGTGAACGCCTTGAACGCTGGGGACCACGCACGCTGGATCTCGACATCGTACTGTTTGGCGATCGGCTGATCGATGAACCGCGTCTCAAGGTGCCGCACTACCATCTGCAGGAACGAGCGTTCGTTCTGTATCCGCTGGCCGAGCTTGCGCCTGCGGATTTGCGTCTGGCCGATGGTCGCATGCTGAGCGATTTGCTCGCTGCCTGCCCGTTCGTCGGCCTGGAACGCCTCTCCCAAAATTGAAACACACCCCTGTGGGAGCGGGCTTGCCCGCGATTGGGATCTTACATCCAACATCAATGCTGGCTGATAGTCCGCCATCGCGGGCAAGCCCGCTCCCACAGGGTTCAGTATCAGGCCTGAAGATCGACGGCAAAGTTGCTGAAACGCATCAGTTACAGCGGTAACACCCGCCTCGTAACAACGCGGTAACACATCCAATTGACTTCCCGAGTTCTCCTCACGACTATAGGCGTCCCGCTGCCGCCAACACGGCGTTAAAGGGCGCAATCCAGGCCTTAAAAGCACGACAACAGACCGTGCGCCTGTATTTAACGAAGAATCACGCGCGTTACTCGCAGTAGTTTCCACAGCGCCTGAATGAGGAACTTTTCATGCCAGCCATCACCCTGACCACGCTGCAAGGTCTCAAGCAAAAAGGTGAGAAAATCACCATGCTGACCTGCTATGACGCAACCTTCGCCCACGCCTGTAATGAGGCTGGCGTCGAAGTGCTGCTGGTGGGCGACTCCCTCGGCATGGTTTTGCAAGGTCATGACAGCACCCTGCCCGTGACCACCGCTGAAATGGCTTACCACGTGGCGGCCGTCAAACGCGGCAACACTGATGCGCTGATTCTCGCCGACCTGCCCTTCATGGCCTACGCCACCACCGAACAAGCCATGACCAACAGCGCGCTGTTGATGCAGGCCGGTGCGCACATGATCAAAGTTGAAGGGGCATTGTGGCTCGCCGATTCGATCCGCCTGCTCGCCGAACGCGGCATTCCGGTTTGCGCGCATATGGGCCTGACACCCCAATCGGTGAACATTCTGGGCGGCTACAAAGTCCAGGGGCGCAACGAGAACCAGGCGCGGCAGATGCGCGCCGATGCGATTTCCCTGGAGCAGGCTGGCGCGGCCATGCTGCTGCTCGAATGCGTGCCGAGCGAATTGGCTGAAGAAATCACCCAGGCCGTAAAGATCCCGGTGATTGGCATCGGCGCCGGCAGTGGCACCGACGGCCAGGTATTGGTGCTGCACGACATGCTGGGCCTGTCCATCACCGGTCGCGTGCCAAAATTCGTCAAGAACTTCATGAATGGCCAAGCCAGTATCCACGCGGCACTGGGCGCCTACGTCACTGAAGTCAAAGAAGCGACTTTCCCTGGGATCGAACACGGATTCTCTGCATGAACACCGTCAAAACCGTACGCGAACTGCGGGCCGCCGTGGCTCGGGCCCGCAATGAAGGCAAGCGCATCGGCTTCGTGCCAACCATGGGCAACCTGCACAGCGGCCATGTCGCGCTCATCACCAAAGCCTCCCAACGGGCGGATTTCGTGGTCGCGAGCATTTTCGTCAATCCGCTGCAATTCGGCGCCGGCGAAGACCTCGATAAATACCCGCGGACCCTTGCCGCCGACCAGGAAAAACTGCTCCAGGCCGGTTGCCATTTGCTGTTCGCCCCATCCGTTGAAGAAATGTACCCGGATGGCATGACCGGCCAGACCCGCGTCAGCGTGCCGCAACTCTCCGAAGGCCTGTGTGGCGCCAGCCGTCCCGGGCATTTCGAAGGTGTGGCGACGGTGGTCAGCAAGCTGTTCAACATGGTCCAGCCCGATCTGGCGATTTTCGGCCAGAAAGACTTCCAGCAACTGGCGGTCATTCGCGCGCTGGTGCACGACTTGAACATGCCGATCCAGATCATTGGCGAACCGACCGTGCGTGCGGCCGATGGCCTGGCGCTGTCGTCGCGCAATGGTTTCCTCAGCGAGGAGCAACGGGCCGTGGCCCCCGTGGTGTATCGCGGTTTGTGCCAGATCGCAGAGTCGATCAAACAGGGTGAGCGCGACTACCCGGCGCTGATCGACGCGCAGATCAAGCAGCTTGAAGCGGCGGGATTGCGTACGGACTACCTGGAAATTCGCCATGCCCTGACCCTGCGTCCGGCCACGGCGCAGGATCGGGACCTGGTGATTCTGGTCGCAGCGTTCCTGGGGACCACGCGGTTGATCGACAACCTGCACCTGAACCTCGACGCGCCCGCATAAACACCACCAAACCTTGTGGGAGCGAGCTTGCTCCCACAAGGGTTAAGCAGTGGCCACACACTGTATTGCCGCCCCTCAAGCCTTCGGGCAAACTGCCCGCCGTTCGATTCCGACCTGGGGAAACACTCATGCACGCCATCATGCTCAAAGCCAAGCTGCATCGCGCCGAAGTCACCCACGCTGTACTCGATTACGAAGGCTCCTGCGCCATCGACGGCGAGTGGCTGGACTTGTCCGGTATCCGTGAATACGAACAGATCCAGATTTATAACGTCGACAACGGTGAACGCTTCACCACCTACGCGATTCGTGGCGAAGAAGGCTCGCGGATGATTTCCGTCAACGGTGCTGCCGCGCACAAGGCCAAGGTCGGCGATCGAGTGATCATCTGCGCATACGCTCATTACAGCGAAGCCGAACTGCTCAACTTCAAGCCGCGGATGCTCTACATGGCGCCGGGCAACGAACTGAGTCACACCAGCAACGCCATCCCGGTTCAGGTCGCCTGATCGAACCGACGCCCTCTCTCTTGCCCGTTTGTCGGCTCGTGCATGACTTCGGTGTTAAAAAAGTACCGAAAACGGGTCAGACAAAGGCAAGACAGATCACTGCGCGGGGTTTACTGTATTCGCCCTGCGCCATGAAATCGTCTCGACGCAGTTGACCGGACCGCCCGCAGCGCTCCGGGATTTTTCGTGTTCAAAAAGCCGTTCAAGTAAAAAGGAAACCCGCAGCGATGGCGTACTACCGCACTCCTCATGACGTGACCGCTCTGCCCGCCTGGCAAGCGTTGAAAAACCACCGCCAAGCCATGCAGGATTTCAGCATGCGCGAAGCCTTTAATGCCGACCCGCAGCGCTTTACTCAATTCACCCTCAGCAGCTGCGGCCTGTTTCTCGATTACTCCAAGAACCTGATCAACGCCCAGACCCGCAATCTGCTGGTGGGCCTGGCCAACGAAGTCGACCTCAAGGGCGCGATCAAGTCGCTGTTCGACGGCGAAATCGTCAACTCATCCGAAGGTCGCCCGGCCCTGCACACCGCTCTGCGCCGCCCGGTTGGCGACAAGTTGTCGGTGAACGGCGTCAACGTGATGCCCGAAGTGCACAAAGTACTCAACCAGATCACTGATCTTGTGGGCCGTATCCACGATGGTCTGTGGCGCGGTTACACCGAGAAGCCGATCACTGACGTGGTGAACATCGGCATCGGTGGCTCGTTCCTCGGCCCTGAACTGGTGTCCGAAGCGCTGTTGTCCTACGCCCAGAAAGGCGTGCGTTGCCATTACCTGGCGAACATCGACGGCAGTGAATTCCACGAACTGACCATGAAGCTCCGCGCCGAGACCACGCTGTTCATCGTCTCGTCGAAATCCTTCAACACCCTCGAAACCCTGAAAAATGCCCAGGCCGCACGCGCTTGGTACCTGGCCCAGGGTGGTTCGGAAGCCGAGCTGTATCGCCACTTCATCGCCGTGTCGAGTAACAACGCTGCCGCCGTAGCTTTCGGCATCCGCGAAGAAAACATCTTCCCGATGTGGGACTGGGTCGGCGGTCGTTATTCGCTGTGGTCGGCCATCGGTTTGCCGATCGCCCTGGCCATCGGCATGTCGAACTTCAAGGAACTGCTGTCCGGTGCCTACACCATGGACCAGCATTTCCAGAGCGCGCCATTCGAACAGAACATGCCGGTCCTGCTGGCGTTGCTCGGCGTCTGGTACGGCAACTTCTGGGGCGCGCAAAGCCACGCGATCCTGCCGTACGACCACTACCTGCGTAACATCACCAAGCACTTGCAGCAGTTGGACATGGAATCCAACGGCAAGAGCGTGCGTCAGGACGGCACGCCAGTGTCCACCGACACCGGCCCGGTCATCTGGGGCGGCGTGGGTTGCAACGGTCAACACGCTTACCACCAGTTGTTGCACCAGGGCACCCAACTGATCCCGGCCGACTTCATCGTGCCGATCGTCAGCTTCAATCCGGTGTCCGATCACCACCAGTGGCTGTACGCCAACTGCCTGTCGCAAAGCCAGGCATTGATGCTCGGCAAGACCCTTGCCGAAGCTGAAACCGAGCTGCGCGACAAAGGCATGAGCGAAGAAGAAGTGCATAAACTCGCGCCGCACAAGGTGATCCCGGGCAACCGTCCGAGCAACACCCTGGTGGTCGAGCGCATCAGTCCGCGTCGTCTTGGCGCACTGGTGGCGATGTACGAACACAAAGTCTTCGTGCAAAGCGTGGTCTGGGGCATCAACGCCTTCGACCAGTGGGGCGTGGAGCTGGGCAAGGAACTGGGCAAAGGCGTCTACAACCGCCTGGTCGGCAGCGAAGAAACCCCGGCTGACGATGCATCCACCCAAGGCCTGATCAATTACTTCCGCGGTCGTCACCGCGGTTGATCTGAAGCCACACTGCTATTCACTGTGGGAGCGAGTTCGCTCCCACAGTTGTTTTGGGTTACCCATTCGCAAGGCGTTCGGCTTGAACCCTTCCGCTACTCGGCGCATCTTTAGATCTTGTCGCAAAACGAGAATAAGGAACCGTCATGTTCGATATCAGCACGTTCCCCAAAGCCGATGCCGTCCGCCGGGCTGCTCACTTGAGTCAAGACGACTATAAGCGCCTCTATCGCCAATCCATCGAACACCCCACTGAGTTCTGGGCAGAACAAGCCACCCGGTTTCTCGACTGGAGCAAACCCTGGGACACCGTCCAGCGCTACAACCTGAAAACCGGTGAGGCCAGCTGGTTTGCCGGCGGCAAGTTGAATGTCAGTTACAACTGCATCGACCGCCATCTGGAAAAACGCGGCGACCAGACCGCCATTCTCTGGGAAGGCGACGACCCTGCTGAATCGGCGCAGATCACCTACAAAAAACTCCATCACAACGTCTGCCGCCTGGCCAACGTGCTTAAAAGCCGTGGCGTGAAAAAGGGCGACCGCGTGTGCATCTACATGCCGATGATTCCCGAAGCCGCCTACGCCATGCTCGCCTGTTCGCGGATTGGCGCGGTGCATTCGGTAATATTCGGTGGCTTCTCTTCTGATTCTGTACGCGACCGCATTCTCGATGCCGATTGCTGTACCGTGATCACCGCCGATGAAGGCGTGCGCGGCGGTAAATTCGTGCCGCTCAAACAGAAAGTCGACGAGGCACTGAAAAGCTGCCCGAACGTCAGCACGGTCATTGTCGTCGAGCGCACCCAAGGCGAGGTGGACTGGGTCGAGGGCCGCGACCTCTGGTATCACCAGGCGTTGCGCGAAGTCAGCGACGATTGCCCGCCGGAACCGATGGACGCCGAAGACCCGCTGTTCATCCTCTACACCTCCGGCAGCACCGGCAAACCCAAAGGCGTGCTGCACACCACCGGCGGCTATCTGCTGCAAGCGGCAATGACCTTCAAGTACGTGCTCGACTACCGCGACGGTGAAGTCTTCTGGTGCACCGCCGACGTCGGCTGGGTCACCGGCCACAGCTACATCGTCTATGGCCCGCTGGCCAACGGCGCGACCACGCTGATCTTCGAAGGGGTGCCGAGCTACCCGAGCAGTTCGCGCTTCTGGCAGGTCATCGATAAACATCACGTCAACATTTTCTACACCGCCCCGACTGCGCTGCGCTCGCTGATGCGTGAAGGCCCGGAACCCTTGAAGGAAACGTCGCGCGCGAGCCTGAGATTACTCGGCAGCGTCGGTGAGCCAATCAACCCGGAAGCGTGGGATTGGTACTTCAATGCCGTCGGCGAACAACGTTGCCCGATCGTCGACACCTGGTGGCAGACCGAAACCGGCGGCATCATGCTCAGCCCGCTGGTTAGCGCACAACGGATCAAACCCGGGTGCGCCACACAACCGATGTTCGGCGTGCAACCGGTGCTGCTGGATGAGACGGGCAAGGAAATCAAAGGCGCCGGCAGCGGCGTGTTGGCGATCAAGTCCAGTTGGCCGGCACAGATCCGCAGTGTCTACGGCGATCCACAACGGATGGTCGACACCTACTTCAAGCCCTATCCCGGCTATTACTTCACAGGTGACGGCGCGCGGCGCGACGAGGACGGGGATTACTGGATCACCGGACGCATCGACGACGTGATCAACGTTTCCGGGCACCGTATTGGCACGGCAGAAGTGGAAAGCGCGCTGGTCCTGCACGACAGCATCGCCGAAGCCGCCGTGGTTGGTTACCCCCATGACATCAAGGGCCAGGGCATCTACGCCTTCGTCACCCCCATGAACGGTACCGAACCCACTGACGAACTGAAGAAAGAACTGCTGGCCCACGTCAGCAAGGAAATCGGCAGCTTCGCCAAGCCGGACTTGATCCAGTGGGCGCCGGCCTTGCCGAAAACCCGCTCAGGCAAGATCATGCGGCGCATCCTGCGCAAGATCGCCTGCAACGAACTCGACAGCCTCGGTGACACCTCGACACTGGCTGATCCAAGTGTGGTGCAAGGCCTGATCGATAAGCGTCTGAACCAATAAGCCTCACGCGGCCAGCAATGGCCGCGTTTTCTTTCTACAACTGAGTCGCCATGGAATTTATCCGCAGCCGCATCGAAACCCAGCTCATGAGCCTGACCGGTCTGTCCCTGGGCAAACTCGACCTGGAAAATCCAAAGGGTGATCCCGGCCTGTTCGGTCCCGATTCGGTGAGCTGGCAAGTCCATGGCGATTTCAGCAGCATGCTGATCGGCGGCATCAGCGCGTTGATGCTCCAGGCCTTGCATCCCTTGGCATTGGCCGGGGTCTGGGATCATTCGAATTTTCGCGAAGACATGATCGGCCGCCTGCGCCGCACCAGTCAGTTCATCTCTGGAACGACCTTCGGCTCGCGCAAGGATGCCGACTGGTTGATCGAGAAAGTCCGCACCATTCACCTGCAAGTGGTCGGCACCGCGCCGGATGGCCGGCCCTACGCCGCCAGCGATCCCGACCTGCTGACTTGGGTGCACGTGGCCGAGGTCAGCAACTTCCTGGCCGCGCATCTGCGGTATCGCAATCCGCACCTGTCCCCGCTTGATCAAGATCGTTACTACGGCGAAATCGCGATGATTGCCGAACGCCTCGGCGCCCGCGATGTGCCGCGCAACCGCAAGGAAATCGCGGATTACCTTGAACGAATCCGCCCGCAACTGCTGTGCGACCAGCGCAGTCGCGAGGTGTTGCGACTGCTGCTGAACGCGCCCGCCCCCAGCCGCTTGGCCAAACCGTTCGGCGGCTTGATGATGCAGGCCGGGATCGACCTGTTGCCAGACTGGGCCAGTGACATGCTCGACGTGCGCCAGAACCCGCTGCAACGCCAACTGATCCGCGCCAGCGTCAAGCGCAGTGCGCCGATGCTGCGTTGGGCGATGCGAAATGGTTCGGTGCAGCGGGCCAAACGACGCATGGGGTTACTCAGCTAAAGCTTCAAGCTTCAAGCTTCAAGCTTGCGGTTTGAGGTTTGAGGTTTGCAGCTCAGTAACTGTTAAACTCCCGCGCCAAATTCCCTCCTGCAAGGCGCCCAGCATGTCTTCCTTGAATCAGGCGCTGCGCGCCGCCCTCGATCATCGCCAGGACCTGCTTGCCGAACTGCATCAGCAAGGCACTGACTGTTACCGCCTGTTCCACGGCAGCCAGGAAGGCGCCGGTGGCCTGACCATTGATCGCTACGGCCCGCAATTGCTGGTGCAAAGCTTTCACCAGGCGCTGGAACGTGACGCGCTGCTGCAGCTGCACGAAACGATTAATCAACAGCTGGGCCTGGAAACGCTGCTGATCTATAACGATCGCTCCCGGGGCAACTCGCGCATCGACCGCGAAGACATCGTCTACCGCGCCGACGACGCCGCGCTGCAGGATCTGGTCGGCCACGAATGGGGGCTCAATTACCGAGTGCGCGGGCGTCATGCCGGCCAGGATCCGTTGCTGTTCCTCGATCTGCGCAACACTCGCGGCTGGGTCAAGCAACACAGCCAGAACAAAAGCGTGCTCAACCTGTTCGCCTACACCTGCGGCGTGGGCTTGAGCGCTGCGGCCGGTGGCGCTCGTGAAGTGTGCAATCTGGATTTCGCCGAGGGTAACCTGGCGGTCGGTCGTGAAAACGGTCTGCTCAATCCGCAGTTGCCGGCCATGGAATTCATTCAGTCCGATTACTTCCCGGCGATCCGTCAACTGGCCGGGTTGCCGATCAGTCAACGACGTGGGCAGAAACTGCCGAGTTACCTGCGTCTTGAACAGCGTCAATACGACCTCGTACTGCTCGACCCGCCCGCCTGGGCCAAGAGTGCATTTGGCACGGTCGACCTGTTGCGTGACTACCAGAGCCTGCTCAAACCCGCCCTGCTGACGACCGCCGACAATGGCGTGCTGATCTGCTGCAACAACCTGGCAAAGGTCAGCATGGACGATTGGCGCGAACAGGTTTTGCGTTGCGCAGAGAAGGCTGGCCGGCCGGTGCGTGAGTGGACGGTGATGAAGCCCGGCGGCGATTTCCCATCGCTGGATCAACAACCGCCACTGAAAACCCTGATCCTGCAATTCTGAGATTTAGCAAAAAATCAGATTAATCCTGGAAAGCAGGATGGCTTCGGAACCGCAAACGCGTGCCATACTCCAACGCACTCCGATTCAGACAGACGAAGCCACACATGCCCAAAGGATTGATTCGCGCTATCGGCGCTTTGTTGACTGCTCTGGCCCTTTATAGCCTGCTGGGGTTTCTGATTTTACCGGGCATCGCACTGCGGATTGCCAATCAGCAACTGGCCAACTACGCCACGATGCCCGCCACGATTTCGCGGATCGAACTCAACCCCTTCAGCCTTGAAGTCACCCTTTGGGGCCTGGTCATCGGTGAGCCGGGCAAGGAACAGGTCGGCTTCGAGCGCCTGTACGCCAATTTGCAGATCGACAGCCTGTGGACCAAGGCACTGCACCTGTCCGATATCGAAATAGACAAGCCCAAGACCGAAATCCTCTTTGGCAAGGACGGCAAACTCAATCTGCTGGGCCTGTTCAAAATACCCGCCAGCGAACCGACCCCGGTCGACCCGAACGCCAAGCCGTTTCCGCTGCGCATCGAGCGCATCAAACTGGCTGGCGGCAATGTGCATTTTCAGGATTCACGCCCCAGTGAACCCATTGAGTTTCTTTACGACAAGCTCGACTTCGAACTGAAGAATCTCAGCACCCTGCCCGAAGACAGTGCCAACATGACGCTGGTGGCCAATGGTCCGGGAGGTGGACAGCTCGACTGGACCGGCAATTTCAGCCTGATCCCGATTACCTCCGAAGGTAAGCTGAAAATCACCGACGGCAAGATGAAATCCTTTTGGCCCTATGTCCGTGATGCTTTGCCGCTGGTACTGGAAAACGGCGTCCTCAACCTGAGTACCGACTACAAGCTCAACCTGTCCAAAGAAACCCAACTGCTGCTGAGCAACGTTACCGTCAGCGTTGCGCCCTTCGCCATCAAGGCCCCGGACGGTCGGCCGTTGGCGAGACTGGAGCGCCTGGACATCAGCGACACCACCGTCGACCTGGCCAAGCAACAAGTGGTGGTAGGCAAGATCCGCAGCAATAAACTGGAAACCTGGGCCGCCCTCGAAGCCGATGGCCAACTTGACTGGCAAAAACTGTTCGCCAGCCAACCGTCCAAAGCGGCGGTAAAAGCTAACACCGAGCCGAAGAAAACGCCGGCGGCCGCCGATTCGCCGAAAGCCGAACCCGCCGCGCCAGGCAAACCGTGGCAAGTGCTGCTCAAAGACGTGCAACTGCGCAATTACCAGGTGCATCTGGCCGACCGCAAGGCGCAACCTGCCGTGGCATTGGACGTCGGTCCGCTGAACCTGGACCTGCAAAACTTCGACAGCCTTAACGGCTCGCCTTTCAACCTCAAGCTCGACACCGGCGTGGGCAAGCAAGGCAAACTCACGGCCGACGGCTTGGTCAATCTGGCGCCGGTCAGCGCCAAGCTGAAGGTGCAGACCAAAGACATCGATCTGCGGATCGCGCAGTCCTACATCACCCCATTCATCCGCCTCGAACTGCGCAGCGGCATGCTCGGCAGTGACCTGGCTGTCGACCTCAAGAGCACCGAGCCGCTGGCATTCAACGTCACCGGTCGCGCTCAGGTCGATCAACTGCATACCCTCGACACCCTGAAAACCCGCGACTTCCTCAAGTGGCAGCAATTGGTGCTCGAAGGCCTGAATTATCAGCACGGTGACAGCCTGTCGATCGACAAGGTCAACCTGTTCCAGCCGTATGCGCGCTTCATGATCAACGATGACCGCACCACCAACATCGACGACCTGCTGATCCCGCAACCGGCCGATTCAGGTGCTGCCAAGACAGCAGCAGCCAAACCCGTTAGCAAAGATAAACCTCTGGGCATCCACATCGGCGGCGTGGCCATCAATGACGGTTCGGCGAACTTCGCCGACTTCAGCCTGACCCCCAACTTCGCCACTGCCGTGCAACAACTCAACGGGCAGATCGGCACCATCGACAGCCGTCAGGCCAAACCGGCCAGCGTTGATATCAAAGGCAAGGTCGACCGCTATGCACCTGTGACCATCAAGGGCTCGGTCAACCCGTTCGACCCAATGGCCAGCCTCGACATCGCCACCAGTTTCAAACGCGTGGAACTGACCACGTTGACGCCCTACTCCGGCAAGTTCGCCGGTTACCGCATCCGCAAGGGCCGGCTCAATCTCGACCTGCATTACATGATCACCAAAGGCCAGCTCAAGGCTGAAAACAAAGTGGTGGTCGAGCAGCTGCAACTGGGTGAAAAAGTCGACAGTCCGGACGCCGTCAGCTTGCCGTTGAAACTGGCGATTGCCTTGCTCAAGGACGTCGACGGCAAGATTTCCATCGAGCTGCCGGTGACCGGCGACCTGAACAACCCACAGTTCAGCATCATGCCGATTGTCTGGCAGACCTTGCGCAACCTGATCGTCAAGGCTGCCGCTGCGCCGTTCAAAATGATTGGCGGGCTGGTCAGTGGCGGCGGTTCCGAAGATCTGGGCAGCGTGTCGTTCGCACCAGGTTCGAGCGACTTGAGCAAGGAGGCCGAAGCGGCACTGGTCAAACTGTCGCAAGCCTTGAAGGAACGCCCGGCCCTGCGTCTGGAAATTGAAGGCACTGCCGCCGCCAGCAGCGACGGTCCGCTGATTGCCGAGCAACGGCTTGAGCGCGAATACCAATACAACTACTACAAAATGCTCCAGCGTCGCGGGGACAAGGTTCCGGCCCAGGCGTCGTTGGTCGAAGTGCCGGACAGCGAGAAAGGCCCGTTGCTGGAAGGGATCTACCGCATACGCCTGAAGACCCAGCCACCCGCCGAATGGAAGGACCTGGGCAAGGAAGAACGCACCGCCAAAATGCGCGCCGAGGTGATCAAGTTCTGGAGTAACAGCGATGTGCTGCTGCGACAACTCGGTCAGGAACGTGCCAGCAGCATCAAGGATTTCCTGGTGGACAAGACCCAGATGGCCGATGACCGTGTCTACTTCGTCGACGCCAACCTTGGCGAGGCGCAAAGTGATGGTCGTGTAGTGACGCCGATGCATCTGGACGCCGAATGATGATCAGACGAGTGCTGATGGGCCTGAGCGTGACCTTGACACTGGCGACCAGCCAGGCTTGGGCGACCGATACATTGCGCTGTGGCAGTCAATTGGTCAGCGTGGGGGACAGGTCCAGCGAAGTGCTGCAAAAGTGCGGTGAGCCCATTGCCCGCGACTTGCTGGGCTACAAGCGCAGCGCCAATCGACGGGAAGAGTTTCAAGTCGAGGAATGGACTTACGGACCCAACAGCGGGATGTATCAATACCTGCGGTTTGAAGGCAATCGGCTGAAACAGATCACCAGCAAACGCGGAAACTGAGTACACCACAACCCCATGTGGGAGTGAGCCTGCTCGCGATGAGGCCATAACATTCACCATCGATGCTGACTGTTATACCGCCATCGCGAGCAGGCTCGCTCCCACACTGATTTTGCGGCGCCCACAATAGAACAGGCCCCCGACACGAATGTCGGAGGCCTGTAATGACCACATCCTTGTGGCCTTTCGCATGAACTCTTCAGATGCAACAGGCGTATTACTCAGCCCACCTGCTGCGCCTTCTCCCGGTTCAGGCGAGAAGTCTGCCTTACTCGGCTTTCAGGCCGTCAGCGGAGACCGCTTTGACGCCTTTGATTTTCTTGGTGATCGCTACAGCGGTAGCTTTCTGAGCGTCAGTCACTGCAACGGTGGACGACAGCGATACAACACCTTTGTTGGTTTCAACTTTGATGTCGGTGCCAGGAATGCCTTTTTCGGTTACCAGGTCGCTTTTGACTTTGGTGGTGATCCAGGTATCGGAAGTAGCTTCCTTGGCCTTGGTCACTTCACCCGCCGCCAGAGTCATCGGGGCTTGGGTGGTAGTGGTTTGTGCAAATGCTGCGTTGGCCATGGTCAGGGTCAGCGCGGTAGCAGCAGCGGCAGCGATAGCGAACTTCTTCATACGAGTAACTCCTGTTTTTCTATAAAGTCTGCTGTGTTCTTTCTCAGCAGGGTTACTGGGTATGTTGCGAACGGTGTGCCAACTTTGAGACAGCCAATAAATCGTTATAAAACAGCAACTTAAGAAATCGCCCGATTTTCGGAATCATGCAAAATGCATGACTTGGTGATTCTCTACATGCAAGTTGCGGGTTTTGCGTTGGGCCTAAGGCCATGAATTGTCGGGGATTTTTTTGTTTTCGAAATTCGAGGGCGTTGTTTCAACAGAAAGCCGCGCTTTTCAGGGCTAATGCGGTTCACTTAAGAAAGTTTTGGGGTTGGGGTTGGGGACATATCCGTTTTTTTGGTGACGGCGGCTATTGGTTCCGCCCTGACGGCGGGTTACTTGGAAGAGCGCCAAGTAACCAAGCGCTTGCGCCCCTGACGTACGGTGCCTCGCCTAGGCTCGGCATTCCCTCACTCCGGTCCTGCTCCGTGGGCCCGCCGCCATCGGCCATCCATGGCCGGGGGCGGCTAACCCGGCATCCATGCCGGGTTGCCCACTACGCAGAACCTGCGTTCGGCCTTCCGACGGGGCAGATCAAGATCAAGATCAAAAGCGAAAGGCGAGCTAACGTCGACCTGATGAGTGGTGAGAAGCAACAGCGATGCGCTGATCTGCTTTAGGTGGGAGCGAGCTTGCTCGCGATGCTGTTGATCGTTCCCATGCTCCGCGTGGGAATGCAGCCGGGGACGCTCTGCGTTCCGCTGTCGACACCAGGCTTGAGTCTTGCGCAAGGGTGACGCGGAGCGTCACGGGATGCATTCCCACGCAGAGCATGGGAACGATCATGAAAGGGCATGAATTTTCGGGGTGTTCTCGATATCGCTATAAATGTTCAAACGCGGCAAAAAAAATACCCCGCCAGATCGGCGGGGTATTGGTTAAATCAGCCGAGTATCAGACACCCGGGCAACCGGTCGTTGTGTAATCTTTCGAACCTGTGAACCCGCATGTCCATGCACCTGCCGCGGATCGGGTCAGTGTGATGGTCTGGCCTAACACTGGCGCAGGCGCGTTGAGCAACTTGCACGTAATCGTGCCTTTGCCATCGGCCACCGTACCCGCTGCGGTCAGCGTGCAGTTTTGAGTTGCCGCAATGCCACCGTTAACACTGGTAATGTCGGGATTTGCGGCACCACCGTTAATCACATCCTCGAAAGGTACCTTCAATGCCGAGATTTCCGCGATACCTGCTGTTACCTTGGCCCTAGCCTGGTATTTGGAATACTGCGGCAACGCAAACGTCGCCAGAATCCCGATGATCGCCACCACGATCAGCAGCTCGATCAGGGTAAAACCTTTTTGAGTATTCATAGACAAGCTCCATGCATGAGTCGAAATCTCATGACCTGAATTAGCCTCAGCACAGCCCGTGCCAAGCGCCGCGCCCCTTGCTGACAGGGCACACGCGCCATAAACAGCTCTTCCCTACCCCCAGTAACCGCACTATCTGACACTTTTTGTCACCTGAACGCACCTGGTTTGGCTCAGCTCGTTGACTAGGCTATAAGTCATGAACTGTCTGCGTCCGGTATCCCAATGAATGACATCGCCCTTAGCGGTCTGGCCAAGCAATTGGTCCTGGCCGAGCTGCTCACTGAACAAAGCGCGCAACAGGCGTATCAGCAAGCTCAACGCAGCAAAATCTCACTGGTCAATTACCTGGTGCAGAACAAACTGGTGAAGAGCCAGCAGGTGGCCGAAATCGCCTGCGAGCACTTCGGCATGGCGCTGCTCGACCTCAACTGCCTGGACAAGGAAACCCAACCCAGAGGACTGGTAAGCGAAAAGCTGGTTCGTCAGCATCACGTCCTGCCCCTCTGGCGGCGCGGCAACAAACTGTTCGTCGGCGTTTCCGATCCGACCAATCAACAAGCCATCAATGACATTCAGTTCAGCACCGGGTTAACCACCGAAGCCATTCTGGTGGAGGACGACAAGCTCGTCGACGCCATCGAAAAATTCTTCGACAACCATTCCACCGGCCTCGAGGACATGGCGGATGTTGACCTTGACGGCGTGGACATCGAGTCAGCCGAAGACAACAGAAGGGACTCCATCGCAGGTCAGGATGCCGATGACGCTCCGGTGGTGCGCTTCGTTCACAAGATGCTGCTCGACGCGATCAAAAGCGGCTCTTCCGATTTGCATTTCGAGCCCTACGAAAAATCCTACCGGGTGCGGATGCGCACCGACGGCATGCTGCGCGAAGTCGCCAAGCCGCCGATTCAACTGGCCAGTCGAATTGCGGCGCGGTTGAAAGTCATGGCCAGCCTCGACATCTCCGAGCGGCGCAAACCCCAGGACGGGCGGATCAAGATGCGCTTGTCCAAGACCAAGTCCATCGACTTCCGCGTCAATACTCTGCCGACCCTGTGGGGCGAGAAGGTGGTAATCCGGATCCTCGACCCGTCCAGCGCGCAAATGGGCATCGACGCCCTCGGCTATGAACCCGAGCAGAAAGATCTGTACATGGCCGCGCTGAAGCAGCCACAGGGGATGATCCTGGTCACGGGTCCCACCGGCTCGGGCAAAACGGTATCGCTCTACACCGGCCTGAATATCCTCAACACCGTGGACATCAACATTTCCACCGCCGAAGACCCGGTCGAGATCAACATGGAGGGCATCAACCAGGTCAACGTCAATCCCAAGCAGGGACTGGATTTCGCCCAGGCCCTGCGTTCGTTTCTGCGTCAGGACCCGGACGTCATCATGGTCGGCGAGATCCGCGACCTCGAAACCGCTGAAATTGCCATCAAGGCTGCTCAGACCGGGCACATGGTGCTTTCCACCCTGCACACCAACAGCGCCGCCGAAACCCTGACCCGCTTGCACAACATGGGTATTCAGGGTTTCAACATCGCCACTTCGGTGACCCTGATCATTGCCCAGCGGCTGGCACGCAAACTGTGCAGCCATTGCAAGAAACCCATCGAGATTCCCCGTGAGGCGCTGCTCAAGGAAGGTTTCCCCGAGGAACGCATCGGCTCGTTCACGATCTATGAACCGGTCGGTTGCGACCAGTGCAACGGCGGCTACAAAGGCCGGGTGGGGATTTACGAAGTGGTGAAGAACACCCCGGACCTGCAACGCCTGATCATGGCCGAAGGCAACTCGCTGGAAATCGATATCCAGATGCGCAAGGACGGTTTCAACGACCTGCGCACTTCCGGCCTGATCAAGGCCATGCAAGGCGTCACCAGTCTTGAAGAAATCAATCGGGTCACCAAGGACTGAACATGGCGGTCAAAGCACCAAAAATCAGCGTCTACGCCTGGGAGGGCACGGACAGGAAAGGCACCAGGATGACCGGCGAGTTGAGCGGTCAGAACCCCGCGTTGATCAAGGCCCAATTGCGCAAGCAGGGCATTAACCCTGGAAAGGTGCGCAAGAAATCCGCCTCGATCTTCAGTTTCGGCAACCGTATCAAGGCTCAGGAAATCGCCCTGTTTACCCGGCAGATGGCGACCATGATGAAAGCCGGTGTGCCGTTGCTGCAGTCGTTCGACATCATTGGTGAAGGTTTCGATAACCCGGCCATGCGCAAACTGGTGGACGAGGTGAAACAGGAAGTCGCCGCCGGTAACAGCTTCGCGGCGTCCTTGCGTAAAAAGCCGCAGTATTTCGATGAGCTCTACTGCAACCTCGTCGATGCCGGAGAGCAGGCAGGCGCTCTGGATACCCTGCTGGAGCGGGTGGCGACCTATAAGGAAAAGAGCGAAAGCCTCAAGGCCAAGATCAAGAAAGCCATGACCTACCCGCTGGCGGTGGTGTTTGTGGCGATCATCGTCACCGGCATTCTGCTGGTCAAAGTGGTGCCGCAGTTCGAATCCGTATTCAAAGGCTTTGGCGCCGAGTTACCGGCCTTCACGGTCATGGTCATCAGGCTGTCAGAGTTCATGCAAGCATGGTGGTGGGCGATGCTCGGCGTGCTGATCGCAACCGTATTCGGTGTTCGCCGCGCCTTCAAGACGTCCGAGGCCTTTCGGGACAGAATGGACACCTGGCTGCTGAAGCTGCCATTGATTGGCACGCTCATGTACAAGTCTGCCGTTGCCCGCTACGCCCGCACGCTGTCGACCACCTTCGCCGCCGGCGTGCCGCTGGTCGAGGCTCTGGAGTCAGTGGCTGGGGCTACCGGCAACATCGTGTTCAAGCGAGCGGTCCTGCGGATCAAACAGGACGTGTCGACCGGCATGCAGTTGAATTTTTCCATGCGCACTTCCGGCATTTTCCCCAGCATGGCCATTCAGCTGACCGCGATTGGTGAAGAATCCGGTGCGCTCGACGACATGCTGGACAAGGTCGCGAGCTTCTATGAGGACGAAGTGGACAACATGGTCGACAACCTGACCAGCCTGATGGAACCGTTCATCATGGTGGTGCTGGGTGTTGTCGTCGGTGGTCTGGTCGTCGCGATGTACCTGCCCATCTTCCAACTCGGCTCAGCGATCTGACATGCCCTTGAACGATATTCTGACCTTCTACCCGCTGGTGTTCGTGGTCATCGCATTGGCGGTTGGTCTGCTGATGGGCAGCTTCCTCAATGTGCTGGTCTGGCGCCTGCCGAAAATGCTCGACCGCGAATGGCGGCTGCAAGCCCGTGACGTGCTGGGCGTGCCCCAGGAAGCGCCCGGCCCGACCTACAACCTGATGCTGCCGCATTCCCAATGCCCGCATTGCAACCATCGCATTCGCGCGTGGGAAAACATTCCGCTGCTCAGTTATGTTTTTTTGCGAGGGCGATGCTCAAGCTGTGCAGCACCGATCAGCAAGCGCTATCCGCTGACCGAACTGGCCTGCGGCCTGCTCTCGGCGTTTATCGCCTGGCATTTCGGTTTCGGCTGGCCAGCCTGCCTGGTGATGGTCCTGACCTGGGGCCTGCTGGCGATGAGCCTGATCGATGCCGAGCACCAACTGCTGCCGGATGTGCTGGTGTTGCCGCTGCTATGGCTGGGATTGATCGTCAACAGCTTCGGGCTCTTCGTGTCCCTGCATGAAGCCTTGTGGGGCGCGGTAGCCGGTTACCTGACGTTGTGGTCGGTGTTCTGGCTGTTCAAGCTGATCACCGGCAAGGACGGCATCGGCCAAGGGGATTTCAAGTTACTGGCGATGCTCGGCGCTTGGGGTGGCTGGCAGATGTTGCCGTTGACGCTCCTATTGTCATCACTGGTGGGGGCCGTTATCGGGGTGATTCTGCTGCGCGTGCGCCAGGCGAAAACCTCGACACCGATACCCTTCGGCCCCTTTCTGGCAATTGCCGGCTGGATTGCCTTGCTCTGGGGTGGTCAAATAACCGACTTCTATTGGCAGTTTGTCGGTTTGAAATGAATACCCCTGTGGAAAAACCCTGGATTCTTGGCTTGACCGGCGGCATCGGCAGCGGCAAAAGTGCGGCGGCCCAGCACTTCATCGACCTGGGTGTGCACGTTGTCGATGCCGACCACGCGGCGCGCTGGGTGGTGGAACCGGGTCGCCCGGCGCTGGCCAGCATCGCTGAACATTTCGGCACCGGCGTATTGCAAGCCGATGGGCAACTGGATCGCGCGGCGCTGCGCAAACTGATCTTCGAGGTGCCCGAGGAACGCCGTTGGCTTGAGGCGTTGCTGCATCCGCTGATCGCCAAGGAAATCGCTGATCATCTGGCCAAGGCACAATCGCCTTACGCGATTCTGGTTTCGCCGTTGCTGATCGAGTCCGGGCAGTACGCCATGACCCAGCGGGTCCTGGTGATCGATGCACCGGAACAGCTACAGATCCAACGCACCCTGCAGCGCGACCAGACGAACGAGCAACAGGTCCAGGCGATCCTCAAGGCCCAGTCCAGCCGCCAGGACCGCTTGAGCCATGCCGACGATGTGGTGGTCAACGACAGCGACCTCGCCTGGCTGCACAGCGAGGTCGAACGCCTGCATCACTTTTACCTTACTTTGCGTGGAGGCCAGTCATGAGCCAGATCCCAACCGTCGATTGTCCAACCTGCGGCGCCCCTGTTGAATGGAGTCCCGAAAGCAAATTCCGGCCATTCTGTTCGGATCGCTGCAAGCTGATCGACCTCGGTGCATGGGCATCGGAAGAACACAAGATTCCGGTCAGCCCGGATGCCGAAGACGATCTGTTCAGCGAAGACTTCGAGCCACGTCACTGAGCCTCAAGGCCTCATAAATCCGTACTCTTGGCTGTCATCGAGGTTTTCCGCCAGAAAACGCAACTCATCGGCCAGGTCTTCGAAACTGCGCACCGCCTTGCTTTGCTGCACCACTGCACTGAGCAAGGCGCGCAGGCTCAGCCCCGGATCGAACCCCACTTCCTGCGCCGCATCCAGACTTTGACGCACCTCTTGCCTTGCCCATTCGTAGACACTCATTTCAATGCTCCTGAAGGTTTTGCAGAGCATGAAAGCAGCAGCGCTTTATGGATTTGATGTGGGTCAAGACTTGGGATCGTCGTCTTTCCAGGGCGCCGAGAGGTAGCGGGTGCGATTGAACGTTTCCAGCCATTCCGGACTGAACACCACCAGCGCGCTGACAATCATTCCGTTGATAAATGCTTCCGGGAAAATCAGCAACCACAGATAGCCGACAAAATCTTCGAGCCAATAGGGCATGGCAAAACGTTCGTCAAACCACAGCAACGTCAGCGCCAGCAGAAGACACAACAGCGCCGATAATGCTGCCGCAAAAAAACCGGAAACGAAGATATACACAAAGGGATTTCGCGGCTGCGCTCGCTCCACGAGGATCGCACAGCACTCCGTGACCAGCACCGGCAGCAAAATGAACAGAGCGCCATTGACTCCGACAGCTGCCAGGTCCTGACGCCCGAGCAACACTAACCCTGTTTGCGCCACCAACCCGCCGATGATCGCCAGCGGCCAATCCAGCAGTAAGGTCACCGCCGTCATGCCGATGAAGTGGTAAGACACACCCGTGTCGAAATCACGGCGTACCAGCCACAACATAAACAGCGCGAACACCGTACCGAACAGCAAATGCTGACGGCGGCTGTCACTGAACAGCTCAACCCAGGGCGCACGGCAGATGGCCCAGAGCAGCACGGGCACATACACCAACCAGCCGACCGTCAGGGTTTGCGGTGACAGCAGCTCGGCACCGATCATGGCCGGGCCTTCTCCAGCGCCTCGCGCAATTGCTCGGCCGTGGCGTATTCGTGCTGCGCGACCAATTGACCGTCCTTGATTTGTAACCACAGCACTTTATCTTGCGCGCCGGGGTAACGCGGCGCGACACGGCCGTCACGGTCGAGCATGATCCGGTACGAATAATCGCGCATGTGCGGAACGGCGAACATCTTTGCGATCAGCCGCGGCATGCGCTGGATGTCCGCCAAAAAGACCGTGTGCCGCGCCTCCAGATAGCCCTTGGGCTGACCTTGCAGCGCAGCGTCGACCAGTTTGGCCGCCTCCATGCTTCGCGCCACCAGCAGCGTCTGAACCTGGTTATCGAGGGTGTAGGCCTGATCGAACTGATCGAGCAAGGTCCACGGCGCCAGTCGCTCGCCGACCTCCAGCGCCTGGGCCCACAAAGGCAGAAGACTGAGCAGCAACACTGGCCAATATTTCACGTTCATCCCCTTGTTGAATCGCTTGTGCTTTATGGCCCTCAGTCTACACCGCCCGCTCTGGCTGCCCAGTAACGCCCTTTACTGATAAACGCTTTGTGCTTTTCGCATATTGATACTTGAAGAATAAAGACTGTTGTACGTCGGGCGATAAGCCGCTGGGCAGGGCAACCCGGGAATGGACTCAGTATGGAAATGCGGCGGGCGTCGTGATTTGCCTTAAATCAACTATACGTCGCGCATCCAACTTCATCGTTTTACTCCGAGCATCTGGCTATAAGCGTTGATCAATTTGAACGCAATTCGAAATATTGCTGATGTGTCAGCCAAGTGATCTCTCTTCGTTTTCGAAACTCGCCGATTCATCGACTCGCCTGGGCCGCATGGCCTGGCAAGTAGTGTTTATCGCTGTAACGGGTCGCTCGGTTTTCCCCTTGCGTACATTTGATATTTGTCAGAAATGCCACCTACTACGGGTGTTAGCTTTTTAATAAGAAGTGGCTACTTTATAAGAAATGCCTACGTATCCATTCGAATAACCTATACGGGCATGGGAGGGGCGCAGGCGTGAATATCAATAATGCCAGACAGCCTGCAAGCTTTTCATTTGCCCTTGTCTTAGGGGCGTTGAGCTTGCTTTACGGCTGCGGCAAAGAACCGGTTTCACCGGCACGCAAGCCACCTGAGGTGACAGTCATGACAGTCACCGCCCGCGATACACCCGTAACCTTCGAATTTGTCGCCCAGACCCAGAGCTCCCGCGAGGTGGAAATACGTGCTCGCGTGGCCGGATTCCTGGATAGGCGGCTGTACACCGAAGGTGATCTGGTGAAGGCCGGACAGACGCTGTTCCAGATGGACCGTAAACCCTTTGAGGCCGCGTTGGTGTCGGCTCAAGGTCAACTGGCCCAGCAACAGGCCCGTTGGGAAGTGGCCAAGTCGACGCTGGCTCGAGTCCGCCCACTGGCGGCGCAGAATGCGGTCAGCAAGATGGACCTGGACAATGCCGTCGGCAACGAGCGCGAGACCCGTGCCGCCGTATTGGCCGCAGAGGGTAATGTGCGCACCGAGCAGTTGAACCTCAGTTACACCACCATCACCTCTCCCCTCACAGGGCTTTCAAGCTATGCCAAAAAACAGGAAGGCAGTTATGTGACGCCAGGTGAGTCGGGGCTGCTGACGTCCGTGTCACAGATGGACCCGATGTACGTCAACTTCAGCCTCTCGGAAAACGAAACCCTGAAGTACCGCGACGAGATCGCCGCCGGGCATCTGATTTTCCCGCCACGCAGCGAATTTATCGTTGAAGTGGTCCTGGCTGACGGCACCGTGGTGCCCAACAGTGGCAAGGTGAATTTTCTGGCGCCTTCCTACAGCCAGGACACCGGCACTTTCCTGGTTCGGGCTGTACTCGCCAACCCGAACGGCCTGCTCCGTCCCGGTCAGTTTGTACGGGCGCTGGCCAAAGGCGCCTCCCGGCCCAACGCCATTCTTGTGCCACAAAAGGCGGTACTGGAAGGAGCCAAGAGCCACTTCGTCTGGGTCCTCAACGCCGAAGGCAAACCCGAGCAACGGGTGGTCGAAGTGGGCGACTGGCAAGGCGACAACTGGTTCATCAGCAAGGGCTTGCGGGCAGGCGAGCGCATCGTCGTCGACGGCGCGATCAGGGTCACGCCGGGCGGGCCATTGAACATCGTCGATACCCCTGGCGCCGCCTCCACGAACGCAGCCAATGAGAAACCGGCAAAAGCCAATGGCGGGGAACGCCAATGAGCATTTCCCACTATTGCATCGACCGGCCGATCTTCGCCTCGGTGATCTCCATCATCATCACCCTGGCCGGTGCAGTGGCCATGCTCAAACTACCCGTTGCGCAGTACCCGGACATCACGCCTCCGCAGATTACGGTGGCAGCGACGTACCCCGGCGCAGATGCACAGGTCGTGGCCAACAACGTGGCCGCGCCCATCGAGCAGCAGGTCAACGGCGCCGACAACATGATCTACATGAACTCGTCGAGCTCGGCGACGGGCAACATGACCCTCAACGTTTTCTTCGAGATCGGCACCGATCCTTCACTGGCCCAGGTCGATGTGCAGAACCGGGTCAATCTGGCCTTGCCGCAGTTGCCCTCCGCCGTGCAGAGCCAGGGCATCCAGGTGCAGAAAAAATCCTCGGCGTTCATGATGGTGCTTGCCGTGTACTCCGCCGGCGACCGCTACGACAGCACCTACGTCGCCAACTACGCCAACCTCTATATCCTCGATGCGATCAAGCGGATTCCGGGGGCGAACCAGGCCAGCATCTTCGGCACGCCCGACTATGCCATGCGGATCTGGCTCAAGCCTGACCGCATGGCCCAGTTGGGCATCACCGCCGCCGACGTGCAAAGAGCCGTCGCCAATCAGAACCAGCAGTTCGCTGTGGGCCGGGTCGGTCAGTCGCCAACGGGGCAAGCTGTCGAGCAGTCTTTTGCCGTGACCACCAAGGGACGTCTGACCGAGCCTTCGGAATTCGAGAACATTATCTTGCGGGCCAACAACAATGGCGCGGCCATCGTTCGGCTCAAGGACGTCGGACGCGCCGAGCTGGGGCAAAAGGACTATTCCCTGCGCAGCACCTATCAGGGCCGGCCGGCGACATTGATTGCCGTGTATCAGCAACCCGGTGCCAACGCCCTCGACGTTTCCACGGCAGTGACCAAAACCTTGTCAGATATGAAGTCCACGTTTCCCGAGGGCATCGAATACAAGATCGTGATGGACACCACGGACTTTACCCGCGCTTCGATTACCGAGGTGATCCGCACCTTCTTCGAAGCCCTGGTGCTGGTGGTCATCGTGGTTTACATCTTCCTGCAAAGCCTGCGTGCCACGCTCATTCCGGTGCTGGCGGTGCCGGTGTCTATTGTCGGCACGTTCATCGGCATGTCGGCCCTCGGGTTTTCGGTGAATATGCTGACGCTGTTCGGCATGGTGTTGGCGATCGGTATCGTGGTGGACGACGCGATCGTGGTGATCGAAAACGTCGAACGCAACATGCATGTGCACAAGATGACGCCCAAGGACGCGGCGAAACGGGCGATGGATGAAGTGGCAGGTCCCGTGGTGGCCATCGTGCTGGTGCTGTGCGCGGTGTTCATTCCAGTGGCCTTCATGGGCGGTATCACCGGCCAGCTGTACAAACAGTTCGCGATCACCATCGCCATTTCCGTGGTGATTTCCGGTCTGGTCGCACTGACCCTCTCCCCCGCCCTGGCCGCCCTGCTACTCAAACCACAGCACGGCGACAAGAACGCATTTTTCCGCTGGTTCGAACGCAACTTCGAGCGCATGACCAATGGCTACTCAAGCGCGGTAGCATTCATGATCAAGCGCTTCGTGTTGGCGTTGCTGCTCTTCGCCGGGATGATTGTGC
This sequence comes from Pseudomonas arsenicoxydans, assembly GCF_900103875.1. NCBI lineage: Bacteria > Pseudomonadati > Pseudomonadota > Gammaproteobacteria > Pseudomonadales > Pseudomonadaceae > Pseudomonas > Pseudomonas arsenicoxydans. The sequence continues at coordinate 2,040,943 of NZ_LT629705.1, read as the reverse complement.
TGATCCTGTTGATGGGGCAGCGCATTCCCAGTGCGTTTCTGCCACCGGAAGATCAGGGCTACTTGCTCGGCGCGGTGATCATGCCCGACGCCGCCAGCCTGGATCGCACCGGTGACGTGGGCAAAGTGGCCAGTGACTTCTTCATGAACGACGCCGCCGTCGAAGGCGTCGCGATTGTTAACGGCTACAGCCTGCTCGACGGCCAGAACAAGAACAATGCCGGTGCGTTTTTCGTCGGCTTCAAGGATTTCGAAGGGCGCTACAAGGACTCGCAAACCATCAAGGAACAAAGCGCCCCGGCAGTGATTCAGAAAGCCGCCCGTGCGTTTTCCACGGTTCAGGGCGGGATCATTCTGCCGGTCAACCCACCGTCGATTCCCGGCCTCGGTACCACCGGCGGGATGGAGGTCTGGATTCAGAGCAAGGGCGACGCCAGCATCGATCAACTGGCGGAAATGGTCGCTAATCTGGTGGCGAAGGCCAAGGAGCGTCCGGAACTGGGCGCCATCACCTCCACCTTCAACGTGTTTTCCCGCCAACTGATGGTCGACGTCGACCGCGAAAAAGCGGAATCCCTGGGGGTCCCCGTCGAAGATGTCTACAGCGCCATGCAGACCATGTTCGGCTCGCTGTACGTTTCGCAATTCAACAAGTTCAGTCGCCTGTGGCAGGTAATCTTGCAGGCCGAACCGGCTTATCGTTTGAAGGCCGAGGACCTGCGCGAGATCTTCGTGCGCAGCAAAAACCATGACATGGTGCCGCTCAAAGCCTTACTGACCACCCGTTACGTCACCGGCCCCGACCTGCTGACCCGTTTCAATAACTTCCCGGCGGTCAAACTCACGGCGAATCCGGCCCCCGGCTACAGCTCCGGCCAGGCGCTCAACGCCCTGGAAGAAGTCAGCGCGCAAATCATGACCAACGACTACGCGCTGGCCTTGAGCGGCGAGGCGTTCGAGGAGAAAAAGAGCGGCGGTGCTTCCTCCCAGGTGTTCATTTTTGGTCTGGTGATGGTGTTCCTGATTCTCGCGGCGCAGTACGAAAAATGGTCGCTGCCAGTGGGTGTGCTGCTGGCGGTGCCATTTGCATTGTTCGGCGCGTTGCTCGCCGTCCTGATTCGGGGCTTGAGCAACGACGTCTACTTCCAGATCGGCTTGACCATGCTGGTGGCGCTGGCGGCGAAGAACGCCATTCTGATTTTCGAGTTTGCGGTGCTGAACCGGGAAACCGGCATGTCTGCCTACGACGCCGCCATGACTGCCGCAAGGGAACGTCTGCGCCCTATCGTGATGACGTCCCTGGCGTTCATCCTCGGCTGCGTTCCGCTGGCCATTGCTGTCGGCGCCTCCGAGAACAGCCGTCACTCCATCGGCACCGGGGTGATTGGCGGCATGCTGGCGGCGACGGTGATTGCGATCTTCTTCATCCCTCTCTTCTATTACTTGATTGAAAGAATGTTCGGGGAAAAGGACGCCGAGCAAAAGACTGTCAGGCCGGCTGCACCGCCGCAGGCTGCGCATATTCCCGATGGTGCGGCGCAAAACAGACATGAGGGGGATTGAGATGCGCAAGCCCACCGTCCCTCTGCTGCTGTATCTGTGCCTGGCGGGTTGCATGGTGGGGCCTGACTATCAGCCCCCGAAAATCGACACCCCCGCGGCCTACCGTTACGCGGACAAGGAAGCAAAGAATCTGTCGAACACGTTGTGGTGGGAGCAGTTCCAGGACCCGGTCCTGAATGACCTGATCCGCATCGCGTTGCTCGAAAACAAAGACATCAAGATTGCCGCCGCGCGAGTGGAGGAGTTCCAGGGCCGTTACGGGCAAACCCGTTCCCTGTTGTTTCCACAAGTCGGGCTGGGTACCCAGGCGCAACGGAACCGATCGCAGCGAGACAACGGCCCGGTGCCGCTGGACCCAACGGTGGATCCGGTGTTCAACAACTATCAGGCCATTCTCAGTGTGAACTGGGAACTGGATATCTGGGGCCGTTTGCGCCGCCTCGACGAATCCGCCCGTGCCGATCTGCTCGCTTCGGAAGAAGGCCGTCGAAGCGTCATATTGAGCCTGGTGGCGTCGGTAGCGTCGAGTTACGTGACGCTGCGCGATCTCGACCGGGAGCTGGAGATCGCCCGCACGACCGCCAAGGTGCGCGGCGATTCTTATGAAATATTCAAACTACGCTTTGGTGCCGGCACCATTTCTGAAATGGAATTGGCACAAAACCAATCCGAGTACGAGCGAACCCGGGCGTCTGTTGCGCAATTCGAACCCTTGGTCGCGCAACAGGAAAACGCCCTGGCCGTACTACTAGGGCGCAACCCGGGGCCGATCATTCGCGGGCGCGACCTGACCCAACTGAATCTGCCAACGGTGCCGGCCGGCTTACCATCTGACTTGCTTGAGCGGCGACCTGATTTGCGTCAGGCAGAGCTGAATCTTATCTCGGCAAATGCGCAGATCGGCGCGGCAAAGGCCCAGTATTTCCCGACTATATCCCTGACCGGGCTGCTAGGGTCGGCCAGCAACCAACTGTCGAACCTGTTCACCGGGCCGGCCTCCACCTGGTCATACGGGGTTGCGGCAAGCATGCCGATCTTCACTGCCGGCGGCATCGCCGGCCAGGTACAACAAGCTGAAGCCTTCCAGAAACAAGCGCTGTTGACGTACCAGCAGGCAATTCAATCGGCGTTCAGGGACGTTGAAAATGCCTTGGTCGCGTCGAGCAAATCCAAAGAGCAGATGAATTACCAGGCAAGGCAAGTCGACGCACTGCGCACTTATGCCCATTACGCACGGCAGCGCTACGAAAACGGCTACACCAGCTACATCGAAGTGCTGGACGCCGAGCGCAGCCTGTTTGACGCAGAGCTGTACTACACCCGCACCCGCGGCTCGGTGTTCACCAACATGATTGATCTGTACAAGGCAACCGGCGGAGGCTGGGTGAGTCAGGCGGACAGTCTGACGGCAACCGCCGCCCAGCAGAAACCGTGATCAGGCAACCGGTAGATTGCTCAATGAGCTTATTGAAACCGTGGCCCGGCCCAAACGCATTCGACTTCGTTGAGCAAAGGAGCGGATATGTCTCACAACCAAAAGAGTTCTGCCAAAGAGGCGGTTAAGAACATCAAGGGAATGTGGGATGACGAAGCATTCTTCCGCTCACGCAAGGAACGCCTGGACGCAGGTGAGCGTTTATCCAAGACCTGTCCACATGCACTTCACGCCGTCTGGAAGCCGACACGCAAACACCGCGACCCGATTGATATCCTGGAAACGTCGAACAGATATCGAATGCCCAGTCTGATTCCTGTGCGCTTCGGGCGCATGCTACGCAGCCCATTCACCTTTCTGCGCGGGTCTGCAGGGGTCATGGCGTATGACCTGGCGACGACTCCGACCACGGGCGTTCGGGTACAAGCCTGCGGAGATTGCCATCTCTTGAACTTTGGACTGTTCGCAACCCCCGAACGTAATCTGATTTTTGATATCAACGATTTCGACGAAACGCTTCCTGCCCCTTGGGAGTGGGATATCAAACGTTTGGCGATCAGTTTTGCCGTGGCTGCACGCGATCTCCAGCTCAGCGACAAAGATGCCCAGGCGATCGCGGTCGATTGTGTCAGTGCTTACCGCAGGCGCCTGCGCAAACTCTCGAAGATGAGTCCGTTGGAGGTCTGGTATGACCGCCTCGATGCTCAAATGATCATCGACATGGCCCCCAATGCCAAAATCAAAAAAAATAGAGAACAGGTGATCGCCAAAGCCAAAGCACGCATCGGCGATTACCTTTATCCGACCATCAGCAACGAAGTGGCAGGGCGTCGGCGGTTGGTCGATCAGCCGCCGATACTGTTTCATGTTTATCAACGTGACTTCGAACAACGTGTGAACATGGCACTGCAGGACTATCGATTATCACTCCCCCTCGAACGGCGCGTGCTCCTGGATCGCTACCGGCTCGAAGACTTTGTCGTCAAGGCCGTCGGGATCGGCAGCGTCGGCACCCATTGTTTCGTCGGCCTGTTTTTTTCCGCGGAAAACCACCCGCTGCTTCTGCAATTCAAGGAAGCCAGTCCTTCGGTATTGGCACCCTTTGCCGGCAAAAGCGACTTCGAAAATCAAGGTCAGCGCGTTGTTACCGGGCAACGGCTAATGCAGTCCGCCAGCGATATCTTCCTGGGCTGGGCGCAGGGGAAAAATGGCCGGCATTTTTTCGTGCGCCAGTTGAGGGACATGAAAATGTCCGCCCCTATCGAGGGCGCATCGGTTGATCAAATGAAGTTGTACGCCGAGTTGTGCGGCCTCACCCTGGCCCGAGCCCATGCCAAATCCGGTGACTCAGCACTCATTAGTGGCTATTTGGGAAAATCGGACACCTTCGATCTGGCCATTGGCAAATTTGCCATGAGTTATGCGGATCAGAATGCGAAAGACCATGCGTCATTGATCGCCGCAGAAAAATCGGGGCGTATCAAAGCGCTTAGAGAAGAGGACTTATGAAGCCGATCCAGTGTGCAGCCATTGCCTCGCAGGCTTGATGTGATTGCTTGGAGCCGCACATCAGACGCCCGTGATCACCGTGCCCGTTCATTAATCGACTACGGAAGCGCATAAATTTTGAATAGCTTCTTGCCCAGATCGCCGATGCCCCCCAAGTATTTGTCATAGCCCTGTTCGATTTCACCCGAGCGGTACATTTCACTCAGCGCCGTGTCGACCAGCAAGCGGAAGTCTTCATCGTTGCGATCCACCGCCATTGACGTCGGCGCGTACTCGAAAATGCGATCCAGCAATATCAGTTTCGCAGCTGAGTAATGGGTGGAAAGGAGATTTTTGAGCATCATGCGTTCAGCAAAAAACGCATCGGCTTTACCCTCGGCGACCAACTTCATACCTGCGTCAGCGTTCTGAACCGTGACGAGCGTTGCCACCACACCGAGCAACTGCATTTTCTGGCGAATCCACGCTTCAGTGACTCCGCCAGCTATGGCCGCGTAGGTTTGGTTGGACAGCCCATGATTGACCGTTGCGCGCCAGGTCGGCCCGGTATGAGCGACTTTGCCGTTGAGCGCATTGAGCAACGGCTCCGATGCATCCTGGCGCACCACGGCAGAAAGGCCGGCGGTGTAGATCGGCACCGAGAAACTTACGATTTTTCGCCCTTGCAGGGTGGGCGGCGTCGGTGTGCAAAGGATGTCAACTTTGCCTGAACTGACGGCACTCATCTTCTCTGAGTCAGGGACAGCCTGAAAACGAACTTGCAGCTCCTGCAAACCCAACTCAGCCTTGACCTTATCGGCGATTTTCAGACAAAGGTCGATGGCATAACCCGTAGCTTTATCGCCAGCCTGGACGCTGAAAGGTGCGAAGTCCGACAAGTAACCGAGGGTGAAAGTGTTGCTCGCCCGCACCCGCTCAAGGGTATTGGCACCAGCCAACAACGGCATCAGCCCGAGCAAGCCAACGAAGAAGAGGTGGGTGGCTTTGATAAGTTTTACGTTCATGTCCCGGTTCCCCGAATTCAGATGACTGTGCATGACTGAAAACAACGACTAAGGATTGTCGATCCTGACTTGAACGGTTGAAGGCGCCTCGACAGTGCGCTTGGCGAGGAAGCCATAGAGCAGGTATCCGAACACAAGGACAAGGGCTCCGCCGAATACTGCGTCTTTGCCGCAGGCAAACAGTGCGTACAAAGAATAGGCCACGGCGATCAGCAAGAGCATGGTGTTGCGCATGAAGACCCCGGCGCTGACGCGGGCCTTGTACATCATGACCAGCAACCCGGTAGCCGCCGTCACGTAGGGGATCAGGTTGGTCACCGCCGCCAGGCTGACGAGTTTTCCGAACTGGGCACTGGCATTGGGCGAGATGGTCGACAATGCCATCAGCGTTTGAAGCACACCGCAGACGAGCATGCCGACGATGGGGGCATCGAGTGAGGTTACTTTGCTGAAGAATCTGGGAAACATGCCCTGATCAGCCGTCATTTTGGCTGTTTGTGCCAAGGTGAACTGCCAACCCAGCAACGACCCCACACAGGCCATCACCGCCAGCGCCATGATGATGTGACCGACCAACGGATTGAACATGTGTGCATAGACAAGCGCAAAAGGCGCCGTCGAATTGGCCAGCTCTGCGTTTGGAATGACACCCTGAATGACCGTCGTCGACAGCACATAGATGACTGCCGCACCCAGCGTGCCGAACAGACAGGCCAGCGGCACGGTGCGCTTGGGATCTTCCACGGCATCAGACGCTTGCGCCGCCGACTCCATGCCAAGGAATGCCCACAGGGTCAGGGGAATTGCCTTGCCGATGGCTTCGGAGATGGGCAGGTTGTTCGGGTTCCAGGCGGCAATCAGCAGTTCGGGCTTGAACCAGAACCAGCCAATGATGCTCAAACCGGCCACCGGGATGATCACACCCCACACGGTAATTGCACCAATCTTGCCGGTGACGCCGGGGCCGCCGAAATTCGCCACGGTGGTCAACCAAAGCAGGCCGACCGTACCGATGAACAACGGGATGGCCCCGCTACCCAACCAGGGCAAGAACGATGTCATGTACCCGACTGCGGAGATAGCGACCGCGACGTTGGCGATGGCCAGCGAGAGAAAGTACAGGTACGAGCAAAGGAAGAACCCCGATTTGGCATGGGCTTCTTCGGTGTAGGCTGACAACCCGCCGGAACGTGGACAGTAGATGCCGCACTGGGAAAAACAGTAGGCGATGGCCATGGAACCGATGGCGGTAACGATCCACGACAGAAGCGAAACGGCCCCGAGCTGGGCCATGCTCGTTGGCAACATGATGATGCCCGAACCCATCATGTTCACCGTCACCAGTGTGGTGAGCCCCATGAGGCTCATTTTTTTGCTTGAGTCGGCCATCGGAAACTCCTTGATCTGCTCAACGGATTGACCCTTGTGTCCGGCGATTTGCTGAGGAAAGTTAATAAGCTGGCCGTCTCAAAACCCTGAATCAATTAACTGACAACATTAGCTATAGACATAACTGGGGCAGCGCGTTTGTTTTCTTCACTCCCTCGAGATGAATTGTGTATCAGGCGTGAGAACACTTCTTAAGGGGCGGAGTACATCGTGTTGATTCAGCGCTGGACTGTTTCAGATCGTTCTGTGGTAACAGAGAGGAACCTCCAATCATGTAGAGGGCGTGCGGCGCATTGATTCGCGAGTTCAATCGCTCGACAAAAGATTCCGCACCATCAAGACTGCAAAAACTTGCAACCCACACATCCATGTGAACCCACCACCGATTCAGTGCGGGGTCTTTTTCAATAAAAATTTTCATTGAAGATGCTCCGAAAATACAAAAATCATGAGCCGGGTCATCCTTCCCCTTCTGCATTAGCTGCAGGTGAGCAAACTATTAAATTGCGTCATGGCTTAGTTGGAATCGTGTCCTCAGTCATTCGGAGATCTGTTGATAAAAATCAACAATTCCAGTGTGATGGCCCACAGAGCGCTGTATAGCGAATGGCTAGCGTTCTCGCAGAAGCACTCGAAATCTCGCCAGACTTTTTTTCTTTCGCGACAGACTTTATTCCTTAGGGTCACATTTGAACGCTAAGCTTGGGCCTATGGATGACTCAGATTATTTACGCCTGCTGACCATCGCGGCCGAGCAAGCCAACGCATTTCTGTCCAATGCCCGCAAATGGGAGCGTGAGCGTTGGGTCTGCCAGCGCCTGTTGCAAGGTCTGAACATTCCCTATCGCGCCGACGAATTCGCCCCCGCCGGGGAACCGCCGGACGTGCTGTTTCGCGACGCCAATTTCGAGGTGTTCTTCGTGCTCGATGAAGGTCGGCGCCTCAACGATGAATGGCGCGACGAGCTGCAACGTCGACGCAGCGCGTTTTCCCTCAGTCAGCTGGTCCGCCGGGAGGCCAAGCCCCGGCGCATTCCTGCCAACGAATTCTTGCTCAGACTGGCGCCGACCTTGCGTAAAAAAGCACACAACTACAAAGAGCGCGGCATGGACCTGGGGGAACTGGACATCATCGCGTTTGCCAGCCTCAAGCGCGAAGTGCTGGACCTGAACAGCCATTTCCCGCCGCCCACTGAATACCTGCGCCAAGGCTGGCGTTCGTTGTCGCTGGTCGGCCCGACGTTCGCCCGGGTGTTATTCGCCCATCCGGATGCGCCGGATTTCCTGCGCAGCAACCTCGGGCGCAGCATTGTTTTCGACGTCGGGATCAGCCTGTGAGCCCATTGCAGGAACTGATCGCGCAAGTCCCGCAAGTCGGCCGCGTACGCTGGATCGGCGTGCGCCCGGAACCTCACGTACCGATGATCGAACTCGAAGCCGTGGAAGCGCGACTTGAAGCGGGCCTGACCGGTGATCGCGCGCGCCCCGGCGTACGCAATGCGCGGCAGGTGACGCTGATTCAGTGGGAGCATCTGGCGGTGATCAGCTCGCTGATGGGCCGCCCGGACGAGCAACCGGTGTTACCGAGTGATCTGCGGCGCAATCTGGTTATCAGCGGTATCAACCTGTTCAGCCTCAAGGGCCGTCGCTTCAAGATCGGCCAGGCAATTTTCGAAACCACCGGTTGGTGCCAGCCTTGCGCACGCCTGCAAAACAACCTCGGGCCGGGGACGTTTCAGGCGGTCCGCGGACATGGCGGAATCACCGCCCGAGTGTTACAAAGTGGAATCATTCGGCTGGACGACACGGTGAGCGTCGAGCCTGTTCCGGACAGCGGCTATGCTCCGTTCAACGTTCGTTAAATCAGCCTGTAGCTTCCACACATTCAGCAACGTCTACCTGACGAGGCCTTTATGACCAGCCGCCTGAACCCCGACGACCAGAAGCATGTCGAAGAGTACCTGCACCTGTCCCAGCACCGAGTCGAGCGCCGGCCTTTCCGGCCGTGGATGCTCCTGGTGCTGGTGCTGGCAGTGACCATTGGTTTGGGCTTGCTGAGCCGACTTATCGGTTACCTGGCGCTATGAGCCGCATTGCGCTCGCGAGGGTAACCGCACCGATTTCCTTTAGCCTTGCGAGATATCCCCATGACTCATCGTATTGTCATCGTTGGCGGCGGCGCCGGCGGTCTGGAGTTGGCTACCCGTCTGGGTAAGACTCTGGGCAAGCGTGGCACGGCCAGTGTGATGCTGGTCGACGCGAACCTGACGCACATCTGGAAGCCGCTGTTGCACGAAGTGGCGGCCGGGTCGCTGAACTCTTCCGAAGACGAACTCAACTATGTTGCCCAGGCCAAATGGAACCACTTCGAGTTCCAGCTGGGGCGCATGAGCGGGCTTGATCGCGAACAGAAGAAAATCCAGTTGGCCGCCACCTACGACGAAGCCGGCGTGGAGCTGGTCCCGGCCCGTGAATTGGGCTACGACTCGCTGGTCATCGCCGTCGGCAGTACCACCAATGATTTCGGGACTCAGGGCGCGGCGCAACATTGCCTGTTCCTCGACACCCGCAAGCAAGCCGAGCGCTTCCACCAGCAATTGCTCAACCACTATCTGCGTGCCCATGCCGGGCAAACCGACAAGGTCGAGCAGATCAGCGTCGCCATCGTCGGCGCGGGTGCAACCGGCGTTGAACTGGCCGCCGAGCTGCACAACGCTGCGCATGAATTGGCGGCTTACGGGCTCGACCGGATCAAACCGGAAAACATGCACATCACCCTGATCGAAGCCGGGCCTCGGGTATTGCCAGCCCTGCCGGAACGCATCGGCGGACCTGTGCATAAAACCCTGGAGAAACTCGGGGTCAACGTCATGACCAATGCCGCGGTCAGCGAAGTCACGGCCGACAGCCTGATCACCGCCGATGGCAAAGTGATCAACGCCAGCCTGAAGGTGTGGGCTGCCGGGATTCGCGCACCGGGTTTCCTCAAGGACATCGATGGCCTGGAAACCAACCGCATCAATCAGCTGCAAGTGCTGCAGACCCTGCAAACCACCCGTGACGAGAACATCTTCGCCTTCGGCGACTGCGCGGCCTGCCCGCAACCGGGTAGCGATCGCAATGTGCCGCCCCGTGCCCAGGCGGCGCATCAACAGGCGTCATTGCTGGCCAAATCGCTGAAGCTGCGGATCGAAGGCAAGGCATTGCCGGAATACAAATACACCGACTACGGCTCGCTGATCTCGCTGTCGCGTTTTTCCGCTGTGGGTAACTTGATGGGTAACCTTACCGGTAGCGTGATGTTGGAAGGTTGGCTGGCGCGGATGTTCTACGTGTCGCTGTACCGCATGCACCAGATGGCGCTGTATGGCGCGTTTCGTACGGCGATGCTGATGCTGGGCAGCAAGATCGGGCGCGGGACAGAGCCGCGACTGAAGCTGCACTAACTCGCTCCAGTGTGGGAGCGGGCTTGCTCGCTCTCACATTTCCGACTCTCCCGCCTGTTCATCTGTGTCTTACTGTATCCCGCACCGCGATTTCGACCCTTCGCTTACAAACTCCCCCTTGCGCGACACAGTAGCGATACACCCTGCCCGTTAAATGACCACATCCGAGCAAGGCAACCCAGCCCGCTACGGTTATCGCCGCCTGACGTGGCGTCCTTTATCGAACGGTTGTGTCGTGCAACCCAGGAGAGTTGAAATGTCCCTTACCACTAAAAACACTATTGGTCTGCTTGGCGCTGTCTTGGCCGGCGGCATGATGTTGTCCGGTTCCGTATTCGCTTCGCAGCCTTTGACTCAGGGCTACCTGCTGGCCTCGGCTGAACAGGTGGTGAAAACCCCTGAAGGCAAATGTGGTGAAGGCAAGTGTGGCGACGCATCGATGGCCAAGACCGACACCGATGGCGACGGTAAAGTCTCCCGCGCCGAATTCCAGAAAGTCGCGCCGAATTCCAATTTCGACAAGATCGACACCAACCATGACGGCTTTATCGATGAGCAAGAGGCTTACAACAACGTGAAAGCCAACTTCGAAGCCAACGGCAAGAAAATGCCAAAAGGTCTGTTCGAGCACCTGAAAGACCAAGACGGCGCCTAAACGCCCGAAAAACAGGCCGCGCTTCTCCACCGAGAGGCGCGGTTTTTTTTGTCTGGCGGATTTACACCTGGAAGCGTTGCACCATGGTGCGCAACGAGTTGGCCAACTGTGAAAGTTCATGGCTTGAAGCGTTGGTCTGGTCTGCCCCGGCAGCGGATCGCACCGACAGGTCACGGATGTTCACCAGGTTGCGATCGACTTCGCGCGCCACTTGCGCCTGTTCTTCGGCGGCACTGGCGATCACAAGATTGCGTTCGTGAATCTGGTGCACCGACGCAGTGATCGTCTGCAACGCCTCCCCCGCTCGTTCGGCCAGCGCCAGCGTGGCGGCTGCACGCGAGGAACTGGCCTGCATCGAGTCCAGCGCCTGGGTGGAACCGCTGCGCATGCCCTGGACCATTTGCTCGATTTCCTGGGTCGACTGCTGTGTGCGATAAGCCAGGGCGCGAACTTCGTCGGCAACCACCGCAAAACCCCGACCGCTTTCCCCGGCGCGCGCCGCTTCGATCGCCGCGTTGAGCGCGAGCAAATTGGTTTGCTCGGCAATCGCCCGAATCACATCCAGTACCTTGCCAATGTCTTGGGATTGATTGGCCAGGGACTGCACCAACCCGCCGGTAATTTGCACATCGCTGGCGAGGGCGCCGATGGCCGTCACTGTTTCGCTGACACGCTCCTGGCCCGCGTGCGCAGACTCGCTGGACTGGCGCGTGGCATCGGAAGTCGACACGGCATTGCGCGCGACCTCCTCCACCGCTGTGGTCATTTCATTGACGGCCGTGGCGGCTTGTTCGATCTCGTTGTTCTGCTGCTGCAGGTTTTGCGTGCTGTCGAGAGTGACCGCGTTCAACTCGTCAGCCGCCGTGGCCAATTGCGCCGCCGAGCCACTGATACCTTGCAAGGTTTCACGCAGGTTTTGTTGCATGGTCGCCAGCGCCTTGAGCAAGCGGCTCACTTCGTCGTTGCCGTGGGTTTCGATGGGGCGAGTCAGATCGCCTCGGGCAACGTTTTCCGCAGCATTCAATGCGTCACCCAACGGTTTGACGATGCTGCGCGTCAGCAACATCGCCAGGCCGACGGTGGCCAGGGCTGCGAGGGCGATGAACAGGCTGACGATCATTCGAGACGTTTCGTAGTGATCTGCGGAGTTCTGGCTTTCGGCGGCGACCTGTTTGGCAAACAGGTCTGCCAGGTCATTGAGCTGCTTGCCGGAACCATCGACCACGGTTTTCATGTCCACCAGCAACAATTTGGTCAGCTCGTCACGACGCCCTTGTTCGGCCAGGGTGAATGATTGGGCTATGCCGGCACGGTAGGCCGCGAAAGTCGTCTTGAACTGGCCATACAGCGCCTTGCCTTCGGCGGTGTTGACCAACTGATCATAGGCGGCGATTTTTTCGCTCAGCTCCTTGTCCCGGGTATCCATCTGGCTGCGGTATTGAGCGATATTCTTCGGGTCCTGATCCAGCGCCATACGCAAGGAGATCGTGCGGATGCGCAGCATGATTTCGCGAATCTCGTCGCCACCGCGAATACTCGGTAGCCATTGCTTCTCCACCGCCACTTCACTGTTGCGGATACTCGACATCTGCCCCAAGGCAAAAACGCCGAGCAAGGCAACCAATACGGCAATCAAGGCAAACCCCAAGGCTGCCCGAGGAGCAATATTCAACTGACGAAGCAACATGACGAACGCCCTTTTCTTGTAGTGGTCAGGATTGGGGGCGTCATTTGGCAGTACCCCGCAGCCACGTTATCGGCATGTTGTACGATGACTGAAGTGTTGTTTTCTCGAAGACAAAAAAAATCCCCGTATCTTTCGATACGAGGATTTTTAATATGGTCGGGGTAAGGGGATTCGAACTCCTGACATCCTGCTCCCAAAGCAGGCGCGCTACCGGACTGCGCTATACCCCGGTAAAAAAAAGGCACCTTTTAAAGGCGCCTTCTGCGAACAGAGCTTTTGGCGTCTGATCTTAAGATCTGATCCCAGCGTTAACTGGTTTCAAAAATGGTGGGTCGTGTGGGATTCGAACCTACGACCAATTGGTTAAAAGCCAACTGCTCTACCAACTGAGCTAACGACCCAAAAATGGTCGGGGTAAGGGGATTCGAACTCCTGACATCCTGCTCCCAAAGCAGGCGCGCTACCGGACTGCGCTATACCCCGGTTTGAAATTGGCTCCGTGACCAGGACTCGAACCTGGGACCCAATGATTAACAGTCATTTGCTCTACCGACTGAGCTATCACGGAACTACATATTTCAATTTACAACGGTGAAGCTAGTTGCATCTCTTCGACCCGTTCGCATCGCTGCGTTCGTGTGTCTGAGGCGCGCTATTCTACAATCTTAAGCACCTCTGTCAACCCCCTAAATTGCATTCAAGTTAATGATTTGCAACTTATTTCAGATTCCTGCTTGGGGAGCAGAAACCCTTCCGGGTGACTTACTGCGGGGCGCACTTTACAAGCCTTTTCCTTTCAGTTCAACAACCTGACGAAAAAAAGGCCTCGCAATGCGAGGCCTCTTCACTTTTGCTGCCTTCAGGGATCAGGCAAAGACGATTTCGTCGTTTTCCACTACACCTTTGGCGGTGTCGCCTGGCATGAACCGACCGGACAGAATCAGCTGTGCCAACGGGTTCTCGATCCAGCGCTGAATCGCACGCTTGAGCGGCCGTGCGCCATATACCGGGTCGTAACCCACCGCAATCAGCTTATCCATGGCCTCTGGACTGAGTTCCAGTTTCAGCTCGCGCTCAGTCAGACGACTGCGCAGACGACCCAGCTGGATCTCGGTGATGCCCGCGATCTGATCCCGCGCCAGTGGCTCGAAGATCACCACTTCGTCGACCCGGTTGATGAACTCCGGCCGGAAGTGTGTGGAGATTGCATCCATCACCGCCGCACGCTGCGCCTCGCGATCACCTACCAGTTCCTGGATCTGCACCGAGCCCAGGTTGGACGTCATGACGATCACGGTGTTCTTGAAATCTACCGTGCGGCCATGACTGTCGGTCAGACGGCCATCTTCAAGTACTTGCAGCAAGATGTTGAAGACGTCCGGGTGGGCCTTCTCGACCTCGTCCAGCAGGATCACCGAATAAGGCTTGCGACGCACCGCCTCGGTCAGGTAACCGCCCTCCTCGTAGCCCACGTAGCCTGGTGGCGCACCAATCAGTCGAGCCACGGAATGTTTCTCCATGAACTCGGACATGTCGATCCGCACCATCGCCTCTTCGGTATCAAAGAGGAACTCGGCCAGCGCCTTGCACAGCTCGGTTTTACCGACACCGGTCGGGCCGAGGAACATGAACGAACCGCTTGGGCGATTCGGGTCGGACAACCCGGCCCGCGAACGCCGCACCGCGTTGGAAACCGCGATCACCGCTTCGTCCTGGCCGATCACACGCTGGTGCAACAGGCTTTCCATCTTCATCAGCTTGTCGCGCTCGCCTTCGAGCATTTTCGACACTGGAATACCGGTCCACTTCGACACGACTTCGGCGATTTCTTCCTCGGTCACCTTGCTGCGCAGCAACTGGTTTTCGCTCTTGCCGTGCTGGTCGACCATTTGCAGGCTGCGCTCCAGATCCGGGATCACCCCGTATTGCAGCTCGGCCATGCGGTTGAGGTCGCCTTTGCGGCGGGCGGTTTCCAGCTCCTGACGGGACTGTTCGATTTTCTGCTGGATCTGCGCAGAGCCCTGGACTTCGGCTTTTTCCGCGTTCCAGATTTCTTCGAGGTCCGAATACTCACGTTCATGACGAACGATTTCTTCCTGCAGTTTCTCAAGGCGTTTCTTCGCCGCATCGTCGCTTTCTTTCTTCAGCGCCTGGGATTCCACCTTCAGCTGAATCAGGCGACGCTCAAGACGATCCAGCACTTCCGGCTTGGAGTCGATCTCCATGCGAATGCGGCTGGCGGCTTCGTCGATCAGGTCAATGGCCTTGTCCGGCAACTGACGGTCAGTGATGTAACGGTGACTGAGCTTGGCCGCTGCGATGATCGCGCCGTCGGTGATCGCCACTTTGTGGTGAACCTCATAACGCTCTTTCAAGCCACGCAGAATGGCGATGGTGTCTTCTTCGCTCGGCTCGTCCACCAACACTTTCTGGAAGCGCCGTTCGAGGGCCGCATCCTTCTCTATATATTGGCGGTACTCGTTGAGCGTGGTCGCGCCGACGCAGTGCAACTCACCGCGAGCCAGTGCTGGTTTGAGCATGTTGCCGGCGTCCATCGAGCCTTCGCCTTTACCGGCGCCGACCATGGTGTGCAGTTCGTCGATGAACAGAATGATCTGCCCTTCCTGCTTCGACAGCTCGTTGAGCAAGGATTTCAGGCGTTCTTCGAACTCGCCGCGGTACTTGGCACCCGCGATCAGCGACCCCATGTCCAGGGACAACAGGCGCTTGCCTTTAAGGCCGTCCGGCACTTCACCATTGATGATGCGCTGGGCCAGGCCTTCGGCGATGGCGGTTTTACCCACGCCAGGCTCACCGATCAGCACCGGATTGTTCTTGGTGCGGCGTTGAAGAACCTGAATGGTCCGGCGAATTTCGTCGTCACGGCCGATTACCGGATCAAGCTTGCCTTCTTCAGCACGCTTGGTCAGGTCAACGGTGTATTTATCCAGCGCCTGGCGCGACTCTTCGTGGTTGGCGTCATTAACCGCTTCGCCGCCACGCAGATTGGTAATCGCGTTTTCCAGGGCCTTTTTACTGACGCCCTGACCGAGCAGCAATTTGCCGAGCTTGCTGTTCTCGTCCATTGCGGCGAGCAGCACCAGCTCGCTGGAAATGAACTGATCGCCCTTTTGTTGAGCCAGCCGATCGGCCTGGTTAAGCAGGCGCGCCAGATCCTGCGACATGTTCACGTCACCGGTCGGATTCTGGATTTTCGGTAGCTGGTCGAGCTCTTTGGTCAGCTCTTTACGCAAGCTATTGACGTCGAAACCGACCTGCATCAGCAGAGGTTTGATCGAACCACCCTGCTGTTCAAGCATGGCCTGCATCAAGTGCGCCGGCTCAATGCCGGGATGGTCGAGGCCGACAGCCAGCGATTGGGCGTCGGATAGGGCTAACTGCAACTTGCTGGTTAAACGGTCTATACGCATGGGTCACCTTCCTTTTGAGCAGGCCGGACCTAAGAAACCATCCTGAATGAAGAAACCTGCCAGATACCTCACTAGATGTGGTCGATTCTGGGAGATTCAAGCGTCGTACAGTTGATGTAGATCAGAGAAGTCTAGCGTTCGAGCCAGATAAGAGAGGCAAACCGACCAGTGCGAGGACTGCGGCGGTAAGAAAAGAAGCGTGGATCGGTCACGGTACAAAAACCGCCACCATAGACAGCGGTAACACCGCGAACGGCCAGGCGCAGACGCGCTAGCTCATAGATGTCAGCCATGAATTTGCCAGCATTGTGGCTCGGCACGAAAGCCTTGGCGGCTTCAGGCAATTGCTCGATGAAGGTCTCGCGTACTTCGGGACCGACTTCAAAGGCTTGCGGGCCGATGGCCGGGCCAAGCCAGACCAGCACGTCATCTGACGGTACCGCCAGACTGTCGAGGGTCGCTTCCAGAACACCCGCCGCCAACCCGCGCCAACCGGCGTGGGCTGCTGCCACGCGAGTCCCGGCTCGGTCGCAAAACAGTGCCGGAAGGCAATCGGCGGTCATTGCCGTGCAGGCAATACCGGGCGTTGCTGTCCAGCTGGCGTCAGCGGTCACCACTCGGCCTGGGTCAGCAGGTGCCACGACAACGCCGTGAACCTGTTGCAACCAGGCCGGCTGAATAGAGAAATGATCGGTGAGGCGACGGCGGTTTTCGGCGACAGCTTCGGGATCGTCGTCGACGTGATCGCCGAGATTGAGGCTGTCGAACGGCGCCAGACTGACGCCGCCTGCACGGGTGGTCACACAGGCTTTCACCCCGGCAGGCGCAGGCCAGTCGGGAATCAGCCAGTCACTCATCCGATGAACGCCTCGCGGTCTTGCTTGAGCAGGGTCAGCAACCAGACGAAATCGTCCGGCAACGGCGATTCCCAGCTCATGCGTTTACCGGTGGTCGGATGATCCAGTTCCAGGAACCGCGCATGCAGTGCCTGACGCGGGAACGCCTTCAACGACTCGACCATGGTCACACTGGCTGCCGGTGGAATGCGGAAGCGACCGCCGTAGGCAGGGTCTCCGACCAACGGGTAGTTGATGTGCGCCATGTGCACGCGAATCTGGTGCGTACGACCGGTTTCCAGCTTCACCCGCACGTGAGTGTGGGAGCGGAAACGCTCGAGCACACGGTAGTGGCTGACGGCTTGCTTGCCGCCTTCCATTACCGCCATGCGCTGGCGTTGCTGGCCGTGACGACCGATCGGCGCGTTGATCTTGCCACCGGCGGTCACCACACCGATCACGATGCATTCGTAGATCCGGCTTACGCTGCGGCTCTGCAATTGCGTGACAAGCTGTGTCTGCGCCTGAATGGTCTTGGCCACCACCATCAGACCAGTGGTGTCCTTGTCCAGGCGATGCACGATACCGGCGCGGGGCACATTGATAATGTCCGGCACGTGGTGCAGCAAAGCGTTGAGCAAAGTGCCGTCAGCGTGACCGGCAGCCGGGTGCACAACCAGGCCCGCAGGCTTGTTGATCACCAGGATGTCGTCATCTTCATAGACGATGTCCAGCTCGATGTCCTGAGCGATCCATTCGCCCTGAGCTTCCTGCTCGGCAGTCAGTTCAAGAATGGCGCCACCGTGAACGATGTCTCGCGGGCGGATTACCGCCCCATCCACAGTCAGGCGGCCGTCTTTGATCCAGGCGGAAAGGCGCGAGCGCGAGTGCTCAGCGAATAATTGTGCGGCGACTTGATCGAGGCGTTGGCCGCCCAATTCGGACGGCACCTCTGCGCGAAGTTCAATTTTATCGGACATGCTCAGACTAGGCGTCGGCACAGCTTTTGGTTTCGGCTGCGCGCTTGTGGTTAAATACGGCGTCTTTTGCCCCGAGGCTATTCAACGGGGCGCTCATCATAACAGGACGGCCCCGCCCAAGACAGCGGCCGTCATAGGGACGCAAGCCGCCATGCAAGTGAAACACCTGCTGCTGATCGCCATCCTCGCATTGACCGCTGCTTGCTCATCGAAGGAAGTCGTAGACGAAAACCTGAGCGAGGTCGAGCTGTACCAGCAGGCTCAGCACGATCTGGATAACAATAGCTACACCGCTGCCACAGCCAAGCTGAAGGCGCTGGAGTCGCGTTATCCATTCGGTCGCTACGCCGATCAGGCTCAACTCGAGCTCATCTACGCCAACTACAAGAACAGCGAGCCTGAAGCGGCGAAGTCTGCCGCCGAGCGATTCATTCGTCTGCACCCACAGCATCCGAACGTGGATTACGCTTACTACCTCAAGGGTCTGACCTCCTTTGATCAGGACGTCGGCCTGCTGGCGCGCTTCCTGCCACTGGACATGACCAAGCGTGACCCGGGTGCCGCTCGCGACTCCTACAACGAGTTCGCCCAGCTGACCAGCCGCTTCCCGAACAGCCGTTACTCGCCGGATGCCAAGCAGCGCATGATCTACCTGCGCAACCTGCTGGCCTCCTACGAAATTCACGTTGCCGACTACTACCTGACCCGTCAGGCCTACGTCGCCGCCGCGAACCGTGGTCGTTACGTGGTGGAAAACTTCCAGGAAACCCCTTCGGTCGGTGACGGCCTGGCGGTCATGACTGAAGCCTACCAGCGCCTGCACCTGGACGAGCTGGCAGCCACGAGCCTCGAAACCCTGAAGCTCAACTACCCGAACCACCCAAGCCTGGTGGACGGTGAGTTCAAGCCGTCGGTCGCCGAAGCCGACAACCGGTCCTGGCTGAGCAAGGCCACTCTGGGCCTGATCGACTCCCGTCCGCCCCTGCCGCCGGGCGAAACCCGCGCCAACCAGGACGTGCAGAAGCAATTCCAGGATGCCAAGGACGCGATTCCGAACGAGCTCAAGCCTAAAAATGAAAAAGGCGACGTGATCGAAGAAGAGGAACACGACTCCGAAGCCAACAACAGCGACCGCTCATGGTTCAGCTACATGACCTTCGGCGTGTTCGACTGACACATCGGGTTGTGCAAAAAGGGAGACTCTTGAGTCTCCCTTTTTTATTACGCTGTGCGGCTGCCATGTCCTTGGCTAAACTGGCTAATCACTCGCCATAAAGCAGCTCGCCATGCTTCGTTTATTGTTCTGGATCGCCCTGATTGCCGCCGCGGTATGGTTCTGGCGCAAGTTCAAGGGAACAGCCTCCGCCCCCAGGTCCTCCGCCGAGCTGGAAGCCGCCCCCATGGTCCGCTGTGCGCATTGCGGCGTGCATCTGCCCCGTGATCGGGCATTGAGCCTTCAACAACAGTGGTATTGCAGCCAGGCTCACCTTGAGCAAGGCCCGGACTCCAGTGCCCGCTGAGACGTCCAGTCCCGGCAGCAAACAGGCCCAGCGACTGCTGCGCCTTTACCATCTCTATCGATTGAGCGTCGGCATCACGTTGGTGTTGCTGATTTCCAGCAACATGGACAACCAGTTGCTGGCCCACGCCAAGGACGACTTGCTGCGCAGCGGCAGCTGGTTGTACCTGATACTGAATATCTTTCTGGTGGTGTTCTGGGAGAACACCCGGCGGCCGGCACAGCTTTTCACCCTGGCATGGGTGGATGTCCTGCTGCTGTGCGGATTGTTCTATGCCGCCGGCGGTGTCGGCAGCGCCATCGGCAACCTGCTGATTGTGTCGGTGGCCATCAGCAATACCCTGTTGCGCGGGCGTATCGGCCTGTTGATAGCCGCCGTCGCGGCCCTTGGCATCGTCGGTTTCAGTTTTTTCCTGAGCTTCAGCCAACCGACCAGCCCTGGCGATTATCTGCAAGTGGGCACGCTCGGTGCGCTGTGTTTTGCCGCGGCGCTGTTGGTGCAAGGCCTGACCCGGCGCCTGGAAGTCAGCGAAAACCTCGCCCAGCAGCGAGCCAGTGAAGTGGTTGGCCTCGAAGCGCTTAACGCCTTGATCCTGCAACGCATGCGCACCGGCATTCTGGTGCTGGACGACCAACGGCGGGTACAGCTGGCCAATCACAGCGCCTTGACCTTGCTGGGGCAGAAAAACCTCGACGGACAGTTGATCGACGACTACTCGCCGGCATTGGTCGAGCGCCTTCAGCTATGGCTCAACAATCCGACATTGCGACCGCAAAGCCTGAAGATCGCCAGCAGCGGCCTGGAGCTGCAACCCAGTTTCATTGCCCTGGACCAAACTCCGAACCATCAAACCCTGGTGTTTCTCGAAGACCTCGCCCAGATCTCGCAACAGGCACAGCAACTGAAACTCGCGGCCCTTGGTCGTCTGACCGCCGGTATCGCCCATGAAATCCGTAACCCATTGGGTGCCATTAGTCATGCCGCGCAATTGCTGCGCGAGTCTGAGGAACTGAACAGCGCGGACCGGCGTCTGACGCAAATCATCCAAGACCACTCTCAACGAATGAATCGGGTTATCGAAAACGTCCTGCAATTGTCCCGCCGCCAGCAAGCCGTGCCACAAAGGCTCGATCTGAAGCCGTGGCTGGAGCACTTCGTCGCCGAAACCCGCGAAAGAGCCAACGAGCGCCAGCACATCCATCTGCACATCGGCGCGGGCGACTTCAATACCCTGATGGACCCCAATCAACTGACCCAGATTCTCGACAACCTGTTGCGCAATGCCTGGCGCCACAGCGCCATGAATCACGACCAGGCGCAGGTCTGGCTCGAGTTGTTCGTCGACGCCGACAGCCAGCTCCCCGTGCTCGAAGTCGTGGACGACGGCCCCGGCGTGGCGCCGGATCAACAGACGCATTTGTTCGAACCGTTCTTCACCACCAGCAGCCAGGGTACTGGCCTGGGGCTTTATCTGTCCCGTGAGCTGTGCGAAAGCAACCAGGCCCGCCTAGACTTCAAACCACGCCAAGGCGGCGGATGCTTTCGCATCACTTTTGCTCACGGACGGAAACAAAGTTGAACATCAGCCCACAGCCGAAAGTCCTGATCGTCGACGACGAACCGGATATCCGCGAACTCCTGGAAATCACCCTGGGGCGGATGAAACTCGATACTTTCAGTGCCCGTAACCTTGGCGAAGCCCAAGCCTTGCTAGCCCGGGAGGCATTCGATCTGTGCCTGACCGATATGCGCCTGCCCGATGGCACCGGCCTTGAGCTGGTGCATTTCATCCAGCAGCGTTACCCGCACGTACCGGTGGCGATGATTACCGCCTATGGCAGCCTGGAAACGGCGATCAACGCACTCAAGGCCGGTGCGTTCGACTTTCTGACCAAACCGGTCGACCTGACCCGCCTGCGCGAACTGGTCAGCAGTGCCTTGCGATTGTCGGCTGCGGGCGGTGCCAGTACGGCCATCGACCGCCGACTCTTGGGTGATTCATTGCCCATGCGCAACCTGCGCAAACAAATCGACAAACTCGCTCGCAGCCAAGCCCCCGTGTACATCAGCGGTGAATCCGGCAGCGGCAAGGAACTGGTCGCACGGCTGATTCATGAACAAGGCCCGCGAGCCAATCAACCGTTTGTTGCGGTGAACTGCGGGGCTATTCCTTCGGAGCTGATGGAAAGCGAATTCTTTGGCCATCGCAAAGGCAGCTTTAGCGGCGCCATCGAAGACAAGCCCGGGTTATTTCAAGCCGCCAATAAAGGCACCCTGTTCCTCGATGAAGTCGCTGATTTGCCGTTGGCCATGCAGGTCAAACTGCTTCGAGCCATCCAGGAAAAAGCCATTCGCAGCATCGGTGGGCAACAGGAAACCGTCGTCGACGTGCGCATCCTGT
Source organism: Pseudomonas arsenicoxydans (assembly GCF_900103875.1). NCBI lineage: Bacteria > Pseudomonadati > Pseudomonadota > Gammaproteobacteria > Pseudomonadales > Pseudomonadaceae > Pseudomonas > Pseudomonas arsenicoxydans. The sequence continues at coordinate 2,019,089 of NZ_LT629705.1, read as the reverse complement.
GCGCCACCCACAAAGACCTCGATGCCGAAGTCGCCGCTGAACGCTTTCGCCAGGACTTGTACTACCGGTTGAACGTGATCGAGCTACGCGTTCCGCCTTTGCGCGAACGCCGTGACGATATCGAACTGTTGGCCAGCCATGTGCTCAAGCGTCTGGCCGCCGGCAGTGGTCAACCTGCCGTAAAACTCCACTCGCTAGCCCTGGACGCGCTGAAAAGCTACCGTTTTCCAGGCAACGTGCGAGAGTTGGAGAATATGCTGGAGCGGGCTCATACCTTGTGCGAGAACCAGCAAATCGAAGCCAGCGACCTGCGCCTGGCCGACGGTAACTGCACCGCAGAGAGCGGTGTGCCGGACCTGACACAGATCGATAACCTGGAAGACTACCTGGAAAACGTCGAACGCAAACTCATCCTCCAGGCACTGGAGGAAACCCGCTGGAACCGCACGGCGGCGGCTCAGCGGTTGAATTTGTCATTCCGGTCGATGCGCTACAGGCTCAAAAAACTGGGCCTGGATTGAGGGGGACTAGATCCGACCCACGGGAGCATACGGAGCCGGATCAATGATCGGTGCCCTGCCCAGCATCACATCAGCAAACAACTGACACGACGCCGGCGCAAGCACCAACCCGTTTCGGTAATGCCCGCAATTGAGCCACAACCCTTCGAACCCCGGCACTCGGCCAATGTACGGAATGCCCTCCGGCGAACCCGGTCGCAATCCGGCCCAGTGCCCGACCACTTCGGCCTGTGCCAGCGCGGGAATCAACTCCACCGCCGATGCCTTCAAGCTTTCCAGCGCAACGTCGGTCGGGGTCTTGTCGAAACCTTCATGTTCCAGCGTACTGCCAATCAAAATGTGCCCATCGCGCCGCGGAATCGCATAACGGCCCTTGGCCAGGACCATGCTCGGCAGGAAGTCCGCCGCGCATTTGTACAGAATCATCTGCCCTTTTACCGGTTCAACCGGCAGCTCCAGGCCCAGTTTCTTGAGCAAGTCACCGCTCCAGGCACCGGCGGTCAGAACCACCTCGTCGCCATGAACGGCGCCCGCCGAGGTCTGCACGCCAACGACTTTATCGCCGTCACGAATGAACCCGCTGACTTCACACTGCTCATGAATCGTCACGTTCGGCAGCGCCAGCAAGGCGGCCTTCAGCGACTTCACCAACCGGGGATTGCGCACGTTGGCCACATCGGCCATGTAGATCGCCCGAGAAAACCCGGAGCCCAAAACCGGCACGGCATCATGGGCTGCCGAGATATCCACAGCCCGCAGCGGACGGTTTTCCCGCTTGGCCCAGGCCAGCGCCTCGGCCTCGTCATCCAGATCCAGCCAGTACAGGCCGGTGGTATGCACTTCAGGATCAACCCCGGTCGCTGCAAACAATCGCTCACCGAGCTGTGGATAAAAATCCTGCGACCAATGCGCCAGCGCGGTGACTGCCGGGCTGTAGCGCCATGGGTAGAGTGGCGAAACAATTCCCCCACCGGCCCATGACGATTCTTGTCCCACGTTCGAACGATCCAGCAGCACGACACGTTGCACTTCGGACGCGAGATTGAATGCCGTCAGCAGCCCGATCACGCCGCCGCCGACAATCACCACTTGCTGTTGCCTGCTCATGTTCTGATCCAACCATTAAAAAAGACAGAGGGCGCAAAAGACGCCCTGAAAAATTCAGCGGCCCCAGCAATCCTTGGTGGTTAGCCCAGCGGTAGCATTGACCATGCTTCTGACGCCGGTGTTGGTGAGGGTGAAATCCCCGCACTTGTCGGTCGCCATCGCAGTGCCCGCCTTGCGCGCAGCCGTCAGCAGGAAGGTCTGATCGGTCAGCGTCGGGGTGATGGTATAGAAGTCATTGCCGGTGCTCAGCCCGGTGATACCGGTGTAGACATTGTTCTTCGAGTAGAAACGCTCAAGGATCTGCGCCTGTTCGGAAAGCAGCCCGGCCACCTCCGTTCGACGGCCTTTTTTAACGTACTCGGTGAGGCTCGGGGCGGCAATGGTGATGACGATGCCGATGATCGCAATCACGATCATGATTTCGATCAAGGTGAAACCTCGGTTGGATCTGCGCATTCCTCAACTCTCACTTACTGTATTTGTCGCCACATGATGCGACGGCTGCCGCCGCCGGATTTTTCCACCAGGGTGTCAACGCCGCCACTGGAATTGCTCACGACCTTGCGGGTCCCACCATTGACGACGGCGTTCAGGGCCGGATTACCACTGTTGATAATCACCCCGCTGGATACTATGTCGTTGCTGTCGACCGTCATATCGTTATTGGTGTCGAGCACCGCGTAGTTGAGCATCTTACCGCTGAACGCATCCAGTTCGACCAGTTTGCCGGAGCCGAAGCTGGCACAAGGATCAGTGGTGTCGACACTGGCCGTGGTGAAGACGATCCGCCCCAACACCAGATTGGCCTGGTTGATCACCCGCTCCCCTGTCAGCACGTTGTTGTACACCAGTGGCAAGTACCAGCCCTTCTCGGCCGGATAGGTCACATCGTTCTGGCTGGTGGTGATGAACTGCCCTGAGCTGCCCGAGAACACGCCAGTCACGGCTTGAGCCTGCAAACTGGACACGGTGATTTGACCAGACCCGCCTTCCGCGTCCCACACGGCGTAGAACGCCTGTAAATCCTTGTTGGTCTTGTCGGCAGTCTCATTGAATTTGCCGGTGCCGAAAAACACTTCCTTGCCGCCCAACGAATTGTCCGCCAGCAAAGGTTGCACGGTAATCGGCTGGGTCGCGCCGCCAGCGGTTGTGAACAGCGGCTTGCCGGAAAAGGCCACGCCCCAGGTGTCAGGAGCCGTCGCGCTCAGGTCGAATTTCCATAACCGCCCTTTCAAGTCACCGCCATAGGCCGCCTGCACCACATTCTGCGAATTGACCCTGAGCTTCACCGACGACAGGCCATCGTTGGTATCTGCGCTGTCGACCACGATTTTCTTGATCAATGAGCCGTCACGAACATCGACCACGTACAACGCGGCCACCCCGGTGTTGCTGCCATAACCGTTGGAGATGAATGCCGCCCAGCGACCGTCGGCCAAGCGTGCCACTTCCGGTCGTGCGTAGGCATAACCCAGATCATTGAATACGTTCGCGGGAGTGGCAGTGGCGGGCGCACTGATCTCCCACAGCCCCTTGAACACGTTTCCTAGTGACGCGTCGAACAGCTGCAGCGCATAGAAAGTCCTGCCGCCCGCCCCGGTTCCGCCAATGGCCAGGGTTTTCCAGGCGCTGCTGAATTGAGCATCGAACACACCGACCTGACCATCGACCAAAAACTTGTGGCTCACGCCATTGATGTAGGTCGGGTCGGCGATATAGCGCAACGATGGCAGCACACTGGACGGCATATAGGCATAACGCCGGACACCATTGGCCGAGTTGATGACATTCACAAAGCCGTCGTTGGCGTTCACCACCAGACTGGCGCTCATGTTGGTGGATTTGGTGGACAGGTAAGTGCTGTAGGTGGTGTCACCCACCAGGTCGGACGCTGTTTTGTCCGTGGGTGAAGCCAGCACAAGGGGGGAATTGACGATGTCGCCGAGCAGCACGCTGCGCACCTTGAGCCCGGTTTTGTTGGTGCCCTTGCTCCATTCCACCAGATCGCTGCCGGTGATACCCGTCGGCAGACTCTGGCTGAGAGTGGTCTGCTGTGCCGCAGAGAAGTTAGTGTAGGCCAGCGTGACTGGCGCGTTGGTCAAGGTGTTCCAGGACTGGTAGGTGGGCGCGGTGGCGCCGGGAACGATCGTAGTGTCGGTGGTCCACTGCGTCGCGGCGGTATTTACCGTTCCGGCCGAGGTGAAGCCGAAGGATTTGATCGTTCCGCGCCAGTCCTTGGGGTCGTAACTGGTCTGGAAGTAACTCGAATTGCTGGCCAGGGTGGCGCCGCTGGCGACGCCACCGCCACCGGAGCCGGCCTTGGACGTAATGTCGCTCAGCGCCGAGGACAACGCGCTGTTGAGCCCTGCGCTGTCGGTCGCCTGGTAATACTTGCCCTGCCCGTAGTTGGCCGCGTCCGACAACATCTGGTTCGCAGCGGTAAAGCCGACGGTGTAGGTGTTCATGTTCTGTTTCGGGAAATCCACCGCATTCCAGCTTTTACCCGCCGCGTCAGTGCCGGTGGAGCGCATGTCGATGTCGAAGGCGAACTTGGCAATATCGTCCAGATACAACGTATCGCCTTCACCATCACCGTTGAGGTTGTTGCCGTCATTGTTCACACCGTCCCAGTTTGGAAGTCGGTTGAGCCCCTGCGGATCATTGCTGGGAAAAGTCCGGTCATACGTCGGCAAGCCATCGGTGATGACCACCCCGTAGTTCTTCTGGCAACGGTATTGAATCGGGCTGGTGTAAGTCGTCGCTGTCGAGTTGTAGTACGGAGTCATCCCACGGAAATACCGGGTGATTTCGTAGTAGGTTTCCGCCAGTGGCGTGTTGGCCACCGCACTCAATCCGTTAATGGAGGAGATCAGGTTGCTGTAGTTGTTATCGGCCTGCGACTGGGTAACGCTGCCGCTCACCGGCGACAGGTCGCTGATTGATCGGGCGATGAAGCCGCCATTACCGGAGTTATTGCTGGTGACCGGATTGAAGGTCGCAAGGCCGATGCGCAGTGCGCGATTACTGGTAACCAATGTCGTGGATACGTTTCGTGCCACGTTCATGCGGTAGTCGTTGGGGATCGAGCCGTTGGTGAAATCCCGGTTGCTGCCGTTGGCAAGGCCCACCAGGTACGACAGATAATCGTCGGTATAGCGGGTATTTTCATTGCCGACCGGGTCCGGGAGCTTCAAGCACAAGGGCGCCGGGCTGTTGTTGTAAAACGCGTAAGCGCCCCCGGAACACCCGGACTGCGGCAGGCTGGAAAGGAAGATCGAATCCCCGACGATGTCGGTTCCGCCATAACACCCTCCAAAGAAGTAATTGCATTGCCTGGCGGGCGTTCGTCCGGTGACCGTCGGATCGAACCCGGCGGCATAAATGATGCTGTTCATGCTGCCTGAATCGTCGATCAGCAACATCACGTTGGGTACCACCGCCGCCGCACTTAACAGCGGTGAATCAGAAGGCGTGAACGCGTACGCCGGAGCCAACAGGTACAGCCCCAGGACCGCGCCGCAAAACAGCTGCCAAAGCCCTCCGCGCCTTTTAATACTTCGCATAAATACTCTCCACGACGCTACGCGAGCTGCCCGCGATGCCGACGGCGGTCACCCGGTAAAGCGTCGCCGAGGTATTGCTCGGCACATTGACGGCGGTGAGTGTGGTGCCGATGTTCTGCACACCATAAAAGCCCTGGCCGGAAGCAATCCATGTCACCCCGGAAGTTGAATTGAGCCCTGCTGCGGAAACCGTTGATGACTCGGCCGGGGGCGCACATTGGGTGGTGCCACTGCAAATCGGCAACGAGAAAGTGTCCAGTTGCACTGCACTCTCCCCGACCCGCAAGGCCGCTTCTGCTCCCTGGAATGACTGGTTACGCAGACTCACGCTGCCGGCCATTTTTTCCTGCAGCGTGGCGTTTTGCATCGACGAAAGGCCAATCAACGTCAGCAACAGCAGAAACACCAGGCTAACCAATAGCGCCATGCCGCGTTGCGTGTGAGAAGTCATGCCGGTCACCCTCATGGCAACCTGTTGCGCAAGGCGGCAACCACGTTGAATGTCTGATCGCGAACCCGGTTGTTCGGGTCGGTGAGGGTCAGGGTCAAGCGTACGCTGCGAATGCGTGCGGGATCGGCCGGGTTGCTGCTGTAACTGGAGGCGGCCGCATCCGTGGCTGAACTGGCGAGGCCAAAGCTCACGCTGAAGGCACTGACATTGTCCACCAACACGAACTGGGTCGGCGTGCCCGAGCCGGAGCCCATCATTATTTTGTTGTTGCTGAAGCTGTAGATCTGCCGTCGAATCGGAAACGCCAGAAAACCCGACGCTGGGACGCGAAGCCCGGTGTAGGCCGTTGCCGTGTTTCGACAGTCAGAGATCACCGTCCAGGTGGGTATCCCGCCGTTAGCACCGACATCGGCTGTTACCAGGGTCAGCTTTAGGTTGGCGTTGTCCCAACTGATCGGCGCGATCTGACTGGCATTGAAGTCACCGGCGGTACTTGAGTCAGTGATCGTCCCCAGGCAGCCAAACATACCCACCATGCGGATTTCCTGGGTCAGTTTGCTCAGCACGAACCGCGCATCTTCCTGCATGGCGGCGGCGGTGTTCTGGCTGACGTAGGTGTTCTTCGCCGCGATGAAAATCTGCGCCACACCCAGCACCACAATCAAGCTCAATGCGAGAGCGATCAACAACTCGATCAGTCCAAAACCTCGACTGGAGCGGCTCATGGCGTCGCCACCGGATCGACCGTGGCACGACTGGTCAGGACAAAGCTGCGACGCGAATTGGCGATATTGGCCGCACGCGAGTCATCCCAAGTGATAGTGATGGTGTACACACGCTGGTTCAACGCAATGGTGCCGGTGGCAGTGGCGCCGCCGAAATTAACGATGTTGGTGGTGAAATCGTAAAGGTCCTGGTCCCGGGCGACGCTCAGGTTGCCCGACGTCGGTGGCGTGACGGTGTAATCGGCGCCGGAGTTGGCACGGATACGGTCCATTATGTCGTAGGCGATAAAACTCGCCTGGCTGGTCATCCGTGAGCTGTCGGTGTACTTCAGCGCATTGAGCTGAATCGCCGCCGCACCTAACAACCCCACGGTCAGAATCACCAACGCGACCAAGACTTCGATCAGCGTCATGCCTTCCTGTGCATGCTGGCTCCGCTCCCTCATCCGCAACTTCCACCCAATAGAATTCGTCCGTTCAAACACACATTCAGCGTCCTGCTTTGCGCGCCCAGCACATAGCTGATCACCACGGGTGTGGATGGCGCCGATAAGCCGCCCAGATTGTTGAAATCGATAGCGGTCACTCCTGAGGTTAGCGTCAGAGTCGCGCCGCTGCTCATCGCTGGAACAACCCGCAATACATTGGCCGGCGTGCCAGTACCGTCGTAGACCGTCAACTCGCCAGTCCAGACGCTGCCACCGGCTGTGGGGCGCAAACGGGTGGTGATGCCCCGGTCGATAGCTTCAAGCCGTGCGAAATTGAGTCCGCGTTGCAGATCACCGACTTCGGTGTCGGCCCTGCTGTTTTGCACCGATCGGGTAAACATTGGCACGGCCAGGGTGATCAGGATCAGAAAAACCGCGAGCGAGACCAGCAGCTCGATCAGCGTGAAACCTTTTGTACGAAGATCCATCAGTGCCCTCCGTTGCCGTCGGCTATACCTGCTTCTACACGCTAGAACATTCGACCGGCAGGCGTACGGTTGATTTGCCATTACTCGCGCAGGGAATGCGTGGGCCGCCGCACTCCATGGAGGGAGATGACATGCATCAGCGAGGCTTTAGCCTGATCGAACTGCTTATGGGACTGACGATTGTCGGGATTGTTCTGCTATTGGTCAGTCCGGCGTTCGCAGCGCTTACGCAAGCGAACCATCGCGAGGAGGCGGCGAAGTCTCTCGCCAGTGGTATTCGCAACGCCAGAAGCGCAGCGATTACGCTTAATCAGACCGTCATCATCCACGGAATAAACGACGACTGGGGTCAGGGTTGGCGGATCATTGTGGATGTACGCGGCAGAGGCCAGGAGGACAGCAGCAATCCGCTGCTGGTTGAGCACCAGAGCAGCACTCGGGTGTCGATTTTCGGCAATCAGCATGTCCAGACTTCCGTACGTTTCAGTCATCTGGGAGAACCGCTGTACGGTGGATTTCAATCGGGGACGCTGCACGTTTGCGCAGCCCGCAAACCGGTGAGTCAGTACCAGGTGGTGCTGGCCTCGAGTGGGCGCGTCAGCCTGCGCAGCAAACAGGCTGCACAGGCGTTATGCGAACGAGGATAAACCTCAGAGCAGCGAGCGGACCCGTAACTCTTTAGGCATGGAGAACGTGATGTTCTCCTCACGACCAGCCAGCTCATCGGCACCGGTTGCTCCCCAGGCCTGCAACTGCTGGATCACACCACGCACCAGAACTTCCGGCGCAGAGGCGCCGGCGGTAATGCCGATGCGTTCGACACCTTCGAACCAGCTCTTTTGCAAGTCTTCGGCACCGTCGATCAGATAGGCCGGTGTGGCCATGCGCTCGGCGAGTTCACGCAAGCGGTTGGAGTTGGAGCTGTTAGGGCTGCCGACCACCAGTACCACGTCGCACTCGTCGGCCAGTTGCTTGACCGCATCCTGACGGTTTTGCGTGGCGTAGCAAATGTCATCCTTGCGCGGGCCACCGATCGCCGGGAAGCGTGTACGCAGCGCGTCGATCACCCGGCTGGTGTCGTCCATGGACAGGGTGGTCTGGGTCACGAACGCCAGTTTTTCAGGATTGTTGACCTGCAATGAGGCGACGTCTTTCTCGTCTTCGACCAGATAGATCGCACCGCCATTGCTGCCATCGTACTGGCCCATGGTGCCTTCGACTTCCGGATGACCGGCGTGGCCAATGAGGATGCATTCACGGCCGTCGCGGCTGTAGCGCGCAACTTCGATGTGCACCTTGGTCACCAGCGGGCAGGTTGCGTCGAATACTTTCAATCCACGGCCGGCCGCTTCGGTACGTACGGCCTGGGAAACGCCGTGGGCACTGAAGATAACGATGACATCGTCCGGCACCTGATCCAGCTCTTCGACGAAGATCGCCCCGCGAGCACGCAGGTCTTCGACGACGAATTTGTTGTGGACCACTTCATGGCGCACATAGATCGGCGGCCCGAAGACTTCCAGGGCGCGGTTGACGATTTCGATCGCGCGGTCCACACCGGCGCAGAAGCCACGGGGGTTGGCGAGTTTGATTTGCATGCTGTGCCTCGTGTCTTGCGCGCAAGAAATAGCAAAAACAGTGAAAAACCGACTGTGAGAGCGAGCCTGCTCCCACAGTGGACCGTGTTCGGTCAGTTACAGCGATTTTACGCTGATGATCTCGACGTCAAAGGTCAAGGTTTTACCGGCCAGCGGATGGTTGAAGTCGATGGTCACTTGCTCGTCATCGAATTCCTTCACCACACCGGGCAGTTCGGTATTCGCTGCATCGTTGAAGATCACCAGCAAACCGGGCGACAGTTCCATGTCCTTGAACTGCGAACGGGGAATGATCTGCACGTTCTGCGGATTGGGCTGGCCAAACGCGTTTTCCGGCTGAATCGTCAGAGTACGCTTGTCGCCCGCCTTGAAGCCGAACAGCGCTGCTTCGAAACCTGGCAACAGGTTGCCGTCACCGACCTTGAAGGTCGCCGGGGCTTTGTCGAATGTGCTGTCGACCGTGTCGCCGTTCTCCAGGCGCAGTGCAAAGTGCAAAGTGACTTCCGTGTTCTGGCGGATGCGTTGCTCAGCCAATACCTGTTCAGTCATGAACGGCTTCTCCGGTTTTCTTACTTTTGAACATGTCCAGTGCAAGCATTACGGCACCGACAGTGATTGCACTGTCGGCGAAGTTGAACGCCGGGAAATACCAGCGGTTCTGCCAATGCACCAGAATGAAATCGATCACATGACCCAGGGCAATGCGGTCGTACAGATTGCCCAGCGCGCCACCGAGCACCAGGGCCAGCGCAATCGCCAGCCAGGTTTCGTTGCGCCCCAGGCGCTTGAGCCACACCACCAGCACCGCACTGACCACGACGGCAATCAGGGCGAACAACCAGCGCTGCCAGCCGGAGCTGTCAGCCAGGAAGCTGAACGCCGCGCCGGTGTTGTAGGCCAGTGTCCAGCTGAACAAATCGGGGATGACCACGATTTGCTGGTACATCTCGAGCTTGCCTTCGAAGTAGAACTTGCTGGCCTGGTCGATGACCAGGACCAGCAAACTCAACCAGAGCCAGCTCAGCCGTCCGAAACGGCCAGCCGCGTTAGGCATAGTGACGAACCTCGCCAGCGCCGCTGATGTTGTCGACGCAACGACCGCAGATTTCCGGATGCTCCGGATTCACGCCGACGTCTTCACGGCAGTGCCAGCAACGGGCGCACTTGGCGTGGCTCGACTTGACCACTTGCAACTTCAAACCGCTGACTTCGGTGACCACGGCATCGGCCGGAGCCTGCACGAACGGTGCGACAGTGGCGGTCGAGGTGATCAGCACGAAGCGCAGTTCGTTGCTCAGCTTGGCCAGGTCGGCGCTCAGCGCCTCTTCGGCGAACAGCGTCACTTCGGCTTGCAGGTTGCCACCGACGGCCTTGGCCGCGCGCTGGATTTCCATTTCCTTGTTGACCGCTACCTTGACCTCCATGATCCGCTCCCAATAGGCGCGGCCCAGTTCGACGTCTGCCGGCAGTTCGGTCAGGCCTTCGTACCAGGTGTTGAGCATCACCGATTCGTTACGCTCGCCCGGCAGGTATTCCCACAGTTCGTCGGCGGTGAACGCAAGGATCGGAGCGATCCAGCGCACCAGCGCTTCAGAGATGTGGTACAGCGCGGTTTGCGCCGAACGGCGAGCCTTGCTGTTGGCGCCAGTGGTGTACTGACGGTCCTTGATGATGTCGAGGTAGAAGCCGCCCAGCTCCTGCACGCAGAAGTTGTGGATCTTGGAGTAGACGTTCCAGAAGCGGTACTCGCCGTAGTGCTCTTGCAACTCGCGTTGCAGCAGCAAAGTACGGTCCACGGCCCAACGGTCCAGCGCCAGCATTTCTTCGGCGGGCAGGATGTCGGTGGCCGGGTTGAAACCGGTCAGGTTCGAAAGCAGGAAGCGTGCGGTGTTACGGATACGCCGGTAGGCGTCCGCGCTGCGCTGCAGAATCTGCTCGGAAACTGCCATTTCGCCCGAGTAATCGGTCGATGCTACCCACAGACGCATGATGTCGGCGCCCAGGGTGTCGTTGACTTTTTGTGGTGCGATCACGTTGCCAAGGGACTTGGACATTTTGCGGCCGGACTCATCGACGGTGAAGCCGTGGGTCAGCAGCTCGCGGTACGGCGCGTGGTTGTCGATGGCGCAACCGGTCAGCAGCGACGAATGGAACCAGCCGCGGTGTTGATCCGAGCCTTCCAGGTACAGGTCCGCACGCGGACCGGTCTCGTGGCCCATCGGGTGCGAACCGCGCAGGACGTGCCAGTGCGTGGTGCCCGAATCGAACCAGACGTCCAGGGTGTCGCTGATCTTGTCGTATTGCGGCGCTTCATCACCGAGCAACTCGGCGGCGTCCATCTTGAACCAGGCTTCGATGCCTTCGACTTCGACGCGCTTGGCCACTTCTTCCATCAGTTCAGCAGTACGCGGGTGCAGTTCACCGCTTTCCTTGTTCAGGAAGAACGGAATTGGCACGCCCCAGTTACGCTGACGGGAGATGCACCAGTCCGGCCGGTTGGCGATCATCGAGTGCAGGCGCGCCTGGCCCCAGGCCGGAACGAACTTGGTCTCTTCGATGGCTTTGATAGCCCGCTTGCGCAGGGTGTCGCCGGTTACAGGCTCTTTGTCCATGCCGATGAACCACTGCGCGGTGGCGCGGTAGATCAGCGGAGTCTTGTGACGCCAGCAGTGCATGTAGCTGTGTTCGATGATGCTGGTGTGCAGCAACGCACCGACTTCGGTCAGTTTGTCGACGATGGCCGGGTTGGCTTTCCAGATGAACTGGCCGCCGAAGAACTCCAGCGATGGCACGTAAACGCCGTTGCTTTGCACCGGATTGATGATGTCGTCGTTGACCATGCCGTACTTCTTGCAGGTCACGAAGTCGTCCACGCCGTAGGCTGGCGAGGAGTGAACCACACCCGTACCGGCGCCCAATTCAACGTACTCGGCCAGGTAAACCGGCGACAGGCGATCGTAGAACGGGTGACGGAAGTTGATCAGCTCCAGCGCTTTACCGGTGGTGGTCGCGATGACCGAGCCTTCCAGGCTGTAACGGGCCAGGCACGACTCGACCAGCTCTTCAGCCAGCACCAGCAACTTGTCGCCGACATCGACCAGGGCGTAGTTGAATTCCGGGTGAACGTTCAGCGCCTGGTTGGCCGGGATGGTCCACGGGGTGGTGGTCCAGATCACGATGGACGCAGGCTTGGCCAACGACGCCAGACCGAAAGCGGCAGCCAGTTCGGCTTCATCGGCAATCGGGAACGCCACGTCGATGGTCGAGGACTTTTTGTTTTCGTACTCGACTTCCGCTTCAGCCAGGGCCGAACCGCAGTCGAAGCACCAGTTCACAGGCTTGAGGCCCTTGAACACGAAACCGCCCTTGACGATTTCGGCCAAGGCGCGGATTTCACCGGCCTCGTTCTTGAAGTCCATGGTCTTGTACGGGTTGGCGAAGTCGCCCAACACGCCCAGACGGATGAATTCGGATTTCTGGCCTTCGATCTGCTCGGTGGCGTAGGCACGGCACAGTTCGCGGGTCTTGTCCGCGCCCAGGTTTTTACCGTGGGTCACTTCGACTTTGTGTTCGATCGGCAGGCCGTGGCAGTCCCAGCCCGGAACATAAGGCGCGTCGAAACCCGACAGGGTTTTCGAGCGGATGATCATGTCCTTGAGAATCTTGTTCAGCGCATGACCGATGTGAATCGTGCCGTTGGCGTACGGAGGACCGTCGTGCAGTACGAACTTCGGACGATCCTTGCCAATCTCGCGCAACTTACCGTACAGGCCAATGCTGTCCCAGCGCTGCAGAATCTGCGGTTCGCGCTGAGGCAGGCCGGCCTTCATTGGGAAGGCGGTGTCCGGAAGGTTTAGCGTGGCTTTATAGTCGGTCATTTAAGGCTCTTCATTAGCGATTGGCGCTAGGTGCGACAGGGCACGGGCGGCGGCAACATCCGCATTGATCGCCGTCTTAAGCGCCTCCAGAGAGGCGAAACGCTGCTCTTCACGCAGCTTGTGGTGGAAAACCACCGTCAAACGCCGGTCATACAGATCGCCGGCAAAATCTAAAAGATGCACTTCAAGGTGGGCTTTGCCATCACCTTGAACGGTGGGCCGCACGCCAATATTGGCAACGCCTGGCCAGGTCTTGCCGTCGATGTCGACATTGACCAGGTAAACCCCGGTCAGCGGCACGCGACGACGCTTGAGTTGAATGTTGGCGGTCGGCGTACCCAACTGACGCGCCAGCTTCTGGCCATGCAACACGCGCCCGGCAATCCGGAACGGACGCCCGAGCAGGCGCTCGGCCAAGGCAAAATCAGCAGCGGCCAGGGCATTGCGGACCTGAGTGCTGCTGACGCGAATACCGTCCAGCTCGACTGTCTGCGCCGCTTCGACGGTAAAGCCCTGAAGGACACCGGCATGCTGCAGGAAATCGAAATCCCCGATTCGATCGCAACCGAACCGGAAGTCGTCACCGACCTCCAGGTGCTGCACGCCCAGGCCGTCAACCAGAATGGTATCGACGAATTCATTGGCGCTGAGCTTGCTCAGGCGCTGATTGAAGGCCAGGCACAGGACGCGGTCGACGCCTTCCTCGGCCAGCAGCTGCAGTTTATCCCGCAGCCGGGCCAGACGGGCTGGAGCCGTGTCCGGGGCAAAGAACTCCCGTGGCTGCGGCTCGAAAATCACCACGCAGCTGGGCACGCCCAACTCGATAGCACGCTCACGCAGCCGCGCCAGGATAGCCTGGTGGCCACGGTGAACACCGTCAAAGTTGCCAATAGTGGCGACACAGCCCCGATGCTGGGGGCGCAGATTGTGGAGGCCTCGAACCAGCTGCATAACGCGCTTCTTGCTCATAAAGTGGTCGATTATAACCACACCCGGCGGCCGACGACAGGCAACACCGTAACCCAAAGTAATCGAGCCGACAAAACTGCCGGTTCGCCCATGTTTATCGAGGCAAAAGCCTCAGCTCAGCGCCTTGCGATTGAAGTCGCGCAAACGGAAGCCCATCAACAGCAGCATGCCGAAATAACTGACCACACCGGCCGCGACCAATGCGCCCAGGCGCAGGAACCGTTCCAGCATATGCCCCTGATCCCAGGCCGGCATAAAGTGCATCCCTACCAGTAGCACCGCAGACATGACCAATACGGCGATCACCAGTTTAAGGCCAAACTTCGCCCAGCCCGGTTGCGGCTGATACATCTGCTGTTTACGCAATTGATAGAACAATAGCCCGGCATTGATGCAGGCACCGGCGCTGATCGCCAGGGCCAGACCGGCGTGAGCCAGCGGGCCGATCAGCACCAGGTTGAACAACTGGGTAACGACCAGGGTGAAAATCGCGATTTTTACCGGGGTCCGGATGTTTTGTTGCGCATAAAAGCCCGGCGCCAGCACTTTGATCACAATAATCCCGAGCAGACCGACAGAATAGGCAATCAACGCCCGCTGGGTCATGGATGCGTCAAACGCACTGAACTGACCGTACTGGAACAGCGAAACCGTCAGCGGCTCGGCCAGAATCCCCAGCGCCAGCGAACATGGCAACACCAGCACGAAGCACAGGCGCAGGCCCCAATCGAGAATCCGCGAATACTCGTTGCGATCCTTGCTGGCGTAGGTCTTGGCCAGGGTCGGCAGCAGAATCGTTCCGAGCGCGACTCCCAGCACACCGGACGGCAATTCCATCAAGCGGTCGGCGTAATACATCCACGACACGGAGCCTGCGACCAGGAACGAGGCGAAAATAGTGTTGATGATCAGCGAAATCTGACTCACGGACACGCCGAGAATCGCCGGCAACATCTGCTTCATGACGCGCCAGACGCCAGTGTCACGCAAGTTCAGGCGCGGAAGGACGAGCATGCCGATCTTTTTCAGGTGCGGCAGCTGATAGAGCAATTGCGCCAGGCCACCCACCAGTACCGCCCAACCCAGCGCCATGACCGGCGGATCGAAATACGGCGTCAGGAACACCGAAAAGATGATCATGCTGACATTGAGCAGGGTCGGCACGAAGGCCGGCACGGAAAAGCGGTTGTACGTATTGAGGATCGCCCCAGCCAATGAGGACAGGGAAATGAGCAATATATAAGGGAAGGTCACCCGCAACAGGCTGGAGGTCAGCTCGAATTTTTCCGGGGTATCGGTGAAGCCCGGCGCCGTGGCCCAGATAACCCATGGTGCGGCGAGCATGCCCAGCGCAGTCACCAGCGCCAGCACCAAAGTCAGCAGGCCGCTGACGTAAGCAATGAACGTTCGCGTCGCCTCTTCGCCCTTCTGGCTTTTGTATTCGGCAAGAATCGGCACAAACGCCTGGGAAAATGCCCCTTCGGCAAAGATTCGCCGCAGCAGATTGGGCAATTTAAAGGCGATGAAGAAGGCGTCAGTCGCCATTCCGGCGCCAAATGTGCGCGCGATGAGAGTGTCACGAACGAACCCCAGAATCCGGGAAAGCATCGTGATAGAGCTGACGGCGGCCAACGATTTGAGCAGATTCATTGAAAGAGTTTGTGCCTGTCGATAAACAGCAGGCGAACAAAGCGCCTACTTATGCGATACTCCGCGCCGCAGCAGCACAGAGCCAAAGCTCGCGAGTTTACAGGTCAAGCGCCGGAAATAAATATCCCGCCTCTTTATACCTACCACTTAGCGGAACGTCTCAACCGCCCTTGACAAGACATCAACTCATCGGCATGATTCGCGGCCTATTTTGTTTGCTATTTCCTAAAAAGTCTTTCGAGGAGCTCGACGGTGGCCAACACACCTTCCGCCAAAAAACGTGCAAAACAGGCTGAGAAGCGTCGCAGCCACAACGCCAGCCTGCGTTCCATGGTTCGTACCTACATCAAGAATGTAGTTAAAGCCATCGACGCAAAAGACGCTGAAAAAGCTCAAGCAGCTTACGTTCTGGCTGTGCCAGTAATCGACCGTATGGCCGATAAAGGCATCATCCACAAGAACAAGGCAGCTCGTCATAAGAGCCGCCTGAACGGTCACGTCAAGGCTCTGAACCTTGCTGTTGCCGCATAAGCGATAAGCTTGTTAAAAAACCGACCTCAGGGTCGGTTTTTTATTGCCTGCGATTTAACAAACTCAACACAAAAAAATGGGAGCGGCACCGCCACTCCCACATTTCGATCTTTGCTAGCTTACTGAGCGTGGGTCCACGGCAGGATCGGGATGGCCGTCACCGCATTCTGTGGACTGCCTTCGATCAGGCGATCGCTATAAACCAGGTACACCAGCGTATTGCGCTTCTTGTCGAGGAAACGCACCACCTGCATGGTCTTGAACACCAGCGATGTGCGCTCCTTGAACACCTCGTCGCCATCCTTGAGCTCGCCCTTGAAGCTGATCGGACCGACCTGGCGACAAGCGATAGACGCCTCAGCACGATCTTCAGCCAACCCCAAACCACCCTTAACGCCGCCCGTCTTGGCTCGCGACAGGTAGCAGGTCACGCCCTCGACCTTAGGGTCATCAAACGCCTCGACGACGATACGGTCGTTCGGGCCGACGAATTTGAACACCGTCGACACCTGGCCAATTTCCTCGGCCGAGGCCAGCAGCGGCATCGCCAACAGCAGACCCAATAATCCTTTTGCCATGCGCATTCAGGTATTCCTTCAGACCAGAATCAGGTTATCGCGGTGAACCAGTTCTGGCTCAGCCATGTAACCCAACAGACCGACAATCGCCTCAGACGACTGACCGATGATTTTTTGTGCTTCTAGCGCACTGTAGTTGGCCAGGCCGCGAGCGATCTCCCGACCATCCGGAGCCACGCAAACGACCATTTCGCCACGCCGGAAACTGCCCTGGACCAGCTTGACGCCCACCGGCAGCAGACTTTTGTTGCCCTTGGACAACGCCGTCACCGCACCCGCATCCAGCACCAGGGTGCCGCGAGTCTGCAGATGCCCTGCCAGCCATTGCTTGCGCGCCGCCAGCATGCCGCGCTCCGGCGACAGCAAGGTGCCGATGCGCTCCCCCGCCTTCAGACGATCCAGCACGCGCTCAATGCGCCCACCCACGATGATGGTGTGGGCACCGGAACGCGCAGCCAGACGCGCAGCGCGCAATTTGGTCTGCATACCGCCACGACCCAATGCACCACCGGTGCCGCCCGCGACAGCATCCAGCGCAGGATCATCGGCGCGCGCTTCGTAAATCAGGTTAGCGTTGGGATTGTTGCGAGGGTCAGCGTCGAACATGCCATCGCGGTCGGTGAGAATGACCAGCAGATCAGCCTCAACCAGGTTCGCCACCAGCGCCGCCAAGGTGTCGTTGTCGCCAAAACGGATCTCGTCGGTTACCACGGTGTCGTTTTCGTTGATGACCGGGATCACTTTTAGCTCGACCAACGCTCGCAGCGTACTGCGCGCATTCAGATAGCGTTTGCGGTCGGACAAGTCATCGTGCGTCAGGAGAATCTGCGCGGTGTGCCGGCCATGCTCGGCGAAGCTCGACTCCCAGGCCTGCACCAACCCCATCTGACCGATGGCGGCAGCGGCCTGCAGCTCGTGCATCGCACTGGGTCGTACCGTCCAGCCCAAGCGACTCATCCCCGCTGCCACGGCCCCGGAGGACACCAGCACCAGCTCGACGCCAGCTTCATGCAGAGCCACCATCTGCTCGACCCAGACACCCATTGCCGCGCGATCCAGGCCCTTGCCGTCCGCCGTCAGCAAAGCGCTGCCGATTTTCACGACCCAACGCTGCGCACCTGTCACCTTGCTCCGCATCATCTTCAACCTTAGCTTGAGGACAGCGCGACGTAGCACTGCCCGTAACGTTATTCGTGACTACCGATTTCCAGATACTAAAACGCCGCTCTA
This sequence comes from Pseudomonas arsenicoxydans, assembly GCF_900103875.1. Lineage (NCBI taxonomy): Bacteria > Pseudomonadati > Pseudomonadota > Gammaproteobacteria > Pseudomonadales > Pseudomonadaceae > Pseudomonas > Pseudomonas arsenicoxydans. Next base: position 2,001,372 of record NZ_LT629705.1, on the reverse strand, counting down.
GCAAGCGGCGTTTAAGTTTATCGCAACGAATCAGTCACGCACGTAAATGATTTCCGGACCGTCTTCATCATCCACATCTTCTTCGTCCCAATCATCGTCGCCGATGTCGTGGACCGACTTCACGCCACTGCGACGCAGGGCACGCTGATCATCCAGCGCCTGCAGCTGAGCACGGGCTTCGTCTTCGATGCGCTGATCGAGTTCGGCCAGCTCTTCCTTGTAGGCCGGGTCGTTAGCCAGACGATCAGCACGGTCTTCCATGTAACGCATGATGTCGTGACACAGACGCTCGGTACCGAGCTTGGAGATGGCCGAAATCACGTAAACAGGACCGGTCCACTCCAGACGATCGACGATTTCCTTGACGCGAGCGTCGTGCTCTTCTTCAAGGATCTGGTCGCATTTGTTCAGCACCAGCCAGCGATCACGCTCAGCCAGGGACGGGCTGAACTTGGTCAGCTCGCTGACGATCACTTCAGCGGCATCCGGAGCGCTGGCGTCATCCAGCGGCGCCATGTCGACGAGGTGCAGTAGCAAACGGGTACGCGACAAGTGCTTGAGGAAACGGATCCCCAGGCCTGCGCCGTCGGAAGCCCCTTCGATCAGCCCCGGAATGTCCGCGACCACGAAGCTCTTCCAGCGATCGACGCTGACCACACCCAGGTTTGGCACCAGCGTGGTGAACGGGTAGTCGGCGACTTTCGGCTTGGCGGCCGATACCGAACGAATGAAGGTACTTTTGCCAGCATTGGGCAAGCCCAACAGACCAACGTCAGCCAACACTTTCATTTCCAGCTTGAGATCACGCGCCTCACCCGGCTTGCCCGGAGTGGTCTGACGCGGAGCCCGGTTGGTACTGGATTTGAAACGCGTGTTGCCCAGGCCGTGCCAGCCACCATGAGCCACCAACAATTTCTGGCCAGCCTTGGTCAGGTCGCCAATGACTTCCTGGGTGGCTGCATCGATAACGGTGGTGCCGACCGGTACACGCAGCACCAACTCCTCACCTTTCTTGCCGGTGCAGTCAGTGCTGCCGCCGTTGGAACCGCGCTCGGCATCAAAGTGCCGAGTGTAACGGTAGTCCACCAGGGTGTTGAGGTTTTCGTCGGCGATCATGTAGACCGAACCGCCATCACCACCGTCACCGCCGTTCGGGCCGCCGTTTTCGATGAATTTTTCGCGACGGAAGCTCATGCAACCGTTGCCGCCGTCACCGGCCTTTACTCGAATCGATACTTCATCAACAAACTTCATAACAAAACGCCTCTCGCCATACGGACGAGCCGAAAAAATCTAGACATAAGACTCTTGCAAAAATGAGCGCAGCGACCTCAATCAACGACCGCGAATCCAGCGCTGGAGCCCATTACAAACAGCTTTGCAAGAGACTCACCCCACAAACGAAAAAGCCCCGTCGCAAGACAGGGCTTTTCCAGCAACCACGTAATTATGCCGCGACGACTTCAGTCTTCGGGACAATGCTTACGTAACGACGACCGAAGGCGCCTTTTACTTCGAACTTGATCACGCCGTCGATTTTAGCGAACAGAGTGTGATCTTTGCCCATGCCAACACCGTAACCGGCGTGGAATTGGGTGCCGCGCTGACGCACGATGATGTTGCCCGGAATGATAACCTGGCCGCCATACATCTTCACGCCAAGGCGTTTGGCTTCTGAGTCGCGACCGTTACGGGTACTACCACCAGCTTTTTTGTGTGCCATGAGTCAATTCTCCTAGTGAGGAATTAGGCTGAAATTAAGCCTGAATACCGGTGATTTTGATCTCGGTGTACCACTGGCGGTGGCCCATACGCTTCATGTGGTGCTTACGACGACGGAACTTGATGATGCGGACTTTATCGTGACGACCTTGGGAGATCACTTCAGCCACAACGGTAGCGCCGGCAACAACTGGAGCGCCGATGTTCACGTCATCGCCATTGGCGACCAACAGAACGCGATCAAAAGTAACGGATTCGCCGGTAGCGATTTCCAGTTTTTCGATCTTCAGGTATTCACCTGGGGCGACCTTGTATTGCTTGCCACCAGTAACAATTACTGCGTACGACATGGTATTTCTCCGATAATCCTGCTCACCCAGCTCTTTATAAGAAGAGGTATTGGCTGGCATGGCTGCATAAGGCTGGAAGGCCTGTTTGCAATTGCGTAAGGCAGGTGCTGCCCAGGAAGTTCAGGGTGCGCGATTGTACGCAAGCTGCCAAGACGATGCAAGAGGCCGTCCATCGCGCCTTGACACCCGCCGACGTGGGTCCTAGCATGCCGCGCAACCCTTCTGGAGCAACTGTCGCTGATGCAACCCCAAGCTTTCTACCGCGCGGTGGCGGACGATTTTAGCGCCGTCGACGGCATCATCAAGAAGCAGCTGACTTCGCGCGTGCCGCTGGTATCGAAAATCGGCGATTACATTACCTCGGCCGGCGGTAAACGCCTGCGCCCTTTATTAGTGTTGCTGTGTGGCAAGGCCCTGGGTCGCGAAGGCGATGACTTGCGCCTGCTGGCCGCGACCATCGAATTTCTGCACACCGCCACCCTGTTGCATGACGACGTGGTCGACATGTCGGGCATGCGCCGTGGCCGCTCGACCGCCAACGCCATGTGGGGCAACGCTCCCAGCGTCCTGGTCGGCGACTTCCTGTACTCGCGCTCCTTCGAGATGATGGTAGAGCTGGGCTCGATGCCAGTGATGAAGATTCTTTCGCAAGCCACGCGCATCATCGCTGAAGGCGAAGTGTTGCAGCTGTCGAAGATTCGTGACGCCAGCACCACGGAAGAAACCTACATGGAAGTCATCCGCGGCAAGACCGCGATGCTCTTCGAGGCGTCGACCCATAGCGCCGCAGCCCTGTGCGAAGCCACGGCGGAACAGGCCGAAGCGCTGCGTACGTTTGGCGATCATCTGGGCGTGGCTTTCCAACTGGTCGACGACTTGCTGGACTACAAAGGCGACGCAGAGACCCTGGGCAAGAACGTCGGTGACGACCTGGCCGAAGGAAAACCGACTTTACCGCTGATCTACACCATGCGCGAAGGCACGCCGGAGCAGGCTGCACTGGTGCGCAAGGCCATTCAGAAAGGCGGGATCGAAGATCTGGAACGCATCCGCGAGGCCGTTGAAGCTTCCGGCTCGCTGGAATACACCGCAACACTGGCCCGTGATTACGTGGCCCGCGCGATCAAATGCCTCGACGCCCTGCCTGCCAGCGAATACCGCGATGCGCTGGTTGAGTTGAGCGAATTTGCGGTCGCCCGTACGCACTAACTGCACCGCAATACCCTGTGGGAGCGAGCCTGCTCGCGATTGCAATCCGCCAGTCGACACTGTTGCTGACGGACACACCGCAATCGCGAGCAGGCTCGCTCCCACAGGTTTATCAGCGTTCAGCCCTCTGCGACCTAAAACCCTATATAATGTGCGACTTTTAGCGATCCTCAATCCAAGGAGCCTTAGTGAGCACGTTGCCACCCTGCCCGAAATGCAATTCCGAATACACCTATGAAGACGGTGCGCAGTTGATCTGCCCGGAGTGCGCCCACGAATGGTCCGCCAGCGGCGAAGTCGAAGCGGCGTCCGACGACTCAGTGAAAAAAGATTCGGTCGGTAATGTTCTGCAAGACGGCGATACCATCACCGTGATCAAGGACCTCAAGGTCAAAGGCACGTCGCTGGTGGTCAAGGTCGGCACCAAGGTCAAGAACATCCGCCTGTGCGACGGCGATCACGACATCGACTGTAAGATCGACGGCATTGGCCCGATGAAGCTCAAATCCGAGTTCGTCAGAAAAGTCTGATATTGCTGTCTTCCATCCCGCGCCCTGCGTGGGATGGCGCTTCACCCTCCCCCGCTTCGCTCAGCCCCCCCCTCGCAGTAGCCAAACGCCAGCCGTTTTGACCTTACGCAACCTTTACCCGGAAAAATCACAAATCGCCAATAGGCCCTTGCTATTCGACGAATAAGAATTTTTCTCATTGAAACCTATTTAAAGGAGATGAGACCCATGACCTATTTGATCGATGCCTGGCTGGACCGTCCACACCCTTACCTCAGGATCCTGCATCGGGAAACCGGAGAAGTCTGTGCGGTGCTTGAAGAAGAAGCCTTGAGCGAATTGCAGGACCAGGGCGACCTGGACGTCAACAGCTTGAGTTCCAGCGAGCCGGTGGTACTTAAGGAACTGGTGCGTAATCTGTTTCTGTTCTGCTATGCCCGGGCGTTGCGCCCGACCAGCGATTTGAACCATAAGATCGAGTTATGAGAAACCGTAAAACACTGTGGGAGCGACGGTGCGTCGCTCCCACATCAGCCCGACGTTAGATCGGGCCATGTCTTACAGAACGTCGAGCAGCTCGACGTCGAATACCAGAACGCTGTGCGGCGGAATGCTGCCAACGCCTTGAGCGCCGTAAGCCAGTTCGCTCGGCACGTACAGGCGCCATTTGCTACCGGCGTTCATCAGTTGCAGGGCTTCGGTCCAGCCAGCGATCACGCCGCCAACCGGGAATTCCGCTGGCTGACCACGATCGTAGGAGCTGTCGAACACAGTGCCGTCGATCAGGGTGCCGTGGTAGTGGGTGCGCACTTGATCTTCACGGGTTGGCTTGGCGCCTTCACCTTGAGTCAGCACTTCAAATTGCAGGCCGGAAGCCAGGGTGGTGATGCCATCGCGCTTGGCATTTTCAGCCAGGAACGCCAGGCCTTCGCCAGCAGCCGCTTCAGCTTTTGCAGCTGCTTCGGCCTGCATGATGTCGCGGATCACCTTGAAGCTTGCGGACATTTCTTCCTGACCCACACGGCTAGGCTTGCCGGCGAATGCGTCAGTCAGGCCAGCCAGGATCGCGTCCAGGTTAACGCCCGGTGGCGGGTTGTCGCGCAGTTGATCGCCCAGCTGACGGCCAATACCGTAGCTGACGCGGGTTTCGTCGGTGGACAGATTTACTTCGGACATGACACTGCTCCGCTGTGCGGACGGCTCGGAACTTGCCGTGCTTGCACAGCGCATCCCGGAGCGCCCGGAACCAAAAGGGCCAGCAGACTAGCACAGATGTCTCGGTGCTGATGAGCGCCGTCAGTGCGCCCAGAACGAACGGAAGGCGATCGGCACCTTGAGGCTTTCTTCGGCAGCCGCACTCAACCCGCACATTTCGTCATGAACAGAGGTGTGCACAAGGTTGAATGGCAAGACCGGGAAGGACTTGATCAGATCACGTGCATGCTCGACCGAGCGCAAATTAAACATACGCCCGCGGGTATCGCTTAACGGATACGCCGCACCGTGCATCCGTGCCTCCAGCAGATAGATCCCGCCCTCCATGGAAATCAGGTTCAGCTCATCGATTTTTCCGGCGATGGCATACGCACGCAACTCTTCAACGTTCATGGAGGCACCTCACGCAGTGGCGAGCCAATATCAATACATGCATAGGCCTCGGCACCTCAAAGCACAAGCCAAAACCGACACCGCCCGTCTGTTTCACAACAGACGGGCGGTTGGGTACTGCAAAAAGACAGCAATCAGTGCTTGGTCAGCTTGTCCAGATACCCCATGGCAAACGCCGATATCACAAACGTCATGTGGATGATCACGTACCACTTCAAATGCTCGGGATCGACGTTCTTGGCGTCCATGAAAATCCGCAGCAAGTGGATGGAGGAAATCGCCACGATGGAGGCCGCCACTTTCATCTTCAACGAAGACGAATCCATGGTGCCCAACCAGTTGAGTTTTTCCTTGTCGTCGTCAATGTCCAGCTGGGAGACGAAGTTTTCGTAACCGGAAATCATCACCATCACCAGCAGGCCGCCCACCAGGGCCATGTCGATCAACGACAGCAGCACCAGGATCAGATCCGACTCGGCCATCGAAAACACGTTAGGGATGACGTGGAAGACTTCCTGGAAGAATTTCAGTGCCAGTGCCAGCAGCCCCAGGGACAGACCGAAGTAGATCGGCGCCAGCAGCCAGCGGGAGGCGTACATCGCATTTTCGATAAAGCGTTCCATTGAATCTCGCACGTAGGGTTGAAAATGGTCGCGAGTATACCAGCCGCCTGTCTGTCCCCAGAAGCAACCCGAAACCGTTGGGAAATCCTTTACCTGCGCGTGTGTTACAAAGTTTTTCTGCTAGTGTCCAGACTATCGAAAGATTAGCGACATCGGACAGGAAAACTGGAAATGGATGTGCGATTGCCTCTGACGAGTGCCGGTATTTGCCTGGCTTTGCTGTTGAGTGCCTGCTCGCCAAGTGACGAGAAACGCCAGGTCAGCCTCGAGGAAAAGACCGCGCAGTTCGAAAAGTCTCTGGACGCCATTCAGGATCCCAAGCTCAAGGATGCCGTGGCCGAACTGGGCGGCTCACTGTTGCTGCTCGAACGTGCGCAACTGAAACTCGACAGCAAGCCTGTCGAAACCGAGTACGGCGAAGACGTCCTCGCCGCGCTCAAGCATTACCCCACGCCACAGGCGCTGGTCGATACGTATATCAACGGTCTGTTCGTGCTGCACAAGGATTCGAGCTCCGACTACCTGACCGACTTGCAACCGGTGTTCCCCTTCAACTTCAGCGTCCCGGCGTCATTCCTCTTTCCCCATGGCCTGGAATGGCAATCGGTGACCCTGAGCAACAAGCGCGTCATCGCGTTCCAGCCGGAATGGTCGGAAACCGATCCTGGAATTCAACTGAGCCCCTCGAGTTCCAACCTGAGCAACCCCGATGATTTGACGGTGACCTATCCGTTCATAGAAGGCCTGAACGTGGACATCAAGCACCAGCCCCAACCCGTGAGCCTGCTGGGCAAGGTGGAAGTGATTGCGCCGAGCCGCCTCTACACCTTTGAACTGACGAAAAAAGACGTGGGCCAGACCCGCACCGATGACAACCTCAGCGTCACCTTGCTGCGCCTTGCCAACAACTACGCTGAAATCGAATTCAACAACAGCGCTCCTCCGGCCTCCGAAGTCGGCGATACACCATTGAACCCCTTGATCGTTCAGGCCAAGGACACCACCGGACAATTCATTTCGCGTTCGGGTTCGATCAATGAAACCGCCGCGCAAATTGCCTTCTATCAAAACCAGCTGGCGAAAATGCAACAACAGAAGGCCTGGAGCGAGGCGTTCGCAAAGCAGATCGATGAAGAACAGCGCAACTTCGAGAAGCAGCAGAATCATCATTACACCAAGGTGTACTTCAACGGCTCGATCGACACCCTCGACGTCAGCGTATTAGATTTTTCAACCGTCACGGTGACACGCAAAGACCTCAACCTGCCGGTGCGCCGCTTCGATTCGCACACCACGGCAAAAGCCATCCAGCCACTGAACTTGCCCGTCGTGGTGTATGACGATCAGGCCCCGCGCTGGCTAAAGGGCGCGACACTCGGCGAGGAACAATTGAAGAAGAGCGTCATCGTCACTCAGTCGGTGGACGACCCGAGTGCCGCGCGCATTGAGTTCGATCATCCCCGAAGCTTCAACGATGAACTGCTCGGCACCTCGTTCAGTCCTGGCGATAGCCCGGTCACTTTTTTTACAGCGGACAAAAATGGCAAACGCGATGGCCCCATCGAGCTGCCATCGCAGGCTTATCAGGTCGACCCGCTTCGCGGAGTCATCTCCTATGACCTGAACCTGTTTCCGGAGACGCCGGCCTATGCAGTGGGCTCGATGCCGCTGTTTCTGGCGATTGTCGACAAACAAACGCTCAACGCCCACCCACTGCCCAAAGGCCTGGAACTCAAAGGCAATGCATTGGTGGTCGATCAAAAGCTGTTTCCAGCTCAGGACTGGCGTTTTTTTGCCAAGGACGAGACTGGAAACTACCTGAAAGAGATTCTTTCGGTGACCCACGACGCGAGCACAGACGGCCCGGCATTATTTGCCGTGCATTACTTCTACGGCCAGCCAACGCGTCTGGAAACTTACCAGCGAACCGACCTCACCACCGTGCAATACGGTTTCGAAGTCAAACTGGCCCAGGCGGACCTAACCCACCTTGAACAATAGCCGGCTCAGTGATCGGGTCGGAACTCGAAGCCACCGAGATTGCGGCATCGGCCACCGTTGATTTCCCGAAGCTGGGCTTGCAGGTGCAGGCACCAGATCTGCGGGTCATCGGCCAGCTCGTAGCCATGCAAGGTCAGGCTCTCAACAATCGTGTCGAGAATTGATTCAGCCACGAAAGGGCCGTGGAACGGGCCCTGTGCCTTGATGGCTGAAGGTTGTTCGCCGGCCATTCCGGCGGCAAAGAGCAAGGTCCACATGCCCGTATCCCCCGCCAATGGGCGGATGGCACATTCGATACGGGTCACAAGGCCCAAACATTGACGGGTAAGGCAGAGGTTGCGCGACATGGCGGCGACCCTCGATAGATCCGGTATTCAGCCCCCACGGGAAGGCTGTCTCGATCCAGTGATTACTGTCGATATCCTTGACCTGAGAATAGAAGAAAAGTCTGACCAGTACGTCAAGCGAAACCAGAAGGCGCCGAATGGTCATTGTGTGAATATTGGCGCCAGAGTGATGGCACTTTTTCAGGATTCACCCAATATAAATGTGGGAGCGAGCCTGCTCGCGATGGCGGACGTTCAGCCAACACATGTGTTGGTTGACAGTGCATCATCGCGAGCAGACTCGCTCCCACAGTGGATCGTTGTGATCCTCAGATTGGTCAGGCCGGCTTGGCTTCGACCAACGCCTCCAGCGCCGCTTCTTTCTCGGCTTCCTTGAGGTCGTCTTCGCTGATCATTTCAGCGATCACCCGCAAGCGTTCCACCACCCGCGCATTCACGCTGCCCTCGGGAAACGCGCCATTCTCGTCCGGCGCACCGGCCGGCTCGCCCACCAGCAGGCTCAGCGCCTCATCGGCCTGGCGCACCGCATAGACGTGGAACTGACCCGCACGCACCGCCGACAACACCTTCTCATCGAGCATCAGCGTGGCAACGTTGGCGTGGGGAATGATCGCCCCCTGCTCACCGGTCAAACCGCGGGCTTCGCAGAGTCGGAAGAAGCCTTCGATTTTCTCGTTGACCCCGCCTACAGCCTGCACTTCACCAAACTGGTTGATTGAGCCCGTGATCGCAAAGCACTGCTTGAGCGGTGTTTTCGACAAGGCCGAGATCAGCGTGCACGCCTCGCCCAGCGACGCACTGTCGCCGTCGACGTAACCGTAGGACTGCTCCAGCGCGATACTCGCCGAGATCGCCAGCGGGAATTCCTGGGCGTAACGGCTGCCCAGATACCCGGTAAGGATCATCACGCCTTTGGAGTGAATCGGCTGGCCAAGGTTGACCTCGCGCTCGATGTCGACAATGCCGCTGCCACCCGGATACACCGTGGCGGAAATCCGCGCCGGAACGCCAAAGGCCGAGTCGCCGACTTCCAGCACGGTCAAGCCATTGCATTTGCCCACCGCCGCGCCATCGGTGTCGATCAGGATGATCCCGGCGAGCATGTCATCGAGAATCCGTGCCGAGACGCGCCCGGTACGGGTCGCCTTGGCCTTCAGTGCTCGTTCGATATGCCCCGAGTCAGTCATTTCGTCACTCGCCAGGTTACGAATGAAATCCGCCTCGCTGACCAGCTGAAAAAGATCACCGATGCGCGCCGACAAACGTCCCTGATGCTCGGCCAGGCGTGCGCTGTAGGTCGCCAGGCGTGCCACCGCGTCGGCGGTCAGCGGCGCCATGCCTTCTTCCGAAGTACGGGTCTTGAGCAACTGGGCGAACTGCTCCAGGCTTTCGTCGACCATCGGGATGTCTTCATCGAAGTCCACCAGGACGCGGAACATTTCCTGGAAGTCCGGATCGAGGTCTTGCAGCGTGTAATACAGCTGCCGCGCACCAATGATGACGACCTTGACCTGCAATGGAATGTTTTGCGGCGTCAGGGTCACGGTGGCCAGACGGCCCAGCTCACCGAGCGGCGACTCCATTTTCAGCTTGCGCGATTGCAGGGCGCGTTTCAGCGCGTCCCACACAAACGGCTCGCTGAGCATTTTTTCCGCTTCAAGGATCAGGAATCCGCCGTTGGCGCGGTGCAATGCACCCGGGCGCAGCTGCCGATAGGTCGTGTAGAGCGCCCCTTGGTCGGTGCTGTATTCGATGCGGCCAAACAGGTTTTCGTAAGTCGGGTGCGGCTCGAACACTACCGGCGCACCGCCGCTGGCCGAATGACCGACCACCAGGCTCGGCGCGTATTGTTCTTCCAGCATCTTGCGGGCTACCGCATCGACTTTACTGTCGTCGACCAGTTGCTCGACCACGGTCTTGAGCAGATAAACCTGCATCGCTTGCAGGTAACCACACACCGCAGCATTTTCGGCGTACTTCTCCGAGAGCGGAGACAACAGTGGCTGCAAGGCCAGGGTGATGGTTTCTTCGTTGAGGTGGCGCAGCTGATTGCTCGACTCGCGCTTCCATTGCGGCAGGCTCGCGAGTTCTTCGTTGAGGCGCTCTTCCAGCCACGAAATATCGTCGTGGAAACGGTCGCGATCGGCTTCCGGCAACTGGGAAAATTCCGCCTCGTCCAGCGCCTTTCCCTCGGCCATCGGAGTGAACGCGATGTTGCTGGCATCGCGGTACAGCGCGACCTCTTTCTCCAGCGCCAGGCGCTCGATCACATCCAGAGCCTTGTCGTAGCGCTGGTTGAAGGCACGGTCGATGGCACTTTTTTTCTGCTGGTAGGACGGGTGTTCGAAGACCGCCGGAAAGGTTGCCAGCAGGTTGTCGATCAAGCCGTTGATGTCAGCGATGAAGGCACCGGCCGTGCCCGAGGGCAGCTCCAGTGCGCGGGGTTCGCGAGGCTCGTCGAAATTGTTGACGTAGACCCAGTCAGCCGGGGTCTGCAGGCGTTTGCCTTCGGCTTTCAGGTAGCGTTTGACGAACGAGAACCGGCCAGTGCCGGGCTCACCCATGACGAATACGTTGTAACCGGGGCGTGGCATGGCCACGCCAAACTGCAAGGCTTCGACCGCACGTTCCTGGCCAAGCACACCGCGAAAGGGCTCCAGATCATTGGTGGTAGAGAAGCTGAACTGTTCAGCGGAAAACGGACGGGTCAGCGCTTCAGGCGCTAGACGCAAGCTGGCAGCAACAGGATCAGGCATCGGGCTTCCTTACATCAGGCGGGGCAGATAGCGGCATTCTGGCGCTGCCCATACCTCACTTGCAAGGCGCGCCTTTTGCCAAAGCATAGACAAGCCTTCATCCCCAGGTGCGCCGGGGCCAAATCAATGTTTAGTGCGAATGTTTGGTAAAAAATAACGGAACCCTTGGAACGTGCCTAAACTCCAAACTGCGCGGCTGGAACTAATAACCGGCCCACTGGCGCCAGATCGGGCCAGACCCCTTGTCCATTGGTATGCACACAAAGAGAACATAGCTATGAAACGGATTCTTCTCGGTACTCTCTTCACCGTTGTATCCCTCAACGCCATGGCACAAGCGCCAGGCGGCCCGGATTGCGGTTGGGGCAACATGCTGTTCGAAGGTCAGCGTGGCACTCCGGCTCACTTCCTGGCATCCACCACTAACGGCACGTCCGGCAACGCAACGTTTGGTATGACTTCCGGTACCAACGGTTGCTCGACTAATGCGTCGCTGACCTATGGCGGCAAATCCTGGCTTGCCATGAATGGCATGATGAACGAGCTGTCCGAAGACATGGCTAAAGGCAACGGCGAAGCGCTGACGACCTATGCCGTGGTACTGGGCGTGGCGCCGGAAGACCGTGCGCATTTCGCCACTGTGACTCACGAGCACTTCCAGCAGATCTTCAGCAAGGCTGACGTGACCGCTGAAGACGTGCATACCAACACTCTGGCTATCCTGAAGAACGATCCGCGTCTGGCCAAGTACGCGACTCAAGCTTAAGCTCGACTCCACCCGCTCCTCTCGAGGCGCGGGTTTTATTTTTTGGGCCCGTCCCTCTTTGGGTCTTTGTTTTTTTTCGACTTAAGTTGCCCACTATGCTCAAACGCCTTGCCTGGCTGGCGCTCTGTGTCTGCGCCCCGCTGTCCGCCGCGCCACACCTTGACGATCAACGTTTGCAGCAACTGGCCAACGACCCTTTCTGGATTTCCCTGGGCCATTACGAAACCGCCAAGCTCGGCGGCTGGCGCAGCTATGTCAGCGACAAGAAGTTCTTTCTGGCGCCCGACGGCAATGAACATCCCGACCGCGAACTGGCCGCCACCGTGCAGGCGCTGTACGCACCAGCCAGCGCTGGCGAACGGCATGCCCAGTGTGTCTACCCGGCCCGTACCCGCTGGCTGAAGGCGCAGCTCAACCTGACTGATCTTCCATCAGTCGATTGCACAGAATTCAAGCAGTGGTTCAAGGATGTCTCGCCCCACAGCGCGGTGATGATTTTCCCGGCGGCTTATCTGAACAGTCCTTCATCAATGTTCGGCCATACCTTGCTGCGCATCGACCAGGCCGATGTAGAGAGCGACAAGACTGCACTGCTCAGTTACGCGATTAACTTCGGCGCCTATATCGAAGGTTCGGACAACAGCATCCTTTACGCCTGGAAAGGCTTGATGGGCGGTTATCCAGGGCTGTTCGCACTGGTGCCCTATCAGGAAAAACTCTCGGAATACCGCAGCCTCGAAAATCGTGATCTGTGGGAGTACCGGCTGAACCTGACGCAGGCAGAAACCGAGCGCATGGTCGAGCACGTCTGGGAGTTGAAGCAGATCCAGTTCGACTATTTCTTCTTCGACGAAAACTGCTCTTATCGCCTGCTGGAGCTGCTGCAAGTGGCGCGTCCGAGCCTGCGCCTGACCGAGCAATTTCCGCTCACGGCGATTCCGACCGACACCGTCAAAGCGGTGAAAGAAGCCGGGTTGGTGCAGTCCATTCAATATCGTCCATCACGCGAACGGGAGTTGTTGAGCCGCGCCCAGCCGTTGACCGATGAAGAACAGCAATGGGTGCTGAAAGTCAGCGCCGACCAGAAGCAGCTGCAGCAACCGGCGTTCAAGGCGCAACCACGCGAACGTCAGGCGCTGATCATCGATGCGGCTTACCGACTTGAACGTTATCGCGCCAATGGCCAGGAACGCGATCCGGAACGGGCACAACGCAGTTTCGAATTGCTGCGCGCGATCAACCAGAACCCGCCGCCAGAGCTGGATATCCCCCGCCCCGGGCTGCCCGAGGACGGTCATGAATCGCGCACCTGGCAGGCCGGCATCGGCACCCGGGGCGACAAGGCCTTTGGCGAATATGGCCTGCGCATGGCTTATCACGACCTCAACGATAACGCCGAGAGCTTCCCGCTAGGCGCACAGATCGAAATCCTGCAGATGAAACTGCGTCAATACGAAGGCAACCATTGGCAGTTGCAGCAACTCGACCTGGCGACCATCCGCTCCCTGACGCCACGCAATGAGCTGTTGCAGCCGTTGTCGTGGCAAGTCACCGGCGGCCTGGAACGGGTGCCGGGCAAACATGACGACGAAACACTGGTCAGCCACGTCAACGGTGGTGCCGGCGGCACCTGGCAACTGAGCGAAGACATGCTCGGCTTTGCGCTGGGCACGGTGCGCATCGAACACAACAACGACTTTGCCGGGTTCGTTGCCCCGGCCGCCGGCTTCAACAGTGGCTTGCTGTGGAAAAACCCGCTCGGCAACTTCAGTCTGGAAGCCAAGGGCGATTTCTTCACCAACGGCGAAGTGCGCCGCAGCATGAGCCTGAACCAGCAGTGGGAACTGTCGCGCAACCTGGGACTGCGCCTGAGCGCCCAACGCGAATTCAGCCACCTCTCCACCCCCGAGAACGAAGTGATGCTTGAGGTGAAGTGGTATCACTATTGACCCGAATCCACCGCAACCCCGTGTGGTAGCAAGCCTGGCCGAACGGATTAATCACAGGCCTTTCACACACGCCTCACGAATCCACTCCTAGACTTCCCTTATAGGCCGTTGAAACGGTCCGGGAGTCAGAGATGTGGCGTTGCGCAGTGGTGCTGGGGTTGTTGATGTCGATTGCGGGTTGCCAGACGACCCACGAAGATCTGATCGCCAAAGGCTATCCACCGGCCTTCGCCGATGGTTTCGATGACGGTTGCAGCAGTGGCCGGCAGGCCGCCGGGGCCATCACCGGCGAGTTTCGCAAGAACGTCCCGCGCTACCTAAAGGACAAGCAATACGCCGAAGGCTGGAGCGACGGTTTCCGCCAGTGCCAGGCGATGCGCGAAAGTGAAGATCGCGCGGACTATCACAGCCGCCATTGGGACGATCGGGACAAAGCCTGGCAGCAACAGAAAGACCAGGGCGCTGCCCGGGCCTATCGCTCGCCATGAGTCGCTGACAGACATCCGTCGAAACTAAAAGACTGCAACCATGGCCCAAACCCTATAACGGGAGAAAACCATGAGTCGCGCCTTCGTCAATGAAGATAACACCGCCGCGCAAGCCGATCAGCCAGTTGAACGGCAAGTCAGCGCGCAGCCCAATTACGTCACGCCCGCCGGGCTTGCGCAGCTTCAGGCGAAAGTCGCCGAAGTGCAAAACCAGCTCAATGAACAGAGCGCGAAAGGTGAACTGGCCGACAAACAGCGCCAGGCCGACCTCGAGCGTGACTGGCGATATTTCAACCAACGCCTGCAAAGCGCCCAGTTAGTCGTACCCGCCTCCTCGACCGAGAAGGTGCAGATGGGCGCCTGGGTGACATTTGTCGATGAACAGGGCAACGAACAGCGTGTGCAGTTGGTTGGCGAGGATCAGGCGGACGCCGCCAGCGGGCTGATCAATTGGGGTTCGCCACTGGGGCGGGCGCTGTTGGGTGCGCAGGTTGGGGATGAGGTGGTGTGGAAGCGGCCGGTGGGGGATTTGGTGATTGAGGTTCTGGGCATAGAGGTTGGGTGACAGGGATGACGCCCATAAAAAAACGGAGCCTCGAAGGCTCCGTTTTTTCATGCAACCGACCCGATATCAGGCCAGTTTCTTGTGCCGTACACGATGCGGCTGGGAAGCCGCTTCGCCGAGGCGTTTCTTGCGATCAGCTTCGTACTCGGTGTAGTTACCTTCGAAGAACACCGCTTGCGAGTCGTCTTCGTACGCCAGGATGTGTGTCGCGACGCGGTCAAGGAACCACCGATCGTGAGAGATCACAATGGCAGCGCCCGGGAAGTCCAGCAGGGCTTCTTCCAGGGAACGCAGGGTTTCAACGTCGAGGTCGTTGGACGGTTCGTCGAGCAGCAGGACGTTGCCGCCCTCTTTCAGGGTCAGGGCCAGGTGCAAGCGACCGCGCTCACCACCGGACAGGTCCTTGACGAACTTCTGCTGATCGCCGCCCTTGAAGTTGAAGCGACCGACGTAGGTACGCGACGGAATCTCGTAGTTGCCGATGCGGATCTGGTCCGAACCGTCGGAGATTTGCTGGAACACAGTCTTGCTGCCGTCCAGGTCTTCGCGGCTCTGATCGACGCAGGCCAGTTGCACGGTTTCGCCGACTTCGATGGAGCCAGAATCCGGTTGTTCCTTGCCCATCAACATGCGGAACAGGGTCGATTTACCGGCACCGTTACCGCCGATCACGCCAACGATGGCGCCTTTAGGCATGGAGAACGACAGGTTGTCGATCAACACGCGATCGCCATAACCCTTGGAAACGTTCTTGAACTCGATGACCTTGTCGCCCAGGCGCGGACCGGCCGGGATGTAGATCTCGTTGGTTTCGCTACGCTTCTGGAATTCCTGCGATTGCATTTCTTCGAAGCGTTGCAGACGAGCCTTGGATTTGGACTGGCGGGCCTTGGCGCCTTTGCGCACCCACTCCAGTTCTTCTTTCATGGCTTTTTCGTGGGCCGACTGTTGCTTGGATTCGGCGGCCAGACGGTCGGACTTGGCTTCGAGCCAACCCGAATAGTTGCCCTCGTAAGGGATACCGGCGCCACGGTCGAGCTCGAGGATCCAGCCGGCAACGTTGTCCAGGAAGTAACGGTCGTGCGTGATCGCAACCACTGTGCCCGGGAAATCGTGCAGGAAGTGCTCCAGCCAGGCGACGGAATCGGCGTCCAAGTGGTTGGTCGGTTCGTCGAGCAGCAGCATATCCGGGGCGGACAGCAACAGACGGCACAGGGCCACACGACGCTTTTCACCACCGGACAGGAATTCGATCTTGGCATCCCACGCCGGCAGACGCAGCGCATCGGCGGCGACTTCCAGCTGGCGATCCAGGTTGTGACCGTCGCTCGCTTGCAGGATGGCTTCGAGTTTGGCCTGTTCAGCAGCCAGTTTATCGAAGTCGGCGTCTTCATCCGCGTATGCGGCGTAGACCTCGTCCAGGCGAGCCTGGGCGTTCTTGATCACGCTGACGGCTTCCTCGACCACTTCACGCACGGTCTTGGTCGGGTCCAGGATCGGTTCTTGCGGCAGGTAGCCGATGTTCAGTTCCGGCATCGGACGGGCTTCGCCTTCGAACTCGGTGTCGACGCCGGCCATGATTTTCAGCAGCGTGGACTTACCCGAACCGTTGAGGCCGAGTACGCCGATCTTGGCGCCAGGGAAGAACGACAGCGAAATGTTTTTCAGGATTTCCCGCTTCGGCGGAACAACTTTGCCCAGCCGATGCATGGTGAATACATATTGAGCCATGGAGAACCTTGGGTCAGTGACAG
Source organism: Pseudomonas arsenicoxydans (assembly GCF_900103875.1). Classification (NCBI taxonomy): domain Bacteria; kingdom Pseudomonadati; phylum Pseudomonadota; class Gammaproteobacteria; order Pseudomonadales; family Pseudomonadaceae; genus Pseudomonas; species Pseudomonas arsenicoxydans. The sequence continues at coordinate 1,984,725 of NZ_LT629705.1, read as the reverse complement.
ATGATTTGGAGCGCAGGCGTTGCCCGGCCAGACCGTGCGCGTCGTCCGCTTGACGGGTATCAATGCGTGCGCGCTGAAAAAGTCTGAGTCTAGGAGCTGGAACGCTCCCGCGTAACCGGCAAAGCTACCTGAATGACAGATGGCAGTCCAGCCAGTAGGGACTGGCACTTCGCCACAACTCAAGGCATGCTAGCCGCCCTTCGGGCGTCCGACTTATAGTGCACGTCGCGCCAGTCCAGCCAAACCGCAGGATTACAGTTTGTCTAACGTCACTCCGCCATCGTCCGTAAGCGCACCCCAGCCTGCGCCCGGCTCGCCTCTGCGCGGATCCTTGAAGGGTGCGTTGGCGACACTCGTGCTGTTGCTACTGGCGCTGCTGTTCTGGCAGCTGCTGGACCAACTTCGCGAAACCCAGAAAAACCAGCGCCAATACACGATTGATTACACCGCCGACCTGGCCTCGCAAGTCAGCCTGAACATGGCGCTCAACGCGCAAATCGCCCTGAATCTGCTACCGATCGTCGAACAACCGCAAAGTGCCGACGAACAGCAGGCGTTGCTGCGCAAGCTGCAACAGTCGCTGCCTGGATTGCGCAGCCTGGCGTTGCTCAGCCCTTCGGGAAAAGTGATTAGCGACAGCGCCGCCGACAGCGACGACGCCGACTACCTAAGCGACCTGGTCCGTCGCAGCCGCGCCCAGGCCCATTATTTCAGCAATGCCGACGACGGTTCATTGGTGTATCTGTTGCTGCATCAGGCCAGCGGCAGCACCCGTGGCTATTGGGCGCTACGCCTGACACCGAGCTTTTTTTCGTCACTGACCCAACAGAACGAGGCCGGTATCCGCCCGTTGTGGCTGGTGGAAAACCGCGCCAATCACCAAATCATCAGCCGTGATGAAGCATCGCCTTCAACCCGTCAGGGCGTGTTGTCCCCGGACGATCTGGCCAATAGCGTGCTGACAGTGCCGCTGAGCAGCAGCGACTGGCAGTTGCGCGGGCTGTTCGACCGTCAGCAAGCGCTCGAACAATTGTTGCCGGCATTCATTGGCAAATGCCTGTTGGGCCTGGCGTTCTCCCTGCTGCCGTTCATCGCGCTGCTGAACATTCGCCGCCGACAGCGCCAACTGCATGAGGGCCGCCGACGCTATCACGATATTTTCGAAGGCACCGGCGTGGCCCTTTGCGTGCTAGACGTCTCCGGGCTTAAGAGTTTCTTCGACAAGGCCCAGCTGCACAGCAGCGAACAACTCACGGTGTGGCTCAAGAACCCGGAGCAACGCCAGCAACTGCTGTCAGAACTGCGCGTTACCGAGGTCAATCAGGTCGCCCTGCAACTGCTGAACGTCAATTCCTGCTCCCAAGCCTGGAAGCTGCTGATTGACGGCTGTCCGCTGGACGGCACCGCCATCGGCCATCAAGTGCTCGAGACGGTCCTCAACCGGCAGAAACAGCTTGAGCTGGAAATCAAGCTTCAGGACGGCAACGGCCGCGACCAGCACCTGTGGCTGGTGCTGCGCCTGCCGGAAAACCAGGAGGACTATAAAGCGGTCATCCTGAGCATCACCGACATCACCAGCCGCAAACTCATCGAGCTGTCGCTGTTGGAGCGCGAGGGGTTCTGGTCCGATGTGGTGCGCACCGTACCGGATCACCTGTACGTGCAGGACGTGATCAGCCAACGGATGATTTTCAGTAACCACCACCTCGGCCAGACCCTCGGCTACAACCGCACCGAGCTGCACCAGATGGGCGAGTATTTCTGGGAAATCCTCCTGCACCCCGAAGATGCCGATGAGTACCACCGCTCACGCCAGACCCAGCGTCACGGGGGTTACACCCAACTATTGCAATGCCAGCTGCGCTTCCGTCATCGCGACGGCAAATGGCGACGTTTCGATATTCGCGAACAGGCGCTGGCGCGGGACAAACACGATCAAGTCACACGAATCATCGGCGTGGCCAAGGACATCACCGATCAGATCGAAGCCAGTGAATCCCTGCGTGACAGCGAACAGCGTTACCGGATGCTCGCTGAAAGCATCAGCGACGTGATTTTCTCCACCGACAGCAAGCTGACGCTCAACTACGTCAGTCCTTCGGTGCAAGCGGTGCTGGGTTTCGACGCCGACTGGATTTTCCAGAACGGCTGGCAGTCGACCATCGCCAACCCGCAACAACTGACCGGCATCTACAGCCTGATGGACCGGGTCAGCAAAGCACTGAACAAACCCGAACAACTGGCGCTGCTGCGCAGTCAGGTGCAGACCCAACTGTTCCTGTTCGACTGCCTGCGGGCTGACGGTCGCAAGATCCCGATCGAACTGCGGCTGGTGCTGGTCTGGGACGAACACGGCGCCTTCGAAGGCGTGCTGGGCGTGGGTCGCGACATCAGCCAGCAACGCCGCGCGGAGAAAGACCTGCGCATGGCGGCCACGGTATTCGAACATTCCACGTCGGCGATCCTGATCACCGACCCGGCTGGCTACATTGTCCAGGCTAACGAAGCGTTCAGCCGTGTCAGCGGTTATGCCGTGGAGCAAGTGCTGGACCAGTTGCCGAACATGCTGACCGTCGACGAACAGCAGGAAGCCCACCTGCGCTACGTGCTCAAGCAGCTGCATCAGAACAGCACCTGGGAAGGTGAAGTCTGGCTCAAGCGGCGTAATGGCGAACACTATCCGGCCTGGGTCGGCATCACCGCCGTGCTCGACGATGAAGGCGATCTGGCCAGCTACGTGTGCTTCTTCAGCGATATCAGCGAGCGCAAGGCCAGCGAGCAGCGGATCCACCGTCTCGCCTATTACGATGCCCTGACCCACCTGCCCAACCGCACGCTGTTCCAGGACCGTCTGCACACGGCGCTGCAATCGGCCGAACGGCAGAAGTCGTGGGTGGTACTGATGTTCCTCGACCTCGACCGCTTCAAGCCGATCAACGACTCCCTCGGCCATGCCGCCGGCGACCGCATGCTCAAGGAAATGGCCACGCGTCTGCTCGGTTGCGTCGATGACGACGACACCGTGGCGCGCATGGGCGGTGACGAGTTCACCCTGCTGCTGCAACCGCGGGTCAACCGTGAAGTGGCGTTGAACCGGGCGATTCATGTCGCCGAACAGATCCTCGCCAGCCTGGTGAAACCGTTCGTGCTCGAAGGCCGCGAGTTTTTCGTCACCGCCAGTATCGGCATCGCGCTGAGCCCGCAGGATGGCAACGAACTCAGTCAACTGATGAAGAACGCCGACACCGCCATGTACCACGCCAAGGAGCGCGGCAAGAACAACTTCCAGTTCTATCAGGCGGACATGAACGCCAGCGCCCTGGAGCGCCTGGAACTGGAAAGCGACTTGCGCCATGCCCTGGAACAAGACGAATTCGTTCTGTACTACCAGCCGCAGTTCAGTGGCGACGGCAAACGCCTGACCGGTGCCGAAGCGTTGCTGCGCTGGCGTCATCCGCGTCGAGGCCTGGTGCCGCCGGGGGATTTCATTCCGGTGCTCGAAGAGCTCGGGCTGGTGGTGGATGTCGGCGACTGGGTGATCAGCGAAGCCTGCCGCCAGCTCAAGACCTGGCACCAGGCCAAGGTGCGGGTGCCGAAGGTCTCGGTGAACATTTCGGCCCGGCAGTTCTCCGACGGCCAGCTCGGCACGCGGATCGCCACCATTCTCAAGGAAACCGGCCTGCCGCCGGCGTGCCTGGAGCTGGAACTGACCGAAAGTATCCTGATGCGCGAAGTCAGCGAAGCGATGCAGATACTCGCCGGCTTGAAGAACCTCGGCCTGAGCATTGCGGTCGACGACTTCGGCACCGGTTATTCATCGCTCAACTACCTCAAGCAATTCCCGATTGATGTGCTGAAAATCGACCGCACCTTCGTCGATGGGCTACCGTCGGGCGAGCAGGATGCACAGATTGCCCGGGCGATCATCGCCATGGCCCACAGCCTGAACCTGGCGGTGATCGCCGAAGGCGTGGAAACCCATGAGCAACTCGACTTCCTGCGCGAGCATGGGTGCGATGAGGTTCAGGGGTATCTGTTCGGACGACCGATGCCGGCCAACCGGTTCGAGGCGCAGTTCAGCAATGATGCGCTCTTCATGTTTGATTGATTGGAGCCAACAGCTCCAATCAAACAAACATGAAGAAAGTTGGAAGCTTCAAGTGGCAAGCTTCAAGCAGTGGCCAGTCCGATTTTGACTTGCCGCTTGAGGCTTGCAGCTAGAAGCTGAATTCCTTTCGTCTGCGACATGATGTCCTTTCATATGCCATCTAAAAGCGGTTGGGTTAGAATGCCCCCCTTTTCTGCCCCGATCCTTGAGGACCGCCATGTTCAGCCGTGATTTGACTATTGCCAAGTACGACGCCGATCTTTTTGCCGCCATGGAGCAAGAAGCTCAGCGCCAGGAAGAACACATCGAGCTGATCGCTTCGGAAAACTACACCAGCCCAGCGGTGATGGAAGCTCAAGGCTCGGTACTGACCAACAAATACGCCGAAGGCTATCCGGGCAAGCGCTACTACGGTGGTTGCGAGTTCGTCGACGTGGTTGAGCAACTGGCCATCGACCGTGCAAAAGAACTGTTCGGCGCCGATTACGCCAACGTTCAGCCACACGCCGGTTCCCAAGCCAACAGCGCCGTCTACCTGGCCCTGCTGCAAGCGAGCGACACCATCCTGGGCATGAGCCTGGCCCACGGCGGTCACCTGACCCACGGTGCCAGCGTTTCGTCCTCCGGCAAGCTGTACAACGCCGTTCAGTACGGCATCGACGCCAATGGCCTGATCGACTACGACGAAGTCGAGCGCCTGGCCGTTGAGCACAAGCCAAAAATGATCGTGGCCGGTTTCTCTGCCTACTCGCAGATCCTCGACTTCCCACGCTTCCGCGAAATCGCTGACAAAGTCGGCGCCTACCTGTTCGTCGACATGGCTCACGTAGCCGGTCTGGTCGCCGCTGGCGTCTACCCGAACCCGGTGCCATTCGCTGACGTCGTGACCACCACCACGCACAAGACCCTGCGCGGTCCACGTGGCGGTCTGATCCTGGCTCGCGCCAACGCCGACATCGAGAAGAAGCTGAACTCCGCAGTATTCCCGGGCGCCCAGGGTGGCCCGCTGGAGCACGTGATCGCTGCCAAGGCGATCTGCTTCAAGGAAGCGCTGCAGCCTGAGTTCAAGGCTTACCAGCAACAAGTAGTGAAGAACGCCAAGGCCATGGCCGGCGTGTTCATCGAGCGCGGTTTTGACGTGGTCTCCGGCGGTACTGAAAACCACCTGTTCCTGCTCTCGCTGATCAAGCAGGAAATCTCCGGTAAAGACGCCGACGCCGCCTTGGGCAAAGCGTTCATCACCGTGAACAAGAACTCCGTGCCAAACGATCCACGCTCCCCGTTCGTCACCTCCGGCCTGCGCTTCGGCACTCCGGCTGTGACCACTCGTGGCTTCAAGGAAGCCGAGTGCAAAGAGCTGGCCGGCTGGATCTGCGACATCCTGGCTGATCTGAACAACGAAGCGGTGATCGACGCCGTTCGTGAGAAGGTCAAGGCCATCTGCAAGAAGCTGCCGGTGTACGGCGCTTAATTAGCCCGTAACATCCCGCAGTCAAAAAACCCGATCAGAGATGGTCGGGTTTTTTTATATCTTCAATTCGATATACCTGCGTATTAACACCCCGACCTCAAAGCCCTATAACAAACTATACAACCGCATCACCCCGCCACAGAAATAGCTTGAAAAGTTACTCCGCACGCACGTCACACGCAAAGCTCTTACTATTCGAAAACTCAGAAAACTTTCAGCCAAACTTCTTGTTTTCAATAACAGAAGAACGCTAATCCAACGAATAGAGAGACTGCCCATGAGTTCTAATCGACAAAAATCCTTTACGGCGACCCTTGGCACCCGCGATACACTTTTGCACTTCCTCAACTTGCTGCATGCACCTCGGGCCCTTGTCACTTATTCATTTGGCAGTGGCGGGTTCTTTACCGGAAAGCGGCAACAGCGAGACGATTCGCATTTTCTAGGTCTGCGCCCCGAGGTCCCGGTAAACGCCAAACCCCGTCTCCTCCTGTACTTCAGGTACACCGGCAGTGATTACAAACTCTACATCCGCACGCCGGGACCGTATTTCGGCCAGTGCCTAAGTATCAGTGACACGGGGCTTGTGGGTGCATATCCTGCCGCAGGAGCAACAACTTTCAATCTGGTCGACCGACGTCATAACGTTCTGACGCTGGATAACATAAAACAAGACTACCCGGAAATTTATATTCAAGCCAAAGGCTCCGGCCTTTTACACAAACATAAACTTCACGACTCCAAGTATATTTATATCGGCGACAGGGGTGGGGAGCCGTTGCTTTTCAACTTAATCATTCAAGAAAGAAATGCGCCCGACCTCAGTATTCCGAATGAAGATTAAACGTTTGATAAGCGCAAGTACACTTAGATACATAAATTAATCAAAGCAAGTCGTTGGAAATTACAGCGGCGACGGCAGGCATTTGCCTGACGCTCAGTCAATGCAAGATCGCCGAATCCAAAAAAACCGGACAGTAATGGCCGGTTTTTTTTCACCTGCAAAACCGCTCAAGCACGGGCCTTGACGGCGAACTGGTAAGACCGGTCATGCCAATTTTGGTTTTTTCACTTGCGAACGCCTAAAACCTGCGCCTAGACTGCGCCTGCACTGGACATACCGGTAAGACCACAATAATTAAGTCCTGAATCTGATGCGTTCAAGCGCACGGCAGCCAGGACACCGACCAGGATTCCTCCCATGCTCAGATGGTGCTCGCGTTCAATCTTCCTCCAAGTGGTTCTCGGACTGGTGCTCGGCATCGTCTGCGGGCTGACCCTTCCTGAATACTCTGCCCAGCTCAAACCGCTTGGCGACGGCTTCATCAAACTGATCAAGATGCTCATTGGCCTGATCGTGTTCTGTGTGGTGGTCAGCGGTATCAGCGGCGCGGGCGACTTGAAGAAGGTCGGACGCATCGGCCTGAAATCAGTGATCTACTTCGAAATCCTGACCACCATCGCGTTGGTGATCGGCCTGGTCTTCGCCTTCAGTACCGGGATCGGCAGCGGCGCGAACATTCATCTGGATCAGCTTTCGGCCGCCGACATGGGCGACATCGCCCAGCGCGGCCAGCACATGCACACCACCACTCAGTTTCTGATGGACCTGATCCCGACCTCGGTGATCGGCGCCTTCGCGGACAACAACATTCTGCAAGTGCTGCTGTTTTCAGTCTTGTTCGGCAGCGCGCTGAACCTGGTGGGTGAAGCGGCCTCCGGAATTTCCCGGCTGATCAACGAACTCAGCCACGTGATCTTCCGCATCATGGGCATGATTGTGCGCTTGGCACCGATCGGCGTGTTCGGCGCCATCGCCTTTACCACCAGCAAATATGGCCTGGACTCGTTGCAGCATCTGGGCAGCCTGGTCGGCCTGTTTTACCTGACCTGCGTGGCGTTCGTGTCGCTGATTCTTGGCCTGGTGATGCGCCTGTCCGGCCTGCGGATGTGGCCACTGCTCAAGTACCTGCGCGAAGAATTGCTGATTGTCATGGGTACCGCTTCTTCCGACGCCGTGCTGCCACAGATCATGCGCAAGCTTGAGCATCTGGGCATCGGCAGTTCCACGGTGGGGTTGGTGATTCCCACGGGTTACTCCTTCAACCTCGATGGATTCTCGATCTACCTGACGCTTGCCATCGTCTTCATCGCCAACGCCACCGGTACGCCGCTGGCAATGACCGACTTGCTGACAATTCTGCTGGTGTCGCTGATCACCTCCAAAGGTGCCCACGGGATTCCCGGCTCGGCACTGGTGATTCTGGCGGCGACACTGACGGCGATCCCGGCGATTCCGGTGGTCGGCCTGGTGCTGGTGCTGGCGGTGGACTGGTTCATGGGGATCGGCCGCGCGATGACCAACCTGATCGGCAACTGCGTGGCCACCGTGGCCATTGCCCGTTGGGAGAAGGACATCGATATCCAGCGAGCGAACAAGGTGCTTTCCGGTCAGGTGGGTTATACCTTCCAGCCGAGAAAACCGGTGGCCCCGGCGCATCAGCAGGAATTTTGAATAATCGCCGTGTCTGCCTGCGGGCAGGCACGGCCATCAACCGTTTTGGATGCTCATGGAGCGAACAGTGATTACCTCGTCGACCGTTGTGAATTCAGTCGTGGAAAAACTCCGGGCCGCTTTGGCCCGTGGTCAGTGGCGTTCCGGCGACATGTTGCCAGGGCAACGTGAACTGGCCGAACAGCTGGGCATCAGCCGTCCGAGCCTGCGAGAAGCGGTGATCGTGCTGGAAACCCTCGGCCTGGTGCGCTCCATGCCGGGCAAAGGCGTGGTGGTGCTGGAAGCCAATCTCAGCGACAGCCAGAGCCACGACAGCGCGGTGGCCGGCGCCAGCCTGGAAGACGTGCTGCAACTGCGCTATACCCTGGAGCCGTTCATTGTCGGTCTGGTCGCGCAGTCGATCAGCAGCAAGGAAGTCGGGCAATTGCGCTTGACCCTGATGGACATGCGCGAGGCGTTGGAGGCCAACGACAGCGAGGCCGGGGTCAACGCCTATATCGCGTTCCACGAGGAGCTGTTCACCCTGACCTCGAACCCGATCTTCCAGAGCGTGGTGCAGCAAACCAGCAACGCCCTCAAGCAAAGCGCCGAGGTTTTGCGCAATTCGCCGGAGCATCTGGCAGAACGCCTGGAGGAAAACGAAGCCGTGGTGCGCGCCATTCGCAGCAAGAACAGCGCCCAGGCCAGTGCCGAAATGCGTCGACACATCCTTCGCGAAGGCCAACGCATGGGCATTGAATTGAACATCCCGGACGACAACCTCGGCAGTTGAACCCTCTTCGAACTGGAGACAGGCCATGAATAGCTTCGCCTCACCACAGACGCTTGCCGCCCTGCCCTTCCCCTCGCCGGCGGATAATCTTTATTCGCGGGTTTTCGATGCCATTCTCGAACAGCGCATCGATGCCACCAGTCGTTTTACCGAAGAAAGCCTGGCGCAGATGTTCGGCGCTCGACGCAGTGACATTCGTGGTGTGCTGACTCGCCTGTCCCATCAGCACATCATCGTTCTTCGCACGAACCACCGCCCCCGCATCGCCGCGCTCGACCACGAGCAAACCCGGCAGATGCTGCATGCCAGGCGGCTGACCGAGACCACGTTAGTGCGCCTGGCCTGCCAGCAATCCCGCCCGCAAGACTTCAAACCGCTGCGGGCCTTGATCGAATGCGAGCGCGACTGCACCGCACGCGGACCGGCCATTCGCTTATCTGGGGAGTTTCATTTGCGCTTGGCAGAAATGGCCGGGAATGCACCGTTGGCGCATTTTCTTGGCAGCCTGGTGCCACTGACTTCGCTGGCAATTGCGCATTTTGCTGCACAGGCGCGAGGCTATTGCGTCTGGCAGGTGCACGAAGCACTGGTTGATGCCGTAGAGAAAAGGGATGGGCAGAAGGCCCAGACTCTACTCAGCCAACACCTGGATCATCTGGAAGAGATGTTGCTGAACACGGGGCTCGCATCAAGTCTGAATCGTGTTGCAGGTTAAATCGCCATCGTCGGATCGCCGCCGGGAGCCGGCTCGCTCCCACAGGGGAATGCAGTTCAAATGTGGGAGCGAGCTTGCTCGCGATAAGGGTCTCAAGCTTGATGCAGAGCCTTACTCCGCTGCAACTCGCGCAAACCCCTGGCGAATCTTCTCCTCCGGCAAATCATCGGCAATGAACACGATCACGCTTTCGCGCGCCTCGTCGTCAGTCCATTCCGTGTCCCAATCGAAGCCGTACAACTTCAGCACGCCCTGGAACACCATCCGCCGCGGCTCGCCCAGAATGTTCAACACCCCCTTGTAACGCAGCAATTGCTTGCCATGCTCTTCCAGCAGCTCATTCATAAACTCACTGAGCTTGTCGATATCCAACGGCTTGTCGGTGCGCAGCACCAGGCTGGAAATCCGGTCGATGGACGGCGCTTTGCTCACCGGGCGCAAGCTCACACCGCCACCGAGATCGGCGTTGAGATTGAAACCGCGCACGTCGAGCAGTTCGGCCAGATCGATCTTGCCGTGGTCGACCACGCGAATCGGCGCACGACGGTTGATGCGCGTGAGGCGTTCGCTGAGGGCCGTGAACGTCGGCTCGTCCACCAGGTCCCGTTTGCTCACCAGCAGGCGGTCGGCGAATCCGATCTGTGCCTGGGCGATGGTCTGGGTCAGGTGTGTGTCGGCGTGCGCCGCGTCCACCAGCGTGATGATGCCGTCGAGAATGTAGCGCTCGCGCAGCTCTTCATCGATAAAAAAGGTTTGTGCGACCGGTGCCGGATCGGCCAGGCCGGTGCATTCGATCACCAGGCGATCGAAGGCGATTTCGCCGCTGTCCAGGCGCTCGAGCAACAGGTACAGGGCTTTGGTCAGGTCGGTGTGGATGGTGCAGCACACGCAGCCATTGGACAGTGTCATCACTTGCACCGGCTCTTCACCCAGCAATTGGGTGTCGATACCGGCGTCACTGAATTCGTTCTCGATCACGGCGATTTTCAGGCCGTGCTCGGCTTTGAGCAGGTGGCGCAACAGCGTGGTTTTACCGGCGCCGAGGAAGCCGCTGAGGATCGTGACGGGGATGGGAGAGGACAACTGGAGTCTCCTGTTTCACAAAATTAGAAAACAACACAAACGAATGTGGGAGCTGGCTCGCTCGCGAAGGCCGTGTGCCAGTCGACATCAACATTGACTGACCGATTGCCATCGCGGGCAAGCCCGCTCCCACAGGTGTATTGCATCAAGCCGGCTGTTGCATCAACAGCATTTCGGCCCACCCTTGCCGCCGTAACGAGCCTCTTGGCGTTCCCGGAAGAACATCTCGTAGCTCATCACCGGCTTGTCCGGGTGTTTGGTTTGCATATGCTCGACGTAGTTGTCGTAGTCGGGCATGCCGACCATCAGGCGCGCGGCCTGACCGAGGTATTTACCGAGGCGACTCAGGTCATTGAACATGTTTGCAATCCTCGATTACGCGTCTGGAACAGCCTGGAATGGCGCTTCTTTGTCCGTACGCTCTTTGCTGCCCCAGGCGGAAATACCGACCTTGAGCGCATAGAACAGGATACTGAAGACCACGAACAGGAACAGCGCCGTCAGCGTGGCGTTGGTGTAGGCGTTGAAGATCACGTGCTGCATCTGCGTAATGTCCTTGGCCGGGGCGAGGATCTGACCATTGGCCAGGGCATCGCTGTATTTTTTCGCCAGTGACAGGAAGCCGATCGCCGGGTTGGCGTCGAACAGCTTGATGAAGCCGGCGGTGACGGTGCAGATCAGCAGCCACGCGGCAGGCAGCATGGTCACCCACACATAGCGCTGGCGTTTCATTTTGATCAGCACAACGGTGCCGAGCATCAGCGCGATACCGGCCAGCATCTGGTTGGAGATACCGAACAGCGGCCACAAGGTGTTGATGCCGCCCAGTGGATCGATCACGCCCTGATACAGCAACCAACCCCACATCGCCACACAACCGGCCGTGGCGATCAGGTTGGCGGTCCAGGATTCGGTGCGTTTCATCGACGGCACGAAGGAGCCGAGCAAGTCCTGCAGCATGAACCGCCCGGCACGCGTACCGGCGTCCACGGCGGTCAGGATGAACAGCGCTTCGAACAGGATCGCGAAGTGGTACCAGAACGCCATGGTGTTTTCACCCGGCAGGACACTGTGCAGGATCTGCGCGATACCGACCGCCAGGGTCGGCGCACCGCCGGCACGGGCCAGGACGGTGGTTTCACCGATGTCCTTGGCCACCGCTAGCAACGCGTCAGGGGTAATCGCAAAACCCCAGCTGCTGACGGTTTGCGCCACAGTCACCACGTCACCGCCGACGACCGCCGCCGGGCTGTTCATGGCGAAATACACGCCTGGCTCGATCACCGACGCGGCGACCATGGCCATGATGGCGACGAAGGATTCCATCAGCATCGCGCCGTAACCGATGTACCGGGCGTTTACTTCGTTATCCAGCAGTTTCGGCGTGGTGCCCGAGGAAATCAGCGCATGGAAACCCGAGACCGCGCCACAGGCAATGGTGATGAACAGGAACGGGAACAGACCGCCCTTCCACACCGGCCCGGTGCCGTCGATGAACTGGGTCAAGGCCGGCATTTTCAGCTCGGGCATGGTGACCAGAATGCCAATCGCCAGTGCCACGATGGTGCCGATTTTGAGGAACGTCGATAGATAGTCGCGCGGGGCCAGAATCAGCCAGACCGGTAACGAGGCGGCCACAAAACCGTAACCGACCAGCATCCAGGTGATCTGGATGCCCGTGAAGCTGAAGGCTTTGGCCCAAACCGGATCAGCGGCAATCTGCCCGCCCAGCCAGATCGAACCCAGCAGTAACAGCACGCCAACCACGGAGATTTCACCGATGCGACCCGGGCGGATGTAGCGCATGTAAATGCCCATGAACATCGCAATCGGGATGGTCGCCATCACCGTGAAAATGCCCCATGGGCTCTCGGCCAGGGCCTTGACCACGATCAGCGCCAGCACCGCGAGGATGATGATCATGATCAGGAAGCAGCCAAACAGCGCGATGGTCCCGGGGATGCGGCCCATTTCTTCACGGACCATGTCGCCCAGGGAGCGGCCATTGCGGCGGGTGGACATGAACAGGACCATGAAGTCCTGAACGGCACCGGCCAGCACCACCCCGGCAATCAGCCACAGCGTGCCGGGCAAGTAACCCATCTGTGCGGCCAAGACCGGACCGACCAGCGGCCCCGCGCCAGCGATGGCAGCGAAGTGGTGACCGAAAAGGATGTGTTTGTTGGTCGGCACATAGTCCAGACCATCATTGTTGAGCACGGCGGGGGTAGCCCGTCGCGGGTCGAGTTGCATCACATTGGTAGCGATGAACAGACTGTAATAGCGGTATGCGACCAGATAAATGGCCACGGCAGCGACCACGATCCACAAGGCGTTGATCGCCTCGCCTCGGCGCAATGCCACGACACCTAGGGCGCACGCTCCCACGATTGCCAGCAGAAGCCAGGGTAAATGGCGTAGCAGGCTATTATTATTTTTCATTTTAGATTCCAGCCAGAGTGGACAAGAAAGACAGCCACCCCGAGTTTAGCTCTCCTGACGGCAAAGGCCATACCCCGACATTGGTCTAGCGGCATGCGTGCGCTGGCGGGCTTTATCAATGCGGGTCTATAGTCAGCGCACATCCAGAGGATTGCGCCATGAGCGAGCACCCTAACGATCGCCGCCGCTTCAAACGTATTGCGTTCGATGCCCGAACCGAGTTGAGCCAAGGGGAATTCACCTGGCCGGTGAAGCTGATCGACCTGTCGCTCAAGGGATTGCTGATCGAGAAGCCCGAGCCGTGGCTGGGTAATCCAGACTGGCATTTCCTGGTCGATATTCATCTGAACGAAGACGTCGAGATCAAGATGGATGTGATGTTGACCCACGACGATCATGGCCAGCTCGGCTTCGTCTGCAAGCACATCAGCCTGGAGTCCATCGAGCGCCTGCGGCGATTGATCGAATTCAACCTGGGCGACCCCGAGGAACTGGAGCGCGAATTGGGCGCCCTGATCGAAGTCTAGAACTCACCTCAAATGACTGTGGGAGCGGGCTTGCCCGCTCCCACAGAGGTTTGTGTTCAATCTGGCAGGTTATTCGAACAGTGCGTCGAGGGCCTGTTCCAGACGGGTCACGGCAATGATCTGCAGACCTGGCGGCGCTTCTTTCGGTGCATTGCCCTTGGGCACGATGGCGCGTTTGAACCCGTGCTTGGCCGCTTCTTTCAAGCGTTCCTGACCACTCGGCACCGGGCGGACTTCCCCGGACAAGCCGACTTCGCCAAACACCAACAGATCATGGGGCAGCGGCCGGTTGCGCAAACTGGACATGACCGCGGCCATCAATGCCAGATCGGAAGCGGTTTCCAACACCTTCACACCGCCGACCACGTTGAGAAACACGTCCTGATCGTGGGTCGGAATGCCGCCATGACGGTGCAACACCGCCAGCAACATCGCCAGGCGATTCTGATCCAGCCCCAGCGTTACCCGACGTGGGTTCGCCAAGTGGCTGTCATCCACCAACGCCTGGACTTCCACCAACATCGGCCGCGTCCCTTCCCACGTCGCCATGACCACACTGCCCGGCACTTCTTCCTGAGCGCGTGTGAGGAAAATCGCAGACGGATTGGAGACTTCTTTCAGGCCTTTGTCGGTCATGCCGAATACGCCCAATTCGTTGACGGCACCGAAACGGTTTTTCACCGCCCGCAGCAGACGCAAACGTCCATCGGACTCGCCTTCGAAATACAACACCGTATCGACCATGTGCTCCAGCACCCGCGGCCCGGCCAGTGCACCTTCTTTAGTCACGTGGCCAACCAGGAAAATCGCCGTGCCACTCTGCTTGGCGTACCGCACCAACAATGCAGCACTTTCCCGCACCTGCGACACGCCGCCCGGAGCCGACTGTAACTGCTCGGTGAAGATCGTCTGGATCGAGTCGATCACCATGACCTTGGGCTTCTCGACCCGGGCGGTGGCAATGATGGTTTCGATGCAGGTTTCGGTCATGACCCGCAGTTGATCCTGAGGCAAGCCCAGGCGACGGGCGCGCATGGCCACTTGCTGCTGGGATTCTTCGCCGGTGACGTACAGCGCGGGCATGACTTTGGCGAGGTTGCACAAGGTTTGCAGCAGGATGGTCGACTTGCCGATGCCGGGGTCGCCACCAATCAACACCACCGAACCATCGACCAGACCACCGCCCAATACCCGGTCCAGTTCACTGGACGCGGTGGAAAAACGCGGGATTTCTTCAACGCTGACTTCGGCCAGCGTCTTGATCTGTGCTTGTTGACCGGTCCAGCCGGTACGACCGCTCGGGGCTGCGGCGCCACCGCTTTCCACCATGGTTTCCGTCAGGGTGTTCCAGGCCCCGCACTCGCCGCACTGGCCGGCCCACTTGGGGAAGGTTGAGCCGCACTCGGTGCAGCCGTACATGCGCTTGGCCTTGGCCATCTGAACTCCCGGAAAAAAACGCGATGATAGCTCAGCTGGGATGAATGCGCAGCGAAGTGACCCAGTATTCCCTGTGCTGTAACTTCCCAAGGCCGTAACACATTAGCCGTAGTGCAAAGGATGAAGACCTGTACAACTGCACTTAACAATAAATGAGACCTCACTCAATATATCGCCCTAAAAACTGTACACATCATTAATAATCCAAACCCGAATGTACAACTTCACTGTCAAATTTAATTTTTCAATATCGATTTTCAAATAACGGATCGCAACTTCGATTCAAAATTGGCATTTATTCTCAATCACGCAATAGCTCACCGCCTAAGCGCATCCCTATAGACCCTCTCCTCTTATCAGCAGTTAGTGACAGTAAAGCTAAAAGCAAAAGAAACTAATAACCCAGCGATAGCAAAAAAACGAGTCCACAGAGCCATCCGCTTTCACAGCAACGATGACGTCTCGTAAACTTTTTTCCATGGGCCGGGTCAATCGCTGGAAGCACCAAAACCGGGTGTTTCAAGCAGAACGCGTCTCACTGATTTACACTGCGTTCACCAACCTCATCTGTAACAAGGAAATAACCTATGGGCGTGATAAGTGAGTTCAAGGCCTTCGCGGTCAAAGGGAATGTGGTCGACATGGCCGTCGGTATCATCATCGGCGCGGCGTTCGGCAAGATCGTTTCGTCGTTTGTCGGCGATGTGGTGATGCCGCCCATTGGCTTGCTGATCGGCGGGGTGGACTTCAGTGACCTGGCCATTACGCTCAAGGCTGCCAACGGCAATATCCCGGCAGTGGTGCTGGCATACGGCAAATTCATCCAGAGCATGATCGACTTCGTCATCGTCGCTTTCGCGATCTTCATGGGTGTCAAAGCGATCAACCGTCTGAAGCGCGAGGAGGCCGTCGCGCCAACCCTGCCGCCGGTTCCAACCAAGGAGGAAGAGCTGTTGAGCGAAATCCGCGACCTGCTCAAGGCCCAGAACGATAGACCCTGAAAGCGGCTTACAACAAGAAACGGCGCCTTGCGGGCGCCGTTTTTTTTACCAGAAATTTTCCACCGCCACCTGGCCTGGACGACGGCTGAGGCTCAAGTGCATGTCGCGTTGCTTGAGCAACTTGCGCGTGTCATCGATCATCTGGGGGTTGCCGCAAAGCATCACCCGCGAATGTTCCGGCGTCAGCGCTACGCCGGCCACTCGCTCCAGCTCGCCGTTCTCTATCAACGTGGTGATTCGCCCGTTCAATGCACCGGGGTGCTGCTCGCGGGTGACGGTGGCGATGAATTGCAACTTGTGGGTGTACTCGGACAGATAATCACGCTGCGCCAACCCCGCGATCAGGTCCTGATACGCCAATTCACGGGCTTCACGAACGCTGTAGACAAGTATGATTCGCTCAAACTTCTCCCACACCTCGAAGTCCTGCAGGATCGACAGGAACGGCGCCACACCCGTGCCGGTGGACAGTAACCAGAGATCCCGGCCATCGACGAAGCGGTCCAGTGTCAGATAACCGAAGGCCTGACGGTCCACCAGCAGCGTATCGCCGACCTCAAGGCGACTCAGCTCGCTGGTGAACTCCCCACCCGGTACGACAATAGAGAAGAATTCAAGAAACTCGTCATAGGGTGACGAAACCATTGAATAGGCGCGCCACACCGTGCTGCCGTCGGCCCGGGACACGCCCAGCCGAGCGAATTGCCCCGCCCGAAATCGAAACCCGGGATCCCTGGTGGCCCGCAAGGTGAACAGGTTGGGGGTCAATGGCTGAACGTCGGTCAGGGTCTGGCGAGTGAATTTTTCTGCACTGGCGGTCATGAGGTGCTCCCTTCAACAGATGCCCCAGTGTCCCGCAAAGCAAGCGACGTAAACACCGGTTATTTGTAGTGTCTTTAGAGAGAGGCCATTATTTCGCCTGCATACATGGCTCTGAAAATCTATCTTCCCTCTCCTTTTAACCAGATCATACAGCACCATTTTTTTAATAATATTATTGTACAAATACTACAACTTTTTAGTTCCCAGTTAAGAACCAGATATAGAGTTTTTGACTTTTTCAAGAGCAAAAAAATTGCAGCATATGTGTGGGAATGGTCCTACACTTCGACTCGTGCTGGATTTCGGATCCAATCTGCACCCCCAAGATTCACGTATTATGGAGTTACAGCAATGGAAACGTGGAAGGAGTCACAATTGAGAGAGATATCCAACGCGAGGGATGTCGAGTCTGCATACGCAACGTCACTTGGTCTGGTTCAAAATCTTGGCTTTAAATTCTGTGCTTTTTCAATTACATCACACCCACGAGGTCCACACTTCAACACAGTGAATCTCAACAACTACCCAATAGGCTGGAATGCGAAATATGAAGAGAGCCAATTTAGCGAAGTAGACCCAATACTGGCACATTGCCGCCAATCCACCTTCCCCATTCTCTGGAGGGCCGAAGCCTTCGCGAAAAGCCCGCAGCTCTGGCAAGCGCAAAAAAAACAAGGTCTGGAACATGGTTGGTCGCACTCGCTGCACGATGACAAGGGTCTTCACAGCATGTTGAGTCTGGCGGGAAGCAGTCATCCCATCACGCCTTATGAGTTGTACGAAAACCTTGGATACGCGCTGTTTATCAGCCAACACCTGCATGGGCTGGTCGCTCAAAATCTGCCTGAGCCCGTTCCTCATTCGTGCAAGCCTCGTCTGTCGGTACGGGAAATTGAGGTCCTGAGACTGTCGGCAGATGGCAAGACGGCCGGTGAAGCTGCCTTCATTCTCAACCTCACTGAGCGCACCATCAACTTCCATGTGCACAGTGCAATCCAGAAGCTGGGGGTCAACAACAAGATCGCAGCGGTCATAGCGGCGGCCAGGGCTTGCATGATCTGAGCAGTGCGTGCAAATAACCGATGCTGAAAAACCTACGGGTATTGCGAAAGAAAAAAACGTACCATTTGCGGTTCCTCCAGAGTGATGACGTGCGAAATTTCACGACGCAGTGCACTCGGACGGCCCCGCCCGCTAGGCGCCTCAAGCAGCGGGATACCACACCCGTTGACTACCCAGAGCCCCCTGCCTCATGCCCCTGCTCGATACACCCTTCGCCCAACTCGATCTGATCCGCCAGCCAGAACAGCAGAACGAACCGCTGCAAGCTTTCGATGCGGCGGACGAATACCTGCTCAATCATTTGGCCGAGCAGCAACCAGCAGTTCAGACCAGGGTTCTGGTGCTGAACGACAGCTTCGGCGCGATAGCCGCCAGCTTGGCGGGCAAGGTTCAGGTGACTAGCAGCGGTGATTCGTTTCTGGCCTTTCAGGGACTGGAAAAGAACCTGATCCGCAACGGCCAGGCATTTGACGCGGTGCCGGTTGTTCCGGCGAATGAGCTGTTCACCGGCCCGTTTGACCGTGTCTTGATCCGAGTACCAAAAACCCTGGCACTGCTGGAAGAACAACTGATTCGCCTGCAAGGCCACCTGGCGCCAGGCGCTCAGGTGATTGCGGCAGCGATGGTCAAGCACTTGCCCCGCGCTGCAGGCGATTTGCTGGAACGTTACATCGGTCCGGTGCAAGCGTCGCTGGCGGTGAAGAAAGCCCGACTGCTGATCGCAACGCCTGAAGCCAAGCCACTGGCCGCCTCCCCTTACCCTTCACGCTATCAACTCGACATTCCGGCAATTGAACTGCTGAACCACGCCAACGTGTTCTGCCGCGAAGGGCTCGACATTGGCACACGGGCATTTCTCCCACACTTGCCAAAGAGCCTCGGCACAGCGCGAGTTGCAGACCTCGGTTGCGGTAACGGCGTGTTGGCAATCGCCAGCGCGCTGCAAAACCCTGAAGCCCATTACACTTTGGTGGACGAGTCGTTCATGGCCGTGCAGTCGGCAACCGAAAACTGGCGCGCGGCGCTGGGTGATCGAGATGTGATCGTGCGTGCCGGCGATGGCCTGGCCGGGCAAGAACCGCAATCACTGGACGTGGTGCTGTGCAACCCGCCGTTCCACCAACAACAGGTCGTCGGCGATTTTCTCGCCTGGCGGATGTTCCAGCAGGCACGTGAAGCTCTGGTGGTAGGCGGTGCGCTGTACATCGTCGGCAATCGCCATCTGGGTTATCACAGCAAGCTGGCGCGATTGTTCCGAGGCGTTGAACAAGTGGCGGCCACGCCCAAGTTCGTGATTCTCAAAGCTCGCAAATAATCGCAGGCAAAAAAAACCCTCCGCTCTGGAGGGTTGATAAATCCGTGCCGCAAGGCAACGGGATGCGATCTTGCGAATTCAGTGCGTGGTCAGACCGGCCGCGTTCATGAACATGCGCATCAGACTCGCTACGATAAACAGAGCTCCGACACTACCAGCCCAGATCAGTGCCAGCCAGCCGAGCCGGCGCCACAGCGGTTTGCTCTCCGCCGCTTTGATTTCCTGCAGGGAATGTTTGCCAGCCATCATCGTAACCTCCTCTGAAACGGCGCAGTCATTGACCCTGCGCCATTGTCGTGTGCTCTAGTGATAACCATCTTCGTGGGTGACCTTGCCGCGGAACACGTAGTAGCTCCAAAAGGTATAACCCAGGATGAACGGGATGATGAACAACGTGCCGACCAGCATGAAACCCTGACTTTGCGGCGGTGCGGCGGCGTCCCAGATCGAAATCGACGGCGGTACGATGTTCGGCCACAGGCTGATGCCCAGGCCACTGTAACCGAGGAAGATCAGCACCAGCGTCAGCAGGAATGGCGTGTAATGCGCGTTTCGGGCCACAGCGCGAAACAGACCGTACATGGTCACCAGCACCAGGATCGGCACTGGCAGGAACCAGAACAAGTTCGGCAAGGTGAACCAGCGAGCCGCAATCTCGGCGTGGGCCAACGGGGTCCAGATGCTGACGATGCCAATCACCGCCAACACCACGAACGCCAACGGCCGCGCCAGATCATGCATCTGTTGCTGCAACTTGCCTTCGGTTTTCATGATCAGCCAGGTGCAACCGAGCAGCGCATACGCCACCACCAACGCCACACCGCAGAACAGGGTGAACGGCGTCAGCCAGTCGAGTGAACCACCGGCAAATTGGCGATTAACCACCGGCAATCCATCAATGAACGCGCCCAATGCCACCCCCTGAAAGAACGTCGCGGCAATCGAACCACCGATGAACGCCTTGTCCCACAGGTGTCGCTTGGCGTCCTTAGCCTTGAAGCGGAACTCGAACGCCACGCCGCGAAAAATCAGCCCCATCAGCATGAAAATCAGCGGCAGGTACAAGGCCGAGAGCACCACCGAATAGGCAAGAGGGAAAGCGCCGAACAACGCCGCGCCGCCCAGTACCAGCCAGGTTTCGTTGCCGTCCCAGACAGGGGCGACGGTGTTCATCATCACGTCACGGTCGGTCTTGCCGGGGATGAACGGGAAAAGAATCCCGATTCCCAGGTCGAAACCGTCCATGACCACGTACATCATGATGCCGAAGATGATGATCACGGCCCAGATCAGCGGAAGATCAATACCCATGACTCAAATCTCCTTGGTCAGGCTGGGGCTGTGGTTTTCATCGCCATTGTCATCAGCGGCGGACAGCGGACGAGCCGGCGTGCGTTTCTGGCCAGGGCCACCTTCGTTGGTTTCCTTGCCTTCGTCGATTTTCGGCCCTTTGCGCACCAGGCGCATCATGTAGCCCAGACCGGCACCGAACAGCGCGAAATACACCACCACGAACATGATCAACGTGATGCTCATCTGCATGAAACTGTGGTTGGAGGAAGCATCCGCCGTGCGCATCAGCCCGTAGACCACCCACGGTTGACGGCCGATTTCAGTGGTAAACCAGCCCGCCAGGATCGCGATCAGGCCGGACGGTCCCATCCACAACGCCAGGTACAGGAACGGCCGCGAGGTATACAGCTTGTCGCGTTTGCGCAGCCACAGGCTCCACAAACCGGTGAAGATCATCAGGAAACCCAGGCCGACCATGACTCGGAACGACCAGAAAACAATGGTCGAATTAGGCCGGTCTTCAGGCGGAAAATCTTTGAGCGCCGGCACCTGCTTGTCCAGGGAGTGGGTCAGGATCAGGCTGCCGAGGTAAGGGATCTCCACCGCGAATTTGGTCTTTTCGGCTTTCATGTCTGGCCACCCGAACAGGATCAGCGGGGTCGGCTCATCACCCACGTTTTCCCAGTGACCTTCGATCGCGGCGATTTTTGCCGGTTGATGCTCAAGGGTATTCAACCCGTGGAAGTCACCGATGACCGCCTGAATCGGCGCCACGATCAACGCCATCCACATGGCCATCGAGAGCATGGTGCGGATGGCCGGGTTGTCCTTGCCGCGCAGCAAGTGCCAGGCCGCGGAGGATCCGACGAAGAATGCCGTCGCCACGAACGCGGCCGTCGCCATGTGCATCAAGCGGTACGGGAACGATGGGTTGAAGATCACCGCCAGCCAGTCCACCGGAATGACTTGGCCATTGACGATCTCGTAACCCTGCGGCGTCTGCATCCAGCTGTTGGAGGCGAGAATCCAGAAGGTCGAAATGAGCGTGCCGATGGCGACCATGACCGTGGAGAAGAAGTGCAGATTGCGCCCGACCTTGTTCCAGCCGAACAGCATGACGCCGAGGAATCCGGCTTCCAGGAAGAACGCGGTCAGCACTTCATAGGTCAACAGCGGCCCGGTCACGGAACCGGCGAAGTCCGAGAAGCGGCTCCAGTTGGTGCCGAACTGATAGGCCATGACCAAACCGGACACCACCCCCATGCCGAAGTTGACGGCAAAGATTTTCGACCAGAAATGGTACAGATCGCGGTAGGTGTCGTTATGCGTTTTCAGCCACAACCCTTCGAGCACCGCCAGGTAACTCGCCAGGCCGATGGTGATGGCCGGGAACAGGATGTGGAATGAGATGGTGAACGCAAACTGCATCCGGGCGAGATCAAGCGCCTCCAAACCGAACATAAGTCTTCCTCTGTCAGTAATACCGGCTGAAGGCTTGCGGCCTGCACCCACTGCCCCCACGGATATGGAGTGTGGCGAATTTGAATTCGTTCTTTTTTTACAAACTTCACAACGTAGGGAGTCTGGCCACGTGGCCGCCGGATCAATTCCATGAAAGGTCTTGATCTGGATCAAGCAATGGTTAAAAGAGTAGTCCCATTTTTGACGATGGACGGTGTGGTCTTTTGCCGCGTGACAGGTTGCCTCACGGAGCTGGTAATCAGTCGCAACACATTCCCTGTGAGAGCGCGCCTGCTCGCTAAGCGGTGCGTCAGGCACCGGGGGTTTCGACTGATACGACACCATCGCGACGGTTCGGCGATCCGACAAGCTTCCACAGGCAATTTCGGTGTTTTTTGAGATCGGTGTTTAGCTAACTAAATTTTCTAAACCTGCAACTTCTGGTTACAGCTTGGTGATAATCTCGAGCCTTCCCTCGCCCAAGACCTGCCTTCAGATGCCCAGCCAAGCGCCCCTGCTGTTACGTCACCATCGCCCCTTCATTGCGTTCTGGCTGGCTCGGGTGTTTACCGCCAGCGGCTTTCAGATGCTCACCGTGGCCATCGGCTGGAACCTGTATCAACTGACCGGCAACGTGTTGGACCTGGGTCTGGTAGGGTTGGTGGAATTCGCCCCTCGGGTGCTGTTCATGCTGCACACCGGGCATGTCGCAGACCGTTATGACCGGCGCAAGGTCGCGGCAATCTGTCAGTCCCTGCAAGCGTTGATCGCCCTGTCGCTGGCCATCGGCAGCGCGACCGACCATGTCACCCGGGAAATGATCTTCATCCTCGCGTTCCTGCTCGGTGCCGCGCGCTCCTTCGAGATGCCGACCACCCAGGCCTTGCTGCCGAGCATTGTGCCGAGCGCGCTGTTCCCTCGCGCCGTTGCTGCCGCACAGTCGGCCCAACAATCAGCCACCATCGTCGCTCCGGCCCTGGGCGGTTTGCTCTATGCGTTCGGCAGCGTCTGGGTCTATGGCCCGACGGTGATCCTGTACATCATTGCCTGTCTGCTGATGCTCAACCTGCCCGCCCGGCAAACGCCGCTGAACAAGGGCAAGGCGACCCTGGATTCGCTGCTGGCGGGTATCCGCTTCATTCGCAGTCGCCCGGACATTCTCGGGGCGATTTCCCTGGATCTGTTTGCGGTATTGCTCGGTGGCGCGACGGCGCTGCTGCCGGTGTTTGCCAAAGACATTCTGTTGACCGGGCCGTGGGGCCTGGGACTGCTGCGCTCGGCGCCGGCCGTCGGTGCATTGCTGATGTCGCTGTATCTGGCGCGATTTGCCGTGGAGCGCAACGTCGGGCGAGTGATGTTCACTGCCGTCGGTGTGTTCGGTGTCGCGACCATTGCCTTCGGCCTCTCCACCTCGTTCTGGTTTTCCCTCGCTGTGCTAGTGGTACTGGGCGCGGCGGACATGATCAGCATGGTGATCCGTGCCTCGTTCGTGCAACTGGAAACACCGGATGAGATGCGCGGACGGGTCAGCGCCGTGAACGGTCTGTTCATCGGCGCTTCGAACCAGTTGGGCGAATTCGAATCCGGCCTCACCGCCCACTGGTTCGGCACGGTGCCGGCAGTGGTCATGGGCGGCATCGGCACACTGGTGGTCACCGGGGCGTGGATCAAACTGTTCCCGACCCTGGCCAACCGCGACCGCATGCATGTGCCGGTCGAAGAAGCCAAGGTCTAGAGCAGCTTGTCGAGGGTGATGGGGAAATCCCGCACCCGCTTGCCCGTGGCGTGGTAGATGGCATTGGCCACCGCCGCCGCGACCCCGACGATGCCGATTTCACCCACGCCTTTGGAACCCAGAGCATTGACGATCTCGTCATGTTCTTCGACGAACAGCACATCAATGTCGCCGATGTCGGCGTTTACCGGAATGTGGTATTCGGCCAGGCTGTGGTTCATGTGACGCCCCAGCGCATGATCGGTTTGCGTTTCCTCGTGCAACGCCATGCCGATGCCCCAGACCACGCCTCCGAGAATCTGGCTGCGGGCCATTTTCGGGTTAATCACCTGGCCGGCGGCGATAGCGCTGACCACCCGGCTCACCTTTACTGAGCCCAAATCCTCATCTACCAGGACTTCGACGAACACCGCTGAGTGGGTGGCGGTGGCGTAGGCGTCGCGTTTCTTGTCCGGCGCGGCGTCGACCTGAACCTCGAGGGTGTCTTCACCGCTGTCCCGGACCAGATCGGACAGCTTTATACGTGCCTCACCGTAAGACAGCTGCCCGTCTTCGAACACCGCTTGCTCTGAGGTCACGCCACTGAATGCAAGAGACGTTTGCCGCGCCACGGCGAGCAATTTTTCGTGCAGGGCTTCACAGGCTTGTTGCACCGCAGTGCCGACCGACGAGACGGTGAACGATCCGCCCTGCAACGGCGCGGTGGGCAAGGAAGAGTCGCCAAGGACAAACGTGACGTCCTTGAGCGCAACGCCTGCCGACTGCGCGGCGATTTGCGTCATCACCGTGTAGGTTCCGGTACCGATGTCTGTCGTCGCGCTGCTGACCGTCAGTTTGCCATGTTGATCAAGGCAAGCCTTGGCGCTGGCTTTCTGCTGCATCGCTTCCCAGACACCGCCAGCCATGCCCCAACCGACCAATTGCCGGTCACGGCGCATGCTGCGAGGTTCGGGGTTGCGTTTCTCCCAACCAAAACGTTGGGCGCCCTGGGCGTAGCATTCACGCAGTTCCTTGCTGGAATAGGGTTTGTCTTCGTTCTGATTGCGCTCGGAAAAGTTGCTCAGGCGCAGTTGCACCGGATCAATCGCCAGCGCGCAGGCCAGTTCATCCATCGCGCACTCCAGGCCGATCAATCCCAGCGCCGCGCCCGGTGCGCGCATGTCCAACGGCGTGAACACGTCCAGCGGCACCAGCTTATAGGTCAGTTGCACGTTGTCGCAGTGGTAGAGCATGCCGCTCCATTCCACGACGTGTTCGGTGAAATCCTCAAAGCGCGAAGTCTGGCCGATGGCCGTGTGCGCGACTGCGAGCAAGCGACCATTGGCCGCCGCGCCCAATTGCAGGCGCTGCAAGGTGCGGGGGCGATAGCCGAAGGTGAACATCTGCTGACGTGTGAGGGTGACTCGCACCGAACGCTTGAGGTGCAACGCCGCCATCACTGCCAGCGGCAGCTGATATTGCGGACGCAAACCGGCCCCGAATGCACCGCCGACAAAGGCCGCGAAAATTCTGACCTGTTCTTTCTCCAGTCCGAAGACTTTTTGCACATAGGACTGACAGTTCTGCGGCCCCTGGGTCTTGTCATGGATGTGCAAGCTGCCGTCGGCTTGATACAGCACCGTGCTGGCGTGCGGTTCCATGGGATTGTGGTGTTCGATCGGCGTGCTGTAGTTCAGGTCAAGGCTCATGGCCGCGCCGGCGAATTCGGCCTGAAAATTCCCACGGGGCTTGGGCAGTTCGGCCGGCGCCGGATGCGCTTCGTGTTGCAGACTTAACAGATCGGTCTGATGACTGTCGGTGGCGTATTCAATCTTGATCAACGAACCGGCATGGCGCGCCAGTTCAAGGTTGTCGGCGACCACCAGCGCCAGCGGTTGACCGCTGTACAGCACACGCTCGTTGTATAACGGACGAAACGGCGAACCGTCGGCCGAGTCGGCGTCTTCGTAGTCATCATCGTAACTGGCGATTTTCGGCCGGTTTGTATGATCAATCACCGCTATTACGCCGGGCAGCGCTAGCGCTCTGGATGCATCAATGTTGACCACGCGTCCGCTGGCAATGTTGCTTGAAACAACGCTGCCGTGCAGCAAGCCTTCCTCGGGAAACTCTGCGGCATAGCGCGCCTGGCCAGTGACTTTGAGCAGACCATCGACCCGGTCCAGCGGTTGCCCCATAGGTTTGGTAATCGTATTCATCGGGTTTGCCCTCCCTGCGCTGCGTCGCCAAGGGCGCGGACAATGGCCCGGTGCGCCAGTTTGACTTTAAAGGCGTTGTGTTCGAGTGGTTTCGCGTCCTGCAAGAGCGCATCGGCGGCAGCGCTGAAGGTTTCACGGCTGGGCGCTTTGCCCACCAGCCACTCTTCAACGCCCTGGTCGCGCCAGGGCTTGTGCGCCACGCCACCGAGCACCAGCCGCGCCTGGTGAATGACTGGCCCGTTCATGTCGAGCGCCGCCGCCACCGAGACCAGCGCAAAGGCATACGAAGCACGATCCCGGACCTTCAGGTAATGGCTGTGGCTGGCGAAACCGGCGGCCGGCAATTCAATGGCAGTGATCAGTTCATCGTCGGCCAATTGGTTGTCGCGTTCGGGAGTCTCCCCCGGCAGCCGGTGAAAATCAGCGAACTCGATGGTCCGCGCACCACCGCGACCTTGCACGTGGACCACAGCTTCCAGCGCGGCCAAGGCGACGCACATGTCGGACGGATGGGTGGCCACACACTGGGCGCTGGCGCCGAGGATCGCGTGAATGCGATTCAGCCCCTCCCGCGCCGGGCAACCGCTGCCGGGTTCGCGTTTGTTGCACGGCACGTTGGCGTCGTAGAAGTAATAGCAGCGCGTGCGTTGCAGCAGATTGCCGCCGGTGCTGGCCATGTTGTGCAACTGCGGTGATGCACCGGCCAGAATGGCTTGCGATAACAATGGGTAGCGCTGCTCGATCAACGGGTGCCACGCCAGATCGGCATTGCTGACCAGGGCGCCGATCAACAATCCACCGTCTGCCGTTTCGGTGACATCACGCAAAGGCAGGCCGGTGATGTCGATCAGGTGCTCGGGGCGTGTGACATTTTCTTTCATCAAATCCAGCAGGTTCGTCCCCCCGGCGATGAAACGCGATGCCGGCCCGGCGAGATGAACAGCGTTTTGCACCGAATCGGGCTTGCTGTACTGGAAAGGATTCATCGGCCACCTCCTTGCCCAGGCTGGCGACAGGCTGGAAGCGCCTCTTCGATAGCATCGCGGATGTTGCTGTACGCGCCGCAGCGGCACAGATTGCCGCTCATCAACTCGCGGATCTCGTCCGGAGTGTCTGCCCGACCTTCGTTGACCAAACCCACCGCCGAGCAGATCTGCCCTGGCGTGCAATAGCCGCATTGAAAGGCGTCGTGCTTGATGAAGGCTTGCTGCATCGGATGCAGTTCGTCACCGGTTGCCAACCCTTCGATGGTGGTCAACTCACCGCCGTCGCACATCACCGCCAGCGTCAGGCAGGCGTTCACTCGTTTGCCGTTGAGCAGCACCGTGCAGGCACCGCACTGCCCGTGATCGCAGCCTTTTTTGGTGCCGATCAGGTCCAGTTGCTCGCGTAGCAAATCCAGCAACGTGGTCCAGGGCAAGACCTCAAGCTGACGATCCTGACCGTTCAGGGTCAGGCGTAACGGATGACGTGCAAAGGTCGGCTGCGCCGCCTCGGGAGTGGTCGCGCTCATAAACACCTCACGATTGGTCGTACGTTCGCGGCGTTTTGGTTAACCGCCGTCTTAAGGGGTACGACTTCGGGGTGGGATGAGCGTTCAAGGGAATTGATGGGCGTGTAAACGACTGTGTAGCAGCTGGCGAAACATGCGTTCGGCAGCTGCTGGAAGGATCGAGCACCTTAAAAGAAAATGAATCGTTAGACCATCAACTCCCCCGCCACTGCCGTTCGCGTGGCTTTACCGCAGAGTTGTTCGACCAGCGTCAACGCAAACTCCAGTACCCCACCCGATCCCTGCGCGGTAATGCAGTTGCCGTCGACCACCACCGGTTGGTCAACAAAGGTGCAGCCCGACAGTTGGTGGCTGGCTGATGGAAGGCAGGTCATGCGCCGCTGACGCAAAACGCCAAAGGCTTGCAGCGCCAGTGCCGGAGATTCGGCGATGCCCGCGAACAGGCGTCCGGCAGCGGCCTGGTCCTTGATCAATTGTTGCAGGGGTTGATGCGCGGCGAGGTGTTGCGAGCCCACCTCACCACCAGGCAGAGCAATCAGGTCAAACGGCTGGGCCAGCAAATCCACCAGCATCGCATCGGCGGTCAAGCGAGTGCCGCGGGCGCAGGTGAGCATGCGCCGCCCCTCGATACTTGCGACCACGACTTCAACCTTGGCGCGGCGCAGCACATCGATCAGGGTCACGGTTTGCAAATCATCGATGCCCTCGGCGAGGGTAATCAGAGCTCTAAAGGTCATGGGCACAGTCCACTGGATGATCTTTAAAGCGTAGTCAGCTTTCCTGACCCTTGTTCGAGCGCAGGCGTTACTTGATGTAAAGCTGCGTCGAAACAGTATTGCCCGGCGCGTTGATCGAGCGGTTACTGAAGCTGAAGGTCCCTTCCTGTTTGCCGCCCAGGTCAAAGATGTACAGCGTACCGACAATCTTCCTTGAGGCGCCGGTGCATTCGGTCAGGTTGCCGTTATCGTAGGCACAGACCTTGGTCTGCACCCCGTCGAGGTTGAAACCGTCGAGCTGCACGGTCGGAGTTCGGCCGTAGCCCATCTCCATCACGTAGACCTTGATATTCGGGCCGCCGTGATCGCACGTCGTCCGCTCCTGACCCGCCGATATGTTTTCAATCCCGCACGCCGCCGACTGGACCTTGAGCACCTGGACATTGCTCAACGGTGGTGCAGACGCTGCCATGACGGCGGGCACACTGGCCAGCAATGCGAAAAACAGCCCCGACGCCCGAACGATATTGCGCTTGATGCCCACCATAACCACTCCCCCAAAACAGGCGCGCAGTATGGCTCAGTTCAGCCAACCGCAAAACATCGCCGACGATCGCAGCCATTACCCCACGCTGCTGGTATGATGC
Organism: Pseudomonas arsenicoxydans; assembly: GCF_900103875.1. NCBI lineage: Bacteria > Pseudomonadati > Pseudomonadota > Gammaproteobacteria > Pseudomonadales > Pseudomonadaceae > Pseudomonas > Pseudomonas arsenicoxydans. The sequence goes on along the minus strand of NZ_LT629705.1, from coordinate 1,955,892 downwards.
GCGGCTTTTTCCGACCCACAGAAAATTACCAGGCGCGATCAGCGGTCTGTGCTTTGCTGTTGAGGTCGATACATTCACGGCGCACTGCGCGCCACGGGGAGCAGACATGCTGGAAAGGCTGTTTCAACTCAAGGCACACAACACCAACGTGCGCACCGAGATTCTTGCGGGCATCACGACCTTCCTGGCCATGGCCTACATTCTGTTCGTCAACCCGAGCATCCTCGGCGAGACCGGCATGGACAAGGGTGCGGTGTTTGTCGCGACTTGTCTGGCGGCGGCTATCGGCTCCACGGTGATGGGCCTGATCGCCAACTACCCGATCGCACTCGCGCCGGGCATGGGCTTGAACGCATTCTTTACCTACACCGTGGTCCTGCACATGGGACACACCTGGCAAGTGGCGCTGGGGGCGGTGTTCATCTCCGCCGTGTGCTTCTTCCTGCTGTCGATCTTCCGCATCCGTGAATGGATCATCAACAGCATCCCCCTGCCTCTGCGCTCGGCGATTGCCGCCGGTATCGGCCTGTTCCTGGCGCTGATCGCCCTGCACAACGCCGGTATCGTGGTCAGCAATCCGGCCACCATGGTCGGCCTCGGTGACTTGAAGCAACCGGCACCGATCCTCGCCACCCTCGGCTTTGCCCTGATCGTTGCACTCGAAGCGCTCGCCGTGCGCGGCGCGGTGCTGATCGGCATCTTGGTGGTGACCATCGCCTCCATCGCCTTGGGCTTTACCCCGTTCGGCGGCGTAATGTCGATGCCTCCTTCGCTGGCTCCGACCTTCCTGCAACTGGACATCAAAGGCGCACTGGACATCGGTCTGGTCAGCGTGATTTTTGCCTTCCTGTTCGTCGATCTGTTCGACAACTCCGGCACTCTGATCGGCGTCGCCAAGCGCGCCGGCCTGATGGGCAAGGACGGTCACATGCCGAAAATGGGCCGCGCCCTGATCGCCGACAGCACCGCCGCCATGGCCGGTTCCTTGCTGGGCACCTCGACCACCACCAGCTACATCGAATCCGCCGCCGGTGTGAGTGCCGGTGGCCGCACCGGCCTTACGGCCGTGGTCGTGGCGATCCTGTTCCTGCTGGCGCTGTTCTTCTCGCCACTGGCCTCCAGCGTTCCGCCGTTTGCTACCGCGCCCGCATTGCTGTTCGTCGCGGTATTGATGACATCCGGGCTGGCCGAAATAGACTGGGACGACATCACCGTTGCCGCACCGGTCGTGGTCACCGCCCTGGCCATGCCATTCACTTATTCCATCGCCAACGGCATCGCCTTCGGTTTCATCTCCTGGACTGCAATCAAACTGCTGTCCGGTCGCGGCCGTGAGCTGAACCCGGCGCTGGTGATTCTGTCGATTCTGTTCGTGATCAAGTTGGGTTGGTTCAACGCATGACTTTTGATTCCCAGGCCTACGCCGTTCAGCTCGAAGAAAAGGTCACGCGCTTGCGTGACCTTCTGGCCCCGTTCGATGCCCCCGAGCCGACCGTGTTCGACTCACCGCTGCAGAACTTCCGCCTGCGTGCCGAATTCCGTCTGTGGCGCGAAGGCGGCGAGCGTCACTACGCGATGTTTTCCCAGGAAGACAAACGCACGCCGATCCTGATCGAAGAGTTCCCGATTGCCAGCCTGCGCATCAATCAGTTGATGCCGCAGCTCAAGGCTGCGTGGAAAGCCAGTGCGGCGCTGAGCCACAAGCTGTTTCAGGTGGAGTTCCTGACCACCCTGGCCGGCGATGCAATGATCACGTTGTGCTATCACCGTCCGCTGGATGAACATTGGCACGCGGCAGCGTCGAAACTGGCCGCCGAGCTGAACGTCAGTGTGATCGGCCGCTCCAAGGGCAAGCGCGAAGTGATCGGCCACGACTATGTGGTCGAGCAACTGGAAGTCGGCGGTCGCACCTTCAGCTACCGTCAACCGGAAGGCGCGTTTACCCAACCCAACGGCACCGTGAACCAAAAGATGCTCAACTGGGCTTACGAGGCCCTCGGTGATCGTCCCGATGATCTGCTGGAGCTGTATTGCGGCAACGGCAACTTCACCCTGCCGCTCGCGACCCGCGTACGTAAAGTGTTGGCCACCGAAATCAGCAAGACTTCGGTTAACGCAGCGCTGAGTAACCTCAGCGAAAACGCTGTGGATAACGTCACGCTGGTGCGCTTGTCTGCCGAAGAACTGACCGAAGCACTGAACGAAGTTCGCCCGTTCCGTCGCCTGCAGGGCATCGATCTCAAGAGCTATGAGTTCGGCAGTGTCTTCGTCGACCCGCCCCGCGCCGGCATGGACCCGGACACCTGCGAGCTGACCCGGCGTTTCGACAACATCCTCTACATCTCCTGCAACCCGGAAACACTGGCGGCCAACATCGCCCAGTTGCACGACACCCATCGCATCACTCAGTGCGCGATGTTCGACCAGTTCCCATGGACACATCACATGGAATCAGGGGTGTTGTTGACGCGTCGTTGATGACTGCTGCCAGACTGAAAAAGCCGTCTCGATGACGGCTTTTTTATGTTCACAGAAATCACCCCGGCTGATTTTTTCGATACTCGGTGGTGGTCATACCGGCATACCCCCAGTTATCGGTGTCGACTTCTTCAATCACGATATGGGTCAGTTTTGGGTCCTTGCCGAGGACTCGTTGCAAGGTGTCGGTGATTTCGGCAATGACTTGGGCTTTTTGCTCTGGGGTGACCCCATCACGGGTAATACGCACGCTGACGAAAGGCATGATGCTGCTCCTGTCTGGTAATCGAAGAAGACGCCGATCAAGTAAAGCACCGCTGGGTCGATTTCATCTACAGTGGCGAAATCCAGTCCCTTATTCGATCCCTGGTGTAATTAATCATGCAGCGACTCTTCGACGATCTTCAGCTGGGCAGCATCGAACTGTTTTGCCTGGCCGCCGAGGCTGGCAGCTTTACTGCCGCCGCACTGGTGGCTGGCGTGACGCCTGCGGCGGTGAGCCGCTCGGTGTCGCGCATGGAAGAACGCCTTGGTGTGCGCTTGTTTGCGCGCACCACCCGCAGCGTCAAGTTGACCGACAGCGGTCGTCGTTATTACGAGGAATGCCGTCAGGCACTGGCGCAACTGGTCGAGGCTCAGCGCGAAGTCATGGGCCAGCAACAGCAACCGGCCGGCACGCTGCGCATCAGCATTCCCACGACGTATGCGCACCATCGGATCTTGCCGTTATTGCCGGCGTTTCGAGCGCGTTTTCCAGACGTGAAAGTCGAGTCGCACATCAGTAATCGCAATATCGATTTCGTCGGTGAAGGCTATGACATGGCGATTCGTGTGCGCGCGATTCCGGATTCCGGCCTGATTGCCCGGCCTCTCGAAGACGCCGCGCTGGTGATGATTGCCAGCCCCGATTACCTGAAGCGCGCCGGCGTCCCGCAAACCCTGGACGACTTGGCGCAACACGAATGCATTCAGTACGAATTGCCTAGCAGCGGCCGGCGCATTGCCTGGCTGTTCACGGATAACGGCGTCCAGCGGGAGATTCTCGCCGAGGGCAGCCTCAGCTGTTCCGATGACGTACTCGGTGGTGTGACCCTGGCCAAACACGGGGCCGGCCTGTTTCAGACCTATCGCTTTATCGTCGAGAACGAACTGGCCAATGGCTCGCTGGTGGAAGTGCTCAAGCCTTACGGTGGGCGTTCCCGGCCGTTCACTCTGCTTTACCCGCAAAGCCGCCATGTGCCTCTGAAATTGCGGGCCTTTATCGATTTCCTGGTGGAGCATCTACCCAGGTAAACATCGAAACCGTCCGATCACCGCACACAAACGCCGTAGGAAACGTCTGTTCAATTGACCAAATTAACCATCTAGTACAATTTATCTCCACAGGCTGAGACCCCAGCCGATTCCAAAAATAATAAGTGGAGAGACCCCGATGTCCCCTCTCGTTCTGGTGCTCAACGGCCCGAATCTGAACCTGCTTGGCACTCGCGAGCCGGCAACCTACGGCCATGAAACCCTGGCCGATATCTCCGCCTTGTGCGCCCGTTCCGCCGAAGAGTTCGGTTTGGCGGTGGAATTTCGCCAGACCAACCATGAAGGCGAATTGCTTGACTGGATTCACGCCGCTCGCGGGCGCTGCGCCGGGATCGTGATCAACCCGGCGGCCTGGACTCATACCTCGGTCGCGATCCGCGATGCACTCATCGCCAGTGAACTGCCGGTGATCGAAGTCCACCTGTCCAACGTTCACGCCCGCGAACCCTTCCGGCACCACTCCTTCGTCTCAGCCATTGCCACTGCAGTGATGGCCGGTTTCGGCAGCCACGGCTATCGCCTGGCGCTGGATTATCTCAGCCAACGCTTGAAAGGGTGAGCGCCATGACACAGAACACCGTGGTATTGGCCGGCCTGATCGGCGCCGGCATCCAGGCCTCGCGCACCCCTGCGCTGCACGAGCATGAAGGCGACGCGCAAGGCATGCGCTACGTGTATCGCCTGATCGACCTGGACTATCTGAAGCTCGACAGCAGCGCCCTGCCCGACTTGTTGATGGCCGCCGAACGCATGAACTTCACCGGCCTGAATATCACCTTCCCGTGCAAGCAGGCGATCATTCCGCTGCTCGACGAGCTGTCGCCAGAAGCCCGTGGCATCGGCGCGGTCAATACGGTGGTGCTCAAAGACGGCAAACGCATCGGCCACAACACCGATTGCCTGGGCTTCGCCGAAGGTTTTCGCCGTGGCTTGAAGGACGTTGCCCGTGAGCGCGTGGTGCAAATGGGTGCCGGTGGCGCAGGCGCAGCCGTGGCCCACGCGCTATTGAGCGAAGGCGTACAGCTTCTGAGCATTTTCGATGTGGAGATCAGTCGCGCGCAGGCATTGGCGGACAATCTCAATCAGCATTTCGGTGCAGGCCGTGCGGTGGCCGGTCATGATCTACCGAGCACACTAGCCCAGGCAGACGGCTTAGTGAACACCACGCCCATGGGCATGAAAAAACTGCCGGGCACGCCGGTGCCGGTGGAGTTACTCCGATCTGCGTTGTGGGTGGCGGAAATCGTTTACTTCCCACTGGAAACCGAACTGCTGCGCAACGCCCGCGCCTTGGGTTGCCGAACGCTGGATGGCGGCAACATGGCGGTGTTTCAGGCGGTGAAAGCGTTTGAGTTGTTCAGCGGCGTGGTGCCAGATGCGCAGCGAATGCTGGCGCACTTTCAAAGCATGACGGGTTGAAAAGCGAAAGATCGCAGCCTCGTTTCACTCGACAGCGCCTACAGGCTGTGTAGGAGCTGTCGAGTGAAACGAGGCTGCGATCTTTTAGGCGTCAGGCTTGCAAATACCGCAGAACCGACTCGCAAATCATCTCTCGATGACGCTGTTTGATGCTCTCGTCAGGCAAGTCGACCTGGAAGATCTCGCCGAAGGTATGGCGGTTCGACACGCGATAGAAGCAGAACGAGCTGATCAGCAAATGCACATCCAGCGGCTCCAGCCCGGAACGGAACACACCTTCCTCGGCCCCGCGACGCAAAATCTCGCCCAGTGAATCAAGGATGGTGTTGTTCATCGCCTTGATCGCATCGGAACGCTTTATGTATTCAGCGTTGTGGATATTTTCGATGCTGACGATACGCACGAAGTCGACGTTGCGATCATGGTGATCGAAGGTGAACTCCACCAGCCGCCGAATCGCCTCGACAGGCTCAAGCTCGGCCAGGTGCAGACGGTTTTCAGTGCTGCGGATATCGCCGTAGAGTTTCTCCAGCACCTCGACGTAGAGCTGTTCCTTACTGCCGAAGTAGTAATAGATCATGCGTTTGGAGGTGTGGATTCGCTCGGCGATCGCATCGACGCGAGCCCCGGAAAGCCCTTGCTGGACGAACTCGACAATCGCCTCTTGAAGGATGTTCTCGCGGGTTTTTTCAGGGTTGTTCTTGCGACTCTTGCGCGGCTCGGCAACGGGTACGTCGGACGCTGCGGATAGTTCTGAAATTATCGTCATTGCGGGCTCACGGCCATCACTGCACAGGTGGGCGATTATGGGCCGCGCCGCACAGTGAAGGAAGCTGCGCGGCAGCGGTTTGTCTCCGTGTTTACGATTTTCCTACAACTTTGCCTGGCGTACAGCCCCACTTCGCGACTTGGCCATCGCCGCCAGTCGGACCGCGACGTTGGCCGCACCGTAACCAGCATAGCCGTTCTTGCGCTGGATGATCTCGAAGAAAAAACGCCCCTCGAACGGTTCGGTGTAGACATGGAACAGCTCGCCGCCCTGGGCATCGCGGTCATACAGCACGTTGAAGTAGGCCAGTTCACTGAGAAACTCATCGTCGAAATCGAATCGCGCCGCCAGGTCATCGTAGTAATTGAGCGGAATATCCAGCAGCGGCACTCCCGCTTCTTTCGCACGGCTGACTTCGGCAAAGATGTCATCGCAATCAAACGCAATGTGATGCACACCCGAACCGCGATAACTCGACAATGCGTGTGAGATCGCAGTGTTGCGGTTCTCGGAAATGTTCAACGGCAATCGGATAGAACTGTCACGGCTGCGCAGGGCACGACTCTTTACCAGGCCATACGGATCGGGCAGCACCACTTCGTCGTCGGCTTCAAAATCCAGCAGGCTTTTGTAGAACAGCACCCAACTGTCGAGGCTGTCGGCCGGCAACGCCATCGCCATGTGGTCGATCCGCTTGAGGCCGCCACTGGCCACGGCAGCCGGTTGCAGATTGAAGTCAGTGCCGTAGACATCGGCCTCCTGATCCACCAGATAAATCAGGCTGCCATCCGGCGCGCGCACCGCCGCCAGTTCCAGTTCGTTTGGCCCGACCAGTCCGCGATAGGGCTGACCTTTATAGGCCACGGCCCGGGCCAGCGCACTCGCGCTGTCCTTGACCCGCACGGCCGTGGCGCACAGCGACGGGCCGTGAGCCTCGAAAAAACTGTGGGCGAAGGAATAAGGCTCGGAGTTGAGGATCAGGTTGATATCGCCCTGGCGCAGCAGGCTCACGTTCTTGGAACGATGTTGCCCGGCCTTGACGAAACCCAGTCGCTCCAGCCAATGGGACAGCTTTGCGCCAAGGCTTTCGTCTACCGCAAACTCAAGAAACTCGATGCCGTGGTATTCGCTGGCCTTGGGTGTCTCGAACAGAATGTCCTGGTTGGTCGCAGGCATGGCTTCCTGCGCCAGACGCTGGCGGGTTTTCTCTTCGAGGTACAGCAACGAACGCAAACCGTCGGCCGCGTTGGCCCGAGGCGGTGCGGCGCGGAAGCCATCGTTGAAGATTTCCAGCGACAGCGGCCCGGTGTAACCACTCTTGATGATCGGCGCGAGGAACCCCGGCAAATCGAATTCACCCTGGCCCGGGAAGCAGCGGAAATGCCGGCTCCACTCCAGCACGTCCATGGCCAGGATCGGCGCGTCGGCCATTTGCACAAAGAAAATCTTGTCCCCGGGAATCTCGGCGATCGCACTCGGATCACCCTTGAGCGACAGCGTGTGAAAGCTGTCCAGCAACACGCCAAGGCTTGGGTGATCCGCCTGGCGCACGATGTTCCACACCTGTTGCCAGGTGTTCACATGCCGGCCCCAGGCCAGCGCTTCGTAGCCGATTCGCAGGCCCCGGGCGCCCGCGCGTTCCGCCAGCAAGCGCAAGTCATCAATGAGGATTTGCTCATCACCGACGGAGTCGGCGGACGCGTTACTGCACACCAGCACCAGGTCGGTGCCCAGCTCCTGCATCAAGTCGAACTTGCGCTCGGCCCGTTCCAGGTTGCGCTGCAAACGGTCGCGGCGGCAGCCTTCGAAGTCGCGGAACGGTTGAAACAGCGTGATCGCGATCCCGAGATCGGCGCACATCTGTTTAATTTCCCGCGGGCTGCCGTCGTAGTAGAGAAGGTCGTTCTCGAAAATCTCCACCCCGTCAAAACCGGCGGCGGCAATGGCTTCGAGCTTTTCCGGCAGGGTACCGCTCAAGGACACGGTGGCAATGGAACGCTGCATGTTTTCGACTCCCGGTGGAGGCTATCTTGTTATCGACATCGCACGCTTTCGCTTTTATGTAGGAGCTGTCGAGTGAAACGAGGCTGCGATCTTTTGATTCTGATTTTTCAAGATCAAAAGATCGCAGCCTCGTTTCACTCGACAGCTCCTACGGGGATCGCGTTTTTCTTGGGGGAATTATTGGCCGGGTGATTCTACACAGCAATTTAAAGTGTACTACCCGGTTAGTTTTCCGTTCGATAATCGAACACAATGGCCCTTGGCGAATTGACGATTTTTCGTCCACTGCCCAACATCGACTCCACATTGAGTCCGGTCACACATCGGTCTCGGTGACCAAAGACCCAGAACACCACATAAAAATAATCGGTGGCCTAAATGACTCCTTCTCAAAGCTCTCCCGTGGAGCGCTCCTCCATGATTTCTGCCACCGGCGGCGTCGGCGCCAAGATTCGCGGTGCCATGGCGGTTGGCAAAACCCGCTGGGGCATGCTGGCGCTGGTATTTTTCGCCACCACGCTCAACTACATCGACCGCGCCGCGCTAGGCGTCATGCAGCCGATCCTGGCCAAGGAAATGAGCTGGACGGCGATGGATTACGCCAACATCAACTTCTGGTTTCAGGTCGGCTACGCCATCGGTTTCGTGCTGCAAGGGCGGTTGATCGATCGGGTCGGCGTCAAGCGCGTGTTCTTCTGCGCGGTGCTGCTCTGGAGCATCGCCACCGGCGCCCACGGCCTGGCCACTTCAGCAGTCGGCTTCATGGTTTGCCGCTTCATACTCGGTCTGACCGAAGCCGCCAACTACCCGGCCTGCGTGAAAACCACGCGACTGTGGTTCCCGGCTGGTGAACGGGCCGTGGCCACCGGCATCTTCAATGCCGGGACCAACGTCGGTGCGATGTTCACGCCAATGCTGCTGCCGCTGATCCTGCACGTCTGGGGCTGGCAAGCCGCGTTCCTGTGCATGTCGGCACTGGGCGGTATCTGGTTGCTGTTCTGGGGTTTGAAGTACTTCAACCCGGAAGATCACCCAAGCGTCAAACAATCGGAACTGGACTACATCCAGAAAGAAATCGAACCCGAACAGGCCCGCGTGCCGTTCTCGAAAATCCTGCGCATGCGTGGCACCTGGGCCTTCGCCCTGGCCTACTCGATAACCGCTCCGGTGTTCTGGTTCTACCTCTATTGGCTGCCACCGTTTCTCAATCAGCAATACAACCTGGGGATCAACGTGACCCAGATGGGTATCCCGCTGATCATCATCTACCTGACGGCAGACTTCGGCAGCGTCGGCGGCGGCATTCTCTCTTCGTTCCTGATCGGTCGCGGGATCAACCCGATCAAGGCACGGCTGATGTCCATGTTGCTGTTCGCCTGCTGCATCGTCGGCGTGATCATGGCGGCCGGTTCGAGCAGCCTGTGGGTCGCGGTGTTCGCCATCTCCCTGGCCATCGGCGCGCACCAGGCCTGGACCGCGAACATCTGGAGCCTGGTGATGGACTACACGCCCAAACACATGATGAGTACGGTGTTCGGCTTCGGCGGCATGTGCGCGGCCATCGGCGGGATGTTCATGACCCAGTTGGTCGGGCACATTCTGACGGTGACCAATAACAACTACACCGTGCTGTTTACCCTGATTCCGGCGATGTATTTCATCGCACTGATCTGGATGTACTTCATGGCGCCGCGCAAGATTCCTACCGTTACCGAATAACCATCCCCTCCCCCAGGCAGGCCTGATTCCAGGCCTGCCTTTTTGTTTCTCCTACCGACGACTCTGTTGCCACGCCGCTGCCAGCCCGCTGCAGCAAATCACCGCGATACCGACCACGGTGGTCAGGGTCGGCGTATGGGAAAACAGCAACCAGCCCAACAACCCGGCAAACACAATCTGGCAGTAGCCGAAGGGCGCGAGCAGCGCGGGGGCGGCGTAGCGGAAGGCCTGGGTCAGAAACAAATGCGCCGTCATCCCGCAGGCGCCCAGCGCCACCATCATGAAGCCATGCACCAGGGTCGGTACTTGCCAGAAGAACGGCACCAGCGCGCTCATCACCAGGGTGTTGCACAGACCGGCGAAGAAGTTGCTGGTGGTCGGGCTGTCGATGCTGCTGAGCTTGCGGGTGAGCAATTGATAAAAGCAGAAAAACAGCGCCGAGCAGAGCGGCAACAGCACGGCCGGGGTGAACAATTCACCGCCGGGGTGGACGATGATCAACACACCGACAAATCCGCAAATCACCGCGATCCATTGACCTCGGGTGACACGTTCACCCAACAACGGCACCGACAGTGCGGTCACCAGCACCGGCGCAAGAAAGTTGACCGCCGTGGCTTCGGCCAACGGGATGTATTGCAAGCCCGTGGTAAAAAACAGGCTGGTGCCCAACAGGCACAACGCCCTCACCAACTGCAGCAATGGCCGTTTGGTACGCAGGACGCGCAACCCGGATTGCGGCAGGAAGATCCCGGCCATCAGTAACGTGTGAACCACATAACGCGCCCAGACCACCATGACGATCGGGTAGAACCCCGACAAATACTTGGAAAAGGCGTCATGGCTGGAGAAGAGGAAGGTGGCAACAACAATCAGCAAGATCCCTTTGAAGGGTTGGTTTACGCCAGAAAGCGGGGTGCTGACGGTCATGGGCATTCCTTAAGTCTTGAAATCAAACATTACGGGCAAGCCGTGCCAACAATTCCCGGGTTTTATCCAGCGCCATCTGCGCCCGCTGCAACCCGCTCACGCCCTGCTCCAGCAACTTCACGGTGGGAATCTCGAGGCTCAGCGCAAGATCGCTCGGCAAACACCGCAACAACCCTGCCAGATCGCACTCGCCATCGCCGGGAAAACGTCGCTCGCTACGGGCCTGACGCAAAATCTCCGCCATGTCCGTCGGTCTTGGTCCTGCGACATCACACAACTGTGCATACCGTAACCGCGACGGCGCCACCCTGGCCAGATCTTCCAGCCGTGAAGCCGAACGGTCGAAGTGAAAAGCGTCGACCAATACCGCACCATTTTCGCGCCCCGCGTTTTCGACGATGCGCACCGCTTGCTGCAGATTGCTTGCATCGGTCCACGGCATGAACTCCAGATGCGGATGAAGCCCGTACGGTGCCGCCAGGTCACACAGCCGTGCGAAGTTTTCAGTGAGCCGCTGTTCGTCAGAGTCGTTACCGGCGACCAGCAATTCACTGGCACCGAATTCGGCACCGACCGCCAGAATCTTCTCGAAACCGGCGACGACCGTGTCTGGTTTGAGCCGCAGGATTTCTACATCCAGCACCCGCATGCCGGTATCGCGCAGTCGCTCCAGCGTCTTGCGCCGCAAGCTGGCATCAGCGACCAGCGCAAAGTGATGTTCTTCGGCTGTGGCTGGTTCGAGGCGTAACCCGACATGGCTGTAACCGGCACGCGCGGCGACTTCGACCATCTGCGGCGGTGACAGCTCCAGTACCGTCAGACTGGCCAGGGAAAAGATCCGTTCACTCATGTTTTATTCCGCCACCTGACGTTTGTCGGCGAAATACCCAACGGATCGGCGACGGCACACAGCGTCGCTTGCGTCAGGGATTTGAGATGGTGGTAATGCTGCTGGCCCATATTGCCAGCGCCGATCAACGCGATACGAAGCGCCGAATTCATCGCACGGTCCTCTTGTGATTATTGTTGGATAGGGTCATTCCAACAATCTAGAACCTGGTTCCAGATTCTTACACAAGCAAACCGCAAAAGTGTGCGAACAGCGCACACACTCACTTAAATGAACAGTTCCGACGCCAGGCTTGCCGCCGACAACTCTTCGGTAAATTTCAACAACAGCGGGGCCAATTCATGCAGCCGCGCCCCCGGCATCCGCGCGCTGGGCCCGGCGATACTCAGCACCCCGATCACTCGCCCGTCATTGGGATGGCGTACCACCGCCGCTATCGCTGAGGTGCCCACCGCCGAACTCTCCTCGACCCAGGCATAACCTTGCTCGCGCGCCAGGCGCAGACGCTCGAGCAATTCGATATTGGATCGCGGCGCATTCGGACCCAGGTCTTTGGGTCGCTCCCCGCCTTGGCGCTCCACCAGCGACAAGGCTTCGGCATCACTCATGCACGCCAGCCACGCATGGCCCGACGCGGTGTAGAACAACGGTGCATCGCGCCCCATGTCCGGGTCGTAACGCAGCCCGGAGCGAGCGCCTTGCGACTTGGCGATCCAGACCTGCCGCTCGCCTTCGATCACACCAAGACGCACCAGCTCGCCGGTCTCCTGGGCCAGGCGATCGAGCACCGGCTGAACGATATCGGCGCCGCTGCTCGACAAGTAACGAAACCCCATCGCCACCAGCTTGGTCGACAGGTGATAGCGCAAAGTCTCCGGGTTCTGGCGCACGTAACCCAGCCGTATCAGCTCGGCGAGCAGGCGATGGGTCGCGCTTTTGGGGATGTCCAGTTGCTCCGCCAGCGTCTGCATCGGCAGGCCGCGAGGGTCACTGGTGAGGCTTTCCAGCACGCTGAAAACACGTTCGATCTGACTGCCGGCCATGGGAGGTTCCATACAAATTTTGGCCGATTCTAGAAGACAATCGATGGAATACGAAATCTGGAACTCACCGTCCGATAACCGCCCGCTTTGCGCCTTGAGCGGTTGCCGAGCATGAACCGCCTCCTATATTTTCTGGAATCAAATTCCAAAAATATACGAAGCGCTGGAGTGCCTCACCATGCCTGCCAAACCACACTCCCTCCCGGACATCGATTGCGATGTGCTGATTGTCGGCTCTGGGGCTGCCGGGTTATCGGCGGCGGTCACGGCGGCGTGGCACGGATTGAAGGTGATCGTGGTCGAGAAAGACCCGGTGTTCGGGGGCGCCACGGCTTGGTCCGGCGGTTGGGCCTGGGTGCCGTGCAATCCCTTGGCACGACGCGCCGGTATTGTCGAAGACGTCGAGCAACCGCGCACTTACCTGAAACACGAATTGGGCGAGCATTACCAACCGGCAATGATCGACGCGTTCCTTGAGGCCGGCCCACGGATGGTGGCGTTCTTCGAGCAACACACCTCACTGCAATTCGCCGACGGCAACGCGATTGCCGACATCCACGGCGACACGCCAGGCGCCGGCACCGGCGGGAGATCAGTGATCGCCGCGCCGTATGACGGGCGAAAAGTCGGCAAGCTGCTCAAGCGTCTTCGCCGAACCCTGCGTGAAACGTCGTTCATGGGCATGCCGATCATGGCGGGCGCTGACCTGGCGGCGTTTCTCAATCTGACGCGTTCACTGCCGGCCGCCTGGCATGTGACCCGACGCTTTACCCGGCACCTGCTGGACCTCGCCGTTCATGGTAGGGCGATGCAGTTGGTGAACGGCGTGGCGTTGGTCGCTCGCCTGGCAAGATCCGCCGAAGACCTGGGTGTGTTGCTCTGGGAGTCAGCACCGGTCACCGAATTATTGCGCGAGAACGAACAGGTCCGAGGCGCGCTGGTCAGCACGGCCAAAGGCAGCATCCGCATTCATGCGCGCAATGCGGTGGTGCTCGCCGCCGGTGGATTTGCCCATGACATCGAACGGCGCAAATCCTTGTTCCCCCGCACCCCGACCGGCCATGAACACTTGGCGTTGCCACCCCTCGGAGTCTGCGGCGATGGCTTACGCCTGGGCGAAAGCGTGGGCGCACGAGTCAACACTGAAATGGCCTCTGCCGTGGCCTGGGCACCGGTTTCGCGGGTGCCTCACAAGGACGGCAGCGTCGGGCACTTCCCGCACATCATCGAGCGGGGCAAACCGGGAATCATCGGCGTACTGAGCAACGGCCAGCGTTTCGTCAATGAAGCCAACGGTTACTACGACTACGTCACCGCCATGGTCAACGCCGCGCCTGCGGGTGAGGAAGTCGCTTCGTGGCTGATCTGCAGCCATGCGTTCCAGCGACGTTATGGCTTGGGAATCTCCCGACCGTTTCCGGTGCCGCTGTCAGGCTTTATCCGCAGCGGCTATCTGAAAACCGGCGATACCCTGGAGGCATTGGCACATGCCTGCGGCATCGACCCGAACGGATTACGCCGCACTGTGTCGCATTACAACCAGCACGCGCGCAACGGCGAAGACCCGCAGTTCGGTCGTGGTTCGACGCCTTACAACCGCAAACAGGGTGATGCCTTGCAGCAACCCAACCCCTGCGTCGCGCCCATCGAACAGGGTCCGTTTTATGCGGTGAAGGTCCAGCCCGGCTGCTTCGGCACCTTCGCCGGGCTGAAGGTCAACCAACATGCGCAGGTGCTGGGCGAATCGGGTCAAGCCATCTCCGGGCTGTACGCGGCGGGCGGTGACATGGCCAGCATCATGGGCGGGCATTACCCGGCCGGCGGCATCAATCTTGGTCCGGCGCTGACGTTCGGCTACATCGCCGCGCGCCATATCGCCGGAATCACCGCTTACGAACAGGAGATCGACCACGCAACGAATCGTTAATGCCGCGAGTGTCAGGTCAATCCCGATTTCGCGCCGGTGTGGGACGCGTTCGACCAGTAATTTGCGGTACAGGCCGTCGCCTGCCCGACAAAAACCCATCGCCTGACGGAATTAGATGGGTTGTCCATGTTCAATACAAACCTGAGAGCTTCTCGGCGACCGCCATTGGTAGCCGGGAATGCTGCCATGCGCGATAAAGCCGGACGGCCGGACTGGCGCCGCTCCCACTCACCAGCGACACTCATCCCCACGGACAATCAGAGGATTCCCACATGCTATGGAAAAAAGGCCGACGCAGCGACAACGTGGTCGATGCCCGTGGTGACGATGTCGGCAGTGGTGGCGGTGGGATGCGTTTTGGCGGTGGCAAGGGTCTGAGCCTGACCGCGATCATCCTGATTGTCGGGATCGGCTGGATCACCGGCCAGGACCCGATGCAGATCCTCGGACAACTGACCGGGCAAATGAGCGAGCAATCGGCACCGGCTACCAACCAGACCCGCAAGGCGCCGCCGGCCAATGACGAAGGCGCCGAGTTCGTGCGTTCAATCCTTGGCGACACCGAAGACACCTGGGGCCAGATTTTCCAGCAGGCCGGTCATCAGTACAAAAATCCGACGCTGGTGCTGTTCAGCAATCGCGTCAACTCTGCCTGTGGCCTGGCGACGTCGGCGACCGGCCCGTTCTATTGCCCGGCAGACCAGAAAGTCTACCTGGACATGAGTTTCTTCCAGGAAATGTCGCAACGCTTTTCCGCAGCAGGTGACTTCGCGCAGGCCTACGTGATCGCTCACGAAATCGGACACCACGTTCAGACCCTGCTCGGTGTTTCGGCGAAAATTCAGACAGCCCGCCAGCAAGGCCGGAAGATGGAGGGCGACGGTGGTTTGCTGGTGCGTCAGGAATTGCAGGCCGATTGCCTGGCCGGCGTCTGGGCCAACAATGCACAGAAGCGTCTGAACTGGCTGGAACCAGGTGACATCGAAGAAGCCTTGAACGCCGCCAACGCCATTGGCGACGACCGTTTGCAGCAGCAAGGCCAGGGTCGCGTGGTACCGGACTCGTTTACCCATGGCACGTCGGCGCAAAGGGTGCGCTGGTTTAAAACCGGATTTGCGCAAGGCCAGGTGGGCCAGTGCGATACCTTTGCGGCGAAAAACCTGTAAATGAAAAATTGGCTGTTGATGTTGCTGTTCACCTGCATGTGCACCGAGGCTGCCGAACATGCGGTCAAAGAGATCAGCCCCGGGCGCTTGTTGTTGAAAGAAGGTGAGATGGCGGTGGGCATCAGCCCGGCGCCGACGAAAATCGAACGGGTGTTGATCATCATCCATGGCCGTTTGCGCAACGCCGAAACCTATCGCCAAAGCGCCGAACATGCGGCGCAGCTGGCCGGGCAAAGTGCGAACACCCTGGTGATTGCCCCGCAGTTTCTCAACGAAACCGACATCGCCCAACATCCGGTGGCGGACACCGTGTTGCGCTGGCAAGGCAATGACTGGATGGCCGGTGGATTATCCACCGCTCCGTTTCGGGTGAGTTCCTATGCGGCCCTGGATCAGATCATCGAGCGAATCAGCGACCGTCGACAGTTTCCGGACGTGAAGCAGATCATCATCGCCGGTCACTCCGGTGGCGCCCAGGTCGTTCAGCGCTATGCGTTGTTGGCTCACGACCTGCCGGCACTGACGGCGGCGGGTGTGAAACTTCGCTATGTGGTCGCCAACCCTTCGTCCTACGCGTACTTCAATGAACAGCGGCCCGTGGCGTTCAACCACGCTGGCTGTCCGGGGTTCAATCGCTGGAAGTACGGACTGACGGATCTGCCCATTTACGCCAGTGGGCAAACGGCTCCGCAGATTGAAAGCAATTACGTCAAACGCGACGTGACTTATCTGCTCGGGCAGCAAGACATCGACCCGCAGCATCCGGCGCTGGATAAAGGCTGCGAGGCCGAAGCCCAAGGTGCTTACCGCTTGGTTCGCGGGCAGAATTATTTCAATTACCTTCTACGTCGCAACCCGCAAGGGGTGAATCAGCGACTGGTCGAAGTGCCCGGGGTTGGGCATAACGGAGATGGGATGTTTACGTCGCCGGAGGGGCAGAAGGTGTTGTTCGGGCAGTAAGTTTTAGCATCGCCTGATCTGACGCCTTCGCGGGCAAGCCCGCTCCCACAGTTATGTGCGATGCCTGAAATATCCGACCGGCACACAACTCTGTGGGAGCGGGCTTGCCCGCGATAACGTCGGATCAGGCGACAATTGCATCAAGCCGATAGCATTTCCCGCAACACCACACAATCCGCCGCATGCCAATCCGTCAGCTCAGGCCACGGATTATCCGGCAGGTTAACCAATACCGTCCGCGCCCCCGCCGCCCGGCCGCAATCCAGATCAAACCGGTAATCACCGACCATCACCATCTCGCTCGCTGGCACGTTCCAGGCCTTGGCTAATTTCAGCAGACCGCCAGGATGCGGTTTCGGCGGTGCTTCATCACGCCCCAGCACATCTTCCACTGCGAAGCAGTCGGCCAGGCCGATCGCCTCCAGCGTCACATGCGCCAGCTCCCGGGCATTGCGCGTGAGAATGCCCAGGCGATAACCGCGACCAGCCAATTCCCGCACCAGCTCCACCGCGCCGGGCGCCGGTTTCGAACCCAGCGCCAGATCACGTTCGTGCTCCAGCAGCCACGCGTGTTTGGCAGCGGCTTCATCGGCCGGCAACGCCGCGAGGTGAGTCAGGATGTCGTCTTCGGCCGGGATCGCCAGCGCCACGCGAATGGCCGCGAAGTCATGCACAGCCACCGTCAGGGTGCCGTCCATGTCGAACACCCAGTGCCGCACCTCGGCCAGGCTCATGCCCAATCCTTGCGATGACGGATCAGCCCTTCCTGAGTCACCGAAGCCACCAGTTGTCCGGCCCGATTGAACACGCTGCCACGGGTGAAGCCGCGAGAATTGCCGGCCCACGGGCTGTCCATCGCGTACAGCAACCAGTCATCGGCGCGCAGGTCCGCATGGAACCACAGCGCGTGATCGAGGCTGGCGACCTGCATGTCTTTCTGCCAGACCGATTTGCCGTGGGGTTGCATCGAGGTGGTCAGCAGACCGAAGTCCGAGGCGTAGGCCAGCAGGTATTTGTGCAGCGCCGGGGAGTCGGCCAAGGCACCGTCGGCGCGAAACCAGACGTACTTGACCGGATCGGACGGTTGCGGGTTGTAGGGGTCTTTCTCGGTGATCGGGCGGAACTCGATCGGTTTTGGGCACAGCAGCTTTTCGCGCATGTGCTCGGGAATCAGGTGCGCACGTTGCTGAGCCAGTTCCAGTTCTGAAGGCAGGTTTTCCGGGCCGACCACAATCGGCATTTCGGCCTGGTGCTCAAAGCCTTTTTCGTCGTACTGGAACGAGGCGCTGCAGGTGAAGATCGGGTTGCCCTTCTGGATCGCCGTCACTCGACGCGTGCTGAAACTGCCGCCATCACGCACCCGATCAACCTGATAGACCACGGGCAATGCGGAATCGCCGGGACGCAGGAAATAGCCGTGCATCGAATGCACATGGCGCGTTTCTTCGACCGTCTGACTGGCGGCCGACAGAGACTGACCGATCACCTGACCACCGAACAACTGACGAAAACCCAGGTCCTGGCTGCGGCCACGGAACAGGTTTTCTTCGATCGGTTCCAGGGTCAGCAAGTCGACCAGATCATCCAACACTTGGCTCATTCAGACTCTCCTCACACAACGCAATACCGCGCAGTCTTGGCTGCGGCGGTCAATTCAGATTCTGGCCCGGGCCACTTGGGAGCCATTGTAAACGTCCGTGTCCGCTTATCCATGCAAGGTTTGCAGCCATTGTTCACGGGTAATGCGGTAAAGCACATGGTGACGCAGGGGATGATCGGCCGCGAGCTTGGGGTGTTCGAAATCATCGGCTGAATCATGGTGCATGCCGATGGCCTGCATGACTTTTTCCGAAGGCAGATTGTCTTTGGCGGTAAAGGACACGACCTCGTCCAGTGCCAGACGGTCAAACCCGCAGCGCAGAGCCGTCCATGCCGCTTCACTGGCATACCCCAGGCCCCAATGCTCACGCGCCAGGCGCCAGCCGATTTCGGTCGCCGGGGTGAAGGGCGCGTCGAAGCCAACCTCGCCGAGGCCGGTAAAACCAATAAAGGCGCCGGTGTCTTTGCGCTCCAATGCCCAAAGACCGAAACCATGCTCGGCAAAATGCCCGCGAATCCGTCCGATCAGCGAAGCACTTTCCATACGACTCAACGGCGCCGGAAAATAGCGCATTACCTGTGGATCGGCGCACATCGCCGCAAACTCAGGCAAATCTTCATCGCGCCACTGTCGTAACAGCAGCCGCGCGCTCTCGAGTTCCAGTATCGGCTCCATCATGTCCTCCCCTTTCCATGCCGCAAGTCTACATCGCTGGTAGGATCGTTCCTTCATTCCTGCCTGCCGTACTGAATAAAAGCCCGCCATGTCCCTGCCGCTGATTTACCACGAAGACTACAGCCCCGAATTCCCGGCGGACCACCGCTTCCCCATGGACAAATTTCGCCTGCTGCGCGATCACCTGGTGGACAGCGGCCTGACCCGGGACGCCGATCTGCTGCGACCGGAACTCTGCCCAGCGGAGATTCTCGCCCTGGCCCATGACGCTGCTTATATCGAACGCTACATGAGCGGCGAGTTGTCCCGCGAGGACCAACGGCGACTCGGCCTGCCATGGAGTGAAGCGCTGGCCCGGCGCACGGTGCGAGCGGTGGGCGGTTCACTGCTGGCGGCCGAGCAGGCGCTGGAACACGGCTTGGCCTGTCACTTGGCCGGCGGCACCCATCACGCGCATTACGATTACCCGGCCGGTTTCTGCATCTTCAATGACCTGGCGGTGATCAGCCATTACCTGCTGGAAAGTGGCCGGGTCAATCGGGTGCTGATCTTCGATTGCGACGTGCACCAGGGCGACGGGACTGCACGGATTCTGCACAACACCCCGGACGCGATAACGGTTTCCCTGCACTGCGAAAAGAATTTTCCTGCACGCAAAGCCGAAAGCGACTGGGACATCCCATTGCCCAAGGGCATGGGCGATGCCGATTACCTGAAGGTGGTGGACGATGCGCTCAACTATTTGCTGCCGCTCTACCAACCCGATCTGGTGCTGTATGACGCGGGCGTCGATGTGCATAAGGACGACGCGCTCGGTTACCTGAAGCTGACCGATGAAGGCGTGGCCGCCCGCGATGAAAGCGTTATGCGCCATTGCCTGGGGCGCGATATTCCAGTGGTCGGGGTGATCGGCGGCGGCTACAGCAAGGACCGCCAGGCGCTGGCGCGCCGTCACGGAATCCTGCACCACAGCGCGCAACGGGTCTGGACGTCATCAGGTTGTCATTGAGCTGTGAGTCTTTACCCACAATGCCTGTGGAACTGCCTGTGGATAACCTGAGTGAAAGGGGCTGCAGGCCAAGCTGGATATAGCCTGCAAAGCTCTGGTTGTTTTTTGATCAGCTATTGAACACCCCCGAAGATCCACTGTGGGATCGCCGTAACGCCGCTCCCACATGGATCTCTGCGGTAGAATGCCCGGCTTACTCCGCCATACCGCAGCGCATTCCATGACCCAGCCCTCGACTCCCCTCTCCCCTCGCGTCGCCATCATCGGCGGCGGCCCCGCCGGCTTCATGGCGGCCGAAGTGTTGAGCCAGGCCGGCATCCACGTCGACTTGTACGACGGAATGCCTTCAGTGGGACGAAAATTCCTGCTGGCCGGTGTCGGCGGCATGAACATCACCCACTCCGAAGCCTACCCGGCCTTTCTCTCGCGCTACGCCGAACGTGCGCCACAGATTGCACCGCTGCTGCGGTCCTTCGGCGCCGACGCGCTGTGCCAATGGATTCATGATCTGGGCATCGAAACCTTTGTCGGCAGCTCCGGCCGGGTGTTTCCAACCGACATGAAAGCCGCACCGCTGTTGCGCGCCTGGCTTAAACGCCTGCGCGATGCAGGCGTGGTTATCCACACCCGTCACCGTTGGCTCGGCTGGACTGACAGCGGTGGATTGCGCATCGACAGTCCCGAGGGCGAAAAAATCATCCAGCCAGACGCGACGTTGCTGGCCCTCGGTGGCGGCAGCTGGTCGCGCCTGGGTTCGGACGGCGCGTGGATGCTGCCACTGGAACAACGCGGTGTAGGACTTATGCCTCTGCAACCGAGCAATTGCGGTTTCGAGGTGCAGGCCTGGAGCGATCTGATGGTCAGCAAATTCGCCGGAGCACCGCTGAAAAACATCGCCATCGGCCTCAATGACGACGTGCCACGACTCGGCGAATGTGTCATCACGGCGACGGGGATTGAAGGCAGCTTGATCTACGCCCTGTCGGCGCCGATCCGCGAAGCGATCAACCTGCACGGCTCCGCGACCATCCATCTAGACCTGTTGCCGGGCCGACCTGTGGATAAAGTTCAGGCAGCATTGAGCAAACCGCGCGGCTCGCGGTCGATGTCCAAACACCTGCACAGTCAACTTGGAATTGATGGCGTGAAAGCAGCGCTATTGCGAGAGCTGACGCCGGCCGATTGCTTCACCGATCCGGCACTGCTGGCCAAAGCGATCAAGTTTTTACCACTGACCCTCATAAAAACCCGCCCACTGGACGAGGCCATCAGCAGCGCGGGTGGCGTGATGTTCGAGGCGATGGATGAACGGTTGATGCTCAAGCAACTGCCCGGCGTTTTCTGCGCAGGGGAAATGCTCGATTGGGAAGCACCGACGGGCGGCTATCTGCTGACCGCGTGTTTCGCCAGTGGGCGCGCGGCGGGGTTGGGGATGGTGGAGCGGCTTAAAAGCAGCGGCAAGCTTTAAGCGGCAAGCTTCAAGTTGAAAGCGGTGGAGCATTTCAACTTGAAGCTTGTAGCTTGCCACTTACAGCTGCTTTTAAGGCTTCTTCTTACGCGGCCCGGTGTTAAACACCGGCACTTTGCGCACTGGCTTGATCGAAGGTTCTGGCGCCGAAGCATCGCCACTCTCGACCCACTTACCCAGATTGCGTTTACCCCCACCGGAGGTCTTTGGCTTTTTCGGTTTTTTCGGCTTCTTGACCACCTGGCCGCTGGCATCGGTGTCCGGCACCCGATGCTCAGGTTCGAAGTCGTGCTCCATCTGCCGAGGCAGCGTCTGACGGGTCAATGTCTCGATGGCTGACAGCAGATTCACTTCATCGGCGCAGACCAGGGAAATGGCCTGCCCGGTTGCGCCCGCACGGCCGGTGCGACCGATGCGGTGGATGTAATCCTCAGCCACGATCGGCAGGTCGAAGTTGACCACCAACGGCAAATCTTCGATATCCAGACCACGGGCGGCGACGTCGGTAGCCACCAGAATCTGCACTTCACTGGCCTTGAAGCGGTCCAGCGCACGCTGACGGGTTGCCTGCGGTTTGTCGCCATGGATACCGTCGGCGTTGATGCCCAGACCCTGGAGTTTTTCCACCAGCGCATCCACGCCGTTGCGGGTCTTGGCGAACACCAGCACCTGCTTCCACTTGCCCTTGCGCATCAAGTGTACGAACAGCTCCGGCTTGCGCTTCTTGTCCACCGTCACCACCCACTGCTTGACGGTGTTGGCCGCCACGTTGCGCGGGCTGACTTCAATGCTGAGCGGGTCGTTGAGCATTTGCCCGGCCAGGGTGCGGATTGCGTCGGAGAAGGTCGCCGAGAACAACAGCGTCTGACGTTTCTTCGGTAGCGCCTTGTAGATATTCCCCAGCTCCTCGGAGAAACCCAGATCGAGCATGCGATCCGCTTCGTCCAGCACCAGGGTTTGCAGCTGGTTGAACTTGAGCGCGTTCTGGCGGAACAGGTCGAGCAAGCGGCCCGGGGTCGCCACCAGCAGATCGACGCCTTTGCGCAGCTTCATCATTTGCGGGTTGATGCTGACGCCGCCGTACACCGCGTAAGTGCTCAGCGGCAGGTTCTCGGCGTACTGACGCACGGCTTCGTGCACCTGTTCGGCCAGCTCGCGGGTTGGCACCAGGATCAGCGCGCGTACCGAGTTGGCAGTGACTTTCGGCCCTTCCATGGCCAGCAACTGCAGCAGCGGCAACGCGAAACCGGCGGTCTTGCCGGTGCCGGTCTGGGCGGCGGCCATCAGGTCGCGACCGGCCAGCACCGCCGGAATGGCTTGCGCCTGAACCGGCGTCGGGGTCTGGTAGCCGAGCGTCTCGAGAGAGCGCAGCAAGGGTTCGATCAGGCCAAGAGAGGCGAAAGTCATGGGAGTACCGTAGGAAAATTCAGCGCGTTTTTTTCAAAACAAGTGTGCAAAACAAAATGCAATGGCGCGCAGTTTACCCTAATTCACACGGGATTCTGTCGGCACCGCTACGGCCGGCTGAACAGGCGCCCTGCGCCACTGTGGCAATCCGATCAACACCACGGCACTGATGATCACCAGCATCGCCAGCCCTTCTTCGACGCCGATGGTCTCGCCGACAAACACGATACCCAGCAACACCGCCACTGCCGGATTGACGTAGGCATAACTGGTGGCCGCCGCCGGACGCACGTTTTTCAACAGGTACATGTAAGCATTGAAGGCGATGATCGAACCGAAGAAAGTCAGGTAGGCCAGGGCCGCCCAGCCTTCTATCGGCGGCATGGCTTGCAGATGCTCGCCGCTCAGCGCACTGCCGATCAACAACGCTACGCCGCCGACCAGCATTTCCACAGCACTGGCCATCGCGCCCTGGGGCAACGGCAAGTGTTTGCTCCAGACCGAACCGAACGCCCAGGAAGCCGCCGCGAACACCAGCAACAGCGCACCCAACGGGCTCGATTGCAGATTCGAACCCAGATTGAGCATGGCGATGCCGATCAGTCCCAGCACAATCCCGGCCCATTCGAGACGGGTATTGCGCGCGCCCCAGAAATAGCCGCAGAGCAAGGTAAACAGCGGCACCGTCGCCACCGCCAAAGCCGCCACGCCCGACGCAACGCCCATGTGTTCCGCCACACTGACCCCGCCGTTACCGCAAGCGAGCAGCAAGATCCCGATAATCCCGGCAGCCTTCCACTGCGCCCAGGTCGGTGCGGGCGCCCCACGCCAGCGCAGGAACGCATACATCAACGTCCCGGCGATCACAAAACGGATACCGGCCAGCAGCAACGGCGGCCAATATTCGACGCCAATGCGAATCACCAAATAAGTCGAGCCCCAAATCACGTACAACGCGAAAAAGGCAGCGATCAACGGTACGGGAAAACGACGTAAGCCAGGCATGGGCAGCTCGATGACAAGACAATGTGAACGGCTATTCTAGAAAGGCCAGCGGCGAAAAATAAGTTACAAAACCTGTTTATAGCGTCGGTACACTTTTCAAAACACGGAGATCAGCGCTATAAACCGTGTTTTCGAAAGTCAGGCATTTTCAGGAATACGACCATGGACAAATACGACCGCATGCTGCTCGGTGCCCTGCTGGAAAACGGTCGTGCGTCCTACGCCGACCTGGCGCGCAAAGTGAATCTCTCCGCCCCGGCCGTGGCCGAGCGCGTGGCCAAGCTCGAAGCCAACGGGGTGATCACCGGTTACCAGGCAAAAGTCGACATGGCCAAGCTGGGATTGCCGATTCAGTGCGTGATCGAACTGCGCCTGAACCAGCACGGCAACCAGAAGGCCTACGACGACCTGATCAAAATCCCGCAATTGACCGAATGCCACCGGGTGACCGGTGACCCGTGCGTGATCATGCAAGCGGCGGTGGGCTCGATGCCGGAGCTGGAAGAGTTGATTAACCGCATCGCCAAATTCGGCTTCAGCAAGACGTCGATTGTGCTGTCGAGCGCCATCGAAAAACGCGTGCCGCTGGGACAGCTGGAAGGGAATGGAAAACTCTGATACGCCACATCCGATCGTTCCCACGCTCTGCGTGGGAATGCCTCAATGGACGCTCTGCGTCCGCTCTAGGGACGCGGAGCGTCCCGGGCTGCATTCCCACGCAGAGCGTGGGAACGATCAAACGATCATCTTAGAACCCACGATGGCGCTTGAGATGCTCATTGATCTTCGCCGCGGCGGTGCGACGATTCGACTTGCCCGCGAAGCGATCTGTTAAACGCCGCTGTAACTTGCAGACAACAAACCCGGCATATCCCGCAGGCGAACCCAAGGCTCTTTCCGCCAATGCAGCAGACGCAGCGTCCCGCCCGCCCATTCCATCGCCCGCATATGCGGCGCCTGAGTCAAAACGGGTCCCGCCTCCTCCCGCAACATCGGCACCACATCGTGTGTCAGCCAACGCCGCAAATGGCGGTTTTCCGGGCAATAGTGATACACCAACATCGCGTATACGCCCGACTCACTCAGCATCAATGTCTCCTGGGAGTCATCGCTTCCAGACAATCTCATCACTTGCCGCTGATCCGCATCTAGCTTGAGCGCTTGTCTGCCGTTGATATCCACACCCATCAACCGGCCGATATCGCGGGCGCAGAACCAAGGCTCTGCGTGGAGTAGAAGTGCTCGGAGTTGGATGTGATGACGGATGAATGTTTTGGGGTTGAAGTGAGCTTCGTATCCAGGTGATTGCGCAGAGTCTTCAGGGGGATTGGGGGTAACTTTGATCATGGCGAAAATCCTATCGACGTTGGTGCTGCCAGCATCACTTGCAGGATGATGGGTGGCAGCTGTGTACGGGCCTGCAAGACCGAGTCGATAGGCAACCCCGGCAGACCCGAAGGTCTCCCGCACACAGCCACCATAAATCGGCGGTCGCCAGATAAAGCGACGCGATTATAGGTGCGGCTGTAGGTGACTATCAAACTATCGGCGGGCTTGCAGTCCCGGTCGCTGAATTGTCAGCGACAGTCAAAAGGTTATCGATGTCACCGATGAGGGGCAAGACAGACATTCCCTAATATTTGGTAGGACCGATCATCAAACCGGAGGCCTCGTTAAACACATCAGCTCACCGTGCAAACACGAAACCTCCATCGCACGATGGACGCCAGGAAAAGCAACAGATACTGTCATTTGAGTGATGGCCAGGCGCCCTCCCCCGAAAGCAAAAAACAATTTGAATGAGAGGATCTCTGAGATGACATGGAAAGGAACCCTTCGCTCGATGCAAGCGTCAGCTCGACGGGCTGAACGTAACTCGAAGCGTCGTCAACGCGAGCTTCAAGTGCAGGAAAAAGAATACGCAAAGATGGAAGCTCGTGAGCAAGCGGCCTACGAAGTTGAAGTCTATGAAAATCACATCGAACTGCTGTTATCGATGCATAAAGATTCTGCAGAGGAAATCGATTGGAACGAGTTCGTGCAACGACCTGCACCACTCAAACCCGTCGCGCTCAACACCTTGGAAAACCAAGCCAGAAAGAACGAAACAAGCTACAAGCCTGGCTTCATTGCTCGCTCGTTGAAGCTGGAGACTAGAAAGCGCCGTAAGTTGGCAGAGGCGGTTCAAACCGCAGTGTTCAAAGACAAACAGCTGCTGGACCAAGCGTTAACAGAGTGGGAATCAAAAAATAACGACTGGAAAGAAGAGTTCGAGCTAGCTCAAGGAATACTCAACGGTAACGGCCATTCCAAAATTGAAGCCATCAAGCGGATAGACCCTTTTACAGACATTTCGCATCTCGGCACCGCTATAGCCGTCTCTATCGCTGGCGACGGCATTCTTGAATGCACGCTCTCGGTTCACGGCGAAAAAGTAATCCCTCAAGAAATAAAATCACTACTACAGAGCGGCAAGCTTTCCGTTAAAAAAATGCCGACCAGCAAATTCAATGAATTGCTGCAGGACTACGTGTGTAGCTGCGTTTTGCGGGTCGGGCAGGAGTTGCTGAGCATTCTGCCGGACGATCTTGTCATCGTGACAGCCGTCGATACATTGCTTAACTCTGCGACCGGCCATCTTGAAGAACAACCAATCCTGAGCGTAGCAATCTCGCGTGAGACGCTATTCAGACTGAACATGCAGAGCATCGATCCATCAGATTCAATGAAGAACTTCGTGCATACGATGAGTTTCAAGAAGACAACAGGTTTCATGCCCGTGAGCAGGGTCAGTAGCCGGGATTTCGCGAAACCTGCGTAATCAAAGAACCGCCGCAGAACCAATGTGGGAGCGAGCCTGCTCGCGAAAGCGGTGTGTCAGTCAACATCAATGTTGAATGTTAAATCGCTATCGCGGGCAAGCCCGCTCCCACAGGTTTTTGTGGTGCGCTTCAGAACCCGCGATGGCGCTTGAGATGCTCATTGATCTTCGCCGCCGGCACTTTCTGCAAACTCACCAGCAGATCATGGGACAACTCGCGTAACCCATGCTTTTGCCGCAGTTCCTGAGCCAGATGCGCGGTCAGGTTGGCCGCCATTTCGGCATCGGCCATCGCCCGGTGAGCCTTGCCGGTATTGGGCAGGCTGGCGAAGGTGGTGAGGGTGCCGAGTTTGTGGTTCGGTGCGGCGGGCATCAGGCGCCGGGCGAGCAGCAGCGAGCAGGCAAAGCTCTGCAAGCGGGTGCGTTTGATCCGTCCCAGCTCGAAGTCCCAGAACTTCTGGTCGAACGCCGCGTTGTGCGCCAGCAGCGGTGTGATGCCAACGAACTCGTTGACCTCGTTCATCACCTGCTCGGCCGACGGCGCGGTGCGCAGCATGGCGTTGCTGATGCCGGTGAGTTGTTCGATGAAGCCGGGCACGCGCACGCCAGCGTTCATCAGGCTTTGGTAACGGTCGACGATGCGCCCCTGCTCAAGGATCACCACGGCAATTTCCGTGGCCCGGCAACTGCTGCTCGGGGAGATCCCGGTCGTTTCAAAGTCGATGACTGCTATGCGTTCCAAACCTGTTTCAGCTCCGTAAAAATCAATTCTTGAGCAGCAACGCGCCTTCGATCGGCACGTAGCGGCTGGCAGCGCGGATCAGCGAGTTGGCGGTCAGACCCGGTACGCCGTAGGCCACCGCTTGCACGCCGTGCTTGTTGATGATGCGCTCCAGCAGCATGTCGAAATCCCCGTCGCCGGAAGCCAGCACCACTTCGTCGACGTGATCGGCAGCGTCCATGATGTCGAGGGTGATGCCCACGTCCCAGTCGCCCTTGGCCGAACCGTCGCTGCGCTGGATGTAGGGTTTGAGTTTCACGATGAAAC
This sequence comes from Pseudomonas arsenicoxydans, assembly GCF_900103875.1. Classification (NCBI taxonomy): domain Bacteria; kingdom Pseudomonadati; phylum Pseudomonadota; class Gammaproteobacteria; order Pseudomonadales; family Pseudomonadaceae; genus Pseudomonas; species Pseudomonas arsenicoxydans. The sequence goes on along the minus strand of NZ_LT629705.1, from coordinate 1,928,280 downwards.
CGAGGTTGCGCAGGATCTGCTGGAATTGCTGTTGTTTGCTGTCGCCACGATCGATGGCGTAGGCATACGCTTCGACGATCTCGCCCTGTTTGCTGATATCAGCCCACAGCGCTGCATAGTTGAAGTGGCAACCATAGGCCTGACGCACGGTGTAATAGAGGTTTTGAACATCGGCGAACACTGCGATTTTTTTCACCGGTCATCCTCATTTGCGCGCCAAAGCGCGGGCAGGATCAGGCGCAAGGCCCGAAAAGTTGCCCAGTATGCCAGCCTGAAGGATTGTTCCGCGAATAATCGGCCCGAAGCGCCGCAGCGCTCCGGACGAATGGCACATCAGACGAAGGAATCGTCGTCGTTGTCAAAGAACGATGAGCTGTCATCGCTGTAGTCGGCGTCGGTGAAGCCGCCCTGATCGCTGCTGTTGTCGGCCACGCGCTGGTTGTCACTCCAGCTGTTGTCAGCGCTATTATCCGCAACCTGGGCCGGCTCTTCCTTGATGACTTCGACCACTTCGGGCTGCTGATTGTGGTGAAACAGGCTGCTGATGCCTTCTGCCAGCATGACACCACCGGCCACACCGGCCGCGGTTTTCAACGCGCTGCCGAGGAAACCGCTGCCAATCGGTTGTTGCGGTTGTCCGTAGTTCTGCGGTGGCGGTGCGGCACCGAAGTTCTGCTGTGGCGGCTGCGAATTGAATGACGGCCGCGCCGGTTCACGCCATCCGCCGGTGGAGGGCGGAGCGCTCTGGGCGGGCGCGGGTTGCGGCTCGCGGGAGCTTCCACCAAAGATGCTCGATAAAAAGCCACCACTGGCTGGCGCCGGTGCCGGAGCCTGTGCCTTGGCCGCTTGCAGTTCGGCCTGCAATTGCTGCACTTGCTGGGTCAATTGCTTGTTCTGTTCGTCGAGGCTTTTGATGGCTGCCTCTTGAACCAGAATCGCCTGGGTCATGAAATAGCCTGCCGCGGGTTGGCGAGTCAGGTGTTCCTTGATCCGCGCCTCGGCCTGGGCGTCGCGCGGGGCTGAGTCCGTTTCGGCCTGTTGCAGCCGGGAAAACAGTCCATCGATCAGGGTTTGTTCTTCGCTGTTCATGGCGACCTCGTAGATTGCCGGAGAAATCGTTGCTCTTTTCCAAAGAGGATAAGGTGCTCAACCTTAATGGAGGCTGAAACAAGTTGTTTCAATAGCCTTTACCGAACGTTTACGTTTGCTTGCGACAGCGCATCATCGGTTAAAGTGGGCCACTGCTTTCAACCAGCGATACCGACTGATGAATCCGTTCGACGTACTGCGTGACTCTTTGTATTTCTTCAAGCGCCATCTGGGCCAGATTGTCCAACTGTGCCTGCCGCTGGTGATCGTCGAGGCATTGCTGCAACAAGTGGTCGACCACTCCACCCAGCCGGACGGATTCCCCGGTATGAGCGTGCTGGTCGGCCTGCTGGTGTATCCGCTGTACACCGCCGCGCTGATCCTGTTTCTCGATGCCCGCAGTCGTGGCGAATCGCCGACCACCCGCGAGCTGCTGTCAAGGTCGGCCTACCTGTGGCCGCGCTTCGCCCTGCTCACGGGCCTCAATACCTTGCTGATCCTGGTGGGTCTGTCGCTGTATTTCCTGCCGGGCATCTGGCTGATGGTGATGCTGGCCTTCAGTGAATACCTGTTGGTGCTCAGAGGCCTGTCCCCGCTGGCCGCGATGAAAGAAAGCCTGCGCCTGACCCGCGGCCATTTCATGCGGATCCTGGTGTGCATATTGTGTGTAATGGGCCCGTTGTGGGTGCTCAAGGGCGCAACCCTGGCGGTCTACCCCGACCCGCAGAACCCGGTGATTTCACTGCTGATCGACAGCGCTCACAGTTTCTTGCAATTGTTCACCAGCGTGGTGCTGTTTCGCCTGTTCATGCTCATCAGCGATGCGCCCGAGAAAATTGACCGACCGCTCTGACCGCACTACCCGTGGGCGTAAACCCGTCTGTCGGTTATGCTCGGGGCCATCTTTTGTAACGCTATAAGCCGAGCCATGACCCGTCTACTGCGCTACACCCTGCTGGGCCTGTTGATCGTGACCGGCCTGATTGCCCTGATGATCTACAGCCTGACCTGGCGCCCGGAGGCCAGGGAAGTTTTGCCGGTCAGCTGCAACGCTCAGGCGCCGACGCTGGTGCCCGGCCAGGCGCTGAAAGTGATGACCTGGAACGTCCAGTACCTGGCGGGTAAACGCTATGTTTTCTGGAATGACCTGGCCGCCGGCAATGACGAAAAACCTACTCTCGAAGACATGGCGTTCAGCCTTGATGAAGTGGCGCGAGTGATTCGCGACGAGCAACCCGATGTCGTCCTGTTGCAGGAACTGGATGACGGCGCCAAGGCCAGCGATTACCAGAATCAGTTCAAGTTGCTCCAGGAACGCCTCGCCGACCTTTATTCCTGCAGCGCCCACGCCTTCGACTGGAAAGCCGATTTCGTGCCTGAGCCGCATATCTTCGGCAGCGTCGGCCGGCAACTCGCCACCCTCAGTCGCTTCCAGATCGAACACGCCGAACGCCTGCAATTGCCGGTCGCGTCGGCCAACTTCATCAGTCGTCAGTTCAAACCGAAAAACGCGTTGCTGGTGGCCTATATGCCGTTGAGCGACGGCGGGCAGATCGCGCTGCTCAATACCCATCTGGACCGCGTCGTCCAGCCCGACGACTCCTTGCAAGCGCAAGTGACCGCCGTGGCCAAGGTGCTCGACAAGTACGAAAGCCGTGGCACGCCGTGGCTGATCGGCGGTGATTTCAACCTGTTGCCGCTGGGCCAATATCTACGTCTGCCGGACGAACAACGCACGCCCTACTCCGCCGACAGCGCCTTGCATGTGCTGTGGGACAAATACCCGATGATCCCGACCAACAACGAAGCCAGCGGTGTCGACCGGGCGCACTGGCTGACCCATTACCCGAATGATCCGGGCTTGAACGGCCCCGACCGGACGGTCGACTACCTGTTCTACAGTCCGCGGATCAAACGGGTCGAGGCGATGGTGAGGCAGGACGACACGTTGCGCATCTCCGATCACCTTCCGGTAATTGCACGGTTCCTGTTGCCGCCGGCCCCGTAGAACTGGATCAATGCACCTCCTCCAAATCGTCATGCAGCAGCCCGAAAATCCTGCGTTTCATGTCGATGAACGAGCGCTCCATGACCATGTCCAGCGTCCGTGGGCGTTCGATCGGCACGTCCAGAATCTGCTTGATCCGCCCAGGCCTGGCGCCCATCACGTAGACCCGATCACCCAACAGAATCGCCTCGTCGATGTCGTGGGTCACGAACAGCACGGTCTTCTTGCTGTTGCCCCAGACGCGTAGCAGCAGCTGTTGCATTTGCAGGCGCGTCTGGCTGTCGAGCGCACCGAACGGTTCATCCATCAGCAGGATTTGCGGGTCGTTGGCCAGCGCCCGGGCAATTGCCACACGCTGCATCATGCCGCCGGACAACTGCTTGGCGTAGTTGTCAGCGAATCCCGTCAAGCCCACTTCATTGACGTAATAGTCGACGATTTCCTTGCGCTGGGCCGCAGCCATGCCGCGCCGCTTGAGACCGAACTCGACGTTCTGGCGCACGGTCAGCCACGGGAACAGGGTGTAGCTCTGGAACACCATGCCGCGATCCGCACCCGGTCCTTGCACCTGCTGGCCGCCGACGTAGATTTCGCCTTCGGTCGGCTCATTCAGGCCCGCCGTGAGGTACAGCAAACTCGACTTGCCGCAGCCCGACGGCCCGACCAGCACGGCGAACTGTTGATCCGGCACTTCAAACGACACCTGTTCCAGCGCGGTGAACATGCCGCCGTCAGGTTTTTGATAACGCAGGCTGACCTTGTCCACTTGCAGTCGGGGCGCCGCCTGCACCGGGGCGGCCGTCGGTGTGACGAAACGTGGGTTTACGGCGCTTACTGAGCCCATGCGGCGATCCTCAGACGAAGGAAACGGAACAGTTGATCGGTGACCAGGCCCAGCAGGCCGATGATCGCGATAGCCAGGAAAATTACATCTACTTGGAAGCCGCGCATGGCTTTAAGACTCAGGTAGCCCAGACCGCTGGAGGCTGCGACCAGCTCGGCGACCACCAGGTAAGTCCAGGCCCAGCCCATAGTTACGCGCAAGGTGTCGAGCACACCCGGCAACGATGCCGGGGCGATCACATGCAGTACTGCATCGCGACGATTCGAGCCCAGGGTGTATGAGGCGTTGATCAAGTCCTTGGAAATGCCCTTGGACACGTCCGCAATCATCACCAACTGCTGGAAGAACACGCCGAAAATAATCACCGAGACCCGCTGCTCCAGACCGATGCCGATCCACAGGATGAACAGCGGCACGAACGAGGTCACCGGCAGGTAGCGGATGAAATTGACCATCGGTTCGAGGAACGCCTGGACGATGCGAAAGCTGCCCATCAACAGCCCCAGCGGCACCGCCACCAGGGACGAGACGATGAAACCGACCATCACCACTTCGACGCTGGCCCACACGTGCTGGCCGAGCGTGCCATCGCGGCCCAGGCGCACGGCGGCCTCGACCACCGCGCCCGGCGTCGGCAGGAACATGCCCGGCACCACGCCGCCGTAAGACAACCCGGCCCACAGACCAATCAACAACACCCAGGCCAGACCGCTCGCGCTCCAGATCACCTGCACCGGCAGGCCGGTCTTGGGCGTGATGCAGCGGCTCAGCCATGAATTGCGCTTGAACATGCGAACCTCCTACAGCGGACTGACGAAACGGTTGTCGATCAAGTCGTCATTGCTGACGTTGTAGGGTTTGCCCTGCAATTCGCTGGCGGTTTCGTTAGCCAGTTTGATCAGCGGTTCGCTGTCGCCCGGTTTGCCCGGCGAGCCCAGGAGCTTCTCGCTCATGGCCTGATCGTAGAAGCGGACGCCTTGCGCGGCGGCTTCCAGCTCCTTCGGATCGGCAAGGTAACCGCCAACGCCTTTGGCCATGATTTTGTAGGCTTCCTGCGGATGTTCCTGGGTGTATTTCACTGCTTTGTAGAGGCCGGCAACCAGCGCCTTGACGTCTTCCGGCTGCTTTTCGATGACCGTGCAGTTGAGCGCGACCACGTCGACAATCACACCCGGCGTGCTGCTGCTATCGATCAGCACTTTGCCTTGCTGTTTGCTGCGCACCATCGACAGGTGCGGCTCCCACGTCACGGCGGCGGGTACGCGACCGGCGATGAACGCGGTGGCGGCATCGTCAGCCGTCATGTTCTGCACGGTGATGTCACTCATGCTCATGCCGTGTTTTTTCAGCAGGTAGGACAGCCAGAACTGCGAGGTCGACCCTTCGTTCACCGCGACGGCTTTGCCTTTGAGCTCCTGCAGACTCTTGACGTCCTTGCCCACCAGCACACCGTCGCCACCATGGCTGTCATCCAGTGCGGCTACCGCCTTGAAGCAGAATTGCGGACGGTATTTGAGCACTTCGTCGATGGTCGACGCCGAGCCAGACAACTCGCCCGAAGCTTGCGCGGCCATGTACATCGACGCCTCTTCGACGACGGGCAATTCGACGGTCAATCCGTTTTCCTTGAAGTAGCCCAGGTCCTGCGCCAGGTAGAGCGTGCCGTAGCCGACCCACGTGGTATGACCGATGGACAGGGTGCCGGCCTGGGCGCTGGTGGCGACGGTCGCGGCGATGGCGGTGACCGCCAGTGGATGAGCGAAACGGGTAAGCAAGGACTTGATCATGGAGCACTCCCAAAGCTGTTGATTTAGTTTTGTCATGGGCAGTACGGCCAGGAGCCTCGGGTGAGCTGTCACTTGTGGTCTCTGATGGACCGTGCGGTGGACAGCATTCGGCTGACTGGCGAAGTCGATGTTGGACCAAGGCCGGGAATAGGAAAATCAGGAAATATGTCGTTGGGAATGATGAAAAAACTGGGTAGTGCGCACTGCAAATGAGCACTGTTTGCGGGGGTGCACGGGGTGGGTGCAAAACAGATAGGAAGGGAGTTATTTGCGCAAATGATCGTTCCCACGCTCTGCGTGGGAATGCCTCCAGTGACGCTCTGCGTCACATCACAGGGACGCGGAGCGTCCCGGGCTGCATTCCCACGCGGGAGCGTGGGAACGATCAGTGGATATTAGAGACGGCCGTATTCCTGCGCCGTGCGATCGACTGCTTTCAGGGTTTTGCCGACCAGTTCATCAACCTCTTCACGACTGGCAATCAACGCCGGCGCCATGATCATCCGCCCCAAGGTCGAGCGAATGATCACGCCTTCCTCAAAGCCGATCGTGCGGCAGCGCCAGGCAATATCATTCTCGTTGGCAAAGCGCTTGCGACTGCTCTTGTCCTCGGCCAACTGCAACGCCGCGACCATGCCGACACCCTGGATATCGCCCACCAACGGGTGATTGCCGAACACCTCGCGCAAGCACTGTTGCAGGTACGGCCCGATGTCATCCTTGACCCGAGTGACCACGCCTTCATCGCGCAAGGCCTTGAGGTTGGCGATGGCCACCGCTGCCGCCACCGGGTGCCCGGAGTAGGTCAAGCCGTGGGCAAATACACCGCCCTGCTCCACCAGCACCTGGGCCATTTTCTTCGACAGAATCAGCCCGCCCATGGGGATGTAGCCGGAGGTCAAACCCTTGGCAATCGATAGCGTGTCCGGCTCAAAACCGAAGTGCTCGTGGGCGAACCATTCGCCGGTGCGACCGAAGCCACCAATCACTTCGTCGGCGCACAACAGCACGTCGTACTTGCGGCAGATGCGCTGGATTTCCGGCCAGTAACTCTCCGGCGGAAAGATCATCCCGCCCGCGCCCTGGAACGGTTCGGCGATAAACCCGGCGACCTTGTCCGCGCCCAGTTCGAGAATCTTCGCTTCCAGTTGCTGCGCCGCCCGCAAGCCGAATTCGGCCGGGGTCAGGTTGCCCTCATGAGCGAAGAAGTACGGCTCATCGATGTGTTCAATGTCGGGCAGCATGCCGCCCATTTCGTGCATGAACTTCATGCCGCCGAGCGCCGTCGCCGCCAGCGTCGAGCCGTGGTAACCGTTCCAGCGACCGATCATGACTTTCTTCTCGGGCTTGCCGAGAATCGTCCAGTAACGGCGCACCGTGCGGATCAACACCTCGTTGGCTTCGGAGCCGGAGTTGGTGTAGATCGCGTGGCTGTAGTGCCCCGGCAACAGGCTGAACAACAGCTCCGACAGCTCGATGACCTGCGGGTGGGTGGTGTGGAAAAACATGTTGTAGTACGGCAACTGCTCAAGCTGTCTGGTCGCAGCAGCAGCCAGGTCCTTGCGCCCATAACCGAGGTTGGTGCACCACAGCCCGGACATGCCATCGAGGTAACGCCGCCCATCGTTGTCCCACAGGTGCAGGCGCTCGCCACGGACCATCACCCGTGGCCCTTCATCGTTGAGCGCTTTCTGATCGACGAATGCGTGGATGTGGTGCGCAGCATCGGCGGCCTGGTAGTCGCGGGTTTCACGTGGTGTGGTCATCGCCAGTTCTCCGTTTTTGTTTTTAGCAACTGTTATGAGCGCAGCTGAAACCAGGTGGTCTTCAACTGGGTGTATTTATCGAATGAATGCAGCGACAGGTCGCGGCCGAAACCGGACTGCTTGCCGCCGCCGAACGGCACGGTCACGTCCAGCGCATCGACGCTGTTGACCGACACCGTGCCCGCGCGCAACTGCCGCGCCACTCGGTGGGCGCGATTGAGGTCGTCAGTCCACAGCGAGGCAGCCAGACCGTAAACGCTGTCGTTGGCCAGTTGCAAGGCGTGTGCCTCGTCCTCGAATGCCGTGACGGCCAGCACCGGGCCGAACACTTCATCGCGAAACAGCGGCATGTCCGGGCTCACCTGAGTGAAAATCGTCGGCTCGATGAAGTTGTCGGAACCGTTGAATATCGACTGCCGGCCACCGCACACCCTGGTCGCACCCTGGCGTTCGGCTTGCTGGATAAACTTCATGATGCGCGCGGTCTGGCGGCTGTCGACAATCGCCCCGGCGCTGCTCGACGGGTCCAGCGGATCACCCGGCAGCCAGCGTTGTGCCTGTGTCTTGAGGCGCTCGACAAATTCGTCATGAATCGAACGTTGCACCAGCAACCGTGAGTTGGCCGAGCAGACTTCACCCTGATTGAAGAAGATCCCGAACGCCGCTTTCTCGGCGGCCAGGTCCAGGTCCTGGCAATCGGCGAAGACTAGATTGGCGCTCTTGCCACCGCACTCCAGCCACACCTGTTTGAGGTTCGACTGCGCGGAATACTGCATGAAATATTTGCCGACTTCAGTGGAGCCGGTGAACACCAGGCAATCGACGTCCGGGTGCAAACCGAGGGCCTTGCCGGTCTGCTCGCCGAGGCCCGGCAACACGTTCAGCACACCCGCTGGCAGGCCGGCTTCCAGCGCCAGCTCAGCCAGACGCAAAGCGGAAAACGGCGATTGCTCGGCGGGCTTGAGGATCACCGAATTGCCCGCCGCCAGCGCTGGCGCTAGCTTCCACGCCGCCATGTCCAGCGGGAAATTCCATGGCACCACGGCAGCGACCACGCCCAGCGCTTCACGGGTGATGGTCGCCAGCACGTTCTGCGCGCTCGGGGCGATCTGGTCGTAGAGTTTGTCGGGGCTTTCGGCGTACCAGCGAAACACCCCGGCCGCACCCGGCACATCGATGTTGTAGGCATCCATCACCGGTTTGCCCATGTTCAGCGAATCGAGCAGCGCCAGTTCTTCACGGTGAGCCATGATCAGATCAGCCAGGCGCAGTAACACTTGCTTGCGCTCAGCGGGCGAGCGCGCCGACCAGCTGCCAGCCTCGAACACCTGCCGCGCATTGCGCACCGCTAGGTCCACGTCTTCTTCACCGCACGCGGTGACGTTGGCCAGGCACTGGCCGGTGGCGGGATTGATCGCCGCGAAGGTCTGCCCCGACAGCGCCGAACGGGGTTGGCCATCGATGACGGACAGGTCGGGAAACCGCAGTGCAGCGGCCTTGTTTTGCCAGTATGCAAGCTCGAACACGTTCAGATGCTCCATGGGCTTTTCTTGTGAATTGGATGGTCGCTCAGGCCCCTGTCCAGGAAAAATAGTAAAAATGTCTTCGCAGACCATGAAAAAACTGGGCAGCCAATCTCCCCCCTCGCGTGGGATGTGGTTATTGTTCAGGCACAACAACACCGTCGAACGAACGGACGCGGGCGGCTCGCAATTTGCTTGGATGTCGAGATCATCCACCCCGAGGTTTGCCGTGGCTGCCTACAACCTGCGTCAACTGAAATACTTCATCACCACCGTCGAATGCGGCAGCGTCGCCGAGGCATCGCGCAAGCTGTACATCGCGCAACCGGCCATTTCCACGGCGATCAAAGGCCTGGAAGACAGCTTCGGTGTGCAACTGCTGATCCGCCATCACGCTCAAGGCGTCTCCCTGACTCCCAGCGGCGCACGTTTCTACCGCAAGGCCCAGGAACTGCTGCGCATGGCCAAGGAGTTCGAACAGAACGCCCTGGCCGACAACGATGTGGTGTCCGGGCAAATCGATATCGGATGCTTCGAAACGGTCGCGCCGCTGTACCTGCCGCAATTGATTGCCGGGTTCTCGGCGTTGTATCCGGGGGTGAAAATCCGCATCCGCGACGGCGAGCAGCAAGAGCTGGTGCAAGGCCTGACCTCGGGCACCTTCGACCTGGCAATCCTGTATGAACACGACCTCGACGCCACCATCCAGACCGAACCCCTGATGCCGGCGCAGCGGCCGTATGCGTTGCTGCCGGCGGACCATCGCTTCGCCCAGCTCAAGCAAGTGTCGCTGCGTGACCTGTGCCTGGAACCGATGATTCTGCTGGACGTGCAACCGAGCCGGACCTACTTCGTCAGCCTGTTCGAGGAATTGGGCCTGTCGCCAAACATTGCCTTCAGCTCGCCGTCGATTGAAATGGTCCGGGGCATGGTCGGGCAAGGTTTCGGCTTTTCGATCCTGGTCACCCGGCCGCATTCGGAATGCACCTATGACGGCCAGAAAGTGGTGTGCGTGGACATCGTCGAAGACGTCACCGGCTCGGGGCTGGTGGCGGCGTGGCTCAAGCGTGGGCAACTGACCAAACCGGCGCAGTTGTTTGCCGACTACTGTCGGGAGCAGCTCACCGCGAAGGCTGCTTCTTGAATATCAACGTCAAAAGATCGCAGCCTCGTTTCACTCGACAGCTCCTACATCTATCCCTTCTAGGAGCTGTCGAGTGAAACGAGGCTGCGATCTTTTGCTCTTCAGCTTTTACGCGGTTTGATCCGCGCGGTTGCTTCGGCCACCAGCGGATCATCCGGCCAGTAGTGCTTCGGATACCGTCCCTTCAGGTCCTTCTTCACCTCGGCGTATGTGCTGCGCCAGAAGTTGGCCAGATCCTGGGTCACCTGCACCGGCCGCCGAGCCGGTGACAACAGGTGCAGCTTCACCACCTGCCGGCCCCCGGCAATGCGCGGGGTTTCGGCCAGGCCGAACAACTCCTGCAAGCGCACCGCCAGAATCGGCGGCTGCTCGCTGTAGTCCAGACGAATCGAGGAGCCTGACGGCACGCTCAGATGATGCGGCGCCAACTCATCGAGCCGTTGCGGCAGTGGCCACGGCAATAAGTTGTGGACGATGCTCGACAGGTCAATATTGGCGAAGTGACTCAGCCGCGAGACTTTCCCCAGATACGGCATCAACCAATGCTCGAGGTTTTTGAGCAGCGCGGCGTCGCTGACATCCGGCCACTCACTGTTGCTTTTACTGCCAAGGTCCAACTGCCGCAACAAGGCGACTCGCGCCTGCCACTGACGCAGCTCCGGGGTCCATGGCAGCAGCTCCAGGCCTTTGCGTCGCACCAGGTTTACCAGCGCTTGGCTACGGGCGGTTTCATCGAGGCCGGTCAGCGGTTCACGGCTGAGGATCAGTTCGCCGACCTTGCGCTGTCGCTCGGCGCGCAATACACCCTCGCGCTCATCCCAATCCAGTTGATCGACCACGCGCACCTGCTCGGCCAGCACTGAATCGAACAGCGCCGGATCAAAATCCGCCGCCAGATAAATCCGTTCCTCTCGCTGGCCCTGACGACTGCCAAGGTCAGCGATCACCAACCAGGGTTGTTTCATCAAACTATCGGCTTCGGCGAACAACGCCGCACGACCGTTGGCCAAGCGATATTCCGCCCCACCGGCACGCCGTTGTTGAGCAACTCGGTCGGGATACGCCAACGCCAGCAGCGCGCCGAGCCAGCGCGGATGATCCGGGTCGCTGACTGGCTCCGATGCTTTGCCGCGCAGATAACCGCGATATTGCCGCGCCAGTTGCCGGGCACGCTGAACGCCGCCCTGGGCACCGCGCGCGGCCCGTTCTTCGCCGGACAACAGCGTCAATCGGCTGTGTAGATCGGCGCCCGCACCGCGCAAGATGTCCCGCTCGCCGAGCAAGGCCGCGACATCGCACGCCATGTCGGCCAGACCGAGCGCCTGCCCGCGCAACAGCAAATGGGCGATACGCGGATGCGCCGGCAGTTCGGCCATGGCCTGACCGTGACGGGTTAGCGCTTCGCCGTCCAAAGCACCCAGGCGCTCAAGCAGATCCTGAGCCTGTGCATAAGCGGCGGCGGGCGGGACGTCGAGCCACACCAATTGCGTCGGAGTCACGCCCCAACGACCGAGCTGCAACGCCAGACCGGCAAGGTCTGCCGAGAGAATTTCGGCACTGGCATACGCCGCCAGTTGCTCGTGCTGATCCTGCGACCACAAGCGATAACACACGCCCGGCTCCAGGCGCCCGGCCCGACCCGCGCGCTGAGTGGCGCTGGCCTTGGAAATCCGCTGGGTGTCGAGACGCGTCATGCCACTGCCCGGATCGAATCGCGGCACCCGCGCAAGCCCCGCGTCGATCACCACGCGCACGCCGTCGATGGTCAGGCTGGTCTCGGCGATGTTGGTCGCCAGCACCACTTTGCGTTTGCCGGCAGGCGCCGAATCGATGGCGGCACGTTGCGCGGCGAGGTCCAGTTCACCGTGCAACGGGCAGAGCAGAACCTGAGGGTTATCGCCCAGCGCATCGGCCAATTGCTGATGAACACGACGGATTTCCGCCTGACCCGGCAGGAACACCAACACGCTGCCGGTTTCATCGTTCAACGCTTCGAGGATGGTCTGCACCAGCCGCGGTTCGATGAACTCGCCGGGCTGAAACGGCCGCCCCCAGCGCATCGCCACCGGGTACATGCGACCTTCACTGCGCAGGATCGGCGCGTCGTCCAGCAATCCGGCCAGGCGTTCGCCTTCGAGCGTTGCCGACATCAAGAGGATTTTCAGCGGCTGATCGTCACGAAACAGCTCCCGGCCATTCAGGCTCAGGGCTAACGCCAGGTCGGCATCGAGACTGCGCTCGTGGAATTCATCGAAGATCAGCAGGCCCACGCCCTCCAGCGCCGGGTCGTCCTGCAAGCGCCGGGTGAGGATGCCTTCGGTGACCACTTCGATACGGGTCTTGGGCCCGACTTTGCTGTCCAGCCGAATCCGGTAGCCAACGGTTTCACCGACTTTCTCGCCCAGCTCACTGGCCAGACGCTCCGCCGCCGCACGCGCGGCCAAACGGCGCGGTTCAAGCATCAGAATGGTCTGCCCGGCCAGCCAGCTCTCATTGAGCAAGGCCAGCGGAACACGGGTGGTTTTACCGGCACCGGGCGGTGCTTCGAGCGCGGCTTCATGGCGTGTCGCCAAGGCTTCACGCAGGGCGGGTAAAACTTCATCAATCGGCAAAGAAATCATGCTGGCTCCAAAACAGAGCGGCGAGTATAACGGCGAACTGCCCGGCGTTAATCACGGTCCTAATTCATATAGACGCCCCTTCGTTTTCCAAATGACTCAGGAGATTTCATATGCGTGTTCCCTTTCGCTTGATTGGCGGAGTATTGGTCGCGACCTTGCTGACCCAAGTGACCGCTTGCGGATCGATTTTCTACCCCGACCGTCGTGGGCAGATTGACGGCAAGGTCGACCCGGCCATCGCGGCGCTCGATGCCGTGGGCCTGCTGTTCTACATCATCCCGGGCCTGATCGCTTTTGCAGTGGACTTTGCCACTGGCGCGATTTATTTCGAGCCAGGCCACACCGCTCAGGTGGCGCCGGAGAAACTCAAGGAAGCCATCGGCGCCGACGGCAAGGTCGATAACCACAAGTTGCAGACTATTCTGGAAACTGAACTGGGCCGCAGCTTCCCGCTGGATGACCCACGCCTGATCCAGCACAAGGGCAGCGCCCAGCAACTGGCCCTGTTCGGCCTGCAACCTGCCGCGTAACTCAAGCACTTAAAGGAACCGCCGCACTTATGATTTCCAGCTCCGAACACGCCCGCCTGTTGCGGCTGGCGACCCGTGCCTCCGTGGCGGTCGCTTGTACGCTGATCGTCGCCAAAGCCATCGCCTGGTGGTTGAGCGGTTCGGTGAGCATGCTTGCCGGGTTGACCGACTCGACACTCGACGGCGTCACCTCTTTGCTCAACCTGCTGGCGGTACATTACGCCTTGCGCCCCGCCGACGATGACCACCGTTATGGGCACGGCAAGGCTGAGTCCCTGGCCGGCATGGCTCAGGCGCTGTTCATTGGCGGCAGTGCGGTATTGATTGCCTTGCAGGCAATCGATCGGTTGAAACACCCTGAACCGGTGGGCGCGCCGTGGATCAGCATCGGGGTGATCGTGTTCTCCCTGGTGCTGACCCTGGCGTTGCTGATGCTTCAACATCGGGTCGTCAAGGCCACCGGCTCCAATGCCGTGCGCGCCGACTCCCTGCATTACCGCTCGGACATGATGCTCAATGGCAGCATCCTGGTCGCGCTGATTCTGGCCGGGTTTGGCTGGCATCAAGTCGACCCGTGGTTCGGGCTGGCAATCGCCGCGTACATTTTCTGGAGCGCGATCCAGATCGCCAAGGAAAGTTTTACTGTTTTGATGGATGAAGAATTACCGCCCGATGTCAGCCAGCACATGCTGGATCTCGCCTGCAGCGTACCGGGGGTTTTGGGCGCGCACGACTTGCGCACGCGGATTTCCGGCAATCAGTGGTTCGTGCAGTTGCATCTGGAATTGCCGGGAGACCTGACGCTGTCAGTCGCCCACGGCATCAGCGATCAGGCGGTCGACGCGATTCACGCCGCTTACCCGCGAGCCGAAGTGCTGGTGCACGCCGACCCGCAGGAAGTGGTAATGGCCGCCAGGGCTCAGTAGGAAACCTGGTAGCCGCGACTGCCCAGGCAGTTGCCTTGGGCCTGGCGGTAGGCTTGCACCACCGACGGGTCTGGCTGGTAAGTGGCCGTACACGGATTGAAGCCACTCTGTTGCACCGCGTACTGATAGCACTCATAACCGTCCTGATTGACCTGCTCCGGCGACTGGCCGTTGGCCGGGTACGCCACGACGTCATAGCCATTGCTGGCCGGTTGCGGCTGCGGTGGCTGCTGCACCGGTGGCTCGACCACGACGTAATCCTGCGTGCTTTCCTGATAGGCGTAATACGCACCGGCGGCCAGGAATAACAACGCGCCGCCGATCCACACTTCACGGGCGTAATCGGGCAAGTAGCCGACCCGAATCCCGCGAGGCGGTTCGACCACGACGTAACGTGGGCCTTGTGGGCGATACCAGTAGCCGCCGGAATAGAAGTAATCGCGGCCGCCGTAAGGCACGCGGTATTCACGGTCAGGGAAGCGATCGATCACTTGACCTGGACGATACTGTGGGCCAGGGCCCCAGCCATTGCCGTGTCCGTCCGGACGACCGGCCCAGTGATGATCATCAGGACGCGGCCCGTTGTTCTGCCAATGTGGGTTGTTATCGTTGCGCCGCGGGATGTCCTCATAGTAACCACGCTGTGGCTGCTGGGTCTGGCGCACGGTGTCAGGTCGCCCCTGGATCGGCAGGTCATTGGCCGGCAACTGAGGCGGTGGTGGCGCCGATCGGACAGGGTTGTTGTAGTTGGGCTGTTGACGGTTCTGCCATTGGCCGTTGTTTTGATTCTGCCCGTTGTGCTCGAACTGGCGACTGTTGTCGCCACGAATGATGTCGTTGTTCTGCGGGCGCGGCTGGTTTTGCTGCGGCTGATTTTGCGGACGTGGCTGATTGTTGCCGCCATGCCCCTGATTGTTGCCCTCATGGCCATCCGGTCCACGTTGCCCGCCTTCGGGGCCACGGTTCTGCTGATCATCGGCCAGCGATTGTGCAGTGACACTGATACATAGCAAACCAACACCGGCCAAACGCCAGATGCGCGACTTCATGCTTTTCCTCACTGCGGGTTAGGGCCTGTACGTAAGACTGGAAAAGCACAGGCCGGTTCTGCAACAGGTTATCAGTCGCGAAACTTATTTATTGAGCGCCATCGTCAAATTCAGGGCAAAAGAAAAGGGAGACCCGTCGGCCTCCCTTTAGAGAACTTCGTCCGTGCTCGACGCTTGTGGCGCCGGCTCACCTCACGCCGTCTTCTGGACAGTGTGTAGCTCGGGGGCCGACACATCCCCTGTGGGGGTGGCGACCGCGACTGGCCTGATTGGGCGAGCCGCTGTGGACTGTTTGTCCGAGCAGTGATTCTGGTGATAAGAATAGGCCGGAGGCGCCGACAGAGGATTGCGAAGATTGCTCAAATAAACATCACTTGCGCAATTTTTAACCCTGGATAGATAATCTGCCGCAATAGTTATGACAAAGGCCTGATTGATGAGCAAACTCGACCGATACGACTTGAGCATTTTGGCGGAATTGCAGCGTGACGCGCGCATCTCCAACCAGGAGCTGGCCGAACGCATCGGCCTGTCGCCTTCGCCGTGCTCGCGCCGGGTCAAACAGCTGGAAGACGATGGCTACATCTCCCGCCAAGTCGCCTTGCTGGACCGCAAAATGCTCGGCTTGAGCCTGACGGCTTATGTACTGATCGGCATGGACCGTCATACGCCGGAGCGTTTCGAGAACTTTGAAGCGGCGATTCGTACATTACCGCAGGTGCTGGAATGCAGCCTGGTGACCGGGATGGATGCGGATTATCAGCTCAAGGTGGTGGTGCCGGATATGGATCACTATCAGAAACTGCTGCTGGGGCATCTGACCCGGATTGAAGGGGTGACGAGCGTGCGGTCGAGTTTTGTGTTGAACCAGGTGCTTAACAGCACCGAACTGCCCCTGACCCATCTGCGCAGCTGACTGTAAGTCTGTAGGAGCTGTCGAGTGAAACGAGGCTGCGATCTTTTGATCTTGTTTTTAAAGAGCAAGATCAAAAGATTGCAGCCTCGTTTCACTCGACAGTTCCTACACCGGGTGCAGGCGACGAATAGCTGCGACACACTGCCGCAGGTCAATACTTCGCCAATCCCCCATACCGTATACTTCAGCGCCTTTTAGCCACGCCCGCGCTGGAGATGTCCGATGGATCCTGCAGTATTCGAAGAGTGGATGATGACTGGACTGGTCAGCATCCTGATCATTTTCATGGGTTTTATCGTCTGGGATCTGGCGAAGAAATCCAAAGCCGGACGCTTCGGTTCTTTCATCCTGTTCTTCGTACTGGGCTTGGGTGTGGCTGCATTCGTGATCAAAAGCGTGGTCATCGGCCTGATCGAATCCGGCACGTTATAAACGCGCCGGCACTTCCTTCCACTGGCCCTGATCGAGCCCATCGATCGTCCAGTCGCCGATTCTGACCCGCACCAGACGCAACGTCGGCAAGCCGACCGCCGCCGTCATGCGCCGAACCTGACGGTTGCGCCCCTCGCGAATCACCAATTCCAGCCAGCTCGTCGGCACGCTTTTACGAAAGCGTACCGGCGGGTTGCGTGGCCACAACTCGGGTTCATCCAGTTGCCGCGCCTCGGCCGGCAAGGTCATGCCGTCGTTCAACTCGACGCCCTCGCGCAGGCGCTGCAATTGCTCGGCGCTCGGCTCGCCTTCCACTTGCACCCAATATGTCTTGGCCAGTTTGTGTTTCGGATCGGCGATCCGCGCCTGGAGTTGGCCGTCGTTGGTCAGCAGCAGCAAACCTTCACTGTCGCGATCCAGCCGTCCTGCCGGGTAAATCCCCGGGATGTCGATGTAGTCCTTGAGTGTCGCGCGCCCTTCACCGTCGCTGAACTGCGTCAGCACATCGAACGGTTTGTTGAACAGAATCAGTTTCGGCTCGGCCGGTGGCGCTTTGGCGACACGGCGTGGGGCTGAAGAAGATGGCTTCGCACCTGGACGGCGGGAAGGAGGACGCGGCGGACGGGACATGGGGAAAACAACATCTAACGGTCAGGGCTTCTAATGCTAGTGCCCTGACCGCCAAATGACCATCTCGCAATCAGCGGAACGGCGGCTCGTCGAAGCTGCGCAGTTTGCGCGAGTGCAGCGAGTTGAGCTCAGTGCGCAACAGGTCAACGGCCTCGATGCCGATTTTCAAGTGCTGGCTGACCGCGCGCTCATAAAAGGCGTTGGCCGAACCCGGCAGCTTGATCTCGCTGTGCAGGGGTTTGTCCGATACGCAGAGCAACGTGCCGTACGGCACCCGCAAGCGATAACCCTGGGCCGCGATGGTGCCGCTTTCCATGTCCACCGCCACGGCGCGAGACAGGTTGATCAGCGGACGTTCCTGCGCCCAGCGCAGTTCCCAGTTACGGTCGTCGTAAGTCAGAACGGTGCCGGTGCGCAGGCGTTTTTTCAGCTCGTCGCCCTTCTCGCCGGTGATGTTGGCCGCTGCTTGCTGCAACGCCATCTGCACTTCGGCAAGCGCTGGAATCGGAATATTTGGCGGCACCACCCGGTCAAGAATCCCGTCGCGACGCATATAAGCGTGAGCCAGCACGTAGTCGCCAATGGTCTGCGACTGACGCAAACCGCCACAGTGGCCGATCATCAGCCAGCAATGCGGACGCAGCACCGCCAGGTGATCCGTGATGTTCTTGGCGTTGGACGGGCCGACGCCGATGTTCACCAACGTCACGCCATGACCGTCGCTGGCAATCAGGTGATAGGCCGGCATCTGATAACGGTGCCAAACCACGCCCGCGGCAATCGCCGAGGCCTCGCCGTGGTCCATGCTCTTTTCAATGATCACGTTGCCCGGCAAGACCATGCGCACAAAACGCGGGTCGCTGCGCAACTGCTCCAGGCCATGGACGATGAACTGGTCGACATAGCGGTGGTAGTTGGTCAGCAGAATCCACGGCTGCACATGGCGCCAGTCGCTACCGGTGTAATGCACCAGCCGGCGCAGGGAAAAGTCCACCCGCGCGGCATCGAACAGCGCCAATGGCAGCGGATCGGTGTTTTCCCAATCGTACAAACCGTCGGCAATGCCGTCGGTGGCGGCCGACAAATCCGTACTCGGGAACACCCGCGCCAATACGGCGGCGGTGACGCCGGAGCCGGCCAGTTCATCACCCTGCTCGACCACGTACGGATAAGGAATGTTTTGCTGGCTGACGCCGACTTCCACGGTCACGGTGAAGTCGTGCATCAACGGTACGAGTTGTTCCAGCAAGTATTTTCGGAACGCCGCCGGATGGGTGACGGTCACGCTGTAGGTCCCAGGCAACTGAACCTTGGCATAGGCGCGAGTGGTCTGTGGAACCTCACCCTGGCAGTGATAGGTCAGACGCAGCTCGGGATAACGAAACATCGCACGCTGCTCGGCGTCGGGCTCGACACGATCCTTGAGGTAACGCTTGAGCGCCTGGTTCAGCGCGGTGGTTGCACGATTGTGCAAGAGCGCAAGCCGGTCCACGGCTTGCTCGGCGGTTTGAACGACAATAAAAGCTTCGGTCACGATCAGCATCCTGTGTTCTGACTTGCAGTGCTTCATCTTGCCTGCATCATCGCTTCACGGGAACAGTGGAATGTTGCCAGTACACCAATTGCGAGACACCACTGAACCTGTGGGAGCAGGCTCAGTGGTGTTTATCGTGCTCAGAAACCTTGCGGGGTCGAGCGGGCGACGATCGCTTCCACTTCCAGCCCTCGCGGCAACGCGCCATACACCCGCCCGGCCGAGCCTAGCCGGCTGGCAATAAACGCGTCACTGACCGCCGAATTGCCAGCCTCCAGCAACAGTTTGGCCTGGAGCCCCAGTGCAATGTCTTCGGTGAGTTGTCGCGCGCGGTATTGAATGTCGCCGGTGTCCTTGAACGCTGCCTGCAGTTGGCTGATGTGCTCGGCCAAGCGTTTATCGCCATGACCATCGCCCAGTTCGCCGAACAACACATCCAGCACACCCGGCTCTTTCGACAGCGCCCGCAATACGTCCAGGCATTGCACGTTGCCAGAACCTTCCCACGTCGAGTTGACTGGCGCCTCGCGGTACAGGCGCGGCAGGATACTTTCTTCGACATACCCGGCGCCGCCCATGCATTCGGCGGCTTCGTTGATCATTGCCGGCGCGCGCTTGCAGATCCAGTACTTGCCCACCGCCGTCACCAAGCGGGCGAATTTGGCTTCATGGCTGTCATCCAGATGATCCAGCGCCCTGCCCATGCGCAGGCTCAACGCCAAAGCCGCTTCGCTTTCCAGCGCCAGATCGGCCAGGACGTTCTGCATCAGCGGTTGCTCGCTCAGCAACTTGCCGCCGACCATACGGTGCGCGCAGTGATGACTGGCTTGGGTCAGCGCCTGGCGCATCAGCGAACTGGAGCCGACCATGCAATCGAAGCGGGTCATCGCGACCATTTCGATGATGGTCGGAACGCCGCGCCCTTCTTCGCCGACCATCCACGCCAGCGCGCCCCGGAATTCGACTTCGCTGGACGCATTGGAGCAATTGCCCAGTTTGTTTTTCAGGCGCTGGATGTAGAACTGATTACGCGTATCGTCCGGGCGGTGGCGCGGCAGCAGGAAGCAGGTAAGCCCCTTGTCCGTCTGCGCCAGGGTCAGGAAGGCATCGCACATCGGCGCGGAACAGAACCACTTGTGCCCCACCAGTTCATAGGCCTGCCCAGGACCGCTCGCGCCCACCGGATAGGCCTTGGTGGTGTTGGCCCGAACGTCGGTGCCACCTTGTTTTTCGGTCATCGCCATGCCGATGGTGACACCGGCCTTGTGCGCCATGCCGAAATTGCGCGGGTCGTATTCGGTGGACAGGATTTTCGGCAGCCATTGCTCGGCCAGATCGGGTTGCAATCGCATCGCCGGCACGCTGGCGAAGGTCATGGTCAAGGGGCAACCGCTACCGGCTTCGGCCTGGCTGTGCAGATACGACATGGACGCGCGCGCGACATGCGCGCCCGGCTG
Source organism: Pseudomonas arsenicoxydans (assembly GCF_900103875.1). Taxonomy (NCBI): domain Bacteria; kingdom Pseudomonadati; phylum Pseudomonadota; class Gammaproteobacteria; order Pseudomonadales; family Pseudomonadaceae; genus Pseudomonas; species Pseudomonas arsenicoxydans. The sequence continues at coordinate 1,908,024 of NZ_LT629705.1, read as the reverse complement.
CGGATGCGCCCAGGGCAACGAGGTCAGACCGTGTTCGACTGCCGTGCGCATCAGTTGGTGATACGCGGGGTGAAACTCCACCAGATCGATACGATGGCCGTAACGGTCATGGCTGACGAACACCGGTTTGTTTTGATTGGCCAGGAACCCGGCTTCCATCAGTGGTCCGCCGGCCAATGCGCCATAAGCGTCAATCCGCGACTCGGCCCACCCGGCCCCGAAACGCCGTGACCACTCTTGCAACGGCAGGTCGATGCGATAGAGGTTGGTGCCGTCCAGTGACGGTGGCTGGTTGGTGACTTCGTGGGTTTCGGCGAACTGGTGCAGGTTCATGACGGGGCTCCTTTGATCAGCCAAGGGATTCAGTTAAGCACCGCCCCCTGACCGAACAAAGTGTCATATCTGCCTAAATGTCGGCGCTTTCGCCTTGCCCTGGACAGAGCACGCGCCGATAAAGCGCCGCTTGCAAATCCTCGAATTTAACGGGCTTGCTCAGATAGTCGATCAAGGCGCCGTTCGGACAGCGTTCCCGCTCACCGCTCATGGCGACCACGAACACCGGCAGTTCGGCACACCCCGGCAGGGCGCGGATCTGGCAGCACAGGGAGGCGCCGTCCAGCTTGGGCATCTGGCAATCGAGCAACACCGCATCGAAATGTTCACGCTGCAATTGATCGAGTGCGGCAGCGCCGCTGTCGGTAGCACGCACCCGGAACCCGAGTTTGAGCAGCATGCCGCGCATCACCAATTGATTGATGCTGTTGTCATCTACCAACAGCACCGAGCAGTCCTGAGGCAGGCGCAAACGTGAGAATTCGCGGTTCACCAAGGGCACTGGTGGCCGCTCCACCACTGGCAGCTCGAACTCGACGTCCAGTTGGAAGCGGCTGCCGCTGCCGGGTTCGGATCGATGGGTCAGACGCCCGCCGAGCAATTCGACCAGTTGCCGACAGATCGCCAGGCCTACGCCCAGTCCACCGTATTCACGGGTCATGGAGCCATCGAGCTGGAAGAAGTGCTGGTACAGCGTCGCCTCCCCCAGATCAGTGAAACCGATGCCGGTGTCGATCACCGCAAACGACAACGCCAGTCGACCGCTGTCCACCGGTTTGCCCGTCACTCGCAGCGCCAGCCCTCCGACGCGGGTGAACTTGATCGCATTATCGAGCAGGCATTCCAGGCATTGCGACAGCTTGGCGCTGTCGCCATTCAAGCGATCCGGCAGACTCGGTGTCACGTCGACCTTTAAATCCAGCGACTTGCTCAAGGCGTTGCCTTCGAACTGCATCCGCAAGGCCTCGACCAAACCACGCAAACTGAACGTTGCCGAACTGGCCTTGAGTTTGCCCGCCTGCAACTCGGTCAGGGTCAGGATGCCGTTGACCATGCGCATCATGTCTCGAGCCGAACCGGCGGCGGTTTGCTGGTATTGCTCCAGCTCCGGGTCCATCTCTACGGTCTGCATCAATTCCAGCGAACCGATCACACCGTTCATGGGCGTACGCAGTTCATGGGTCAGGGTCGCGAGGAATTCGTCCTTGAGCTTGTTGCTGTGGGCCAGTTGCTGGTTCAGCACCTCAAGCTTTTGACCGGCATCGAACAGCGTCTGCGCCTGCTGTTCTCGCATGGCATTGATTCGATCGGCCAGCGCCAGGGACAACAATGCGACCTCGATGGCCGAACCGATCTGGCTGGAATACATGGTCAGGAACACATTCGGCAGATAACCCAACACCATCATTGTGTTGACGATGCCGCCGAGCAGGAAAGCCGACCAGGCAATGATGAAATACCGCGCCACACGCAGCCCCCGCAACCAGGCGCACAGCCCGGCGACGAAAATCACCACGGTGAACACCAAAGCAAGGGCTGTCGCCAGGCGCAAGGCCAAGGCGTAGCTGGTCATCAATGACAAGCCGACCACCACCGCACTGAACGCTACCAGTGCCAGCAACAGGCGATCGAGCCAGCGACTGTGGCTGGCCGTCTGCAAGAAGCTACGGGCGAACTGGCTGCCGAACAGCCCTGCGCAACCGATGAAAAACGGCGTCGCGGCATTGGCCCACCAGGGATTGTCCGGCCAGAAATACTGCACCGCCGCGCCATTCACCGACAGCTGATACAGGCCGAACGAGGCGATATAGAAAATGTAATAGAGGTAACTGGTGTCGCGCACGCTGAGGTAAATGAACAGGTTGTAAACCAGCATCCCCAGCAGCACGCCATAGATCAGGCCCAAGACATAAAGGCGCACCGGTTGCGCTTCAAGGTAAGCCGTGCTTGACCACAAGGTCACGGGCGCCTGGACCGACCCTTCACTTTGCAGGCGCAGGTAAACGGTTTGCGCCTGGTCAGGGGCGAAGTTCAGATCGAACAGGTAATTGTTCTGACGGATCTCGCGAGTGGCGAAGGGCAACGCATCACCGGTTTGCCGGACCAATTGATAGTCCCCGCCAGCATCGGGCAAGTAAAGATCAAGGTGATCGAGGGGCGGATAGGCCAGTTCCAGCAGCCAGGTGCGTTGTGCCGCGGGGTTGGTCGGTCGGTAATGCAGGTCGATTTTCAGCCAGAATGCGGAACGCGAATAACCGGCGTTAAGGGTGTCTTTATCGTGGGCTTTGAAGCTTCCGGCAGCGGCTTGCGCACGAACATCGGCGATGGTCGCTTGACCACCCGCGTCTTCATACACTTGCAGGGATCGGCCCAACGGAAGGCTTTGGGTGAATTCATCAAATTCAACGGCACTTGCCATGAGGGGCAAGTACAACAGCAACATCAGCAAATAGCGCATTTAAGCCCCAGCGTGGCCTGTCCGGTTATCTCAGGAAGCCCCTCATTCCTTTTGAGTAGACGTAAAACCGGCATTACCTGTTATTGGTTTGGATCCACTCTAGCATAGCCGTTGATGGCCATTGAACACCATTGAAATATTTCCTACAAAGGCTCTAGGACGGGCGTTCCAGCGCTGCGTATTGAGCTAGAGCTGTTAACCCCGCCGGAAGGCGAAAATGAATCGACGATTGGCACATTCCGACGGGCTCCAGGCGAAGGCTGCCACAGGGACCGTCATGACTCGCTGGTCGACTGGTGGTAAGCTCGCGCACCATGAATATCTACAGCTCTCGCCCCGTTGTCCTCTGTCTCTCCGGCCACGACCCAAGTGGTGGCGCCGGCTTGCAGGCAGATATCGAAGCCCTGCTCGCTCAGGGTTGTCATGCGGCCCCGGCCGTCACCGCCCTGACCGTGCAAGACACGGTCAATGTCACTGACTTTCGCGTTCTCGATCGCGAGTGGGTGCTGGCTCAGGCCAACGCCGTGCTCAACGATTCAGAAGTCGCGGCAGTCAAAGTGGGCATGCTCGGTTCCCTGGAAATGGTCGACACCGTCGTCGAACTGCTCTCGGCGCACCCGCATTTGCCGGTGGTCTGCGACCCGGTGCTGCGCGCTGGTGGCGGTGGCCGACTGGGCAAGGATGAAGTCGGCTATGCCATGCGCGAACGCCTGTTGCCGCTCTCGATCATCGCAACCCCCAACCTTCCTGAAGCCCGCATCCTCGCCGAACTGCCTGAAGGCACCGCGGACGAATGCGCTGAAAAGCTCCTGCCATTCGTCAAACACTTGCTGATCACCGGCGGTCATGGCGACGAACACGAAATCCACAATCGCCTGTACAGCCGCGATGGTCACCGCCAGACGTTTACCTGCCAACGCCTGCCCGGCAGTTATCACGGTTCCGGTTGCACCTTGGCCAGCGCGCTGGCCGGTCGCCTGGCCTTAGGTGAACACCTCACCAGCGCCGTGCAGACCGCACTTGACTACACTTGGCGTACCCTGCGCGATGCGGAGCAGTTGGGCAAAGGCCAGTTCGTGCCGCGCCGCCTGCCGCTGGATTTCTGTTCGTAACTTTCGATGCGTAAAGCGCAGAGGCTTGTCCGATGAAACTACGTGGCCTGTACGCCATTACCGATAGCCAGTTGCTGGCCGGTAAATTCCTTTCGTACGTGGAGGCGGCGCTCGAAGGCGGCGTCACTCTGCTGCAATACCGCGACAAGAGCAGCGACGAGGCCAAGCGCCTGCGCGAGGCCCAAGCCCTGCGCGATCTGTGCGAGCGCTACAAGACTCATCTGATCATCAACGACGACGCTGAGCTGGCTGCGCGGCTGAACGTCGGCGTGCACCTGGGCCAGACCGACGGCCCGCTGACCCCGGCCCGCGCGTTGCTCGGTCGTCAGGCGATCATCGGTTCAACCTGCCACGCACAACTCGAACTCGCCGAACAAGCCGCCAAGGAAGGCGCCAGTTATGTCGCTTTCGGTCGCTTCTTCAATTCCAATACCAAACCCGGCGCACCGACCTGCAGCCTTGAGTTGCTCGATCAGGCGCGCAGCAAACTGCACCTGCCGATCTGCGCGATTGGCGGCATCACCCTGGAAAACGCTGCGCCGCTGGTGGCCCACGGGGTCGATTTGCTGGCGGTTGTCCATGGCCTGTTTGGCGCCGAGAGCACGGCTGAAGTCACCCGCCGCGCCCGCGCCTTTAACGAATTGTTCAAATCCTGATTTTTGAGAGCCCGATCATGTCTCGTTCCGAAACCCTGTTTGCCAATGCCCAGAAACATATTCCCGGAGGCGTGAACTCGCCTGTTCGCGCGTTCAAAAGCGTTGGCGGCACACCGCTGTTCTTCAAACACGCTGAAGGTGCCTACGTCACCGACGAAGACGACAAGCGCTACGTTGACTACGTCGGCTCCTGGGGCCCGATGATTCTCGGCCACAGCCACCCGGACGTTCTGGACGCGGTGCGTAAACAACTGGAACACGGCCTTTCCTACGGCGCCCCGACCGCGATGGAAACCGAGATGGCCGACCTGGTCTGTTCGATCGTGCCGTCGATGGAAATGGTGCGTATGGTCAGCTCCGGCACCGAAGCGACCATGAGTGCCATCCGCCTGGCCCGTGGGTTCACCGGTCGCGACAACATCATCAAGTTCGAAGGCTGCTACCACGGCCACTCCGACAGCCTGCTGGTCAAGGCCGGTTCCGGCGCCTTGACCCAAGGCGTGCCGAGCTCGGCCGGTGTGCCGGCGGACTTCGCCAAGCACACCCTGACTCTGCCATTCAATGACATCGACGCAGTGGAAACCATGCTCGCCGAAGTCGGTCAGGACGTGGCCTGCATCATCGTCGAGCCGGTGGCCGGCAACATGAACTGCGTACCGCCGGCGCCAGGTTTTCTCGAAGGCCTGCGCACCCTGTGCGACAAACATGGCGTGGTGCTGATTTTCGACGAAGTGATGACCGGTTTCCGGGTCGCACTCGGCGGTGCCCAGGCCCATTTCGGCGTGACGCCGGATCTGAGCACGTTCGGCAAGATCATCGGTGGCGGCATGCCGGTGGGCTGCTTCGGCGGCAAGCGTGAAATCATGTCGTGCATCGCACCATTGGGTCCGGTCTATCAGGCCGGCACCTTGTCGGGCAACCCGCTGGCGATGGCCGCCGGCCTGACCACGTTGCGCTTGATCAGCCGTCCCGGTTTCCACGACGAGCTGAGCGACTACACCAGCCGCCTGCTCGATGGCCTGCAACAGCGCGCCGACGCCGCTGGCATTCCATTCGTGACCACCCAGGCCGGCGGCATGTTCGGCCTGTACTTCAGCGGTGCCGACGACATCGTGACCTTCGATGACGTGATGGCCAGCGACGCCGCCTTGTTCGGTCGCTTCTTCCACTTGATGCTCGAAGGCGGCGTGTACCTGGCGCCGAGCGCATTCGAAGCAGGCTTCACCTCGATCGCTCACGGCGAAACCGAGTTGAAACTGACGCTGGATGCCGCCGAACGAGCTTTCGCTGCATTGAAATAACCCTGTGTCGCTGACGTTGGCCAATGCCGGCGTCAGCTTTCACCTGCATTTACGCCCTTATTCCGACGCTTGTGCCAAGAATTCCCCGCAAATTGGGCGATATATTCCCCGCGCAGCAGAAAAACGAGTAAAGACTTTGTAAGGTTGGCCCTGCTTATTTCATAATGCGCGCTTATTGGATCCCCTCGATGGGTCCGCGCGCCCTTCAGAGGTAAGTCGATTCCCATGAACCGCACCGGCCGCGCCCTTGCAATGGGCTGCCTGTTGCTCCTTCAGCCCCTGCTCGCGCTCGCACAAGCAGGCGGCAACTCGTTGTTAATCCCAGCGATGGGTCGTTGCACCCTCAATACTCAGCCGCAAGACCTGACGCAAGCGCTGGCCGCCTGTCAGAAAGCGTCGGATGAAGGGGATGCGCAAGCGCAATACGAGTTGGGTGAGTTCTACTACGACGGCAAAAACACGCCGCGCGACCTCAAAAAAGCCCTGGACTACTTCGAGAAGGCCTCATTGCAGGGCCACGCCCAGGCGCAGTTCAAACTTGGCACCATGTTTTTCCACGGCGAAGGCGTACCGGCCAATAACGTTCAGGCGTATATCGTGCTGAAAATGGCCGCGGTCAATGGCGCTGAAGATGCGCTGGATACGGCGGACGAAGTGGCCGAGAAAATGCCGCGCGAAGAACTTGAAGTGGCGACTCAGGTGCTGGGGCAAATCTTTCGTAAATATCTGATGGAACTGCAAAGCGCCGATGGGCGTACGCCGTTTTCTCCACTGCCTTAATTCTGTTTCGATCTTTCTGGCCCTATCGCGGGCAAGCTGAACTGGCCTAATGATTTTGGACACCTCAATCGGGCGCTATGATGGCGCCCAAATCTGAGGTGTTTGGATATGCGTAAATCTTATTCAAGTGAGTTCAAACTCAAGGCTGCCAGCATGGTGCTGGACGAGGGGCAGTCGGTTCCCGAGGTCTGTGCCAGTTTGGATATTGGCCCTACGGCCTTGCGCCGCTGGGTCGATCAAGTTCGCAAGGAACGCTTGGGCTCGACTCCGGTGGGAGCCAAGGCGATTACCGCGGATCAGCGAGAGATTCAGGAACTTAAAGCCTTGCTCAGGCAAAGAGACCGGGATATCGAAATCCTAAAAAAGGCCAGTGCTCTCCTGCTTTTGGACGCCAAAGATCACTCTCGTTGATCTGTGAGCTGGGCGAGCAGTACGGCGTTAACGATTGCTGTCGTGTGTTCGGAATAAACCGCAGTAGCTTTTACGCATGGCGTCAGCGCCAAGGCAAAGTGAGCCCTAAGCGAGAGAAGCTCAAGGCCATACTGGTCAAGCACCACAGGGCGTCGAGAGAGTCTGCGGGCGCTCGTACCTTGGCTAAACAGCTGCAAGCCGGCGGGCATGATGTCGGGCGGTTCATGGCTCGCAGCTTGATGCGAGAAGCAGGCATTGTCAGTCGTCAACGCCGGCGCCATAAGTACAAGTCACCCGGCGTGGAAGCTTTGGTGGCACCGCATGTGCTCAAACGCAAGTTTGATGTTACGGCGGTCAATCAGGTGTGGTGTGGGGACGTGACGTACATCAAAGTCGGCAAGCGTTGGCTGTATTTCGCGGCGGTTCTGGACTTGTTCGCTCGCCGGATCGTGGGCTGGTCGTTTTCGATGATCTCCGATGCCACGCTGACCTGCGAAGCCCTGCGGATGGCGATTGAACTGCGTGGTCGCCCAAAAGACGTACTGTTTCACTCCGACCAAGGTTGCCAGTACACCAGCCATAAATTCAGAAATGAACTGCTGGAACATGGACTCCGGCAGAGCATGAGCCGTAAAGGCGAATGCTGGGACAACGCTCCGATGGAGCGTTTCTTTGGAAGTTTGAAATCAGAGTGGGTGCCAGAAGCAGGCTACGGATCGGAACATGAGGCCCGAGCGGATGTGCAGCGCTATGTATCGCGCTACAACATCACCAGGCCGCATAGCTACAACGACTATCGGTCACCAGTCGCCAGGGAGAAGTTGGCGGCGTGAAACCTTAATCGGTGTCCAAGATTACTTGACCAGTTCAAGCCCGCTCCCACATGTGATCGCATTCTCATTAAAAAACGCATTCCCTGTGGGAGCGAACCTGCTCGCGATTGGAGCGACTCGGTCTTGAAACCTACTTCTCAGGCATCGGCATGGGGAACGGCATGACATTGCCGACCGCGCCGCGGGCTTCGCTGATTTTTGGCGTGCCCAGACGCTCGACTTCGTCGATGCGCACAATCGAATGCATCGGCACAAAACTGCGCACAACGCCTTCAAATTGAGCCTTGAGCTTCTCTTCGCTCGGGTCGACGACCACTTGTGTGCGCTCGCCAAAGACGAACTCTTCCACTTCCAGGAAGCCCCACAGATCACTTTGATAGATCTGCTTGGCATACATTTCGTACACCTGGCCCTGATTGAGGAAAATCACCTTGTAGATTGGAGCTTCACGTTTGGTCATGGTGGGCGAGCAACACATCAGGGGATAAAAATGAGGGCGCGAACTATAGCATAGCCGCCGGACGCACAGCGGTAGGAACCTTGGGACATGTTCCCTATAATGCGCGGTTCTTTGAATCACGTGATGACTGTATCCATGGCCAAGAAGCTTTACATCGAAACCCACGGTTGCCAGATGAACGAGTACGACAGCTCGCGCATGGTCGATCTGTTGGGTGAACATCAGGCCCTGGAAGTGACCGCGCGCGCTGAAGACGCCGACGTGATCCTGCTCAACACCTGCTCCATTCGGGAACGCGCCCAGGACCGGGTGTATTCCCAACTCGGCCGCTGGCGCGAACTGAAACTGGCCAACCCGGACATGGTGATCGCCGTCGGCGGTTGCGTGGCCAGCCAGGAAGGCGCGGCCATCCGTGATCGCGCACCGTATGTCGACGTGGTCTTCGGCCCGCAGACCCTGCATCGCCTGCCGGAAATGATCGACGCCGCACGCGCCACCAAGCTGCCGCAAGTCGACGTCTCGTTCCCGGAGATCGAAAAGTTCGACCATTTGCCAGAACCGCGCATCGATGGCCCGAGCGCTTATGTGTCGGTCATGGAAGGTTGCAGCAAGTACTGCACATTCTGCGTGGTGCCTTACACCCGCGGTGAAGAAGTCAGCCGCCCGTTCGACGACGTGATTGCCGAGATCATGCATCTGGCGGAAAACGGTGTGCGGGAAGTGACCCTGCTGGGTCAGAACGTCAACGGCTACCGTGGCACCACGCACGACGGGCGTCTGGCGGATCTCGCCGAGCTGATCCGGGTCGTGGCCGCCGTCGATGGCATCGACCGGATTCGCTACACCACCTCGCACCCGCTGGAGTTTTCCGACAGCCTGATCCAGGCCCACGCCGACGTACCGGAGCTGGTCAAACACCTGCACTTGCCGGTGCAATCGGGTTCGGACCGGATCCTCGCGGCGATGAAGCGCAACCACACCGCCCTGGAATACAAATCCAAACTGCGCAAGCTGCGGGCCGCTGTGCCGGGGATCTGCATCAGCTCGGACTTTATCGTTGGCTTCCCGGGCGAGACCGAAAAAGATTTCGAACAGACCATGAAGCTGATCGAAGACGTCGGCTTCGACTTCTCCTACTCGTTCGTTTATAGCCAGCGCCCGGGTACTCCGGCCGCAGACCTGGCTGACGAAACCCCAGAAGCGCTGAAAAAAGAACGCCTGAACGCACTGCAACATCGCCTGAACCAGCAAGGTTTCGAGATCAGCCGACAAATGGTCGGTTCGATCCAACGGATTCTGGTCACCGATTATTCGAAAAAGGACCCCGGCGAACTGCAAGGCCGGACCGAGAATAACCGGATCGTCAACTTCCGCTGCGACAATCCCACGCTGATCGGCCAGTTCGCCGACGTGCACATCGACGCCGCACAACCGCACTCGCTGCGGGGTTCGCTGATCGAGTGACACCACAGCCCCTTGTAGTAGCGAGCCTGCTCGCTCCTACAAGGGGCTGCGTTTGGCGCTGGATTATTTAAGAGCTTTCGCACCCAGCCCTCTGGCGTTATCCTTGATTTCATCTTAATTGCCCCAGGGCGGCTAAATACGACCTTGAACGCACCCATAGAACCACATCGTTTTATCCTCGAGCCCTTTGAGGCTCGCCGCTTCGCCAATCTGTGCGGGCAATTCGACGAGCATTTGCGCTTGATCGAACAGCGCCTGACCATCGAGATCCGCAACCGCGGAAACCAGTTCGAACTGATCGGCGAGCCCAAACACACCACCTCCGCGGAAAACCTCCTGCGCCGTCTGTACCGGGAAACCAAGGGTACCGAGCTGTCGCCGGACATGGTTCACCTGTTCCTGCAGGAATCGGCCGTCGAAGAGCTGGACAACGTCTCCCCCGCCGAACCCTCCGTCGCCCTGCGCACCAAAAAAGGCATGATTCGCCCTCGCGGCTTGAATCAGCTGCGCTATGTGAAGGAAATCCTCGGCAACGACATCAACTTCGGCATCGGCCCGGCCGGTACCGGCAAGACCTATCTTGCCGTTGCCTGCGCGGTAGACGCGCTGGAACGCGAACAGATCCGGCGCATCCTGCTGGTGCGCCCGGCGGTTGAGGCGGGCGAAAAGCTCGGCTTCCTGCCTGGCGACCTGTCGCAGAAAATCGACCCGTACCTGCGCCCGCTGTATGACGCACTCTACGAAATGCTTGGCTTCGAATATGTCGCCAAGCTGATCGAGCGTCAGGTGATTGAAGTTGCGCCACTGGCATACATGCGCGGTCGCACGCTGAACAACAGTTTCATCATCCTCGACGAAAGCCAGAACACCACCGTCGAACAGATGAAGATGTTCCTGACCCGAATCGGCTTCGGCTCCACCGCGGTCATCACCGGTGACATCACCCAGGTCGACTTGCCGAAAGGCACCAAGTCCGGGCTGCACCATGTGATCGAGGTACTCAAGGACGTGCCGGGTATCAGCTTCACCCATTTCATGCCTAAAGACGTCGTGCGCCATCCGTTGGTGCAGCGCATCGTCGAAGCTTACGAGCGCTTCGAGAATCGCGTGGCTGATGAACCGGCGAAGTTCTCGCCCAAGGACACTCGCCACGATGCTTGAGCTTGATCTGCAACTGGCTACCCAAGCGCCAGCTCCAACCGAAGCCGATTTCCGCCAATGGTGCGAACTGGCTCTGCGCCAGCGCACGGCCGACTCCGAGATGACCATTCGCCTGGTCGACGAAGCCGAAGGCCGCGAGCTGAACAAGACCTGGCGACAAAAGGATTACGCCACCAACGTCCTGTCATTTCCTGCCGATGTGCCGGATGAGTTCCTCGACATCCCGTTGCTGGGCGACCTGGTCGTCTGCGTGGCGGTGGTCGAACGTGAAGCCGCCGAACAAGGCAAGGAACTAAAGGCCCACTGGGCCCATCTGGTCATTCACGGTTGCTTGCATCTGTTGGGTTACGACCATATAGATGACGACGAAGCCGAAGAAATGGAAGCACTGGAACGAACGTTGCTTGCAGAGTTGGGCTATCCCGACCCGTACGCGGACGACGAAACCGACACATCCCCTATCGTTACAACAAAGGATTCAGAGTAATCGCTATGAGCGAAGATCGATCGAGCAACGGGCAGAAGTCTTGGCTGGGTAAACTGACCCAGGCTTTTGCCCACGAGCCGAAGAACCGCCAGGAGTTGCTGGAGCTGCTGCGCGACGCACACCAAAACAAACTGCTGGACAGCGAAGCGCTGGCCATCGTCGAAGGCGCCATCCAGGTCGCTGACCTGCAAGTGCGGGACATCATGGTCCCGCGTTCGCAGATGATCAGCATCAAGGCGACCCAGACACCTCGCGAGTTTTTGCCTGCCGTGGTCGACTCGGCCCACTCCCGTTACCCGGTCATCGGCGAAAGCCACGATGACGTGATGGGCGTGTTGCTAGCCAAGGACTTGCTGCCGTTGATCCTCAAGGAGAACGGCGACAGCTTCAACATCAAGGACCTGCTGCGCCCGGCCACCTTCGTGCCGGAGTCCAAGCGCCTGAATGTGCTGCTGCGTGAATTTCGCGCCAACCACAACCACATGGCCATCGTCATCGACGAATACGGCGGCGTGGCCGGCCTGGTGACCATCGAAGACGTGCTGGAACAGATCGTCGGCGACATCGAAGACGAGCATGACGTCGAAGAAGACAGCTACATCAAGCCATTGCCCAGCGGTGATTTCCTGATCAAGGCGCTGACGCCGATCGAGAACTTCAACGAGTTCTTCGACAGCGAGTTCTCCGACGATGAGTTCGACACGGTTGGCGGCCTGGTGATGAGCGCGTTCGGGCACTTGCCAAAACGTAATGAAATCACTGAAATCGGCCCTTATCGCTTTCGCATCCTGAACGCCGACAGCCGTCGGATTCACTTGCTGCGCCTGACTCCTATTGCACGCTAAGGACTGACATGCTCCGCGTAACCCGCCCCGGCTGGCCCGGTAATCTGCTGGCCGTGGTGGCCGGTGCAATCACCACCCTGGCGTTGGCGCCGTACGATATCTGGCCGCTGGCGTTGCTGGCGGTCGGTTTCTTCTATGCCGGCTTGCGAGAACTGAGCCCCCGTCAGGCCCTGGGCCGTGGCTGGTGTTTCGGTTTCGGCCTGTTTGGTGCCGGCACCAGCTGGATCTATTACAGCATTCACAACTTCGGTGGCGCCTCGATGCTGCTGGCCGGGATGCTGATGCTCGCCTTCACCGCAGCGATTGCCTGGTTCTTCGCCCTGCCCGCCTGGATCTGGGCGCGCTGGCTGCGTCGCAACGAAGCGCCACTGGCCGATGCCTTGGCATTTGCCGCGTTGTGGGTCGCCCAGGAAGCCTTTCGTGGCTGGTTCCTCACCGGTTTTCCGTGGCTCTACTCCGGTTACAGCCAGCTCGACGGCCCGCTGGCCGGGCTCGCGCCAATCGGCGGGATGTGGCTGATTTCCTTCGCCCTGGCCCTGACAGCCGCGTTGATCTGCAACGCCATGCGCCTGGTTCGTGCGGGACGTAGAGGCTTCATCGCCGCGGGCGTGTTGCTGCTACTAGGCCCTTGGGTCGCCGGCATGGCATTGAAAGAACACGCCTGGACCAGCCCGGCGGGGCCGGCGCTGAGCGTCGCCGCCATTCAGGGCAATATCGAACAAAGCATGAAGTGGGACCCGGCACAGCTCAACGCGCAGCTGGCGCTGTATCGCGACATGAGCTTCAGCTCCAAACGGGTCGACCTGCTGATCTGGCCGGAAACCGCTGTTCCTGTGCTCAAGGAGTCCGCCGAGGGCTACCTGAACATGATGGGGAATTTCGCCGCGGACCGTAAGACTGCGCTGATTACCGGTGTACCGATTCGCCAGGAAGTGCGTCACGAGAAGCGCTTCTTCAACGGCATCACCGTTGTTGGCGAAGGCGATGGCACTTACCTCAAGCAGAAACTGGTGCCGTTCGGCGAATACGTTCCGTTGCAGGACGTACTGCGCGGGCTGATCGCCTTCTTCGACCTGCCGATGTCCGATTTTGCCCGTGGTCCGTCTGACCAGCCAATGCTGCAAGCCAAGGGTTACCAGATTGCGCCGTTCATCTGCTACGAAGTGGTGTACCCGGAGTTCGCCGCCAGCCTCGCCGCTCGCAGTGACTTGCTGCTGACCATCAGTAACGACACCTGGTTCGGCACCTCCATCGGTCCGCTGCAACACTTGCAGATGGCGCAGATGCGCGCGCTGGAAGCGGGCCGCTGGATGATCCGTGCCACCAACAATGGCGTTACCGGCCTGATCAACCCGTTCGGTCAGATCACCGCCCGGATCCCGCAGTTCGAACGCGGCATCCTGTACGGCGAAGTGGTGCCGATGCACAACCTGACGCCTTACCTGCAATGGCGTTCGTGGCCGCTGATCATCCTTTGCGTGCTGTTGTTTGGCTGGGCACTGGTGGCGAGCCGGATGGCCAAGACCGTCTGAAACTGCTCAGCTTGATCGTTCCCACGCTCTGCGTGGGAATGCATCCCGTGACGCTCTGCGTCACAGCATCAGAAGCGGACGCAGAGCGTCCATGGCGGCATTCCCACGCGGAGCGTGGGAACGATCAGCGGTAAAACATCCAATACCCGAGCTGTCCTACTGCTTCATTCAACAACTGCCCGCTCTGCCAGATCGATTTAAATTCCGGCATCCAGCCGCCCAGCGGCCGGGCATTGTCCACGCCTAAAAATCCCACCGGCGCGGGCACCACTTCAAATCCGGCCTGGCGGAAACTCCAGACCGATCGCGGCATGTGCCAGGCCTGCGTGACAACAACCACCCGCTTGATCCCCTCCGGCAGCAGCACCTGAGCGCTGAACTGCGCGTTTTCCCATGTCGTGCGACTGCGCCCTTCCTGCCAACGCACGGTCACGCCGAAATCATCGAACATCGAGTCCGCCATCATTTTTGCTTCGGTAGGCGGCGTGCCGTAATGCAGGCCGCCACTGGTGAGAACGGGCAACCCGGACGCCTTCGCCAAACGTGCGGCATAACGTTCCCGCTCCAGACCGATCCCCGTCGGCTGATCGGCGCCCCAGGCGATATCGCCACGCTCACGCCCGGAACCCAGCAACACAATTGCGTCAGCGCGCTGGCTCAGGGTTGACCATTCGTAACGCGCCAACGGCGGCTGACTCTCCAAGGCCTTCGCGCCCCACTGCACGACCACCGGCAGACTCATCAGCCAGAAGCCGCCCGCCCCCAAGACAAAACACACCGCCGCAAGGCGTGGCCTTGAGCGGCGAAACCACCACGCAAGAACCAGCAACAGCAACAGAATGCCGGGCGGCAATAGAAGTTGTTTCACGAAATAGCGAAAAGGCATCGAGCATCTCCATAAGATGCCCGAAGCCTAAGTGGGTTGACGCAATGCGACAACAAATGCGGAAGGACTATGCTTCAAAAAACCGTAATTTGTGGTGTGGAGCCGTTATTTGAATTGCAGCGACCGGACCTTTTCCGCGCCACTGCCAGGTGTTTTTTCCTTAAGCCAGATGATCTTGGCCGAACGCGGTGCATCGAGTTGCTTCACTGCTGCTGACAAGCATCCGTGCGTCTCACGTTCACTACGGTCCAGATAAGCTTTGACCAAGGCAAACTCTGCGGGACTCAATCCACGCAGTTCCAGCTCCAGGGGACGCTCATCGCGTAGCCGACCAGCGGTTTTTGCAGCGTCCAGAGCCATCCCAAGACGATCAATCAGTCTTTCGTACAGCTCAGGCTTCGTGACTTTTTGCTGTGACTCAACCATCCCT
Source organism: Pseudomonas arsenicoxydans (assembly GCF_900103875.1). Taxonomy (NCBI): domain Bacteria; kingdom Pseudomonadati; phylum Pseudomonadota; class Gammaproteobacteria; order Pseudomonadales; family Pseudomonadaceae; genus Pseudomonas; species Pseudomonas arsenicoxydans. Next base: position 1,892,875 of record NZ_LT629705.1, on the reverse strand, counting down.
CACCTCATTGAAGATAAGACTCACTCCCCATTTAGAGCTTAGCTTCCATGAACAAACCGGCTGAGTGCCGCGACCAACGGCCCTCGCAGGGCAAATCGGGCAACGCCTGCGTGCAATCAGGGTTTCCCTCGGTAGAGCGCGGTCATGTATGCTACGGCGCTTCCTGTAACTCCACTTCCAGCTCGCCTGGGCACCGAAACGCCGATTTGGCGTCGTCACCGTCCAGCGTTGCATTGAAGAGGATTAGGCCACCCCTATTCAGTTCAAAAGTAGCCATGCACGAACAATATCAGCCCCGTGAAATCGAAGCCGCCGCCCAGTCATTCTGGGACGAGCAAAAGTCCTTTGAAGTCAGTGAACAGCCAGGCAAGGAGACTTTCTACTGCCTGTCGATGTTCCCTTACCCCAGCGGCAAGCTACACATGGGGCACGTGCGCAACTACACCATCGGCGACGTGATCTCCCGCTATCAGCGCATGCAAGGCAAAAACGTTCTGCAACCAATGGGTTGGGACGCCTTCGGCATGCCGGCGGAAAACGCCGCAATGAAGAACAACGTAGCGCCCGCAAAGTGGACCTACGAAAACATCGCCTACATGAAAACCCAGCTGCGCAGCCTGGGCCTGGCGGTGGACTGGTCACGCGAAGTGACCACCTGCAAACCTGACTACTACCGCTGGGAACAATGGCTGTTCACTCGCCTGTTCGAAAAAGGCGTGATCTACAAAAAAAGCGGCACCGTGAACTGGGACCCGGTCGACCAGACCGTCCTGGCCAACGAACAGGTGATCGACGGTCGCGGCTGGCGTTCCGGCGCGCTGATCGAAAAACGCGAAATCCCGATGTACTACTTCAAGATCACCGCCTACGCGGATGAGCTGCTGGAGAGCCTGGACGAACTGACTGGCTGGCCTGAACAGGTCAAGACCATGCAGCGCAACTGGATCGGCAAATCCCGCGGCATGGAAGTGCAGTTCCCGTACGACGTCGATTCCATCGGTGAAACCGGCGCGCTGAAAGTCTTCACCACCCGTCCGGACACCCTGATGGGCGCGACCTACGTTGCCGTGGCCGCCGAGCACCCCCTCGCCGCCCTCGCGGCGCAGAACAACCCTGAGCTGCAAGCGTTCATCGCTGAATGCAAAGGCGGCAGCGTCGCTGAAGCCGACGTCGCCACCCAAGAGAAAAAAGGCCTGCCAACCTCGCTGTTCGTCGAGCACCCGCTGACCGGTGAGAAACTCCCGGTGTGGGTCGCCAACTACGTGCTGATGCACTACGGCGACGGCGCGGTCATGGCTGTACCGGCGCACGACGAGCGTGATTTCGAATTCGCCACCAAGTACCACCTGCCGATCAAGTCCGTGGTGCGCACCAGCGCAGGTGATACCAACCCGGCTCCGTGGCAGGACGCTTACGGCGAACACGGCACGCTGATTAACTCCGGCGAGTTCGACGGCCTCGACTTCGCTGGCGCGTTCGACGCCATTGAAGTGGCGCTGATCAAGAAGAACCTCGGTGCCTCGCGCACCCAGTTCCGCCTGCGCGACTGGGGCATCAGCCGTCAGCGCTACTGGGGCTGCCCGATCCCGATCATCCACTGCACCTCCTGCGGTGATGTGCCGGTCCCGGAAGATCAACTGCCCGTCGTACTGCCGGAAGACGTGGTGCCGGATGGCGCCGGTTCGCCGCTGGCCCGCATGCCTGAGTTCTACGAGTGCGCTTGCCCGAAATGCGGCGCACCGGCCAAGCGTGAGACCGACACCATGGACACCTTCGTCGAGTCCTCGTGGTACTACGCCCGTTACGCCTCGCCGCACTATGAAGGCGGCCTGGTGGAAAAATCGGCGGCCGACCATTGGTTGCCGGTGGATCAATACATCGGCGGTATCGAACACGCCATTCTTCACCTGCTCTACGCGCGCTTCTTCCACAAGCTGATGCGTGACGAAGGCCTGGTGAGCTCCAACGAGCCGTTCAAGAACCTGCTGACCCAAGGCATGGTGATCGCCGAGACTTACTATCGTCGCGAAGCCAATGGTGCCTACACCTGGTTCAACCCGGCGGATGTGGAACTCGAACGCGACAGCAAGGCCAAGGTTATCAGTGCCAAGCTGATCGCAGACGGCCTGCCGGTTGAAATCGGCGGCACCGAGAAGATGGCCAAGTCGAAGAACAACGGCGTCGATCCACAGTCGATGATTGACCAGTTCGGCGCGGACACCTGCCGCTTGTTCATGATGTTCGCTTCGCCGCCTGACATGAGCGCGGAATGGTCCGATTCCGGCGTAGAAGGTTCGCACCGTTTCCTCAAGCGCGTCTGGCGCCTGGCGCAAGCACACGTTACGCAAGGCCTGCCGGGCAAACTGGACGTCGCCAGCCTGAACGACGAGCAGAAAGCCGTTCGCCGCTCGATTCACCTGGCGATCAAGCAGGCCAGCCACGACGTCGGCCAGAACCACAAATTCAACACCGCCATCGCCCAGGTGATGACGCTGATGAACGTGCTGGAAAAAGCCGCGCAAGGCACCGAACAGGATCGCGCACTGCTTCAAGAAGGCCTGGAAGCCGTGACCCTGCTGCTGGCTCCGATCACTCCGCACATCAGCCACGAGCTGTGGCATCAACTGGGTCACGCCGACCCTGTTATCGATGCTGGCTGGCCGGTGGTGGACGAAACCGCGCTGGTGCAGGACAGCCTGACGCTGGTTATCCAGGTCAACGGCAAGCTGCGTGGCCAGATTGAAATGCCGGCCACCGCGACCCGCGAAGAAGTCGAAGCCGCTGCCCGTGTCAACGAGAACGTGCTGCGCTTCGTCGACGGCCTGACTATTCGTAAAGTGATCGTAGTGCCCGGGAAACTGGTCAATATCGTCGCCAGCTAAATTGGATCAGGCGCCTGGTATGCCGGGCGCCGCGTAAAACCTTTCGGGCCGCATGATCGGCCCACCTGGTTTCAAGGGGAGCAACAAGATGATCAAACGCAATTTGCTGGTGATGGGCCTCGCAGTCCTGTTGAGCGCCTGCGGTTTCCAGCTGCGCGGCACTGGCACCTCCGAACTGGCGATCAAGGAACTCGACCTGAGCGCCCGCAACGCTTACGGCGAAACCGTGACGCAACTGCGTCAGGTCCTGCAAAGCAGCGGCGTCAAGGTTTACACCGGTGCACCGTACAAACTGGTGCTGACTGACGAGCAGGAAAGCCAGCGCATTCTGAGCTACGCCGGTGCCGGTCGTACTGGCGAATACCAGGTGACCACCGTGCTGAACTACGACATCCGTGGTGCACACGACCTGCCGTTGATGAGCGACAAGCTTGAAGTGCAGAAAATCTTTCTCCACGACGGCAACAACTTGGTGGGTTCCGATCAGGAAGCGAGCACTGCCAAGGTGGAAACCCGGCGCGAACTGGTTCAACGCATGATGCTGCGCCTGTCACAGCTGACTCCGACTCAGTTGGACCAGCTGCAACAGACTGCTGACGCCAAGGCCAAGGCCGAAGCCCAGGCACTGGAAGCCGCGCAGAAGGCTGAAGCGGAAACCCCGCGTCAGTCGCCCGTCCAAATTCCGCAGCAATAAGACTTACGGGGCGCTCAAGCGCCCCGTTCGCCCTCTCTTATGAAACTTGCCCCCGCCCAACTCGCTAAACACCTGCAAGGTCCGCTTGCACCCGTCTATATCATCAGCGGCGATGACCCGTTGTTGTGCCAGGAAGCCGCCGACGCTATCCGCGCCGCCGCTCGCCAGCAAGGCTTTGATGAACGCCAGGTCTTCTCCGCCGACGCCAGTTTCGACTGGGGCACGCTGCTGCAGGCCGGTGCCAGCATGTCGCTGTTTGCCGAAAAGCGTCTATTGGAACTGCGCTTGCCATCCGGCAAACCCGGTGACAAAGGCGCCGCCGCGTTTATCGAGTACTGCGCGCGCCCGGCCGAAGACACGGTGCTGTTGATCAGTCTGCCCAAGCTGGACGGCAGCGCGCAAAAAACCAAGTGGGGCAAGGCGCTGGTCGAAGGTCAGCAGACGCAGTTCGTGCAGATCTGGCCGGTGGATGCCAACCAGTTACCGAGCTGGATCCGTCAACGGCTTTCCCAGGCAGGGCTTTCGGCTAGCCAGGATGCGGTCGAACTGATCGCTGCGCGGGTCGAAGGCAATCTGCTGGCCGCTGCCCAGGAAATCGAAAAGCTCAAACTGATGGCCGAAGGTGGCCAGATCACCGTCGAAACCGTGCAAGCCGCAGTGGCCGACAGTGCCCGTTTCGATGTCTTCGGCCTGACCGACGCGATTCTCAATGGCGAAGCCGCCCATGCGCTGCGCATCCTCGAAGGGTTGCGCGGTGAAGGTGTCGAACCACCGGTGATTCTCTGGGCGCTGGCCCGGGAGCTGCGCCTTTTGGCCAACCTGTCGTTGCAATACAGCCAGGGCGTGCCGCTGGACAAAGCCTTCAGCCAGGCCCGACCGCCGGTCTGGGACAAACGCAAACCGCTGATGAGCAAAGCCCTGCAACGCTACTCGGCGCCACGCTGGGCGCAGTTGTTGCTGGAAGCCCAGCGTATCGATGCACAAATCAAAGGCCAGGCTGCCGGGTCGCCATGGATGAGTTTGAGTCGGTTATCGTTGTTGATGGCGGGCCAACGATTGTCGTTGCCTGCTGAGTAAGGTCAAAAGATCGCAGCCTCGTTGCACTCGACAGCTCCTACATTGGAATGCGTAACCCTGTAGGAGCTGTCGAGTGCAACGAGGCTGCGATCTTTTGATCATGCTTCCTACAAATCAAATCCGAATTTCCCCTCTAGACAGCCCCTCAACTTCGGCAGATGATTTGCACCGCAAAACCCTCTGACTTGAGAGCACCCATCATGAGCAAAAAGCCATCTAAAAGTGGCCCCAACAAGGCCAAATCCATCATCGCCCAGCCACTGTTCCGCAGCCGTCAGGAACGAGCCGGCAAGGGCAAAGGCAGCTACCGCCGCGAAGCCTTCCAGTCTAATAGCTGGGAGGCTTCTTACTTTCTGGCGGCCTGAAAGGCAAGCGACCGCTCAACATGTTAAGGTCTTCACCTGATTCGTATTCCCTGGACCTGTGCATGCCCCTTCGTCTTTCCCGTCGCTGGCCCTTACGCCAACTGATTGCTGCTTCCAGCCTCATACTACTTGTCGCCTGCGCGGAAAAACCGACCGCCGCGGACGCCCAACCGCTTCAGACCCTTCCCGTCGCGACAGCCCCTGCGGTCATTCCGCCCGTGGTGCCTGCCGATGAAAACCTCGACATCCAGCCCACCCAGACCTTCGCTGAATGGCAGGCGGGTTTTCGCAAAGAGGCGCTGGCTGCCGGGATTCGCGCTGACGTGTTCGACCGCGCTTTCGCCAATGTCAGCTTCGACGAGAGCGTGATCCGCGCCGACCGCAGCCAACCGGAATTCGCACGCCCCGTGTGGGAATACCTTGATGGCGCCCTTTCGCCGCTTCGGGTACGCAAAGGCCAAACACTGGTCAACCAATACGCCGACATTCTGCAAAGCATCGAACAGCGCTATGGCGTCGACCGCCAGGCGCTGGTGTCGGTGTGGGGCATGGAGAGCAATTTCGGACAGTTCCAGGGCACCAAGTCGGTGATCAACTCCCTGGCAACCCTGGCCTATGAAGGCCGGCGCCCAGGCTTTGCTCAGGCGCAATTGATCGCCGCCCTGCAGATCCTGCAACAAGGCGACATCACGCCAGAGAAAATGCTCGGTTCCTGGGCCGGCGCCATGGGCCAGACCCAGTTCATCCCGACCACCTACAACACCCACGCCGTGGATTTCGATGGCGACGGTCGCCGCGACATCTGGGGCAGCCCCGCCGATGCATTGGCTTCGACCGCGCATTACCTGCAAAGCTCCGGCTGGCAGAAAGGCCAGCCGTGGGGTTTCGAAGTGCAGCTGCCAGGCACTTTCAACTATGTGCTGGCCGATGGCATCCTGCGCAAGAGCGTTGCCGAATGGCTGCAACTAGGCGTCTCGCTTCCCAATGGCGCCCAGGTTCCGGCGGGCTCCGAACACCTGTCAGCCGCCCTGCTGCTGCCGGCCGGTTATCGTGGCCCGGCGTTCCTGGTGCTCGACAACTTCCGCGCGATTCTCAAGTACAACAACTCCTCGTCCTATGCGCTGGCCGTGAGCCTGTTATCCGAGCGATTCACTGGTGGAGGTTTGATCAGCGGCACTTGGCCAAAAGATGATTTGCCGCTGAGCCGTACCGAACGTATCGAACTGCAAAGCTTGTTGAGCGCGCAGAACTACGATGCAGGCACGCCGGATGGCATCATTGGTGCCAACACCCGCAAAGCGATCCGCAGCGCACAGCAGTCGTTTGGCTGGCCAGCGGATGGGTATCCGACGCACAAGTTGCTGGAAGGACTGCGTAACCGCTAAAAGCATCGTCGGATCGCCGCCCCGAGCAAGCTCGCTCAGGTCGGCGATCCGATGATGACTGACTAACAAGCGACAACCAACTAGCGCTTGACCACCACGTCCTGCTCCAACACCAACTCCTTCTTCCCCGCGTCCAATCGAACCAGCGCCCCCATCGGCAACGTCAGGTTCGGATCGCAATGCCCGCTACGCCACCCGGCCAGCACCGGTATCCGCAACGGTTCGAAGGTCTGCTTGAGCAAACGCTCCAGCGCCGCTGTATCAACACCCGCAACGTCCCCCACCAGAACGCCGCGCAACTTGCCCAGGGTGCCCGCCAGGCGCAGATGGGTCAGCAGACGGTCGATGCGATACAGCGGCTCGTTGACGTCTTCAATGAACAGGATGACGCCCTCGGCCTCTATCTCGAACGGTGTACCCATCGTCGCGGCGAGCATCGACAGATTGCCCCCCAGCAAACGTCCGTGAGCAATGCCCGGCTCGATTGTGGTCAGCGGGTAAGCCGCCGGATGCGACAGCACACTGCCGGCCTTCACCTGCCCTCTGAGCATGTTGAAAAACGAAGACTCCGTCGGTTTTTGCTTTTCGCCCAGCAAATCGGCATTGAGCAGCGGCCCGTGAAAGGTCACGAATCCGGCGTAACGGCTGATCGCGACATGCAGCGCGGTGATGTCGCTGTAGCCAATAAACGGTTTCGCATTGTTTTGCAGCAACTCGAAATCGATACGATCGAGCAAACGCGGCGTGCCATACCCCCGCGCAGGCAAATGATGGCATCGACCTCGGTATCAGCGAACGCCGCGTGCAAATCATTGAGCCGGACATCGTCGCTTCCGGCCAGGTAGCCATCCTGCTCGTACACGCCGGGGAACACGCGCAGCGCATAACCGCGAGCACGCATCCAGGCAACGGCCTTGTCGGTATCCAGCCCGGCAGGCCCCGCAGGCGCAATCACGCCGATCAAGCCTTGCGAAGGCAACGCCGGGACGGGTTTGTGAGGGTAAAGCGTGTGAGTCGGTCGAACGGTCATCCATGAATCTCCCTGCGCAAAAAGCTTCAGCACACAGTAGTCAGGAACGGGGACAAACAGAAGAGGTTCAGTTGCCGTGGGCAAGGCAAAAAAACGCCCGCAAGGTCAGAAACCTCGCAGGCGCTTTTGCTTACTCGCTGTGGATCAGGACGACATCAGCTCGGCCTTGACCAGCTTCGCCTGTTCGTCTGCGTGGTACGAGGAACGTACCAGCGGACCGGAAGCGACGTTCTTGAAGCCCATCTTGTAACCTTCCTCGGCGAACCAGGCGAAGGTATCCGGGTGCACGAAACGCTGGACCGGCAAGTGACTGCGGGACGGTTGCAGGTACTGGCCCAGAGTCAGCATGTCGATGTCGTGCTCGCGCATGCGCTTCATGACTTCGATGACTTCTTCGTCGGTTTCGCCCAGGCCCAGCATCAAGCCGGATTTGGTCGGAATGTGCGGCATCATCTGCTTGAAACGTTGCAGCAGGGTCAGCGACCACTGGTAGTCCGAACCCGGACGCGCAGCCTTGTACAGGCGCGGCACCGTTTCCAGGTTGTGGTTGAACACATCCGGCGGCTCGGCAGCGGTGATTTCCAGCGCGACGTCCATACGGCCACGGTAGTCCGGGACCAGGGTTTCGAGCTGAACATTCGGCGACAGCTTGCGGATCTCGCGGATGCAGTCGGCAAAGTGCTGGGCACCGCCGTCGCGCAGGTCGTCGCGGTCAACCGAGGTAATCACCACGTACTTGAGCTTGAGGTCGGCGATGGCGATGGCCAGGCTTTCTGGCTCATTGACGTCCAGTGGCTTCGGACGACCGTGGCCAACGTCGCAGAACGGGCAGCGACGGGTGCAGATGTCGCCCATGATCATGAAGGTCGCGGTGCCACCGGAGAAGCACTCACCCAGGTTCGGGCAGGACGCCTCTTCGCAAACACTGTGCAGCTTGTGTTTGCGCAGCAGCGCCTTGATGCGGTCGACTTCCGGGGAAATCGGGATGCGCACGCGAATCCAGTCAGGTTTCTTCGGCAGTTCGGTGGTCGGAATGATCTTCACCGGGATACGTGCAACCTTCTCGGCGCCGCGCAGCTTGACGCCGGCTTCAACCTTGGCACGCGGGGCCGGACGCTCGGTAACATCAAGCGTCGGGATCATGGTTTGCACTGCATCAGTAGTCATATCAGTCGATTCCGCCCGTTAGGGTCGTCTGCTCAGCATAGTCGAGGTGTTTGACGAGCTGCGCGCGCAGCCGGGCACTTACCTCGGCAAATTCAATCGATCCTGCGTGATCGCTCAGCTGGGTCATTGCCAGCCCGGCGTAACCGCAGGGATTAATCCGTCGAAACGGTTCCAGGTCCATATCCACGTTCAGGGCCAGGCCATGAAAGGAACAACCGTGGCGGATCCGCAGGCCCAGGGAGGCAATTTTTGCCCCCTCGACGTAGACACCCGGCGCGTCTGGCTTGGCGTTGGCAGTAACGCCATAGCTGGCCAGCAACTCGATCAGGCAGTGTTCCATGCGGGTGACCAGGTCACGCACGCCGAAACCCAGCTTGCGAACGTCGAGCAACAGGTAGGCCACCAATTGGCCGGGACCGTGATAAGTCACCTGACCGCCGCGATCGACCTGCACCACCGGGATATCCCCCGGCAGCAACAAGTGCTCGGCTTTGCCGGCCTGGCCCTGGGTGAACACAGGAGGATGTTCAACCAGCCAGATCTCGTCCGCGGCATTGCTGCCGCGTTCGTTGGTGAAGCGCTGCATGGCATGCCAGACCGGCTCGTAAGCCATCTGACCCAGCTCGCGAAAGCCCAGCGTGCCGGGCATCACAACACCATGTGCACGAAGCCGGTAGCCCGCAGTTCGCTGTTGATGTTGTACAGCTGGTCCTGATCGGTGGCGACGATGTGCAACTGAATCGTGGTGTACTTGCCGTTGGTGCTTTGGCGCTCATCAACGCGCTCATCGTTGACTGTCGCGTGTTTCTTGACGATCTCGATGATCCTGTCTTTGTTGCCTGCACCCGTATCGCTGATCACCTTAACCGGGTAATCAACATTGGGGAATTCGATCTTAGGCGCCTTTACTTCGGTATCGGTCATGGCGTAACGGCCTCGTAAGCGTAAGCCGTGGCGACAGGCAAAGCCCCAGGCCGGATCGGCGAGGGGCTTTGCAGGTGCACACTGTCAGTTGAACAAGCCGTAGAAGAATAGACGGATGCTATCCCACATGCGACGGAAGATACCACCCTCCTCGACAGCGTCCAGGGCGATCAGGTCAGCGCTGTGCACCACCTTGTCGTCCAGTTTCACTTCGACTTTACCGATCACGTCGCCCTTGGCGATTGGCGCAACCAGTTGCGGGTTCATGGTCATGCTGGCGGCGAGCTTTTTCAGCTGGCCTTTTGGCAGGGTCATGGTCAGGTCTTCAGCTAGGCCGGCCTTGACTTGATTGGTGCTGCCCTTCCAGACAGGCGCCTGAGCCAGCTCGGCACCTTTCTGATAGAAGGTCTGGGTTTCGAAGAAACGGAAACCGTAGGTCAGCAACTTCTGGGTCTCGGAGGCGCGAGCCACTTCGCTGTTGGTGCCGAACACCACGGCGATCAGGCGCATGCCGTCACGTACAGCCGAAGACACCATGCAATAGCCTGCTTCGTCGGTGTGACCGGTTTTCAGACCGTCGACAGTCTTGTCGCGCCACAGCAGCAGGTTGCGGTTAGGTTGCTTGATGCCGTTCCAGAAGAACTCTTTCTGCGAGTAGATCGCATAGTGAGCCGGGTCTTCGTGGATGATCGCGCGAGCCAGCACAGCCATGTCGTGAGCCGACGAGTAGTGCTCAGGGTTCGGCAGACCGGTCGGGTTCATGAAGTGGGTGTTGGTCATGCCCAGGTCGGCCACGGTTTTGTTCATCAGGTCGGCGAAAGCATCTTCGCTGCCGGCGATGTGCTCGGAAAGCGCAACACTGGCGTCGTTACCCGACTGAATGATGATGCCGTGCAGCAGATCGCTGACAGTGACCTGCGAGCCGACCTTGATGAACATCCGCGAACCGCCGGTACGCCAGGCGTTTTCGCTGACGGTCACCGGATCGTTTTCACCGATCTGGCCACGACGGATTTCCAGCGTAGCGATGTACGCGGTCATCAGTTTGGTCAGGCTGGCCGGAGGCAGACGCTGGTCACCGTTGTTCTCGACCAGCACATTGCCGCTGCTGGCATCCATGAGCACATAGGCTTTAGCCGCCAATTGTGGTGGCGATGGCATCATCTCGACCGCGAAAGCGGCTGGCGAGAGGAGTAGCGGGACTAGCAGGAACAGGCGTTTGGCAAAGGTGGTGATGTTCATCCGTCTCTCGAAATCGCTAATGGAAACTGCCCAAGGGCAAAACTAATCAGATGACCTTCTAACGGGCCATCGCGTGTTCAGTTGCTCAACTCAGTAACCCTTGCCGGGCTTTTGTTCTTCAACGAGCCAACAACCCGGTTCGCCCCCCAAACTGCAAGCGAACCATCAATCAAGTACTACGTCTTACTCGGCGGTGACCAGGCTCGGCGAACCGAGATTGGCCAGACGCACGCTGTTCTGCACCTGCTGGATTTCACCCGGCGAACCGATCGGCCCCAGACGCACCCGATGCAGCGTCTGTTGATTGCGCACGATCGAGCTGATGAACACCGGAGCGCTCACCATCCCGCTGAGCTTCGATCTCAGGAGTTCTGCAGCGTCCGGGTTGGCGAACGCGCCCACCTGCAGATACTGGCCAGAGGCTGGTACAGAAGCGTTTTTTTTTGCATCAAGCTGAACGGGCACAACGGCCGCAGCATGCTGCTGCGGCGGTGGCGTCCATTGCTCGACGGTACCGGCCGATGCGGTAATCGTCGGCGCGGCATTTTGCGCTACTTGTGGCTCGTTGAGCATCAAAGGCGCCGGACGGCCTTTCTGTGCCCACCACTGTTGCGGATCGATGCCTTCAACCTTGACCCGCGCCGTACCGATTTCTGCATAACCAAGCTTTTTGGCGGCAGCGTAGGACAAGTCAATGATTCGGTCCGAGTAGAACGGCCCACGGTCATTGACCCGCAGGATCACGCTCTTGTTGTTGTCCAGGTTGGTCACCCGGACGTAACTCGGCAGTGGCAAAGTCTTGTGCGCGGCGCTCATGCCGTACAGGTCATACACTTCGCCGTTGGCGGTGTTCTGGCCGTGAAACTTGGTGCCGTACCACGACGCGGTGCCCGAGGCGACATAGGTCTTGGAGTCTTGCAGCGGGAAGTAGGTCTTGCCCAGCACTGTATAAGGGTTGGCCTTGTAAGGGCCGGAGTGCAGGGTCGGTGTGGCATCCGGAATGCGCGACACGTCGACGTCCCACCACGGCGCGCCGTCCTTGTGAGCCCGGTTGATGTCCAGGCCTGGCGTGGCGCGGATGGCGGTCGAAGACTTTTGCGTCGGCGCGCGGCTGGTCGAACAACTGGCAAGCAGCACCGCCAATGCGGCAAATGCCATCAGCTTCAGGGGTTTACTCATAGGCAATGCCCGCATTACTTGACGCCCCGTGCTTGGACAAGCTGTTCAGACAGTTGATGTACCGCCATGGCGTACATCACGCTGCGGTTATAACGCGTGATTGCGTAAAAATTCTTCAGGCCCATCCAGTATTCGGAGCCATTATCGCCTTCCAGGCGGAAAGCCGTAACCGGCATATCATCGCGCAGCGCATCATGACTCGACCAGCCCAAGGCTCGCAACTCCCCGACCGTTTTAGTCGGCTCGATGCCCGTCGTCAAACCTTCGTCCACTTGCTCGCCACGAACATCGGCGCGACTGACCACCGGTTCGCCGGCAACCCAGCCGTGTAGCTTGAAATAACTGGCGACGCTGCCAATGGCATCGTCCGGATTGGTCCAGATATTTATGTGGCCATCACCGTCGAAGTCCACTGCATAAGCGCGGAAACTGCTCGGCATGAACTGCGGCAAGCCCATTGCCCCGGCGTAGGAGCCTTTGAGGGTCAATGGGTCGACCTGTTCTTCCCGGGCCAGCAACAGGAACTCACGCAATTCCTTGCGGAAGAATTCGGCACGGGGAGGATAGTCGAAACCCAGGGTCGACAAGGCGTCGATCACCCGGAAATTTCCGGTATTGCGACCGAAAAAGGTCTCAACGCCGATAATCGAAACGATGACCTGGGCCGGCACACCGTATTCCTTCTCGGCACGCGCCAGTACGGCCTCGTGTTGACGCCAGAAGTCCACGCCACGGGCGATGCGCGCGTCGGTGATGAACATCGGGCGGTATTCGTTCCACTGCTTGACGCGTTCGGCGGGTTTCGAGATCGCGTCAAGAATCGACTGCTTGCGCTCGGCTTCGCGGAACACGCCCATCAGCTGTTCACCAGCAAAACCGTAGTCGCGGGTCATTTCACCGACGAATTCGGCCACCTGGGGTGAGCCTTCGTAATCGCCGGCCAGCGCGTCCTGCGCTGTGCCAAGGATGCTTACCAGGCCGACCCACGGCGCGTATCGAGTCGCCCAGCCATGCACTACTTGCATTGAAATCTTCACCTTATTCAAACCTGTGCGATCCACTTACGATGGGTATGGATCGACATCAAAACCCCAAACGCTGACATTAGTGTCACTAGCGAAGTTCCTCCGTAGCTAATGAACGGCAACGGCACCCCCACAACCGGCAACAGGCCACTGACCATACCGATGTTGACGAAAACGTAAACAAAAAACGTCATGGTCAGGCTGCCAGCGAGCAATTTGCCGAACAATGTCTGGGCCTGGGCGGTAATGACCAGTCCACGACCGATCAACAACAGGTAAATCAGCAGCAGGGCGCAAATGCCCACCAGGCCGAACTCTTCGCCCAGCACCGCAATAATGAAGTCGGTGTGGCTTTCCGGCAGGAAGTCCAGGTGCGACTGGGTGCCGAGCAGCCAGCCCTTGCCGAACACACCGCCGGAACCGATGGCGGCCTTGGACTGAATGATGTTCCAGCCAGTGCCCAATGGATCACTTTCCGGATCGAGGAACGTCAGGATTCGCTGCTTCTGGTAGTCGTGCATGATGAAGAACCACATCGCCACGGCCACCGGCACCGCAGCGGCAATCACGCTGAGGATCCAGCGCCAGCGCAGGCCACCCATGAACAAGACGAAAGCGCCGCCGGCCAGGATCAGCAGCGAGGTGCCGAGGTCGGGCTGACGCACGATAAGAATAAAGGGCAACCCGATCAGAAACAGACTGACGGCGACATGCTTGAGTTGCGGCGGCAGCGTGCGCTTGGACAAGTACCAGGCGATGGTTGCCGGCATCAGGATCTTCATGAACTCCGAAGGCTGAAAGCGGATTACCCCGGGGATGTTGATCCAGCGCGTGGCGCCCATGGCGTTGTGGCCCATGACATCCACCACCACCAGCAACAGCACGCCGAGCACATAGCCGATCGGCACCCAGCGAGCCATGAAGCGCGGTTCGAACTGGGCGATGACGATCATGGACACCAGCCCGATACCGAACGAGGTGGCTTGCTTGGCCAGCAAATCCCAGCTCTTGCCACTGGCCGAATACAGCACGAACAGGCTGCCGGCGGCGAGGGTCAGCAGCAGTATCAACAACGGGCCATCGATGTGCAGACGTTGCAACAGCGTGGCACGACGACGCATCACATCCTCACTGGAGAGCATGCGATCAAAATTATTCATCACTGGCTGTAGCCTCTGCACTGATAGGGCTGGCGTACTCGGCTTTCAGTCGGCCGTCCTGGTCCAGGAGCCAGGCGTCCATGACTTGACGCACCACAGGCGCCGCGACGCCGGAACCGGACTCGCCGTTCTCGACCATCACTGACACTACGATTTGCGGGTTATCGGCCGGCGCGAAACCGACGAACAAGGCGTGGTCGCGATGGCGCTCCTGAACCTTGGAACGGTCGTACTTCTCGCCCTGCTTGATCGCGACCACCTGGGCCGTACCACTTTTACCGGCGATGCGGTATTGCGCGCCGATCGATGCCTTGCGCGCGGTCCCCCGGGCGCCATGCATCACTTGCTGCATGCCGTGGTTGACCTTGGTCCAGTCGGACGGGTCACGTAAAATGATGTCCGGCATCGGATTTTCATCCTTGGGCTTCACGCCTTCGACAGTCTTGGCCAGGTGGGGACGGTTCCAGACTCCTTTGTTGGCGACCAGCGCCGTCGCCTGGGCCAGTTGCAGCGGCGTCGACTGCATGTAGCCCTGACCAATCCCCAGAATCAGCGTTTCGCCCGGGAACCAGGCTTGACGACGGGTCGCTCGTTTCCACTCGCGGGACGGCATCAACCCCGGCGATTCTTCGAACATGTCCAAAGACACCTTCTGGCCGATACCGAATTTACCCAGGTACGACGACAAGCGATCGATCCCCAGCTTGTGGGCCAGGTCATAGAAGTAGGTGTCATTGGAACGCATGATGGCCGTGTCCAGGTCGACGTAGCCGTCACCGGTACGGTTCCAGTTGCGGTACTTGTGATCGTAGTTGGGCAGCATGTAGTAACCGGGGTCGAAAACCCGGGTCGATGCCGTCACCACCCCCGAATCCAGACCGGCGATGGCCACCGCGGGCTTGATCGTCGAGCCCGGGGGATACAGGCCACGCAACACGCGGTTGAACAGCGGGCGGTCGATGGAATCGCGCAGCTCGGAATAGGCTTTGAAGCTGATGCCGGTGACAAACAGGTTCGGATCGAAGCTCGGCTGGCTGACCATCGCCAACACTTCGCCGGTTTTCGGGTCCAGTGCAACGACAGCGCCTCGGCGCCCGCCGAGCGCGGCTTCGGCGGCCTCCTGCAATTTGATGTCCAGGCTCAGGACGATGTCCTTGCCGGAAATCGGCTCGGTACGTTTGAGCACTCGCAGCACGCGGCCACGGGCGTTGGTCTCGACTTCTTCGTAACCGACCTGACCGTGCAACTCCGGCTCGTAGAAGCGCTCGATGCCGGTTTTGCCGATTTGATGGGTGCCGCTGTAACTCACCGGATCAAGAGACTTGAGTTCTTTCTCGTTGATCCGCCCCATGTACCCCACCGAGTGCGCAAAGTGCGCACCCTGCGGATAGTGCCGAACCAGTTGCGCAACCACTTCCACGCCAGGCAGACGGAACTGATTGACCGCAATCCGGGCGATCTGCTCTTCGGTCAGCTCGAACAGGATCGGCACCGGCTCGAACGGCCGACGCCCCTGACGCATGCGCTTCTCGAAGATCACCCGGTCCTCGGGCGTCAGTTCCAGCACTTCGACAATCACATCGAGCACTTGCTGCCAGTCGCCGGAACGCTCGCGGGTCATGCTCAGGCTGAAGCTGGGCCGGTTATCGGCCACCACTACGCCATTGCGGTCGAAGATCAGCCCGCGCGTCGGTGGAATCGGCTGCACATGGACACGGTTGTTTTCCGACAGAGTCGAGTGGTACTCGTACTGAATCACCTGGAGGAAATACAGCCGCGCGATCAGCACACAGATCAGCGTCACCACCGCAATTGCCCCGAACACGACGCGACCACGCACCAGACGGGCGTCTTTTTCGTGGTCCTTGATGCGGATCGGCTGGGACATGAGGGCAGAACTACTTGTGGTAAGGGTGGCCGGACAGCACTGTCCAGGCACGATACAGCTGTTCGCCGATCAGAATCCGCACCAGCGGGTGCGGCAACGTCAACGGCGATAACGACCAGCGCTGATCAGCCCGCGCACAGACTTCCGGCGCCAGCCCTTCGGGGCCGCCGACCATGAAGTTGACCGTGCGCGAGTCCAGCCGCCAGCGATCGAGTTCGACCGCCAGTTGCTCGGTGCTCCAGGGCTTGCCGTGGACTTCGAGGGTCACAACGCGCTCGTTCGGCCCGACCTTGGCCAGCATGGCTTCGCCTTCCTGACGGATAAAGCGCGCCACGTCGGCGTTCTTGCCACGGGTATTGAGCGGTATTTCCACCAGTTCCAGCGCCAGCTCGGACGGAAGGCGCTTGGCATATTCATGCCAGCCTTCTTCCACCCATTTGGGCATGCGAGAACCGACGGCGATCAGTCGCAGTCGCACAGCGGTCCCTTATTGCTGGTCTTTGTTGAGCTTGATGAAGTGCTCATGGGTGTTTTCCGGGCTGTGGTGAGCAGCGTTCAGAGCACGGCTCTGTTCAGCACCGGACCACAGGCGCTCCAGGTCGTAAAACTGACGGGCCGAAGCGGTCATCATGTGCACGATGACATCGTCCATATCCAACAGGACCCAGTCGCTGTCGCCCTTGCCTTCTTCACCCAGCGGCTTGACGCCTTGGGCTTTGACGGCTTCGCGGACCTTGTCCAGCATCGCGCCGATCTGGCGGTTGGACGTACCGGTAGCGATGATCATGAAGTCAGTGATGCTCTGCTTTTCACGAACGTCGATGACCTGAATGTCCTGGGCCTTGACGTCTTCCAGGGCTGCCACGGCAACCTTGACCAGTTCTTCGCCGCGCAGCTCCGGCCCGGTTGGAGCCTCTACTGGCAGCGGAGCGCTCTTGAATGTGCCTTTGCGCTTTACTTTAGTTACGTCTTTGTCAGTCATATAAAACTCGTTTTGCTCGTATGTTCGGGCGCTTCACTGCACGTCATTGCGTGCCTGGAGCATGCCCTCTTTTCAGTTCGACGCACGGTAGAGACCGTGCGCATCGATGTAGGCCAGGACCGCGTCGGGCACCAGGAAACGTACCGACTTACCGCTGGCCAGCAGTTGACGGATCTGGGTGGCGGATACCGCGAGCGGCGTCTGCCAGACGAATGCAATCTGTCCGCTCGGCCCTTTGAGGGCCAGCGGGTCGCTCACCGAGCGTGCCGCCAACAGATTGCGCAAGGCATCCGGCGGTTCGCTGTCGGCATCCGGGCGTTGCAGCACCAGGATGTGGCAATGCTGGAGTAACTCTTCCCAGCGATGCCAAGTGGGCAGGCCGCAAAATGCGTCCCAGCCCAAAAGTAGAAAAACCTGGTCAGAGGCGGCCAGTTCGGCACGCATCAGTTCCAGGGTATCGATAGTGTAGGACGGTTTGTCGCGCTGTAACTCCCGCGCGTCCACCACCAACGGCGCCACACCGGCCACCGCGCATTCAACCATTGCCAGCCGATCCTGCGCCGACACCTGCGGCGTACCGCGATGAGGCGGCCTGGCACTCGGCGTCAGGCGTAATTCATCCAGCGCCAGCGATTCGGCGACTTCCAGCGCACCGCGCAAATGGCCGATGTGTACCGGGTCGAAAGTCCCGCCCAGTACGCCAATGCGGCGAGGTTGCGGCTCGCCGGCGGTCACTTGGGCTGTCGGGTCAAGGTCGCCCAACTCAGACCGACGCCTGACCGCGTAACTGACCATCACCGACCACGATGTACTTCTCGCAGGTCAGCCCTTCGAGGCCCACCGGGCCGCGGGCGTGCAGCTTATCAGTAGAAATGCCAATCTCGGCACCCAATCCGTATTCAAAGCCATCGGCGAAACAGGTCGGCGTATTGATCATCACCGACGAAGAATCGACTTGCGCCACAAAACGCCGGGTGTCTGCGAGGTTTTCGCTGACGATCGAATCAGTGTGGTGGGAGCCGTACTTGTTAATGTGCTCGATGGCCTGGTCCAGTCCGTCGACCACGCGGATCGACAGAATCGGTGCCAGGTACTCGGTGGTCCAGTCTTCTTCAGTGGCCAGCGCTGCGTCGATGATCGCTCGCGTGCGTTCGCAACCGCGCAGTTCGACGCCTTTTTCGCGGAACTGTGCAGCCATCGACGGCAGGAAATCCCTGGCAACGGCTTGATCCACCAGCAGCGTTTCCATCGCGCCGCAGATGCCATAACGGTAAGTCTTGGCGTTGAAAGCGATGCGCTGGGCTTTGGGCAAATCGGCGTGGGCACTGACATACACGTGGCAGATGCCGTCCAGGTGCTTGATCACCGGCACGCGCGCATCGCGACTGACCCGCTCGATCAGGCCTCGGCCACCACGGGGCACGATGACGTCGACGTACTCCGGCATGGTAATCAGCGCGCCAACGGCGGCGCGATCAGTGGTTTCGACCACTTGAACCACGGCGGCCGGCAGCTCGGCTTCGGCCAGGCCACGCTGGATGCAGGCAGCGATGGCACGGTTGGAATGAATCGCCTCGGAACCGCCGCGTAGGATGGTTGCGTTACCGGACTTCAGGCACAGGCTGGCAGCGTCGATCGTCACATTGGGCCGGGATTCGTAGATGATCCCGATCACGCCCAACGGCACGCGCATCTTGCCGACCTGAATGCCCGACGGACGGAAGCTCATGTCGCGGATCGCACCGACCGGGTCCGGCAAAGCCGCCACCTGACGCAAGCCGACGATCATGCCGTCGATGCGCTCCGGGGTCAGCGCCAGTCGCTCAAGCAATGCCGGTTCAAGACCATTGGCACGACCAGCCGCCAAATCCAGCTCATTGGCAGCCGTCAGCTCGGCGCGTGCAGCATCCAGCGCATTGGCAGCCGCCTGCAGCGCGCGGTTCTTCTGCGCAGTGCTGGCACAGCCAATGACGCGAGAGGCCTCGCGGGCAGCGCGACCCAGGCGGGTCATGTAGTCAAGAACGGACTCAGTCATGGTCTGGAGAGGTCTTTGCTAAGGTCTTGGTAAAGAGTAAAGCGGCAGATTATAGCTGTCGCGTCCCCCGACTAACAGCGGTGACGGGCGGATGGTCGAAATGGAGGGCAATTTGCCGACGTTCAGCCGTGATTAAGCTGCAAATTGTTATCATCACCGCTCAATCAGCCCTGAATAATGCCGTTCATTATGTCAAACCTGACTGTTAACACGTCCGCCGCGCCCTCTCCCACGGGGCTCCCGGACGCCTTTTTCGACAGAGATGCCCAAACGCTGGCCCGAGATCTACTGGGCAAAATCATCCGCCACCGGGTCGGCGACCTATGGCTCAGTGCCCGCATCATCGAGACCGAAGCTTATTACTGCGAAGAAAAAGGCAGTCACGCCTCCCTTGGCTACACAGAAAAGCGTAAGGCTTTGTTTCTGGATGGCGGCCACATCTATATGTATTACGCCCGTGGTGGCGATTCCCTGAACTTCAGCGCCCAAGGTCCCGGCAACGCGGTTTTGATCAAATCCGCCTATCCATGGGTCGATGAATTGAGCGGGCCGGCGAGTCTGGCGCAGATGCTGCTGAACAATCCCGATGCTCAAGGGCGGCCTCGCCCCTCGCAAAAGCTGTGCGCCGGACAGACATTGCTTTGCAAGTCGCTGGGCCTGAAAGTGCCGGTCTGGGACGCCAAGCGCTTCGATCATGAAGTGCTGCTGGTGGAAAATGTCGGCCCGGCGCCGGCTCACATCATCCAGACCACGCGCCTGGGCATCCCCCAAGGACGCGATGAGCATTTGATGTACCGCTTCGTCGATGCGGCTTACGCACCGTATTGCACGCGCAACCCGCTGCGACGGGGGCAGGTTGAAGGTCGCGATTATTTTTTACTGACTTGATGCTGGAACAACCCCTGCGGGAGCAAATTCGCTCCCACAGGGTTTTACCGTATCTGGAAGATTACGTTCGCCCTGCTGGGGCCAACTGAACATTCAATGGAGTTGTTTTTATGGGCCCATGGCTCGATAGCGTGACCGGTTGGTTGGCGGCTAACCCGCAATGGCTGGCTGCGGCGGTGTTCATAGTGGCCTTTGTGGAGTGCTTGGCGATTGCCGGGCTGATCGTGCCCGGCACGGTATTGCTGTTTGCCGTAGCGGTACTGGCCGGCAGTGGTGCGCTGTCATTGAGCGAAACGCTATTGCTGGGGTTCGTCGCCGGGGTGTTGGGCGATGTCGTCTCCTACTTCATTGGTCGACATTTCCACCAGAACATCCGGCGCCTGCCAGGGTTGCGTCATCACCCGGAATGGATCGCTGGCGCCGAGTCGTATTTCCAGCGCTACGGCATTGCCAGCCTGCTGGTTGGGCGCTTTATCGGCCCGCTACGGCCAATGCTGCCGATGGTCGCCGGGATGTTCGACATGCCCTTCCCGCGCTTCGCCGCCGTCAGCCTGCTGGCCGCCGCGGGCTGGAGCGTTGCCTACCTGCTGCCCGGCTGGGCCACGGGCGCGGCCATCCGCCTGCCATTACCCGACGGGTTCTGGCCCGAGGCCGGGATCGTCGCGGGCAGCATCGCCGTCATGGTGGGGTTGAGCATTACCAGCAGCATGCGTCGCCATCGCAAGGCGACGGTACTGATTAGCGGCATGAGCTTTCTGATTCTGGTGGGACTGTTTATCGGTTACCCGCACCTGACCGCCCTCGATCAAGGCGTGATGACCCTGGTGCAGGAACACCGAAGCCCGATGCTCGATGAAGTGGCCGTCACCTTCACGCTGATCGGCGAGTTCCGCAACATGCTGGTGTTCAGCGCCCTGCTGACCGGTTTGCTGCTGCTCACCCGGCAATGGCGCCAGGCTATCTTCGCTGGCGGCACCCTGCTCTTCACCGCCCTGGGCAATACGTTCACCAAGCAGTTTTTCGCCCGCATCCGCCCGGAAGTGCTGAGCGATCCGTTCACTAGCTACAGCATGCCCAGCGGTCACGCCTCGGGGTCATTCGCCTTGTTCCTGACCCTCGCCGTGCTGGCCGGTCGCGGCCAACCGCCGCGCATGCGCCTGACGTGGTTGCTGCTCGGCTGCTTGCCGGCGCTGGCGATTTCCCTTTCACGGGTGTATCTGGGTGCGCATTGGCCAACGGATGTGCTGGCCGGCGCGATGCTGGCAGCGTGCGTGTGCGCGGCGAGCCTGTGGCTGAGCCAGCGCCAGACGCCGCTCAACCCGATGCCACGCAAGGTCTGGTGGCTGGTATTGCCTCCAATGGTGGCACTGTTCGGGTTCTTTGCATTGCGGTATTTGCCGGCGGCGATGTTGCGGTATGCCTATTGAGTGCAGCTACAAAAACCCGGGCGCAATGCTCGGGTTTTATTGGACGCGACCAGAATTAAAACTCCCACATATTATCGAATTCACTGTTATTCAATAGATCATCTACCGCTCTCAGCATTTTCTTAAACAGTGTTTCTCACAACTTTCAAAAACAATAAACATCCAGCAAAACAAATACCGTCGAAATAGACATAACGCCATGCAATATTCACGACCACTCACGGAGCACTCATTAATTAAAAACAAATCACGAAAGATAAAAAATCATGCCCCTACCCACCACGCCGACAAATAGAAACAACATTGTAAACATCACAGATATATTAACACCCCTCCCCATCACACCCCCGACTGAATCCCGTCACACTACGCAAACTTCAGAAAACAAATCCCCTTTACTAAAACCCAACCTTCAAGATCTCGACGCTTTATTTGGCTCTCTGCGCATCGGGGAGTTTTCAGTTAGTCGCGTAGAACTTCATGCAATGGGTGCCATGATTAACGGCGAACTTATCACCAGCACCAATACTTATTTTGCACTACCTGATCAGGCATTCATCGATTCACTGGAGTTTGATCCTGACAAAGTCGAACACCGTATCAAAGCAGTGCAAGGACACCAGAGCCACATCCCCGCCACTCTGCTTTTCGAAATCGCCACACAACGCTCAACCACCGCAGCTCCCTTGTTAAAAGAGTCAGGCACCTCAACAGGCCCCGTTCAGAAAATCGGTAGTTTGTTGAAATCGACCCAGCGCCTGGACATCCACAAAAATCCATTGCCCGATCAATTGCCTGCCTGGATCGACAGGACCAAGAGTTATGGCATGAGCTCCATGGGCGCCGGTCTTCAGGCATATGGCCTCTACAGCGCGATTATCGGCACAGCGGAAGCGATCAAAAAAGGTCATTGGGGCGAAGCGGCAATTAATGTCGGCGGCGGCACAGCAGAAATCGGCTCGTTGATTATCGAACGCGGCCTGGCGAAAACCGGCGAGGCCATGATTCGCAGCGGAGCAAAAACTTTTGAACATTTCGGCAGAACAACCGTTGGACACGTACTGAGCAAAGGGGCCGGCCTGATGGCCAGCGTGCTGACGCTGCCCTTCGATCTCTACACTGCGATCAAATCGTTCAACGATGCCGCCAATGCCAAGGGAAAAGAAGCGCAGGACCATTACTTCAATGCCGCCCTCAGCCTCACCAGCGCAGGTCTCTCCACAATACTGGGGGGCGCCGCGCTACTCGGCTTCAAAGCTGCCGGCCCCGTGGGTATCGCCGCCGCAGCAATATTGATTGTCGGCGCCAGAATTTATGGTGCCGCACGCACGGTTGACGACATCGACGATTACATCGAATTGAGCATGCATGAGCGCTGGCGGGCGGGCTGGTTTGCCTTTACCGCTCAGAATCAGGACCAAGAGGTCCTGGATCGGTTTGCCGTCGCCAAAACCTACAGCGACTACGCCAAGGCGCTCGATAGCACCGGCACCGAATGGCTCAAAAATGAACTGAAGGACAGTGTCGAAGCGGTGGTGAACGGGCGATTTGAAGTGCAGTTGCAACCTACCCGGCACCATAAGTTTGAATGGGATGAAGCCAGCGGTGAATCCTCCTTTGTGACGGTCAACGTCCCCGTGATCAAAGAGACCGATGACGTCTACGACGCCACCGATGGCCTTCCGACAGGCATTCCCAATGCCCTTGTCGGTGAAACGGGTCCTTCCAAAGGCGTCCTCTGGCAGCTGGGCGGCGGCAACGACAGCATCATAGGCGTTAGAGGCAAACCGAACTACTTCAGCTATTCCTCCGGTATTAAAACGCTGAACGGAGGCGACAAGAACGATTCTTTCCTTTTCCAGTCCGCCGCTCAAAGCCTAAAGAAAGCGCCGCCAACCGGGCAGGTCAATACATTACGAGGCGGAGCCGGCACAGACACGTTATCGCTTCAGGGTAAGCATGTTCCGGTACGCCATGGGCCGGACGACACGATATATGTTGGGTACGACATCAATCTGAAGAGTGGAAAGCTGGGGTTACGTTCAGCGGATATCACTACCGCTCCAGTCCTGCACTCAAACATCCACTCCATCGAAAAGGTCGAAACCCTGGCCGGTGCGCAGAACCTTGTTACGGGTTCCGACGAAGCTGATTACATCATTGCGAACGGCCACGACCGCATCAATGCTGGCGCGGGCGATGATCAGATCGTCGTTCGAGGCAACGACTGCAGCGTCAATGGTGGTAGCGGTGCGGATACCTACTACCTCAACGGCATGACGCATTCGGTATCCATTACAGAAGATGGCGAAGATCTAAGCGTCATACACCTTGGTGTAACGCTTGAGTTTGTCCAGGACTGGCGCATCCGCGAAAACGCACTGGTCATTTCATCCCTGCAAAACGCGGAGTCTTTCCAGCCGGAAAGGCAGCTGGTCATTAATGACGTATATGAAACGCTGACGGACAAACGCTCATTACGAAACCCCAACCTTCTATTTGTCACCGAGGATGGGTACCAACTAAAGGTCGACCTGCCCACCCAGATAAACAGTCTGACCGAGTTGAGCGTCAAGGTCATTGTGGTGGTTATGGGAACACCAAAAACACCGCCCTTCATTGTCAACAGCCGCGTTCAACGAGTGCCCTGCGCCACCCCTTCATCCTACTTTGTAGCCCGTGAGACTTACACAACCGTGTTCTTTGTCGACAAGCCAGGAAGCCATACGCCTAGCGTTTTATACATAGATTTCGACAGTGACGAAATCACAGAGGTCGATGCCATCTACACAGTGACCTCGACGCCTCGAAACAGCTTTAGCTACTTGAGTTATTCAAACACGCATTTCCAGATTTCGTTCAAGAACACAAGCTCACTTCTGATTCACGGTAGTGTTGAAGAGGATCCTGGAAAAAAAACCGATCGGGGCGCGGGCATCATGTCCTCGGGTTGGAAGACCGTCCACCCGTTCACTCTGGTCATGCGCAACGGTAAGTCCTACTGGCTGGACTTCCCTAAAAACGCCTATCTCGATGACAGCAAATATCCAGGGTACAGAGTCGTCGACAGCGCCGCCTCATTGCGTGAAAAACCCGGAAAATACGTGTTCGCCAAACCTACCTTCGATAGACGTCTTTTGAAAGCGGTTGCACAGCGTGTCGAATTCGATTCAGTGGCACACAGCTCGGTTTATTCGCTGGAAGGGCAAGCCTCATCCTACGACCTCTACCCGACCGACAATACATCCCTTCGGCTGTCGACCCCCGGGGCCGCGGCCAAAACCTCCAGCGGCTCGACCTGGAACATTTACACACTTCGCCTTGCAGAGAACATCACTCGGGAAGGGATAAACATTAACAACAACTTCCTGAAAATTGGAAGCGTCCATATTCAACTGCCAAATACCGAAGCGTCTGACATACCGCTGGAAACGATCAACGTTATTGTTTCTTCAGGGAGTCGCTATCGCATCGACCCCTTGTTCGAAGTTTCAGTCCTGCACGCCATTAATGCAAAAAGCTACCCAAGCATTGCCGCTGTTGTATCGGACATCATTAAACACAAACAAAATGACGGCCTTGTCGCCGAGCTGATCAGCATCGAAAACCTTCGAACGAATGACGCCACGCAAGGAAACATTTATTACGACACAGAAATTGACAACTGGACTATCGACACGGACTGGTCACGCAGCTTCAGAGTCGAAGACCTTGAGATTGTGAAATAACCTGGTCCCGTCTTAAACCTTCATTCCACGCTTATTCCATTCCCCCAAAGTATTAACATTGAGGAGCGCCAACATGCGTCCAAAACCGCCACATCGATTAAAACCAGACGGAGTCAACTTATCACCTGACTCGCTGGAGCCACCCAGATTGCCCGGAAACGAAACGCCCACGAGGCAACATTCAAACATCGTCAACTCACCTGACTTTCATCTTCAAGGTCGACAGCCATTCCTGCCAGATGAAAGTAATCTCAGCGCAGCAACCAGTGTCGAAGGTGTATCGACATCCCAGTCGGGAGTGGAGATCTCGGATACTCCAGGGTTTGGACCCGGTGAACAGGCGGCCCAGTACGGCCTGGAGACGTATCTGCTACGACCCGCACTGTTAAGCGGCATGCAACCCGCCGATGCTCAGGGTTTGCGGTGGATGAAAGGCCGCAAGTTTGTTGATGTCGAAAATAAGGGAACCGTGCATGTGGAATTCGACATCGTCACCGGAACCTACCGTGCGACTGATCTCTACCGCAAACTCCCTTCCGGTCCCGCGCTGTACAAAAATGAGGGAGCGCTGACCTGGCGTCAAAAAGAAGCGATTCCCGAAGGCAGTCCTGATCGACATCAACGTCCAATTGGAGAGACGCAACCCGGACACAGCAGGCAGCGCTCGGACTCTCTGGAGCAGGAGTCACTCGCCTCCCAACCCAGTACAAAGAAAACAGAGTCTGGCCTGACCGCTCAGTCGAACACACCTGATACCGTCGACTCTATCGATGCGGGAAATGCGTTAATCGATGGACCATTGAAATGGCTATACCCGGGCAAGACGAGGAGCGAACATTTTGAATTGCTTGAATCGTACAATTTAAGCAGTGGCCAACTTAAACGTTTACTTCGAGACATTAACGAAACCCGCACTTTTCCTGCGTGGGCGGAAACTCATAAGCTCTTATCTTCACAAGCGGACAATTCTCAAAGATTCGACCTCATTGCTGTAGAGGTTGCACTGGTCACCCCCCAACTAAGACGTCGACCGCAACGCGATTACTCTCCACACGACTTATATTGCTCCAGTGAGTTTCTCGAGCATTTTTCCGCGTCGATCGGTTATCAACGCAACAAACACGGTCTTTTATACCGTACCGATATTCCCGCCATGTTCAGGGGCGATGATCGAACGCCGTTCGAACTGGCAAGGGATCGGCGAATGATCGCGCGCGAAGGGCTTCCCGAAACGGTCACACAACGAGCACAAAGCGCTACTTTTCTCCTGTCGGATGCGAAGGAATATGCAAGCAACCTGGGTGGGCACGCGAAAAACGACAAGCTGCGATACAACGCACAGGCCAATCTGTTTCCTGGGGTGCGAAAGTATCCAAAAGGCAGGAATGATGATGATTCTGACGAGGACTACCGTAACGAGTCGTCGAATTCGGATTCCGACAGCTCATTTACGCTTGATAAGTCGCGAGACTATGAACCCACCCGATACAGGCAACGTGTTGGATTTATCTACATGATCGACACCCGAGGTATTGAGGTAGTGCCGGGGCGGGAAAACCTCTATCTCAATAGTGATGGCTCGGCAAGCTTCCAGCCTGACGCGCTGGAAGGCGTTATCTCAATATCGAAAAGGGGATTGAGTTCCGACCGGGTATGGCTGGTCAATTCCGATCTGACACATGCCGCTCCCGTCAACGCTGTTTACGAGCAGGCAGGCAACTACGCTGACGCCATAGAACATGCAACCTGGACCGGTACTTATAACCGGGATCGTTATGATCAGTTGGTTGATCAAGTCGTCGACAAAGGCATGGGGATCAAACTCCCGGAACACCAGGCGATATCTTCCGACGATATTGTTTGGCCGACCGTAGAACCCACTTCGTAAGCCATTTGCTACATAAACCCTATAAAACTTCTTTGCTTAAACGGATTTGAGCACCTCTACCATGCCTATAAAACCGCCTACAAAGTTTCCTGCTACTGACGTCCCTACAATCAACGTCAATCCGCCGCGCTTAGGGCCAGACGCCCTACTTCCGCCATCTGCATTGCCAGGCAGCTCCGTTTTTCGTCAGGGGCAAACGTCCCATCCGGTGAGGCCTGAACACGGGAGCGGCACCACTGTCGGAATAACCCTCGACAGAGGGGTCCCCGTGCCTACGAAACTGGACATTACGCAAATCCCTGCAAGACAACTTTTACAACCCTCGGCAGACTCGAGTCTGGCCCCCTATCTATTGCGCCCCGCAATGCTGCGGACCATGCCGCTGCCTGACGAGCACGGGTTTCGGACAATCGTCGCACGTAAATTTGTGGACGTTAAAAACGAAGGAACCGTCTATGTGGAATTCGATGACGCTATCGGGACTTATCGCGCGACAGACCTTTACAAAAAGCAGCCGCAAGGACCCGCGCTTTACAAAAACGATGGGGAAGCCACCTGGAGTCAGCGGCCTGAGGCGAGAGAAACTGTCACGCTGAAACGCCCCCTGCCCGATGAGTCAGTGCTTGAAACGACCCTCCCCGACAAACATCCAAGAGTCCAGTCTCCAGGTCCGCAACGGAGCGTTGAGGACACCCCGGCAAGCCCTCGCCCGGGCAGTACGCAACCGAGTCAGACCCCACGGGCTCAATTGATCGACGGTCCGCTCCAGTCGCTCTATCCAGACAAAACAGCCAGCGAACTGGAAACACTTCTAAGGTCTTACAATTTATCCCCGGGACAGCAAACGCGTCTGCACAAGGACATGTTGGAAAATCTCACGATTCCCGAATGGGCTGAACAGCATAAGCAGATGAGCAGGGATACGGGCAATCCTCGTCGACACGACCTGCTGTACAGCGAAATAGAGCCAAACCTACGTCACCTGAGGAACGGAACAGCAACTACCGGCCTGTATGAGCTGCATCTCAGTTTGACCCACGAGTTTCTCGATAGCTTTCTGGTAAAGGCTGGCTACTCGCGAAACAGAAACAACTGCCTGTACCGGACCGATATCCCTGCTGTATTCAGGGGGGATGAACGCACGCCATTTGAATTGGCCAATGATGGCTGGATGCTGCCCCGCTACAACCACAAACCCTATGCAACCACCCAAAAAGCCATGAGCGTCACAGTGAGTTTGAAGGCCGCAAAAATGTATGGCGGGGACGAGCCGGACCCTGAGTATCTGCTTTACAACAGTCAAACCAATAAATACCCGGGCAAGCAACCCAATGATGCCAGCGACGACTCCGACGCCTCCGATGTTTCCGATGTTTCCGATGTTTCCACTACCACTAACTCGCAAATCGCCAGCAGCGGCTCAGAATCGGACAGTTCGCTGCAACTCGACCTGGAGCGCAACTACGAAACGACCAGGCACAAACAACAAATCCAGTTTGTTTATGCAATCGACAGCCGAAACATGGAACTCGTACTGGGCGAAGAAAACCATGCGTTCAACCGCGCTGCCAACGGCCCGAACTGGTTCCCCGATGATGATCTGGAAGCACTGCTTTCAGTCTCGAGACGAGGCATCAGCGCCGATCGGATCTGGGTATTTGATTCCAGCCATCAAAAAGCGGTGCGAGTCAAAGATCTCCAGGATCACGTCGACGACACCGATGACGCCTACGCCAGAAAAGTAGAAGAACGAACACATTCCGGTGCCGACAACAAAGATGAGTATGACCGGCTGATTGCCGGAGTTGCAGCGGCCGGCAAACCGGTCCTTTTGCTCAGTAGCGACAAGGACTGGTTTGGCAACGATATTGTCTGGCCTTCACTGTCGGAAAATCAGCACTAACGCGGCGCTCGAATTGCCCCCGCAATCAATCACCTGAAATCAGGCGAACAACTCACCCTGCAACTCATCGAGCAGCGCCTGGATCGCATCCAGTCGCTGCTGCGGATCATCGAGTTGCAGCAGATCGATCTTGTCCACTTCGGCAAACGGCAGCAGATACGCCAGTTGATTGGCCAGCGACTGTTGTCCGGTCGCTTCAGTGCCCATGTTCAGCGCCTCGACCATCGGGTGTTCGGCCAGAGCCTTGAGCAGCGCCACCAGGTCGGCATCTTCGTCCTGCAATGGTTGCTCAGGCTCATCTTCCAGCCACTCGACGTCAGCGACGGTCAAATGATCGCGCTGCACCTCGGAGCGCAAAACGTGAAAACGCCGTCCGCCCTGCACCCGGATACCCAGCAGGCCATTGTCCTGCTGCTTGAAATCGGTGATCAGCGCTTCGCACCCCACCAACGCGTAACCCGCCGGCGCAATGCCGACTTCTTCGCCGTCGAGGATGCACACCACACCAAAGCCACTGCCCTGTTTCATGCAGCGACTGATCATGTCCAGGTAGCGCGCCTCGAAGATCTGCAAGTCGAGGATGCAGCCAGGAAACAACACCGTGTTCAGCGGAAAAAGCGGCAAGCTCATAGACAATTCCTTACACCACCATCGACACCGCCAACGGCAGGAACACCGCCGTGGCCACGCCCATCAGACTCATCGCCAGCGCCGCGAAGGCGCCGCACTCTTCACTTTCCTGCAAGGCCACTGAAGTGCCGACGGCGTGGGCGGTCATGCCCAGCGCCATGCCGCGCGCTTCAGGGCTGTGCACCCCGAGCCGGGTCAACAGGCTCGGCCCGAAGATCGCACCGATCACGCCGGTGATCAACACGAACACTGCCGCCAGCGCCGCGACGCCACCGATCTGCTCGGCCACCAACATCGCAATGGGCGAGGTCACTGACTTGGGCGCCATGGTCATGAGGATCATGTGTTCGGCGCCAAACCACCAGCCCAGCAACACGCCCATGCCCGTGGCGACCACGCCGCCTATCACCAGCGTAGTAAATATCGGCCAGAACAACTGCCGAATCCGCCGCAGATTAAGGTAAAGCGGCACCGCCAGCGCCACCGTCGCCGGCCCGAGCAGGATACTGAGGATCTCGGTGCTCTTGCGGTATTCAACGAAGGTGATGCCAGACACCGTCAGCACGCCAATCACCAACAGCATGGACACCAGCACCGGCTGCAGAAAGATCCAGCGGGTTTTCTCGAACGCCGCCAGCACCAGCTGATAGGCGCCCAACGTAATGCCAATGCCGAACAACGGGTGATGAATCACCGAGTCCAGCGCGCCGTGCCAATCGAGGATCATGAATGATCTCCGCGACGGGCATGACGCTTGACCATGCGCTGCATCAGCACCCCGGCAAACGCCATGGACAGCACCAGCGACAACACCAGCGCACCGACGATGGCCCAGAAGTCCGCGGCGATGTCCTTGGCGTACACCATGACGCCCACGGCAGGCGGCACCAGCAGCAACGGCAGATAGCGCAGCAGACTGCTGGCCGCCAGGTTCAAAGGCTCGCCGACTTGCCCGCGTGAAATCAGGTACACCAGCAACAGCAGCAGGCCGACAATCGGCCCGGGCAGCACCGGTAAAAACAAATGATTGAGGGCGGTGCCCAGCAATTGGAACAGCACCAGCCACGTCAGGCCACGTAACAACATCCAGCTTCTCCCCCACGCTCTCCCCACAAAAAAGGGGCCGGGCATTATAAGCACGTCAACGCTATGGATCGGCATTCGCCAAAAGCATGGTCAGTTGACCGGAGCAAATTGCCATGTTGATCTAAAGTGGTTCGCAGGGAGGTCAAATCCCCCACTCGAAAAACTATAAATCCGATGAAACACAAGGAGAGTCTCAATGCCCTATGTTCCCGTTGCAGAGCTCAAAGATTATGTCGGCAAGGAACTTGGACGTTCCGAATGGCTCACCATCGATCAGGAGCGCATCAACCTGTTCGCAGAAGCCACAGGCGATTATCAGTTTATCCACGTCGACCCGGTCAAAGCCGCGCAAACACCATTTGGCAGCACGATCGCCCATGGATTCCTGTCGCTGTCGCTGATGCCGAAACTGATGGAAGACATCCTGGTCCTGCCTGAAGGGGTCAAGATGGTGGTCAACTATGGGCTGGACAGCGTACGTTTCATCCAGCCGGTGAAGGTCAACTCCAGGGTTCGGCTCAAAGTCGACATGAACGAGGTCACCGAAAAGAAACCCGGCCAATGGCTGCTCAAAGCCACCGCCACACTTGAGATCGAAGGATCGGACAAACCGGCGTACATTGCCGAGCCGCTGTCCCTCTGTTTCGTCTGATATATGCCTGATTGCGAAACAGCTGACGCTGTTTCGCGCCGCGTCCCTATATATACGACACATAGCTGCGGCATACTCGGTCGCCTAATTGCCCGGATCCCGCTATGCGCTCACTCGCCCTCCTCACTTTGACCCTGTTGCTTACCGCTTGCGGCGATGGCGAATCGCTGTTGCCCCCTGATGCCCGCTTGCCGGACGGTGGGCGTTATCGCGGTGATCTGGTCAATGGCCTGCTGCAAGGCCAGGGCCGCGTCGATTACCCGAACGGCAGCTGGTATGCCGGCGAGTTCGACAAGGGCCAATGGCATGGCCAAGGCGAATGGCATGGCAGCAACGGCGAGGTCTATCGCGGACAATTCAACCAAGGGTTGTTCGACGGCCAAGGCACGCTGACCACCAACGGCAGCAGCTACACCGGGGGATTCAAGCTCGGGCGCCGCGACGGTGAAGGTACGCTCAAAGAAAACGGCATGACCTACCGCGGTGAATTCAAGGCTGATCAGTATTCAGGGCTCGGTCGTCTCGAACTCGAAGACGGCAGCTCCTACCAGGGCCAATTCGCCAACGGCAAACCCAATGGTGAAGGCCAGCGCGGCGATGCCAGCGGCAATCAGTTCACCGGGCACTTCGTCAACGGGCAACTGGAAGGCAACGGCACTTTCAACAGTGCTGACGGCGACATTTACGTCGGCGGTTTCAAGAACAATCAACTGAACGGCAAGGGCCGCTACGAAAATGCCGACGGCGATGTCTGGCTGGGGCAGTTCAAAGAAGGCTCGCTGAACGGCAAGGGCGAGTTGATTGGCGCCGATGCCAGTCATTACGTCGGTCAGTTCAGCGACTGGCGCTTCAGCGGCCAAGGCCGTTTGAACCTGCCCGACGGCAGCTTCTACATCGGTCAGTTCGACGCAGACGCCTATTCGGGTCGCGGCACGCTGGTGCTGACGGACGGCACGGTACAAAGCGGTACGTGGGTCAATGGTCAGCGTGTGCGCGATGCCGATGGCAAATTGTTGCCCGATAGCCTGGAACTCGGTTTGCTGGCTCAGGGTCGCCTGCTCGACGACGCACTGAACAACGTGCCAGCCTCGACGCCAGCGGTCGAGCTGTACACCCTGACCGTGGGCGGTGACGGCAAGCAGAGCGTGTTCCTGCGCGAGTCCGATTACGTCAGCAACATGCTCAATAGCCGCTTCGGCGCCTTCGGCCAGATCCGCCTGGTCAACCATCGCGATCACCTCGTAGACCGGCCGATGGCCACCCGGGAAAACCTGCGCCGCGCCGCACTGACCCTCGCCGAACGCAGCGGCCCGGAAGATTTGATCTTCATCTACCTGACCAGCCACGGCACCAGCGAACATGAACTGGTACTCGACCAGCCGCGTATGGAGCTGGCCGATTTGCCAGCCGACGAACTGGCCGCGGTGCTCGCCCCCTTGAAGAATCGCGACAAGATCATCGTTATTTCAGCCTGCTACTCCGGCGGTTTCCTCCCCGCACTCAAGGACGAACGCACGATGATCATGACCGCATCGAGGGCCGACCGTGTGTCCTTCGGCTGCTCGGAAGAAGCCAACTTCACCTACTTTGGCGATGCGCTGTTCGCCCAGGCGCTGAACCAGACCGACGACCTAGAGCAAGCCTTCAAACTGGCCAAGGCCACGGTGGCGGAGCGTGAGCTGGCCGACAGCTTCGAAGCCTCTGAACCGCAGATCTGGGCACCGAAAACCGTTCTCTCCCACTGGCAGCTTTTGCGCAAGCAGCAGGCACGAAAAGCTCTGCAAAGTGTCTCTATAAGCAGCAAGGATGCAAACAGCAACTAAGCTGAACAGTATCAAGGGGGAAACACTATGTACTTGACGCCTCAGCATGTATTGCTTGCCGGTGCTACCGGGCTGACCGGTGAACATTTGCTTGATCGTTTGCTCAATGAGCCAACGATTTCAAGGGTACTGGCCCCCTCACGCCGGCCACTGGCCGAGCATCCCCATCTGGAAAACCCGGTCGGCGACCCGGCGGTGTTTTTGCCGCAACTCAACGGCCGCGTCGACATCGCCTACTGCTGCCTTGGCACCACGATCAAGCAGGCCGGTTCCGAACAAGCCTTTCGCGCGGTCGATCTGGACATGGTGGTGGCGTTCGCCAAGCGTGCGCGGGAAATGGGCGCACGGCACCTGATCGTAATCAGTGCCCTGGGGGCCGATCGCAGGTCGCCTGTTTTCTACAATCGGGTCAAAGGCGAAATGGAACACGCATTGATCGCACAGAATTGGCCGCAGCTGACCATTTGCCGACCTTCATTACTGCTGGGCGATCGCCTGGAACCGCGTATGGCGGAGCAAATCGCCGGACCGTTGTCGCGACTGATCCCCGGCAAATACCGCGGCATCGAGGCCTGCCAATTGGCGCGGGCGATGTGGCGACTGGCGCTGGAGGAGCAGGATGGAGTGCGGATTGTCGAGTCGGATGAGTTGCGCAAACTAGGTAAGTAGAGCCCTCACCTACATCCCGCCAGTCGCCTGGAAGCTGACACCGATCACCGTGAGCACCGACAACGGCAGCAGCAGCGTATCGAGCAATGCGCTGGCCGGCAGGTCGACACCGGGATAGCTTGGCGCTTCGGCGCCAAAGCGGTCCTTCGCGCAGCAACCGCCGTTCATCGCATACAAATCCAGACGCGTCCCCGAGTACACCACGGGCGCCCCGGGTTTGGCGGCATCAAGGGTGCGCGCCGTGGCGCAACCTGTCAGTTGCAACGCCAGCACCATGATCAGCAGTTTATTCATCGCTGCTCAAATGGTGTTCGCCCCAGCGCGGCAGCATGTCTTGCGGGATATTCAACAGGTTGAGAATCCTCGCCACCACAAAGTCGATCAAGTCATCGATGGTCTGCGGCTGATGATAGAAGCCTGGCGATGCCGGCAAAATCGTCACGCCCATGTTCGACAACTTGAGCATGTGCTCCAGATGAATGCTCGAATACGGTGCCTCACGCGGCACCAGAATCAGCTGGCGACGCTCTTTCAACGTGACGTCGGCAGCTCGCTCGATCAAGTTGTTGCAGGCGCCGGTCGCAATCGCCGACAGCGTCCCGGTCGAGCATGGCACCACCACCATCGCCGCTGGCGCACCGGAGCCTGAGGCCACCGGCGACATCCAGTCTTCTTTGCCATACACCTTGATTTGCCCGGCGGCGGCGCCGGTGTATTCGGTCAGGAAAGCCTGCATCGTCTGCGGTTTGGCGGGCAGGATGACGTCGGTTTCGGTGGCCATCACCAGTTGCGCAGCCTTGGAGATCAGGAAATGCACCTCGCGGTCTTCGCGGATCAGGCAGTCGAGCAGGCGTAAACCGTACTGGGCGCCCGAAGCGCCCGTCATCGCCAGTGTGATGCGTTCCGGGCCGCTGTTCATTTGAGCGCCTCGGCCAGCTTGCCGTGCAGGCCGCCGAAGCCGCCGTTGCTCATGATGACCACGTGGGTGCCAGGTTGGGCCTGGGACTTCACGCGCTCGATGATGCCTTCCAGCGAATCACTGACAATCGATGGCACGGTGCACAACGCAGCGGTCGCGCCCAAGTCCCAGCCGAGGTTGGCCGGGGCGTACCAGATCACCTGATCGGCATCGACCACGCTTTCCGGCAAGCCATCGCGGTGCGCGCCAAGCTTCATGGAATTGGAGCGAGGCTCAATGATCGCAATCAATGGCGCATCACCGATGCGCTTGCGCAGCCCGTCGAGGGTCGTGGCGATGGCCGTCGGGTGGTGAGCGAAGTCGTCGTAGATGGTGATGCCACGGACTTCGGCGACTTTCTCCATCCGCCGCTTCACGCTTTTGAAGGCGCTCAATGCAGCAATGCCCATCGACGGCACGACGCCGACGTGGCGAGCCGCCGCCAGCGTAGCCAAGGCATTGGCGACGTTGTGCTGGCCGGTCATGTCCCACTCGACCACGCCTTGAGCAACGCCTTCGAACATCACCTCAAACTTCGAGCCATCTTCGCTGAGCAGCTTGACCTGCCACTGACCGCCGGCCCCGGTGGTTTGCACCGGTGTCCAGCAGCCCATCTCGATGACGCGCTGCAAGGCAGGTTCCGTCGTCGGGTGGATCACCAGGCCTTCACTCGGGATGGTCCGCACCAAATGGTGAAACTGGCGCTCGATGGCCGGCAGATCGGGGAAGATGTCGGCATGATCGTATTCGAGGTTGTTCAGGATCGCCGTGCGTGGGCGGTAGTGAACAAATTTCGAGCGCTTGTCGAAAAACGCGCTGTCGTACTCGTCGGCTTCGATGACGAAGAACGGCGTCTCGCCCAAGCGGGCCGACACCGAGAAATTCTGCGGCACGCCGCCAATCAGGAAGCCCGGGCTCATGCCCGCGTGCTCCAGGACCCAGGCGAGCATGCTGCTGGTGGTGGTTTTGCCATGGGTGCCGGCGACGGCCAGGACCCAGCGACCTTGCAGCACGTGATCCGCCAGCCATTGCGGGCCGGAGACGTAAGGCAGGCCTTTGTTCAACACGTATTCCACGGCCGGGTTGCCGCGGGACATGGCGTTGCCGATCACCACCAGATCCGGGGCCGGATCGAGTTGAGCGGGATCGTAGCCTTGGGTCAACTCAATGCCCTGCGCTTCAAGCTGAGTGCTCATCGGCGGGTAGACGTTGGCATCGGAGCCCGTCACATGATGACCCAGTTCTTTAGCCAGAACCGCCATCGAACCCATGAAAGTGCCGCAGATACCAAGAATATGAATGTGCATTAGTCGACCTCGTAAAACATGGCCGCAGGTTAGCGTAGGGAGGGGGAAATCGCACCTTGTGTTTCGGTCTCACTGACGCCATCGTCGGAATGCCGCCCAGACCAAGCCCGCTCCCACAGGGTCCAACGGCGCTCGGACAATGGAGCTCACACCGCAACTCATGTGGGAGCGGGCTTGCCCGCGATTGGCCGCAACGCGGGTTTACCTGGCGATGCCGTGTTTGCGCAATTTTCGATAAAGCGTATTGCGGCTGACGCCGAGCTGTTCAGCTGTATTGGTCATATGCCAACGCGTCTGCTCCAGCGCATTGAGTAAGGCCAATCGCTCGGCGTCATCCAGAGGATGCTCGGACGGCTCTTCAACGGCCACAACCGGTAACGGCCGAACCTGGCGAATCATCGCCGGCAAATCCTCCAGCCCGATCCGCCCACCATCACACAGTGCCGCCAAGGTGCGCAGCACATTGCGTAATTGCCGCACGTTGCCCGGCCATGCGAAGCCCAGCAACGCCTGCCGTGCCGGCTCATCGATCACCACCGTCTCACCGCCCGCCTCTTCAGCCAGCAAAAAGTCGAGCAATTGCGATTTATCACTGCGATCGCGCAACGCCGGCAACGCCACCTCCAGCCCATTGAGCCGGTAATACAGATCCTCACGGAAACTGCCGTCCTGTACGCGCTCCAGCAAATTACGGTGCGTGGCGCTGATGATCCGCACATTGACCGGCTCCGGCTCGCCACCGATCGGCACCACCTGACGATCTTCCAGCACTCTCAATAGCCGGGTCTGCAAAGCCAACGGCATGTCGCCAATTTCATCAAGGAACAAGGTCCCGCCATCGGCCTGCTGCAACTTGCCGCGCATGCCTTCCTTGCGCGCGCCGGTGAAGCTACCGCCGCGATAGCCGAACAGTTCGCTCTCGATCAGGCTTTCGGGAATGGCCGCGCAGTTGAGAGCGACGAAGGCTTTTTCGGCCCGTTGACTGGCCTGGTGCACGGCTTTGGCGAATGCCTCTTTGCCGGAACCGGTTTCGCCGTTGATCAACAGCGGCACGTCCCGCTCGAACACGCGCAGGGACTTGCGGAAATCTTCCTGTAACGCGATATCGCCAATACAAATGCCCGACAGGCGCGGCTGCTCGGCAATCACCGGACGTTGCACCACCGGCACCGGAATGCTGCGTGGCTGCCCGCGCAACAGCGCAAACAGACTCCGCCCGTCCCGGGTGCGCAGCGGCCAACTGGCACTGGCGTTCACACTCGCGCGGCCGAGCAATTCATCCAGCGAGCAATCGAAAAACGCCTCGACCGGCTGCCCCAACAATCCGCAGCGACCATGCCCCAGCAGGTTCAGGGCACTTTGATTGACGGCACTGATCCGCCCTTCCCCGTCAAACGCCAGCAACCCTTCGCTGAACAGCCCGACGGACTCGGCCTGCAAGTGAAAACGCAACAGCCATTGATTGTCGAAGTAGCGCAGGAAATAGCAGCTCTCGATCATCTTCGCCGACAGATTGACCAGCGCCATGGTGTGAAACTGGCTCTGACGCGAAACCTCGTGACGCGCCGAAGACACGTCGAGCACCGCCAGCAGTTCACCGTGCGGGTCGAACACCGGGCTCGCCGAGCAGGTCAGGCCGGTGTGGCGACCGCGAAAGTGTTCGTCCTGGTGAATGGTCAGCGACTGCCGTTCCACCAGGCAGGTGCCGATGCCGTTGGTGCCTTCGCAGGCTTCGCTCCAGTCAGCGCCGAGCCAGAGCCCGGCACGCTCGAAAATCTTGCGCTCGGCGGGCGCGGTGACGCAATTGAGGATCACGCCACGGGCGTCGGTCAGCAGCACCGCGTGGCCGGCGCCGGAAAGTTGCTGATGCAGGCTGGTCATTTCGTTGCCGGCGATGTGCAGCACTTGCTGCAAGCGCTCGCGGCTTTCCAGTACGCGGCCGTGCTCCAGCACCGTCGGCGCCATGGTCAAAGCGGGGTCGAGGTGATAGTCCTCAAGACACCGCAGCCAGGAACGGGCTATCGACGGATCGCTGCCCGGGCCGTGCAGGTGGGATTTGCCCTGAGTGACGGTCAGGACCTGCTGGGCATGGCGACTCAAATGGTTGTCGTGCATTTTCTTATTGTTCTCCCCGAGCGGTTTTCACCGCCCCCGTAGGAGCTGTCGAGTGCAACGAGG
The DNA here is from genome assembly GCF_900103875.1 of Pseudomonas arsenicoxydans. NCBI lineage: Bacteria > Pseudomonadati > Pseudomonadota > Gammaproteobacteria > Pseudomonadales > Pseudomonadaceae > Pseudomonas > Pseudomonas arsenicoxydans. The sequence goes on along the minus strand of NZ_LT629705.1, from coordinate 1,854,703 downwards.
CTGCGATCTTTTGATCTTGCTCCTGAAAAACAACATCAAAGATCGCAGCCTCGTTGCACTCGACAGCTCCTAAAAGGGTTATGCGGCTGTAGCGAGCATCCTCCAGCCTAGCCGGCATTGCAATGGTGGCAAGACCGCCCGGTCACAGGTTGTGCCACAAGCGGTACAAAGTGTCACGGCGACTGTACCAAAAGCGTCACAGCGGCGTTCCGCCCGTCCGACAAAAACAGCGCAAGGCCTTGATTTACCTGACCTGCAAGGCAGTGGCCCGACCTTTGCTCTACGCTTATAGCAAGCGCACATGCGCTCTCTCTTATAAGTACAAAAGCCAAGGAGAAATCACTATGCGTTACGCTCACCCCGGTACTGAAGGCGCTATCGTTTCGTTCAAGAGCAAGTACGGTAACTACATCGGCGGCGAGTTCGTCGCGCCTGTCAAAGGTCAGTACTTCACCAATACCTCGCCAGTAAATGGCCAACCGATTGCCGAATTTCCGCGTTCCACGGCCGAAGACATCGACAAAGCCCTGGACGCCGCCCACGCCGCTGCCGATGCCTGGGGCGCCACGTCCGTCCAGGCGCGCTCGCTGGTGCTGCTGAAAATCGCCGACCGCATCGAACAGAACCTGGAACTGCTGGCAATCACCGAATCCTGGGACAACGGCAAAGCCGTGCGTGAAACGCTCAATGCTGACATCCCGCTGGCCGCGGACCATTTCCGCTACTTCGCCGGTTGCATCCGTGCCCAGGAAGGCAGCGCCGCCGAGATCGACGGCAACACCGTGGCTTATCACATCCATGAACCGCTGGGCGTGGTCGGGCAGATCATCCCGTGGAACTTCCCGATCCTGATGGCTGCCTGGAAACTCGCCCCGGCCCTGGCCGCCGGTAACTGCGTGGTGCTCAAGCCTGCCGAGCAAACGCCACTGGGCATTACCGTGCTGATGGAGCTGATCGGCGACCTGCTGCCGCCGGGCGTACTGAACGTCGTGCAAGGCTTCGGCAAAGAAGCTGGCGAAGCGCTCGCCACCAGCAAACGCATCGCCAAGATCGCGTTCACTGGCTCGACCCCGGTCGGCTCGCACATCATGAAATGCGCGGCTGAAAACATCATTCCGTCCACCGTGGAGCTGGGTGGCAAATCGCCGAACATCTTCTTCGAAGACATCATGCAGGCCGAACCGACCTTCATCGAAAAAGCTGCTGAAGGCCTGGTGCTGGCGTTCTTCAACCAGGGCGAAGTCTGCACCTGCCCGTCCCGTGCATTGGTGCAAGAGTCGATCTACGACGACTTCATGAAAGTCGTGATGAAGAAAGTGCTGTCGATCAAACGTGGCGACCCGCTGGACACCGACACCATGGTCGGCGCCCAGGCGTCCGAGCAGCAATTCGACAAAATTCTTTCGTACCTGGAAATCGCCAAGGGCGAAGGCGCCGAGCTGCTGACCGGCGGCAAGATAGAAAAACTCGAGGGCAACCTGGCGACCGGGTATTACATCCAGCCGACCTTGCTCAAGGGCACCAACAAAATGCGCGTATTCCAGGAAGAAATCTTTGGCCCGGTGGTGAGCATCACCACGTTCAAGGACGAAGCCGAAGCCCTGGCCATCGCCAACGACACCGAGTTCGGCCTGGGCGCCGGCCTCTGGACCCGCGACATCAACCGCGCCTACCGCATGGGCCGCGCCATCAAGGCCGGTCGTGTGTGGACCAACTGCTATCACCTGTACCCGGCGCATGCCGCGTTCGGTGGCTACAAAAAGTCCGGCGTCGGACGTGAAACCCACAAAATGATGCTCGATCACTATCAGCAGACCAAAAACCTGCTGGTGAGCTACGACATCAATCCGCTGGGCTTCTTCTAAAACCGGGGGCGATACAGGTATTCCTGTGTCGCCCTTCAGAATGCCATCGCGGGCAAGCCCGCTCCCATAGAGATTTGTGGTTATCCCCAAAATATTGGTTTACCCCAATACCCTGTGGGAGCGGGCTTGCTCGCGATGGCGCCCTTAACGACAACATCAGAACATCGCCCTGCCCCACTGGCACGGGCCTTGCGTGCCCGCTCCACACCCAAACGTCGTACCCGAAAGTCCAAAAGATCAAACAATAAAAAATACAGCGAGGACTTATGACTTCTTCCACACAGCTCAAACCCACACTCGGCACCCTGCATTTATGGGGCATTGCCGTCGGCCTGGTGATTTCCGGCGAGTATTTCGGCTGGAGTTACGGCTGGGGCACCGCAGGCACCCTGGGCTTTCTCGTCACCGCCCTGATGGTGGCGACGATGTACACCTGCTTCATCTTCAGTTTCACCGAATTGACCACCGCCATTCCCCACGCAGGCGGGCCGTTTGCCTATAGCCGGCGGGCCTTTGGCGAGAAAGGCGGATTGATCGCCGGCATCGCCACCCTGATCGAGTTCGTCTTTGCGCCCCCGGCGATTGCCATGGCCATTGGCGCCTATCTGAACGTGCAGTACCCGGAACTGGACCCGAAGATCGCCGCCGTTGGCGCCTATTTCGTCTTCATGACCCTCAATATTCTCGGCGTCAGCATCGCGGCCACCTTCGAACTGGTGGTCACCGTACTGGCGGTCGCCGAGCTGCTGGTGTTCATGGGCGTCGTCGCACCCGGTTTCAGCTTCAGTAACTTCGTGCTCAACGGCTGGTCGGGCTCCAACGAATTCACCATGGCTTCGATCCCCGGCATCTTTGCGGCGATCCCCTTTGCCATCTGGTTTTTCCTCGCCATTGAAGGCGCGGCCATGGCGGCCGAAGAAGCCAAGGACCCGAAACGCACGATTCCCAAGGCCTATGTCAGCGGCATTCTGACCCTGGTATTCCTGGCCATCGGCGTGATGGTGATGGCCGGCGGCGTCGGCGACTGGCGCCAACTGTCGAACATCAACGATCCGCTGCCGCAAGCGATGAAAGCCGTGGTCGGCAACAATTCGAGCTGGATGCACATGCTGGTCTGGATCGGCCTGTTCGGTCTGGTGGCGAGTTTCCACGGAATCATCCTCGGCTACTCGCGGCAGTTCTTTGCCCTGGCCCGGGCCGGTTACCTGCCCCCTTCGCTGGCCAAGCTTTCGCGCTTCCAGACGCCGCACCGGGCCATTCTGGCCGGCGGCGTGATTGGTATCGCGGCGATCTACAGCGACGGCCTGGTCAACCTGCAAGGCATGACCCTGACCGCTGCGATGATCACCATGTCGGTGTTCGGCGCCATCGTGATGTACATCATCAGTATGCTGAGCCTGTTCAAACTGCGTAAAACCGAGCCGAACCTGGAACGCTCCTTCCGCGCACCGGGCTATCCGATTGTTCCGGGGATTGCGCTGTTTCTGGCAGTGGTGTGTCTGGTGGCGATGGCCTGGTTCAACACGCTGATCGGTTGTGTGTTCCTCGGTTTCATGGCGGCCGGATACTTGTATTTCCAATTGACCGCCAAGCAACGTTTCGATGCCCCGGCGGATGCGATGCTCGAAAACGTCTGAGTTGCACCGGCGCCGGGCCAATCTCCCGGCGCCTGCATTATTGAAGTGCACACCACGTCTGTAGGAGCTGTCGAGTGCAACGAGGCTGCGATCTTGAAAGGCAAGATCAAAGGATCGCAGCCTTGTTGCACTCGACAGCTCCTACAGTGATTCATGATTCGGAGGACACCGTTCCATGGCCACATTTGCCCATTCAGTCGGCGCCCAGACCTATCGCTTTGCCAGTCTCAAGGACGTCATGGCCAAGGCCAGCCCGGCGCGTTCCGGAGACTTCCTGGCCGGCGTCGCGGCCCTCAACGATGGCGAGCGAGTGGCCGCGCAGATGGCCCTGGCCGATATCCCGCTGTCGCACTTCCTGGAGGAAATGCTGGTTCCTTACGAGGCCGATGAAGTCACCCGGCTGATCATCGATACCCACGACACACAAGCTTTTTCAGCCGTCAGCCACCTCACTGTCGGCGGTTTTCGCGACTGGCTGCTGAGTGACGCGGCTGACGAACAGAGCCTGCGCGCCCTCGCCCCCGGCCTGACCCCGGAAATGGCTGCCGCCGTGTCGAAGATCATGCGCGTGCAGGATCTGGTGCTGGTGGCGCAGAAAATCCGTGTCGTGACGAAATTTCGCGGCACGATGGGCCTGCGTGGACGCTTATCCACCCGCCTGCAACCCAATCACCCTACCGATGAGCCGGCCGGCATCGCGGCGAGCATTCTCGATGGCCTACTGTACGGCAACGGCGATGCGATGATCGGCATCAACCCGGCCACCGACAGCATCGCCTCGATCTGCGCCATGCTGGAAATGCTCGACGCGATCATCCAGCGCTACGAGATTCCGACCCAGGCCTGCGTGCTGACCCACGTCACCACCTCCATCGAGGCGATCAATCGCGGCGTTCCGCTGGACCTGGTGTTTCAGTCGATTGCCGGTACTGAAGCGGCCAATGCCAGTTTCGGCATCAACCTGAATGTCCTGCAGGAAGGTTACGACGCCGGCCTGAGCCTGAATCGCGGAACGCTGGGCCGCAACCTGATGTATTTCGAGACTGGCCAGGGCAGTGCCCTGTCAGCCAACGCCCACCACGGCATGGATCAACAGACCTGCGAAACCCGCGCCTACGCCGTGGCACGCCATTTCAAGCCGTTCCTGGTCAATACGGTTGTAGGATTCATTGGCCCGGAATACCTCTACAACGGCAAACAGATCATTCGCGCCGGCCTCGAAGACCACTTCTGCGGCAAGCTGCTGGGCGTACCGATGGGCTGTGACATTTGCTACACCAACCACGCCGAAGCCGACCAGGACGACATGGACACCCTGCTGACCCTGCTGGGCGTGGCCGGGATCAACTTCATCATGGGCATCCCCGGCTCCGACGACATCATGCTCAACTACCAGACCACCTCGTTCCACGACGCCCTGTATGCCCGCCAGACGCTGGGGCTGAAACCGGCGCCGGAGTTCGAACAGTGGCTGGCGAAAATGGGCATCCTCACCCAGGCGGATGGCAAGATTCACTTTGGTGACAGGCTTCCGCCGGCTTTCCGCCAAGCGATGGCGCAACTGGGATGAGTGTTGAAATGGATAAACCGCCTGTAGATGCAGAAAATCCGCTGCTGGAATTACGTCGACTGACGCCGGCACGCATTGCCTTGGGCCGCACCGGCACCAGCATGCCGACCAGCGCGCAACTGGATTTCCAGTACGCCCACGCCCAGGCCCGGGATGCGGTGCATTTGCCGTTCGATCATGCGGGCCTCAGCGCGCAATTGGCTGAATGCGGGCGTGACAGTCTGTTGCTGCACAGCGCCGCCGCCAATCGGGACAGTTACTTGCAACGCCCCGATCTGGGGCGAAAGTTGAGCGATGAGTCGGCGCAGACCTTGCGCGATTACGCCTTGGCCCATCCTGGCGGCGTGGATCTGGCGATTGTCGTGGCTGATGGACTGTCGGCGCTGGCTGTTCATCGTCATACGCTGCCGTTTCTGACGCGAATGGAAGAACAGATCAAGGCTGAAGGCTGGTCGGTAACGCCCGCCATTCTTGTATCGCAGGGCCGGGTCGCCGTGGCTGACGAGATTGGCGAGCTGTTGGGCGCAAAAATGGTGGTCATCCTGATTGGCGAGCGTCCGGGCCTCAGTTCGCCAGACAGCCTGGGTTTATATTTCACCTACGGTCCCAAGGTCGGGCTGACGGACGCCTACCGCAATTGCATCTCCAATGTTCGACTTGAGGGCCTGAGTTACGGCATGGCGGCACACCGTTTGCTGTACCTGATGCGTGAGGCTTGCCGGCGCCAACTGTCGGGCGTCAACTTGAAGGACGAAGCGCAGATTCACACGCTGGAGTCGGACGCAGGTGCGGACATGAAAGGTAATTTCCTGCTCAGTCCACCAGATGCCTGAACCGTTTCCGCATTGCGTTTGTGCTTTGACTTCAGGCAGGATCGATGCACGGCTGCCCGAGTGAAGAACCGTTCGCCGTCAGAGCACGTGATGACAGCCACTTGAAGACGAGACCTATCGATGCGGATTATTCAAGCGACCCTCGAACACCTGGACCTGCTGACCCCGTTGTTCGTCAAATATCGCGAGTTTTATGGCGCCCTGGCGTATCCGGACTCGTCCCGGGCGTTTCTTGAGAAGCGTCTGCGACGCAAGGAATCAGTGATCTACCTGGCACTGGCCGATTCCGACGACAAACTGATGGGTTTCTGTCAGTTGTATCCGAGCTTTTCGTCCCTTTCGCTTAAACGCGTGTGGATCCTCAACGACATCTACGTCGCCGAAGACGCCCGTCGCCAACTGGTGGCCGACAACCTCATCCGCACCGCGAAGAAAATGGCCAAGGAAACCAATGCTGTGCGCATGCGTGTTTCCACCAGCAGCAACAATGAAGTGGCGCAGAAAACCTACGAATCCATCGGATTCAAGGAAGACACCGAATTCAAGAACTACGTGTTGCCGATCAGCGACGAGCTTTAAGGTCGCCCCAGTGTGGCGACGGGCCTGCCCCACTCGCCACAGGGTTGGTGTGCAGCCTGTCGGACGTCGGACATTCCTCGCTACAAACTCGACAGGTTTTTCACGAATCAGATCGTATAATGCCGACCTTTCCGGCTTGTACGAAAAACTACACTCGTCTGTAGGCTTTCGCGAAGTCATCCGCACAGGCCTGCTGAGTCGGGCCATCACGACAGGTGCCCGTCATGGATTTCAACCCGATCGACCTTATTCTGCATCTCGATGTTTACCTCGATTTGCTGGTAAAAAACTACGGGTTATGGATCTACGCCATCCTGTTTCTGGTGATTTTCTGCGAAACCGGTCTGGTGGTGATGCCGTTCCTGCCGGGCGATTCCCTGTTGTTCATCGCGGGCGCTGTAGCAGCCGGCGGCGGCATGGACCCGGTATTGCTGGGCGGCCTGTTGATGCTGGCGGCGATCCTCGGCGACAGCACCAACTACATTATTGGTCGAACGGCCGGCGAGAAGCTGTTCAGCAATCCAAACTCGAAAATCTTCCGCCGCGACTACCTGCAGCAGACCCACGACTTCTATGACAAGCACGGTGGCAAGACCGTCACCCTGGCGCGCTTCCTGCCGATCATCCGTACGTTTGCACCGTTCGTCGCCGGCGTTGGCAAAATGCCTTACCTGCGTTTCTTTTCCTTCAGCGTCCTCGGCACCGTTTTGTGGGTCGGCGGCCTGGTGACCCTTGGTTACTTCTTCGGCAACGTACCGTTCATCAAGAAGAACCTCTCGCTGCTGGTCGTGGGCATCATTGTGCTGTCGCTGCTGCCGATGATCATCGGTTTCATCCGCAGCCGTTATGGCAACGCCGCGTCCAAAGCCCAATAGCGTTGATCCACGATGTGGTCGCTTAGTGCCTGGCGTCGCCAGCGCACCCTGGCCAAACACCCGATTGCCGACGACCTGTGGCAACGGGTGCGTCACCACCTGAGTTTTCTCGACGGCATCAGCGCCGTCGAGGACCAGTGGCTGCGTGAAGCCTGCGTCTTATTCCTGCAGGACAAACACCTGACCGCCCTGCCGGGCGTCGAACTCCACCAGGAACAGCGCCTGCTGCTCGCCGCTCAGGCGCAATTGCCGCTGCTGCACTTGGGCGATCTGAACTGGTATCAAGGCTTCCACGAAATCGTCCTCTACCCCGACGACTTCCTCAGCCCCCAACGTCATCGTGATGCCAGCGGCGTCGAACACGAGTGGGACGGCGAACACAGCGGCGAAGCCTGGCAGCAAGGCCCGATCATCCTCGCCTGGCCCGGAGTGATGGCCAGTGGCGGCTGGGAAGGCTACAACCTGGTGATCCACGAACTCGCGCACAAGCTCGACATGCTCAACGGCGACGCCAACGGCCTGCCGCCATTGCACCCTGACATGCGCGTCAGTGACTGGGCCAAGGTCATGCAACACGCCTACGACGACCTCAATCGGCAACTTGACCGTAATCCAGACGCCGAAACGGCCATCGACCCCTACGCGGCGGAAAACCCCGCCGAGTTCTTCGCGGTTACCAGCGAATACTTCTTCAGCGCTCCCGATTTGCTGGTCGAGGCTTATCCCCAGGTCTATGAACAGCTGAAGCTGTTTTACCGCCAGGACCCATTGGCCCGGCTGAGGCAACTTCTGGCCGAAGACCCGGTCTATCAGGCACGCGACTAAGGTCTACCCGACCTCTGATCCATAGCAACCGTGGCGGAATATGCCTATAATCGCCGCCACTTTTTGGTCAATCCGGCCAAGTGTTTTTTGGTCAACTAACGGGGGCACCGCCCAATGAGCTACAGCAAGATTCCGGCTGGCAAAGACCTGCCGAACGACATCTACGTCGCGATCGAGATTCCGGCCAACCACGCGCCGATCAAGTACGAAATCGACAAAGACAGCGATTGCCTGTTCGTTGACCGTTTCATGGCCACCCCGATGTTCTACCCGGCCAACTACGGTTACATCCCGAACACCCTGGCTGACGACGGTGATCCCCTCGACGTGCTGGTTGTCACTCCTTACCCGGTAGCTCCAGGTTCGGTGATCCGCGCTCGTCCAGTCGGCATCCTGAACATGACCGACGACGGCGGCGGCGATGCCAAAGTCATCGCAGTCCCACACGACAAGCTGTCCCAGCTGTACGTCGACGTGAAGGAATACACCGACCTGCCACCACTGCTGATCCAGCAGATCGAGCACTTCTTCGCGAACTACAAAGATCTCGAAAAAGGCAAATGGGTGAAGATCGAAGGCTGGGCCGGTGCAGATGCCGCTCGCGAAGCGATCACCAAGTCGGCTGCGGCCTATAAAGGCTGAGACGCCATTGGCTTGCGCCAATGACGACTTGAAAAAAACCCCGGTTGATCCGGGGTTTTTTGTGGGCGCTCATAAAGCGTATTAAACAGCGTGTTTATCTTTCGGCTGTTGCGGTTTTTTTCTGTTTAATTTGTTCCAAATACGTCTTACATCCGGTCGTAAATTTCCCGCCAAATTTGAACGGTTCGTTTATTCAAAGCCCCGCCCTGCGCCCGTAGACTCGTGTTTATGAAAAAGAACACTAGCGGCCCACGGTTCAAAGCACTCCTCGAAAAAGCGAAGATCACGACGACAGGATTTGCCGCTTTTTTCGACACGGAGGCTCAAAACATCCACAACTGGTACACCCGCGGTGTGCCCGCCTACCGCATGGAAGAGGTCTCCAGATTACTCTCGGTCAACAGCGACTGGCTCAAGACAGGCGAAGGCCCACAGGACTCCAAACACCTGCGCTTGCTCGACGAGTCGGGTAACACCTTCGACGCCCAGGCGATTCGCGGCATCTATACGGTCATTGAACCCACTGACATCGAACTGCCCGTCTACAAGGAAAGGCCCATCAACCCTGGGTCCAGCAAAACCCACGTCGTCGAAGACCCCGGCCAATCCATCCGCCTGCCCAAAAGCCACCTCGACTCCCTGGAAATCAACCATGCGGATGTGTTCTGCGTCCAGATGGTCGGTAACGGCATGGGGGCAAGGATTGAGGATGGCTCCACACTCGCCGTCGACCGGGGGCTGACCAAGGTGATCGACGGAGAGATTTACGCGATCGAGCACGACGGAATGCTGCGAATCAAATACCTGCACCGGATGCCAGGCAATGCGTTGCGCTTGCGCAGCTACAACAAGGCCGAACATCCCGACGAGATCTTCAATGCCGAACAGATTGATAAGCAGAACATCCGGGTGTTGGGCTGGGTGTTCTGGTGGTCGACGCTGAACAAGCGGCGGCCGGTGGTGCCGTTTCTGTGACATCCACATTCTCACGGGCCAGCCTACCTCCACCGGCATCACACGATCCTTGTGGGAGCGGGCTTGCCCGCGAAGGCGATGCAACATTCACCCGAAAAAATCCGGACAGGTCACTTGATCCCAAGCCCCGACAGCTCTAATACGCACATCGCACTGGGAATTCCCCAAAAAAATCAGTATGCTGCGCCCCACATTTGCGCATCGACCCGCCCCGCGGCCCGATCGCACCGACAAGGCAGATGATTTTCTCGCCAAGTCCCACAGCCGGACGCAAGATCCGGGTGTACGTTTTGAAGGCTGGCGCGGTTTACCAAAAATGAACCAAGCCAGTCCCCGAGAAGCCGGCCACAAGCCGGCTTTTTAATGCCTGTCGAAAAGCTTCCTAACCAATGTCAGCGGCGCTGACGGTCGGACGCAAACTGTGCAAGAGGTGCTTGCACAATTACCGCGCTCGCCGTATCTGAGCCTCACGGATAACTAAACCCCTTAACCAACGTCAACTCCCCCACCGCCCGCATCGGCACCAGGAACGTCTCCATCTTCTCGTTCGGCGTCCCCTCTTCCGTAATCACCGTCACCTGCGCCGTGGTCAGCGGCTGAACCGCATCCTCCTGCCCTTCTTCATCACTCCGATACCCGCCTCCGAAGTAATTCACATACACCAGATACTGCCCCTTGATCGGCGCCGGCATGGCGAAGATCTCCGGGCCATACCCTGTCGTCACGTCGACATCCAGCGCTGCGCCGTTCGGTGCGATACGGTCGCCGTACCAGATGTGCGCGCCGTCGGGCGTAATCAGGTGTAAATCCAAATCCGTGTTGTCACTGTCCCAGGACAGCAGCACCCGCAACTTGGCCGGGGTTGCGCCGCCGCTGGCGTTGAGAAACTGCGTGCGATGGCGCTGCTGGCCATCGGGGCTGCGGACTTCGACGCTGTTGCTGCCGTTGGGGAACGAGAACGGGCGATCAAAGCGTCCGGCGGAATCAATTTTCAGCGGCATGCTGACGCCGTTGACGATCAATCGGCCGGGTTCGCCGGACTTGGGCGTGGCTTTGATCTGGCCAGTGATGCGCGCGGTGTTGGCCTGCCCCACTGGCGTGTTCACTGATGAAGCCGGGTAGTTGACTGTCTGACGGAAGTTTTCACCTTCCCCCTCAACAGCGCCCGCACGCCAGCCGCCGACAGGCGTATCAAGTTTCACGGCGCTTTCAGCAGCAAATACGGTCGGCAATACGCAAAAAGAGCAAAGGAACAGGAAGACCTGTGGATAACGGAGTTTCATGGCCTATTCCAGCAAGAGGTGGCGGGCGAGCCCTTCGATGTAGGTTTCATCCTGGCCGTTGGGGTGTGCTTCGAAGGCCAGGTGCAGGTATTCGTGGGTCAGGTCGAGGCGGTCTTGCAGTGACAGCACGCCGCGCACGTAGATACGCTGGCGTTCGCGGTCGACGTAGGGGCGGCCGAAGGCCAGGCGGCAGACGGCGAAGGTGCTGACTTCGTTGTAGCCGACTTCGCTTTCCAGACGTTGGCGCCAGCCGCGACGTTGGGTTTGTAGCCAGTCCTGGGCGGCAGGCAGTGCTTCGCAGGAGGCGACGGGGTTGTCCCAGCGGCTGAGGCTGGCGCGCGGATAGGCGTGCAGCAGGATGGCGTCGTAGCGTTGGCCGGCGTTGGCTTGTTCGACGGCTTGCTGCCAGGAGAGTTTGTCCGGGCCGGGCTGGTCGGAATGGTAGGTAACGGTGCTGCCGGCGAGCACCAGGTCGCTGGTCCAGGCAGCGATCTGGCGTGATTCGGCAGTGGCTGGGCGTGGGGCGACGCGTTGTCGGCTGCTGCTGTCGTCGATGCTCAGGCAGTCGCCGTGGCGGGTGGCGTTTTGCAGCAGGTAGGTGCGGATGGCGATGGCCAGGGCTTTGGCGGCTTCGGCAGGTTCGGGTTTGGCTTCTCGTTGCAGGACTCGGGCGACGTATTCTTCGCGATCGAGACGGGCGACGAGCTGTTGTGAAGCGCTGTCACCCATCAAAAACAGTTCGCCGTCGCTGTGGATATCGAGTTGATTGCCGTTGGTGAACTCGACGCGGTAATCGCCTTGCAAAGGCCCGGGAGCAACAACTCGATCCCCGGCCAGAACACGCCCGACCGGATAACGGGAAAACAGCCCGACCTCGACACAGCGCCCGGCATCCGCGGGCCAATCCACCGGCAACACTGAGGCCAACGCCGCTCCGTAATGACGAAGCACCATCTGGCTGGTCCCGCGCCCACCGGCCCAGACTGGCGTGCCGTCCACCGTCCAACCGGCAAACCCGCCCTGACGCGACGACGAATCCTGATCCCCCAACCAGCTCCAGGTTTTCACCCGCAACCGGCCACCGAGTTCACCCACGACGTTGCCGTCAGCGGCGTTCAACACCACGTCCAGCAATACCCTCCGCGCCTGATCCTGCGCAGGCATAACCGCCAGCGCCTTGAGTAACTCAGCCACGGGCACTCGTGTCGAAGGCTGCAATGACGGCAAGTTCTGCAACCACTCCGGCGCCTGTCGCGCTTGCCAATACGTGCGCCAGTCAGCGGCAGTGATGCCCAAGCGCGCCGGCTCGAAATACAACCCGCACGACTTCACCAACGCTTGATCGCGTTCAATCTTGCCGCCCGCGGAACAGCAATAAACCTCGTCCTTCGACTGGCCGCGACATTCATAAGGCGATTCATGAGCGCCGCTATCCACCAGCCAGCCGTACACAAACAACTTCCACACACTGCCCAACGGGGTCGGTAAATCGGCAGGCATCGGCTGGCGTGAAATCACCTGCGTGCGGCTCAACGAAATCAATTCACCCTTGAAGCCCAGGCGCAACGGTTCGTCCTGCGCTGTCGCCAGCGCAGGGATCAAACACAGCAGCCACCAGACCAGAGGGCGGATCACATCAGTTGACCGTGATCTGGCCAAGCGCCGGTTGCTGTTCCTGGGCCTGATGCTGTGGCGCGTAGACCTGTGTGAAGCGCACCGGCGGCAGGTTGAACTGGCCTTTCTGCGAGAAGCGCACCAGATGACGCAGGCGCAACTCGCCGCTCAACGCATCTACGGGAATCGCGTAAGCCATTTGCCCCGGCTCGAAACGCGCCTTCTCCAGCGCCGTCGGTTCGGTGCCAGCCTTGCCCATCAACTTGATGCCCCACGTGGTGCGCTCGACATCGGCGCCCGGTGGCAGCGGCACTTCGATCATGCCGTAGCGCAGCGGTTTCGCGGCTTTGCTGGTGATGATCACTTCGTCCAGGTAAAGGCTGTCGCTGGACAACGGTTTGCCACCCACCGCTTCAAGTTTGAAGTTGAAGGCTTCGTCGCCCGGCACCAGGCGCGACAGGCGACGGGTGATGGTCACCGCCATCGGGTCAACCGGCGGTTGTTTGGTCTGAAAGCTCAACGCCGCCCGCAGCGGACGCTCTTGCGTTCCCGCCAGCGATAGCACCGCAGGCACCGGCGTAGCGCCCTGCCATGTCCAATACATCTCACCGGTATCGCCGTACTGTTTCTTCCAGCCCTCACCGGGCGCCAGTGCGATGGTCGGCGAAGCCTGTTCGATACCGCGTTGCAACCATGTCAGCGCCAATGCACGTTCGAGCGTCGATTGCTGCGGCAGCAAACGCTGCAACAACGCTTTCGCGTGAGCCTGATCGAAGGTTTGCAGCGACAGGTTCAGCGCCTCGGCAAACGGTTGAGAACTGACGGCCAGACGCTGCTGCGCATCCGGCAGTTGACGATTGAAGGCATCAGGCAGCGTCACCTTGGACTGACGCGCCAGAGATGCCGTCAACGCACGCGCCGCCGCCAGCCCCAGCGCCGAATCCGGATCGCTCATGACAATGCTGTCTTCGCCATCCTCCATCAGGTTGGCCGCATTACCCTCGCCGGCTTTCGACAGGTCATCCATCAAGCCGCTGAGCAAAGTGTTGACCGGCAATTGCATCTGCTTGGCGAATGACAGAATCAGTGCGCGCTGCAACAGCGGCGTATTTTTCGCCTGCTTGGCATACACCTCCAGCACCCGCTGCCAATGCTCCGGCGGCAGGCTCAACTCCAGCGCTTTGCTGGCGTGCCAATCGGCGTAATAGGCGTATGCGGTGAGGAATGCATCCGGCTCACCGTCCATGCCCCACCAGGTGAAACTCGCCGACGGCCCGGCCATTTGCACCAGGCGCAGGCGGCTGTTTTGCATAATCAGGCGCAAGCGATCACGGATCTGCGGGTTCGAGGACAAGGCCGGATACGCGATGCTCAATGGCAGCAAACGGCTGGCTGTCTGCTCGACGCCCCCATATGGATAGCTCAGCAAATCATCGAGCGCGGAGCGGAACAGCGCTTGCGGACTGTCATCCAGACGCAGGCGAATATCCGTAGCATCCGCTGGCAGCGTCAGCGGCGTATCACCGCTGGCCACGTCCAGGCTTTGGCTTTGCGTGACCTGCCAGCCTTCACCGGTGGCGGTCAGGCGCACGACCAGCGCATCGGCGGTTTTGCCGTCCTGCACCAGTTCAGCGGTCCACTCACCCGAGGCCAATGCGAACGCCGGCAGTGCGATGTAGTTGATGCCGTTGTTCAGGGTCACCGGCACACGTTGATCGGCGCCGCCGTAATGGATGACCAGCTCAGCCTTGACCGGTTTTTCGGCCTGGCTAAACGCGAACACACCGAGGTCCGGCTTGTCGCCCGTGCGGAATTTGCTTGGGCCGCTCCACTTCAGGTACAGCGGTTTTTCCGAGCGCACGAATTGCTTTTTCTGGCCGACCTGACCGTCATCGGCGATGGCTCGTGCGGTGATGCGCCAGCGGGTCAGCGAATCCGGCATCTTAAAGGTGAAACGGGTTTTGCCATTGGCGTCGGTCACCAATTCAGGCTGCCACGCGGCAGTGTCGACGTCTTCGCGGCGCGGCCGCTCCAGCACTTTCACGCCGCGCTCGCTGCGATTGGCTTTGCCCGGCGCGCCTGGGCTACCCGGCAATGCGACGTCGTAGCTGATGAACGACAAACTGGCGCTGGTGCGCACGTTGTTGCGGCGCGGGTGGTAGAAGAACTGGTCGATGGTCGGCGCGACTTCCGGTTGCAGCGCGTAGATCATTTCATCGACGACACTGACCGTCAGGTGCGCCGGAATCGGCTTGCCGGCGAATTGCGTGGTCAGGTCAACCGACACCGTATCGCCCGGCTGATACGTCTCTTTATCGGTGGCGATGGCCACGTCGATCTGCGGTGCGATCACCTTGATGCCGGCGTTCTGGAAGCTGTATTGACCGCCCTTGGTGTACAGCACCGAGAACGTCAGGTTCGGTGCGAAGGTGTCCTTCACCGGGATGCGCGCGCGGTATTGGGTGTCGCTGAGTTTTTCCATCTTCAGCCAGTCGCCGCCCTTGGACAGCAGCGCCGTGGCCTCGACCTTGTCCCGCTCCAGGGACAGCAATGCATCACTGACAGGCTCGGGGAAGGTGATCAGCGCCAGGGCTTCATCACCGGCCTTGTATTCAGGTTTATCGAGGACGATTTCCACCGTGCCCGGCACGGCTTTGACGCCGTCGCCAGTGACCGAATGCCCCGTCGCACCAACCACACGGCCATGGTCATCCTTCAAGGTCAGGTTGTAGGTGCCCGGACGTTCGAAGGCCAGCGTGAAGCCTTTGTCCGCGGCGGCCAGTTTACCTTCGCCAGTGCTCTGGTCTTCAAGACGCACCCAACCGTAGCTGCTCGGTTTCACCGCTTTGCTTTGTTCGCTGCCGCCTTCATTCAGATACTTGAACGTGACCTTGTCGCCCACCGCACTGAAGCGTTGCGGCGCGCGCAGACTGAAACTCGCCGCGCCACGGTCGATGAGGATTTCCTTGGTGGTCTTGACCCGATACGCCGCGCCATCGCTGGCAAAAACCGTGAGCATGTAGCGGCTCGGTTTTTCAGCGGCTGGCAGTTCAAGGGTCGCGTTGCCCTTGGCGTCGGTGGTCAATTCGGTGCTGGTCAGTTCCACCGGGAATTGCCCGAGGTATTGCAGTTCGTTGTCGACCATCGACAGTTGTTGAGCGCGCAGGCTCAGGCTCAACTTGGCGTTGGCCACCGGTTTACCGTCCGGGTACAGCAGCACCAGGCTGCCTTTCACCGGCTCGCCGGTGCGGTAATCCTGCTTGGCCAGGTTCAAGGAGATTTCGAAGTGCGGCTTGATGTATTCGGCGACACGGAAGGCGCTGCTATAGGCCTGGTCCTTGTAGCTGAAACGCAGTTCATAACCGCCAGCCACGGCGTTGTCCGGCAACTGGAAGCGACCTTGGGTGCCGGCCTTGGAATCGAGTTTCAGCGCCAGCGATTGCAGGGCTGTGCCGGTGGCATCGAGCACGGTCACGTTGACGTCGGCAGCCGTCGGCGCCACGGAATCCCTGGCGTTCTTGAACTCGCGACCAACGATTTTCAGCGACACCCAATCCCCCGGTCGATACAGCGGCCGGTCGGTGAAGGCATAGAGTTTGGTGTCGTAGATTTCGCTGTCGTAGTAGAAGTTTTCGGAGACAAACACCCCGCCCTCTTCGTCCTCGCCGATCACGAACGAACGCTCGGGGCTGACGTGTTTCAGACGCAGCAAACCATCGGCATCGGTAGCGCCGCTGCTCATGACGCCCAGGCCATCGGTCCACAGCACATTGACCTTGGGCACCGAACTGCCTTCGTGTTTGCGCGCGGCCCACACCAGCAATTCATCACCAGCAATCTTGCTCACGGCCACGGTATTGGAAACGAACACCATCGTGGTCGCGCGGTACTTGCCGATCAGCGCTTCCACCAGATACAGGCCCGGTTTCAGGTTGCCCAACGGGATGTACACGTTGCCCGGCGCAACGCTGACGAACTCGCTGGAGGAACCAGCCAGGTTCACGCCCTCAGGCGGCTGGATCGGTTTGGCTTGCCACAGCGGATAACGGAACTGGCTGACCACCGGCAGGCCCGGGATCAAGGCGAATTGCGGCTGCGCATCGTAAGGCGTTGGCGCGGCAATCGCGTTGCCCATCTTCAGTTCCGGCACTTCTTCGGTGACTTGTTTACGCGATTCGTAGGAGAACGCGCGCTGCATCACCCGGCGGGATTTGCGATACCAGTTGTCCCACAGGTACGCGAGGGTATTCGACAGGCCTTCGCCCTTGAACTGGCCGTCGCTGACTACGCGGTGCAGGTTCTTCTGGCGCTTGAGGAAATCCAGCGGCTTGTCGATGCGATACACGCGAATGTCGGCGCCACCGTAAGGCTCCATGCGGAAACGACGATAGTCACGGCCCGGCGCTTCAAGGCGCACCATCGCCTGTTCGTCGCTGGCAAAACTGCTGTCGGCCAGCAGGAAAAAACTTTCACCGGCCACCGGCGTGTAGCCGCTCGGCTCGACGGTGTCTTCGGCGTTAACCGGCGTCAGCGGCAGAATCAGCGCCAGTAACAACGGCAGTTTCGAACAGATACGCAGCATGCGGGCACCGATCATTGGGAGAGAAAGTTCAGTCGATAGACGCCGATGAAGTTGGGGTTGGCTGCGTCGGGTATCCATCGGGTGTCCTTCCATGTCATGAGTTGCTGCAGGCTCGCGGATCGCATGCCGTTGTCAGTGGGGGTGGTGGTGCCGGTGTGATAGGCGATATAGCGGCCCATCCAGATCATCAGGTGCTGGTCGTCGCCCTGATCGAAAAACATCAGGTCGCCGGGCCGGGCTTGCGACACATCACGGCCGACCAGATGGCTGTTGAACTGAATCAATTTGATCGCATTGACGTACGGCCCGACCTTGCCACCGCCCTGTTGCCATTGTTGGGCGAGGCCGCGTTGGGCTTCGCTCAACTGCAATTCGGGCGGCAGATAGCGGTTGGACAGTCCATTGCTGCGCAGCCATTTATCGTCATGGACTTTCAGCGCTTCATTGGCGGCGAAACGCACCAGGCCAGCGCAGTCCTGCTGATACCAACGCGGGCTCGGGCCTTGGGTCAGTTGTTCCTGGGCGATGCGCACGAACCAGGCGCGGAACACCTGGGATTGCTGCGGATCCAGCGGCGCTGCCTCAGTGGCAAAGGCGCGACTGCCCAGCAACATCGCCAGCAGGCCGAGGCCGCGGATGAGTGCGGTCACAGGGCTTTCCATTCCAGCGGCAGCCATTGCCAGTGGCCATCGGGCTCGCTGCCTTCGGGCAAGGTCAGGGCGTATTTGCCGTAACCGCCGAGCTTGCGCAATTTCGGGATCAGGTAGGTTTGCGCGGCGTTGTAGAACACCGGTTCCATGTCCTGGGGCAAGCTATCGAGGGTTTCCTGTTGCATCAGCTGCGCCATCGAATCCGGGCCGAAGTAGACCGGCATCAGCAAGTCCTTCGGCACCACGTCCGCCATCGGCGGGAAACGTTTGTCGAGGGTGCCGAGGGCTTTGTCCACCAGCTTGTCGTCGAGGGAGAACAGCAGCGTCGAACCGTGACGGGCGAGGCTCACGCGCATGAATGCCTTGCCGGTGATCGCGTCCGGTTGCTCGGCGTCCTTGGCCGCGTAAGGGCCGAAATTGGAGCTGACCTGGCGCTGCCATTGGTGAGTGGTGCCTTCCTGCTTCTCGACCACCGGGAACGCGTGGTCAGCAACATTGCCCTCGTAGGCGCCGACCATCGAGCTGAACAGGTTGCTCAGGTCGCCATCGAGCTTGGCGCTGTCATCATCATTCAGGCTGGCCACCAGCAGCGGCGTGTACAACCGCGAATCGGCGTACCAGCACAGGCCGGCGGCACCGGCCATGTGTTCGGTCAGCGCCTGAGCCACGGTTTCGTCGGCGCCGAGTTTCACCAGCAGCGGTTTCTGTTGTTCGGCGGCCAGAGGCAACGCGACGCAGGCGCTAGCGCCCATCGGCATGGCTCGCCAGATGGGTTTGAAATCGAAGTCCGGCTGCTTGTCCAGTTCATCCATGGCGAGGAAGCTGTGCCAGCCTTTGTCATCCATGTCGAAACGCAGACCGGCGAAGTTCGGGATGAAACGCTGATAACCCATGGCCAACACACTGGCGTTGACCGAAAGACGTTGTTTCACCTCTGGCGCCCGAGGTGGCAGGCCAAACGCTTCGGGGAACAGTTTGTCGCCATTGAGCAACGCGGCAATGGCCTTGGTCGAGACGCTGCCCGGTTCTTCGGATGCGCCGCTTTCGGGGTCGTAGAGTTTGGTCGGATTGGACAGCACCACCAGTTTGTCGCCGTGGGAAGCGAACACCAGCGCCTTGCTGGCGTTGTAGGTGAGTTGGTAAAGCGCCACATCGTCGGTGCCGACTTTCACGTCACTCAGTTTGGTCAGTTGCGTGTCATCCAGCGCCACTTTGGCCAGTGGTTCCAGCACCTTGGCCAGCCCGCCGCGATCCATCACCAGCAAAAAGTCTTTCAGACGACCATCCGCCCCACGCCACAGCGCTACGTCCGCCGGTTGATCAAAGAGCTGCTCGATCAGGCTGTCCTGCAATTTCAGGTCATGTTCGTAAATGATCCGCCGCAGACTGCCGATCAAGCCGAGGCGATCGGCGTGCGCTTCGTAATAGAAGACGAAATCTTCGGTCAGGGTTTCCTTGAGGAACGGTACCGCCAGCAAGTCCTTGGGCAATTGGCTCAAGGAATGGGTTTCGAGCAGGCCGTCCGGGCGACTCATGCCCAGTTTATCGCTGGCCAGCTCAGCCGGAGGTGCCTTGGGCTTGTGCATGAACCAGCCCAATCCACCTGCCACGCCAGCTACCAGGACCAGCCCGACCAGCACGGCCGGCCAGCGGCGAGAAGGTTTGACGGCTGGTGCGTCAGCGGCAGGAGTCACAGTGTTATCGCTCATGTTCACAAAGCCCATTTCATCCGTGGAGCGGGATGCTTAATAGTTGAAAGTCTTGACCAGCAGCAGGTCACCGATCGCGCGCAGGGGCACGATGAAGGTCTCGCGTTTTTCGTCGACGGTGTTTTCGTTGAGCACCAGATTGATTTGCGAGGTAATGACCTCGTTCTGGTTGCTGGTCTCATCGAAGTTATAGCCTTCGCTGCCGAAGTTGCCCCAATAGTTCACGTAAACCAGATAGGTGCCATGCAGCGGCGCGGTCATGGTGAACATCTCCGGGCCGGGGCCATCGACGCCATCCGGGTCCAGACCGCCGCCATTGGTCAGCGCCGTGTGGGCGAAAAACGCGTGCTGGCCGTCGGGGGTAATGATGTGCAGGTCGAGTTCGGCTTTCGGATCGTCCCAACCCAGCACCACGCGAATCCGTGCCGGGGTGCGCAGGTTGTTGGCTTCATAGAATTGAACGCGCTTGAGCGACTTGCCTTCGGCGCTGCGCACTTCGACGCTGTTGGAACCCGCGCCGAACGCATACGGCCGGGCGAAACGCCCTTCGTCGTCGGTGTAAAGATTCAGTGGATTGCCGTTGACCGCCAGGGTGTGAGGCCCTCGTTGAGTGCCGATGGCCTTGAGCTGGCCTTCGATCATCGTGCGATTGCGCTGCACGCCCCGGTCGATGGGCGGTGTGGGATAGGCCACTTGAGGATTTTCAGTGCGATCGAGCAGGCCGGAATAACGCCAGCCGCCCACCGGTTCCGACAGCTCGGCCGTCGGTTCGGCCCAGGCCGCGCTCGCGCAGACCAGCCCCATCACCAGCAAAAGAAATGAACGCATGTGACGCCTCCTGCCATGCATAACGAAACCTTGCGCCTGATCCTCGGCGCGTTACAGATCCAAAAACTGCGTTTCGTCAGAAAGACCCATGACTATCGGGTCGTAGAAGGCGCGAAGGTTAACGATTTGGCGGTTTTTTAACAATCGGATACATCTTAATTTGTGGCGAGAATCACGCCTATTTTTGGGCGTGAGCCGAATAATCCTCTGATTTACCGGGAGCATTTCGGGATCGAACCTGCTCGCGAAGGCTGCGTTCCAGCATACGCACTCCCCCTGTAGGAGCTGTCGAGTGAAACGAGGCTGCGATCTCTTGATCTTGCCGTTGCTTTACACGACTTATGCAATGCGAAGATCAACAGCCACAGCAAAATCAAAAGATCGCAGCCTCGTTTCACTCGACAGCTCCTACAGAGGGTGGGTGTACGCGCGCTTTTCACCACTCGTCAGGTCGCAGCAGAGCATGGCCTCATTTGCCCATAACCCCCATGTCTGCTAGTGTCGCGCCGGTTTAACGTCAACCGGAAATAGCCGCCATGGCCCGCAAAAAAGCTGCACTGGATTTCGAACAATCTCTCGCTGACCTGCAAACGCTGGTGGAGCGTCTGGAGAACGGCGAATTGTCGCTGGAAGACTCGCTGACGGCTTTCGAGCAAGGCATCGGTCTGACCCGCGATTGCCAGGCGGCGCTGGCCCAGGCCGAGCAAAAGGTTCAAGTGCTGCTCGAGCGTGATGGCGAGTTGGCTGAGGAACCCTTCGACGCGGATCAGCCAGAATGATTGCAGCGTATTCGGCGACCAGCCAGGCCCGCGTCAACGCAGCACTGGAAACCCTGTTCAATCCGCCAGGCCCTGAGCTGGCGCGGCTTTACGAAGCCATGCGCTACAGCGTGATGAACGGCGGCAAACGCGTGCGTCCGCTGCTGGCCTATGCCGCCTGCGAGGCGCTGGGCGGTAAGGCTGAGCAAGCCAATGGCGCGGCGTGTGCAGTGGAGCTGATCCACGCCTATTCCTTGGTGCACGACGATTTGCCGGCGATGGACGACGACGATCTGCGCCGCGGCCAGCCGACTACGCACAAGAAATTCGATGAAGCCTGCGCGATTCTGGCCGGTGACGGCTTGCAAAGCCTGGCGTTCAGCGCCCTGCTCGACCCGCGCCTGAACGCTTCCGCTGCTGAAATCCAACTGCAAATGGTCAGCGCACTGGCGTTGGCGGCAGGCCCGGCGGGCATGGTCGGCGGTCAAGCCATCGACCTTGGTTCGGTCGGCCTGAAACTCGATCAGAAAGCCCTCGAGTACATGCATCGGCACAAGACCGGCGCGCTGATCGAGGTCAGCGTCAAGCTCGGCGCCCTGGCCAGCGGTCGTGCCGAGAAAGACGAACTCAAGTCCCTGCAGACTTATGCACAGGCCATCGGCCTGGCTTTTCAGGTGCAGGACGACATTCTCGACGTCGAAAGCGATACCGAAACCCTCGGCAAGCGCCAGGGCGCCGACATTGCCCGCGACAAACCCACCTACCCGGCCTTGCTCGGCCTCGACGCGGCCAAGGCCTACGCTCTGGAATTGCGCGATCAGGCCCTGCACGCGCTGCGACCGTTTGACGCGGCCGCCGAGCCCCTGCGCGATCTGGCCCGGTACATTGTCGAGCGTCGCAGCTGACGGCGTATCGGCCAAGTTAAAACCAACGCGTGGGCAGGGGGCGATGCATCAGGTAAACTGCCGCATCTTTTATACCTATAACGATTCGCCTGATGCCCACGACGTTTCATGAGATTCCCCGCAAGCGCCCGACCACGCCCCTGCTCGACCGTGCCAACACGCCGGACGGCCTGCGCCGGTTAGGCGAAGCCGAGCTGGAAACCCTGGCCGATGAGTTGCGCCTGGAATTGCTCTACACGGTCGGTCAGACCGGTGGGCATTTCGGTGCCGGCCTGGGCGTCATCGAACTGACCATTGCGTTGCATTACGTCTTCGACACCCCGGACGACCGGCTGGTGTGGGACGTGGGTCATCAGGCCTATCCGCACAAAATCCTCACTGGCCGTCGCGAGCGCATGAGCACCCTGCGCCAGAAGGACGGCGTTGCCGCCTTCCCGCGCCGTTCCGAGAGTGAGTACGACACCTTTGGCGTCGGTCATTCCAGCACCTCGATCAGTGCAGCGCTGGGCATGGCGATTGCCGCCCGCCTGCAGAACAGTGATCGCAAGGCCATCGCCGTGATCGGCGACGGTGCGTTGACTGCCGGCATGGCCTTCGAAGCGCTGAACCATGCGCCGGAAGTGAACGCCAACATGCTGGTGATCCTCAACGACAACGACATGTCGATCTCGCGCAATGTCGGCGGCTTGTCGAATTACCTGGCGAAGATTCTTTCCAGCCGCACCTACGCAAGCATGCGCGAAGGCAGCAAAAAGGTCTTGTCACGCCTGCCCGGCGCCTGGGAAATCGCCCGTCGCACGGAAGAATACGCAAAAGGCATGCTGGTCCCCGGCACGCTGTTCGAAGAACTGGGCTGGAACTACATCGGCCCGATCGATGGTCATGACCTGCCGACCCTGATCGCCACCCTGCGCAACATGCGCGATCTGAAAGGCCCGCAGTTCCTGCACGTGGTCACCAAGAAAGGCAAAGGCTTCGCCCCGGCGGAAGTCGACCCGATCGGTTACCACGCCATCACCAAGCTCGAACCGCTGGACGCTCCGGCGGCCGCGCCGAAAAAAGCCAGCGGGCCGAAGTATTCCGGCGTGTTCGGCGAATGGCTGTGTGACATGGCCGCCGCCGACCCGCGCCTGGTGGGCATCACCCCGGCGATGAAGGAAGGTTCCGATCTGGTGGCCTTCAGCGAGCGCTTCCCGCTGCGCTACTTCGACGTGGCGATTGCCGAGCAGCACGCCGTAACCTTCGCCGCCGGCATGGCCTGTGAAGGCGCCAAACCGGTGGTGGCGATCTATTCGACGTTCCTGCAACGCGGTTACGACCAACTGATCCATGACGTCGCCGTGCAAAACCTCGACGTATTGTTCGCCATCGACCGTGCCGGTCTGGTGGGCGAAGACGGTCCGACGCATGCCGGCAGCTTCGACCTGTCGTTCCTGCGTTGCATCCCCGGCATGCTGGTGATGACGCCGAGCGACGAAAACGAACTGCGCAAAATGCTCACCACCGGTCACCTGTTCAATGGCCCGGCGGCGGTGCGTTACCCACGCGGATCCGGTCCGAATGCAACGATCGAGAAAAACCTTGAGCCGATCGAGATCGGCAAAGGCGTGGTTCGTCGTCAGGGCAGCAAAGTCGCCCTGCTGGTGTTTGGCGTGCAATTAGCCGAAGCGCTGAAA
This sequence comes from Pseudomonas arsenicoxydans, assembly GCF_900103875.1. Taxonomy (NCBI): domain Bacteria; kingdom Pseudomonadati; phylum Pseudomonadota; class Gammaproteobacteria; order Pseudomonadales; family Pseudomonadaceae; genus Pseudomonas; species Pseudomonas arsenicoxydans. The sequence goes on along the minus strand of NZ_LT629705.1, from coordinate 1,830,897 downwards.
GTCGCTGAGACGCTGGATGCAACCGTGGTCGACATGCGTTTTGTCAAACCGCTGGACGAAGCACTGGTTCGCGAAATGGCCGCCAGCCACGAATTGCTGGTCACCCTAGAAGAGAACGCGATCATGGGCGGCGCCGGTGGCGCGGTCAGCGAGTTCCTCGCGAGGGAAAACATCCTCAAGTCGATGCTGCATCTGGGCTTGCCGGACAGCTACGTCGAACACGCCAAGCCTGCGCAAATGCTGGCTGAGTGCGGACTGGATGAGGCAGGGATCGAAGCTTCCATTCGTCAGCGCCTAGAACTGCTAAATATTTAAACGCATCACCCTGTGGGAGCGAGCCTGCTCGCGATGGCGGACTGACAGTCGACACATTTGTTGACTGACACACCGCCATCGCGGGCAAGCCCGCTCCCACAGTGGTTTCTGTGCCTTTCAAAATTTGTGTTCGCTTTAAAGCACCAACGGACTGCCCAATGAAACTCTCTCCCCTCGCCCTGACGCTGACGCTTCTTCCGGCCGGCCCACTGCTGGCCGACACCTTCGAACGCGATGACGCCCTGAAGCTGCCCGACATTCTGATCAGCGCCAACCGCCAGGTCGAAGCGCGCAACGACAGCAGCGCCGCCAATACCGTGTTCACCCGCGAGGACATCGACCGCCTGCAACCGGTCAGCGTCACTGACTTGCTCAGTCGCGTACCTGGCGTGCAAGTCGCACAAACCGGCGGGCGCGGCAGTCTGCCGGGGATTTACATCCGCGGCACAAACTCGGCGCAAAGCCTGGTATTGGTGGATGGCCAACGGATTGGCAACTCGACCTCTGGCGACAGTAACCTGCAACACATCAACATCGAACAGGTCGAGCGCGTGGAAGTGTTGCGTGGCTCGCGCTCGGTGATTTACGGCAGCGATGCGATTGGCGGGGTGATTCAGATTTTCACCCGTCGTGGCGGCGAACCGGGATTGCAGCCACGCATGCACGTAGGATTGGGTAGCCATCAGACGTGGGAACGCAGCCTCGGCGTGTCTGGCGGCGATGACAAAACCCGTTTCAACCTTGGCACCAGCCTCGATGAAAGCGCCGGGCTCAATCGCACTCACGAGTCGTATCCCAGCGACGGCGATCACGACGAGTACCGCAATAAGTCGCTCAGCCTGAGCCTGAGCCACGCCCTCACCGATGACATTGAAATCGGCGCCAACGTCCTCGATAACCGCGGTAAAAGCGAGTTCGACAACCCGTTCGGGCGCTTCGACACGAATACCTTCGAATCGGTGCAGCAGCAGCCTTACAGCGATTTCGATGTCAGCAGCATCAGCAGTTACGTCGATGCCCAGGTTAACGACCTCTGGAAAACCCGCGTCGAATTTGGCCACAGCGAAAACCGCGAAAAGACCCTCGACAAGCTCAGCGACGAGCGCAGCGTGTTCAACACCTACCGTGATTCGGTGAACTGGCAGAACGACCTGACGCTCGACGAGCGCAACAGCCTGATCCTCGGCGGCGACTGGTACGAAGACCGGATCAACAGCAGCACACCCTTCGACGAGGACAGCCGCTGGAACCGTGCGGCGTTTATCCAGCATCGCTACCAGTCGGACAGTTTCTCCACGGAACTGGGCCTGCGCCGGGACCAGAACCAGCAGTTCGGTGGCCAGAACAGCTGGAGTGGCACTTTTACCCTGCCGCTGAACCCGGACAACGACGTGCTGTTGACCTACAGCGAAGGCTTTCGCGCGCCAACCTTCAACGATCTGTATTACCCGGATTTCAGCAATCCGGACCTCAAGCCCGAAACCTCGAAAAGCTATGAGCTGCAATGGCGCAGCCAGTTGACCGACAGCAGCCGACTGGAAACCTCGCTGTACCGCACAAACCTTGAAGACGCGATTATTTTCGGCAGCAATTCACGCCCGCAGAACGTGGCTTCGGCGCGAATCAACGGTTTTGAAGCGGCACTCAAACAAGAACTGTTCGGCTGGCAGAGCAACCTTGGCGTGGCGATCATCGACCCACGGGATCGCGACAGCGGTCACACCCTGGCTCGTCGTGCGCGACGGACGTTGAGCCTGGATCTGGATCGGCAGTTTGACCAGCTCGGGCTCGGCGCCACTTGGCAGGCGGTGAGCAGCAGTTATGACGACCAGGACAATCAGCAAGCTCTGGGCGGGTATGCATTACTCGGGTTGCGCAGTAGCTGGGAGCTCAATCGCGGGATCAAGCTTGAGCTGAAGGTCGACAACCTGCTGGACAAGGGCTACAGCCGGGCGCTGTACAGCCATGAGGGCAGTCAGTACGGGTATCGCGAAGAAGGACGGGCGTGGATGTTCGGGGTGACCTGGACGCCTGAAATCTGATCTGGAATGTGTATCGGCTGCACTGACCTCATCGCGGGCAAGCCCGCTCCCACAGGGTTTGCGTGATCCCTGTGGGAGCGGGCTTGCCCGCGATGAATGCGCCTCGGTCTCAGCGGTCCGGCGCGATCAACTGGCAGAGTTTGGCTGTCGCCTCGATCATCTGCCCACTCGGTCGCTCCAGCCCCTTATCCGCGACCAACAACAATTGACCCCGCGCTACCGCCGCGACCTGCGGCCAGGCCTTCCATGCGTTGAGCTGCGCCTGGTCGCTGGCCAGAATCACCTCGGGATTGCGCTGCAACACCGCCTCGACGCTGACCTGCGGCGCAGGCAGCGTCAGGTCCGCGAACACATTACGCGCGCCACACACTTCAAGCGCGTCACTGATGATCTGCCCGCCGCCAACGGTGTACAGCGGCCGGTCCCACACCTGATAAAACACCCGCAACGGCTCATCCCGACGATAGCGCTGGCGCAGGGCAACCAGTCGCTGACGCAACGCTGCGGCCAATGACACGCCACGCTCAGGCCGGCCGAGCTGCGCGGCAATCGCTTCTATCTGCGCGGTCAGCTGGCCGAGGTTGTGCGGTTCGGCGACGTAGGTGGGGATATTCAATCGCTTGAGCTGGTCACGCTGGGCCGGCCCCACGCTGCCCGGCCAAAGCAGCAATAAATCGGGCTTGAGGCTGAGCAACCGCTCCATGTCCAACTGACCGTAGCGGCCAACGGATGGAAGACCGTCGAGTTCGGCAGGACGCTCACCGGCATCCAGCACGCCGACCAGAAGGTCCGCCGAGTTCAATTCGACAACGATTTCAGAAAGTGACGGCGCGAGGCTGACAACCCGCAAGGCCGCGAACGCCGAGCCGCTGACGGCCAGCAGCAACACCGCCAGCCAGACACGAACCATCAGCCGAGTTGACGCGGGATACGGTAGAGGTAGAACAGCACCGTGGTCGACAGCGCGAGCAGTACCAAGGGCACCGCTTCGAGGCCGACGAACACCGCCAGCGCGCCGATCCAGGCCGGCAGTGCAGCCGCCAGGAACGCGACGCGGCGCTTGGCGGCCAGGGCGATCCAGGCTGCGGGCTCTTCAGGGGTGTCGAGGGCTTTCTGGGTGGCGATCAGCGCGTGTTTGTAGCCACCGAAAAACTTCAGGCTGACGAACATCGAGGCCACGCCAGCAATGAACAACGGCATCGCCAGCACCGGCAGAATCGCCTCGCTTTGACCGAACACACCATTGATCACGAACAGCGGCAGCAAGGCCAGGGCCAGATACTGCCACCAGTTGAACGACAACCGCCGCCGAACCTGACCGCGCGTCACGCCCGGTCTGCCTCGCCCTGATGCTCGTTGCCCATCATGTGGTCGAGCTTGCTGGCCTTGGTCGCCAGATAGAGTTTGTTGTGCGGATTATGGCCGGTGTGCAGCGGCACGCGCTCGGCGACCACAATGCCCATGTCGGTCAAGGCTTTGACCTTGCGTGGGTTGTTGGTCATCAGGCGCAGGGATTTCACGCCCAGGTGCTCCAGCATCGGCAGGCACATGGCGTAATCGCGCTGGTCGGCGGCAAAGCCCAGACGCTCGTTGGCTTCAACGGTGTCGGCGCCGCCGTCCTGCAATTCATAGGCGCGGATCTTGTTCAACAGGCCAATGCCCCGGCCTTCCTGACGCAGGTAAAGCAGCACGCCGCGCCCTTCACGGGCGATGGCCTGCAAGGCTGCCTCAAGTTGCGAGCCGCAGTCGCAACGCTGGCTGAACAAGGCATCGCCCGTCAGGCATTCGGAGTGCAACCGGCCGAGTACCGGGGCACCATCGTCGAACTCACCCAGGCTCAACACAACGTGCTCGCGCCCGTTTTCTTCATCGAGAAAGCCGTGCATGGTGAATTGCGCAAAAGGCGTTGGCAGCTTGGAAGCGGCGACAAAAACGACAGGCACCGGTGTGCTCCTGATCAAAAGTACTGGAGATTCGCAGACGCGGCATTGTAACAGCACGCTCCCGTGGACGCTTAGGCTGAATTATGGGGCATAACGATCAAAAAGTTTGATCTCAGGCCCACAACAGTCCCCCACAAGAGGATGTGTCTTCAGTTCGAATCGAATGGATACGGCTGTTTCCAGCGCTCGAATATCGGTTTCAGTCGACCGCTTTTCACCAGTAGCTCCATGCGTTCATCGAACAGCGCCATCAACGTGCGCGCCTTGGGCGTATCGGCGAAGCACAAGTACAGCGGCAAATCTGCGACGTGTGTGCGACGAAACTGCGCCGGATCCTTGGCCCGCTTGAGGACATAATCTACCTCGGCCAGTGCGTCGATGTAGTAGTCGGCTCGATTGTGGGTCAGCATCGACAGAATACCGGTGCGCCGAACGACTTCGTTATAGCGGCTCACGTTGGGCAGGTAATTCTCGAAGCTGTAGCCACGGACCCAGGCCAGCCGATAGTTGCCCAGCGTTTGCGGGGTCGGCGCCGGATTGCTCGCCAGCCCCAAGGCATAGATGTGATCGGTATCGAAATTCCAGCGCGGATAGAGTAGGTCGTGGGTCTCATCACGATAGGAGCCGACACAGGCGTCGATGTCGCCACGTTGTGCAAGGCCGATGGAGCGGATGTAGGGCTCTGTCCGGATGTCCAGTTTGACGCCGGCCGGCTCGAACACCTCCCGCAGCACGTCCCAACCCAGGCCATGACCGTCAGCGGCGGTGTAGTCTTCCCAGTCTTCGCTGGCCAGATGAATCACCGACGGTGTCGTCACGGCATCGCCCGCGCTGGCAAGCGAGCAAAATGTGGTGAAAACCATCATAGCCAACCAGCGCAGAGCCATCCTTAGTCCCCTGTTTCGCCTGTCAGGCGAAAATCCATACCAACCCCTGCATCGCCAGCCACGCAAACACGCCTGCCAATACATCGTCGAGCATGATCCCGACGCCACCGTGCACATGCCGGTCGATCCAGTGAATCGGCCAGGGCTTGAGAATGTCGAAGAAGCGGAACATCAGGAATCCCGCCAGTAACCAATACCAACCTTCCGGCACCAGCCACAGGGTGATCCACATCCCGACCATTTCGTCCCAGACGATGCCTTCGTGGTCGTGTACCCGCAAATCGTCGGCAACCTTGCCGCACAGCCAGAAGCCGAACAGCATGGTGACGCCCAGCATCAGCCAGTAACCCCAATCGGGCAGCATCTGCCATAACGGGATAAAGGGTAGCGCAACTAACGACCCCCAGGTGCCCGGTGCTTTTGGCAAGGTGCCCGAGCCGAAGCCGAACGCCAGGAAGTGCCAGGGATTGCGCCAGACCGACGGCGGTACGAATTCCGCCGGGACCTGTTTGGGATGATCTGTCACGGTGTCTCCCGAAAATGTTGATAGCCGCGGGTTTGCGGGGTGATGTCTTGTCCATCGGCATCCAGCAGCACGACGCCCTGCCCTGCCACAACACGCCCGACCACATGTATCGGCCAGCCGTCGTCCAGCAACGCGGATAATTCGACGGGCGGCAAGGTGAAGGCCAGCACGTAATCGTCACCGCCACTCAAGGCTGCGCCTTCGGCACCCGATTGGCCAAGGAAAGCCACTAAAGCGTTGGACAGCGGCAATCGGTCCCGTTCAACCTGAATGCCGACTCCCGACGCCAGGGCGATATGCCCGCAGTCAGCCAACAGACCGTCGGAGATATCCAGCGCCGAGGTGGCTTTGCCCCGCAGCGCCTGACCGAGAGCCAATTGCGGTTGCGGTGACCAGTAATGGCGCAGCAGCGGATCGGCGATGGCCACATCGGCGGTTCGCTGCCCGAGTACCAATGGCAACGCGCCAGCCCCATTTCCCAACTCGCCGCCCACACAGAGCAAATCGCCTGGCTGCGCCCCGCTGCGAGTCAACGCCTGACCTGTCGGCACGCGCCCGAACACCGTCATCGTGATGCTTAACGGGCCGCGAGTGGTATCACCGCCCACCAAAGCCACACCGCAGCCTTGGGCCATGACGGTCAAACCAAGGGCGTAGGCCTGCAACCAATCGGCGGTCACCGTCGGCAACGTCAGGGCAAGGGTAAAGGCGATCGGGGTGGCGCCCATGGCGGCCAGATCGCTGACCGCGACGGCCAGCGAGCGCTGACCGAGCAGAAACGGATCGCAGGGATCTGCGAAATGCACGCCGGCAACCAGCGTGTCGGTAGAAATGGCCAACTGCTCCCCGGGGGGAACGGTCAGCAAGGCGCAGTCATCGCCGATTCCGAGAGCAACGCCCTCGCCGCCCTGCGCACAAGGCGCGGCGGCGAAGAAATTGCGGATCAGCTCAAACTCGCCCATGTGGCAGCCGTACAAGCGCTGATTAGCGCTTGTACGCCTTCACTTCAGCTTCACGCAGACGCGGGGCCAGCTTGTCGAGCACACCGTTGACGAACTTGTGGCCGTCGGTGGAACCGAAGACCTTGGCCAGTTCGATACCTTCGTTGATCACAACGCGATACGGCACGTCGACACGCTCAAGCAGTTCCCAGGTGGACAGGCGCAATACCGCCAGTTCAACCGGGTCCAGCTCTTCGATGGTCAAGTCCAGGCAAGGCTTGAGCGCGGCGTCGATCCTGTCCCTCTGCGCTGGAACCCCATGCAGGATTTCACGGAAGTAGGCACCGTCGACATCGCTGAAATCGTTATCGACCCGAAACTGCGCTTCGATCTCGTTCAGCGACTGCTTGGCCATGTGCCATTGATACAGCGCCTGGGTCGCGAGCTGACGGGCTTCGCGACGCTTGACGCTTTTCGATGGCTTGCCGGCATCCGCAGGCTTTGGATCGCGCGGGTTGAAACGATCACTTTCGTCGCTAATCACTTGGCCTCCAACTGCGCCAGCAGGCTGACCATTTCCAGAGCGGACAGGGCAGCTTCAGCACCTTTGTTACCGGCCTTGGTGCCGGAACGTTCGATGGCTTGTTCGATGGAATCAACGGTCAGTACGCCGAAAGCGACCGGAACGCCGAACTCCATGGACACCTGGGCCAGGCCCTTGGTGCATTCGCCCGCCACGTATTCGAAGTGCGGAGTACCGCCACGAATGACCGCGCCCAGGGCGATGATTGCCGCGTATTCACCCTTTTGAGCGACTTTCTGCGCAACCAGGGGAATTTCGAAGGCGCCAGGCGCACGGATAATGGTGATGTCGCTTTCGCTCACGCCATGGCGAACCAGGGCATCAACTGCACCGCTGACCAGGCTTTCAACGACGAAGCTGTTGAAACGGCCCACTACCAAAGCGTAGCGGCCTTTAGGGGCGATGAAGGTACCTTCGATGGTCTTCAGGGTCATTCGTTAGATCTCTTAAAGAGCCGGGACGCGTTTTCTACGCATCCCTCAGTGATATTTGAACCGCGAATACAGGGCCGGGAACAACCGGTCATTATTCGGAGGGCACGTATTCTACAACTTCCAGATCAAAACCGGATATCGCATTAAATTTCATTGGCGCGGACATCAAACGCATTTTGCGCACGCCCAGGTCCCGAAGGATCTGCGAACCGGCACCAACGATGCTGTAGGTGGTCGGTTTTTTCACTGCAGTCTGATCCGCGGTTTCGCGGATATGCGCCAGCAACACGTCGCCATCAAGCGGGTGACCCAGCAACAGCACCACGCCGCTGCCAGCCTCGGCCACCGCAGCCATCGCGGCGCGCAGGCTCCAGCGCCCCGGTTGCTTGACCATCAACAGGTCGCGCAGCGGGTCCATGTTATGCACCCGAACCAGGGTCGGTTCATCAGCGCACACGGTGCCCAGGGTCAGGGCCATGTGCACGTCGCCTTCCACGGAATCACGATAGGTCACCAGGTTGAACTGGCCCAGCTCGCTGTCCAAAGGCTGCTCGGCAATCCGCTGAACGGTACGTTCGTGGATCATCCGGTAGTGGATCAGGTCGGCGATGGTGCCGATCTTGATGTTGTGTTCAGCCGCGAAGGCTTCGAGTTCGGTGCGACGGGACATGGTGCCGTCGTCGTTCATCACTTCGCAGATCACGCCGCTCGGCTCGAAACCGGCCATGCGCGCAAGATCGCAAGCCGCTTCGGTGTGACCGGCGCGAGCGAGTGTGCCGCCGGCCTGGGCCATCAGCGGGAAGATGTGGCCCGGGCTGACGATGTCTTCAGCCTTGGCGTCTTTCGCCGCAGCCGCTTGCACGGTGCGCGCACGGTCGGCAGCGGAGATGCCGGTGGTCACGCCTTCGGCCGCTTCGATGGACACGGTGAACTTGGTGCCGAAACCGGAACCGTTGCGTGGCGCCATCAGGGGCAGCTTGAGCAGTTCGCAGCGCTCACGGCTCATCGGCATGCAAATCAGGCCACGGGCGTGCTTGGCCATGAAGTTGATGTGTTCGGCCTTGCAGCACTCGGCGGCCATGATCAGGTCGCCTTCGTTCTCGCGGTCTTCGTCATCCATGAGGATGACCATCTTGCCTTGGCGGATGTCTTCAACCAGTTCTTCGATGCTATTGAGCGCCACAAGGCACCCCCTTGAGTCAGGATTTGAGGTAGCCGTTGGCGGCCAGAAAGCTTTCGGTAATGTTTCCGGATTTTGTAGGCTCTGCGGCCTTATCGCCCAACAACAGGCGCTCCAGATAACGGGCAAGCAAGTCGACTTCGAGGTTCACCCGGCGACCTGGCTGGTACGACGCCATGATGGTTTCGCTCAGGGTGTGCGGAATGATGGTCAGCAGGAACTCAGCGCCATCGACCGCATTCACGGTCAGGCTGGTGCCGTCGACGGTGATCGAGCCTTTATGGGCAATGTACTTGGCCAGTTCCTTGGGCGCACGGATGCGAAACTCCACGGCGCGCGCGTTCTCGGTGCGGGCAACCACTTCGCCCACGCCATCGACGTGACCGCTGACCAGATGTCCGCCCAGGCGTGTGGTCGGGGTCAGGGCTTTTTCCAGGTTCACCGGGCTGCCGCTTTTCAGATCATTCATTGCCGTGCAGTCGAGGGTTTCGCGACTCACGTCCGCCGCAAAGCCGTTGCCCGGCAATTCAACGGCTGTCAGGCACACGCCGTTGACCGCGATGCTGTCGCCCAGTTTGACGTCGCTCAAGTCGAGCTTGCCGGTTTCTACGTGTACCCGCACATCTCCGCCTTTTGGGGTCAATGCACGAATACTGCCGATGGATTCGATGATGCCGGTAAACATGGAGTCCTCCTCGAGAACAGGGCCGACGCGTGACGCAGGCCGGGAATTATACGCTCGCCGCTGGCACAGGAATGGCGATGACTCGCCAGTCATCGCCAACCGCGCGGATTTCGGTAATTTTCAGCTCGGGTGCGTCTTTCATTTGCGCCAGCGGCCAGTCCAGCAGCGGTCGTGCCGATGAGCCGAGGAACTTGCCGGCGATGAAAATCTGGAACTCATCCACCAGACCTTGCTGGGCAAAAGCACCTGCCAGGCGCGGGCCCGCCTCGACCAGCACTTCGTTGACGTCGCGATGGGCCAGTTCAACCAGCAACTTGCGCAGGTCGACCAAACCATCCTCGCCCGTCACGATCAGGCATTCCGGGCCATTGGCGTATTGCTCTTCGACCGCCATGCAGGTGGCGACCAGGGCCGGGCCGGCCTTGAAGAACGGCGCGTCCAGCGGCACGCGCAAACGGCCATCGATCAACACCCGCAGTGGTGGACGGCTCATGGCGAGTGCGGTCTGCTCGGAGTCCAGCCCCAGCTCATCGGCGCGTACGGTCAAACGGGCATTATCGGCCAGCACCGTGTCGGCGCCGGTCAGCACCACACTGGCTTGCGCGCGCAGGCGTTGAACCGCCGAGCGTGCGGCCGGACCGGTGATCCATTGGCTTTCGCCACTTTCCATCGCCGTGCGACCGTCCAGGCTCATGGCCAACTTCACTCGCACGAACGGCAAGCCGTGTTCCATGCGCTTGAGAAAGCCTTCGTTGAGCTTGCGCGCCTCGCCTTCCAGCACACCGCTTTCAATGGCGATACCGGCCTGGGCCAAACGCTGCATGCCGCGACCGGCGACCGCAGGATTAGGGTCCTGCATCCCGGCCACCACTCGCGCGACACCGGCGTTCACCAGCGCATCGGCGCAGGGCGGCGTGCGGCCGTGGTGGCTGCAAGGTTCGAGGGTCACGTAAGCCGTTGCGCCCCGGGCCTTGTCACCGGCGGCGCGCAGGGCGTGGACTTCGGCATGCGGTTCGCCGGCGCGTACATGCCAGCCTTCGCCGACGATTTGGCCGTCACGCACGATCACGCAGCCGACCCGAGGGTTGGGGTGCGTCGAGTAATGACCTTTGCGCGCCAGTTCCAGGGCGCGAGCCATGTAATGGGCGTCGAGAATGGCTTGTTCGGGGGAAGTGGTCATTCTTTCACCGGCTCACGGGCCAGGCGATCGATCTCTTCACGGAACTCATTGAGGTCCTGGAAGCGGCGATACACGGAGGCGAAACGAATGTAGGCGACTTCGTCGAGCTTTTGCAGCTCGGCCATCACCAGTTCACCGACCACGAGGGATTTGACCTCGCGCTCGCCGGTGGCGCGCAGCTTGTGTTTGATGTGCACCAGCGACGATTCCAGGCGTTCGACACTCACCGGGCGCTTCTCGAGCGCTCGCTGCATGCCGGCACGAAGTTTTTCTTCGTCGAACGGCTGGCGGCTGCCGTCGGTTTTGATCAGGCGCGGCAACACCAGTTCAGCAGTCTCGAACGTCGTGAAACGCTCGCCGCAGGCCAGGCATTCACGCCGGCGGCGCACCTGTTCGCCCTCGGCGACCAGACGCGAGTCGATGACCTTGGTGTCGTTGGCACCGCAGAAGGGACAGTGCATGGTGGCAGGCAACAAAAAAAGGGAGGGCCATGGTAGCGCATCCCCGTGGCAAGACAAGCCATAGGGTTTGCGGTATACAGACGGGTTATAGAGCTTGATCCATGGATTTCACCTTGCTGGAGCCGCAAATGTCCCTAAGACCGCTCGTTATGCTCAGTCTTTTCAGCCTGCTGGTGGCCTGCAGCAGCGATGCGCCCAAGCCCCAGCCGCCTACGCCAGGGCCCGCCCCGCAGGCTGCGCAGAAGAAAGCCCAAGAGTCCGCCAACCTCGGTCCGTTGCCCGCCTATCAGCGCGAATTGAGTGGCACCCTGCTAGGCGTGCCGGCCGGCGCCGAAGTCGAATTGGCGTTGCTGGTGATCGATGACAAGGCCCGCCCGCAACAACTGCTCGCCAGCTCCAGCCTGATCGGCACCAATCAAGTGTTGCCGTTTCACCTGCGTTTCAACCCGGAATCGTTTCCGGTGGGTGCCCGCGTTGAACTGCGCGGCCGCGCCAGCCAGTCCGGCCAGCTGATTTTGCATCTGCCGTCGCAGATCATTACCCAGCCAACGACGCAAACACTGGGCCAGCTGCAATTCGTCAAAGCGCCATGATTGCACCGTTCGACCTGCAACAGGCGTTGGGGCAATTGCTCGGTGATGCGCAGCTTGTGCCTGTCGCCTTGCCGGACTGCGAACTGAAACTCTGGCTGATCGACGGCGACAACATGGACCGCGCTTTCAGCCCGGAAGAAACCCGGCGGATTCTGCACGAACCACCGTACTGGAGTTTCTGCTGGGCCAGCGGCTTGGCGGTTGCCCGTTACCTCGCCGAATTTCCGGAGTGGGTCAAAGGCAAACGCGTGCTGGATTTCGGCGCCGGCTCCGGGGTCGCGGGGATTGCCGCGGTCAAGGCTGGCGCGCTGGAAGTAGTGGCCTGTGACCTGGACCCGCTGGCGATTGCGGCGTGTCGGGCCAATGCTGAACTCAATGACGTACAGCTCAACTACTCGACGGATTTTTTCGCCGAGGCGGATCGCTTCGATCTGATTCTGGTGGCCGATGTGCTCTATGACCGGGCGAACCTGCCATTGCTCGATGAGTTTTTGAGCCGTGGCCAGCAGGCGCTGGTGGCGGATTCGCGGGTGAGGGATTTTCGTCATCCGTTGTATCAACGCATCGAGATGCTGGAAGCGATGACCCTGCCGGATCTGGCCGAGCCTGAAGAGTTTCGCTATGTAAGCCTCTACCACGCCACCCGGACATGATCGTTCCCACGCTCTGCGAGGGAACGATCATTGCTCCGACTTTCGGCCGCCCACCCCCAAGCCGTATAGTGACCTCATTCACGCTTCCAAGAGATCCCCCATGAGTCAGGAAACGCCGTACATCTTCGACGCCACGACTGCCGATTTCGACCAGTCGGTGATCGAGACCTCCTTCCACAAACCGGTGCTGGTGGATTTCTGGGCCGAATGGTGTGCGCCCTGCAAAGTGCTGATGCCGATGCTGCAGACCATCGCCGAGAGCTATCAGGGCGAGTTGCTGCTGGCCAAGGTCAATTGCGATCTCGAACAGGACATCGTCGCCCGTTTCGGCATTCGCAGCCTGCCGACCGTGGTGCTGTTCAAGGACGGTCAACCGGTGGATGGCTTTGCCGGCGCGCAACCGGAATCGGCGGTGCGGGCAATGCTCGAGCCTCACGTTCAAATGCCACCACCGGCAGCGACCGATCCCATCGAGCAGGCTCAGGCCTTGTTCGACGACAGCCGTTTCGCCGACGCCGAAGCCGTACTCAAAGTGCTCCTGGGCGAAGACAACACCAACGCTCGCGCACTGATTCTCTATGCCCGCTGCCTGACTGAACGTGGCGAGTTGGGCGAAGCGCAAACCGTGCTGGATGCGGTGAAAAGCGATGAACACAAAGCAGCGCTGGCCGGCGCCAAGGCGCAGATCCAGTTCCTCGGTCAGGCCAAGGACTTGCCGGATGCGGCGGACCTGAAAGCACGCCTGGCGAAAAATCCGCAGGACGATGAGGCGGTTTATCAACTGGCGATCCAGCAGTTGGCCCGCCAGCAATACGACGCCGCGCTGGATGCGTTGCTCAAACTGTTCATCCGCAACCGCAGCTACAGCGAAGGTTTGCCACACAAGACTTTGCTACAGGTGTTCGAACTGCTGGGCAACGATCATCCTCTGGTGACCACGTACCGCCGCAAGTTGTTTGCTGCGCTTTATTAAAAAATCAAAAGATCGCAGCCTCGTTGCACTCGACAGCTCCTACAGGAAAGTTAAATCCCATGTAGGAGCTGTCGAGTGCAACGAGGCTGCGATCTTTTGCGGTTTACTGGATCCAGCTATAGAGCGGCGTATCGCCGCCGCTCGTCACCTTCACATCGGCGCAGTGACGCAGGCGCACCAACAGGCGTTTGCCCGAGGCTGCGCTGCCGGTCAGCCCTTCCAGCTGATCGAGCAAATCCGGCCCGCTCAATTGCCCGGCCTTGCGCAGCAGGTCTTTGGCGATCTGCCACAGCGCATCATCCTGATTCACCGGTTTGGCCGACGCCGCAACGGCCTCAGGCTGAGTCACTTGCAGCTGCGCACCGAGTCGCGCCCAATCGCTGTCATCCATCTCCAGCGTCAAATCCACCGGCCAGTCGCCGATGCTTCCGCGAATTCGCAACATGAGTCTGCTCCCGCACATTTCTGACGTGCATGCTCCCATGTGACTTGCGCAACGCCAAGCAGGCGGTCAAACTCCCCGCACTTTCGTTATAAGATTACATAACAATTTATTCATTTTACTTTCCGGAGACCCTTCATGCGCCGTCTGCTTCTTGTTTTGCCGTTTGCCCTGCTGCCGCTGGCCGTAGCCCACGCCGCGGATGAACATGACCATGAGCACGGCAGCCTCGGTGCGCACGAACATGGCGTCGGTCGCCTGAACGCGGCGCTGGATGGCCAGACGCTGGAACTGGAGCTGGAAAGCCCGGCGATGAACCTGGTGGGCTTCGAACACGCCGCCACCACCGATGCCGATAAAGCCAAGGTCGCCGCCGTCCGCGCGCAGCTGGAGAAACCGCTGACGTTATTCAACCTGCCCAAAGCCGCCGGCTGCACAGTGGCGACCCAGGAACTGGAAAGCCCGCTGTTCGGTGACAAGCCAGATGCCGATCATGATGAAGACGCCAAGGACGAACATCACCACGACCACAGCGAAATCCACGCGCACTATCAATTCACCTGCGCAGCCCCGGGTGCGCTGAAAACCCTGGACCTGGCGACTATTTTCAACGCGTTCCCGGCGACCCAGAAGATTCAGGTACAACTGATCAGCCCGAGCGGTCAGCAAGGGGTTGAAGTGACCGCCAAGGCCGCGGCTCTCAAGTTCTAATCCCCCCTGTAGGAGCTGTCGAGTGCAACGAGGCTGCGATCTTTTGATCTTGATCTTTCAAAGATCGCAGCCTCGTTGCACTCGACAGCTCCTACAGGTCATCAAAACAACGAAATCGGCGCCATGACCCAAGCACTCATCGAACTGTCCGACCTGGGCTTCAGCTGGCCCGGTCACCCGCCGCTACTGGATATCCCGGCATTTCGCCTGGAGCCCGGTGAAACCCTGTTCCTCAAAGGCCCCAGCGGCAGTGGCAAAACCACCCTGCTCGGCCTGCTCGGCGGCGTGCAGAAGCCCAATCGCGGCAGCATTCGCCTGCTGGGCCAGGAACTGACTGAACTCGGTGCCGGCGCACGTGACCGTTTTCGCGTCGATCACACCGGCTACATCTTCCAGCAGTTCAACTTGCTGCCGTTTCTCTCAGTGCGCGAAAACGTCGAGCTGCCTTGCCACTTCTCCAAACTGCGTGCCGAACGGGCGAAACAACGACACGGCAGCGTCGATCAGGCCGCAGCCACCCTGCTCGCCCATTTGGGCCTGAAGGATGAAAGCCTGCTCAGCCGTCGCGCCGATTCGCTGTCCATCGGCCAACAGCAGCGGGTCGCCGCTGCTCGCGCATTGATCGGTCAGCCGGAACTGGTGATTGCCGACGAACCGACCTCAGCCCTGGATTACGACGCGCGCGAAAACTTTATTCGCCTGCTGTTCGCCGAGTGCCGCGAAGCCGGATCGAGCCTGTTGTTTGTCAGCCATGACCAGAGCCTCGCGCCACTGTTCGATCGTCATTTGTCGCTGGCCGATCTCAATCGCGCCGCCACCCCGTCCGAGGTTTGAGATGTATTTGTTTCGTCTAGCCCTGGCCAGCCTGGCTAACCGCCGCTTCACCGCGATTCTCACCGCGTTCGCCATCGCCCTGTCGGTCTGCCTGTTGTTGGCCGTGGAACGGGTGCGCACCGAAGCCAAGGCCAGTTTCGCCAGCACCATCAGCGGCACTGACCTGATTGTCGGCGCACGGTCCGGTTCGGTGAACCTGCTGCTGTACTCGGTGTTTCGCATTGGCAACGCCACCAACAACATTCGTTGGGACAGCTTCGAGCACTTCGCCAACGACCCGAAAGTGAAATGGGCGATCCCGATGTCCCTCGGTGATTCCCATCGCGGTTATCGCGTGATGGGCACCACCGAGGCGTATTTCGAGCATTACCAGTACGGCCATCAACAGCACCTGGAACTGGCCGACGGCCGCGCCTTCGCCACCGATCCGTTCGAGGTGGTGCTTGGCGCCAAAGTGGCTGATGCGTTGCACTACAAGCTCGGCGACAAACTGGTGCTGTCCCACGGTGTGGCTGCGATCAGTCTGGTCAAGCACGATGACAAGCCGTTCACCGTGGTCGGCATTCTCAAACGCACCGGCACCCCGGTGGATCGCACGCTGCACATCAGCCTCGGTGGCATGGAAGCCATTCACATCGACTGGCACAACGGTGTGCCCGCGCGCGGCAACGGTCGGATCAGTGCCGATCAGGCGCGCAACATGGACCTGACGCCGCAAGCGATCACCGCATTCATGCTCGGCCTCAACAACAAGATTTCCACCTTCGCCGTACAACGTGAAATCAACGAATTCCGCGGCGAACCGATGCTGGCGATCCTGCCGGGCGTAGCGTTGCAAGAACTCTGGAGTTTGATGAGCACGGCGGAAAAAGCCTTGTTCGTGGTCTCGCTGTTCGTGGTGCTGACCGGGCTGATCGGCATGCTCACGGCGATTCTCACCAGCCTCAATGAACGTCGCCGCGAGATGGCGATTCTGCGTTCGGTGGGTGCGCGGCCGTGGCACATCGCAACCTTGCTGGTGCTGGAAGCGTTTGCCCTGGCGCTGTCGGGAGTGATTGCCGGCGTGGCCCTGCTATACGTGTGCATCGCTGCGGCGCAGGGGTATGTGCAGGCCAATTATGGTTTGTATTTGCCGCTGGCCTGGCCCAGCGAATATGAATGGACGCTGCTCGGTGGCATCCTGATCGCCGCGCTGCTGATGGGCAGCGTGCCGGCCTGGCGCGCGTATCGCCAATCTCTGGCCGATGGCCTATCGATCCGACTATGAGGACATTAACGATGCCCCGCGCCCTGCTTGCGCTGTTGATGCTGGTCGCCCTGCCGCTATGGGCGGCCGAGCCGAAAGAACTGACCTGGTCGGAAATGATTCCACCGGACGCCATGCCGGAAGTGCCAAACATGACGCCGCTGCACGACCTGTCGCAGATGGGCAACGCGCTGGCCGCTGAATCGGCGCCGGCCGCCAAACAAGACATGCCCAACGCGCCAGTGGTGAAGAGCCTCGACGGTCAGAACATTCGCTTGCCGGGCTACATCGTACCGCTGGAAGTGAGTGAGGAAGGTCGCACCACGGAGTTTCTACTCGTGCCGTATTTCGGCGCCTGCATCCATGTGCCGCCACCGCCGTCGAACCAGATCGTGCATGTGAAAAGCGCCGTCGGCGTGAAGCTCGATGAGCTGTATCAACCGTACTGGATCGAGGGTGCGTTGCAGGTCAAGGCGTCGACCAGCGAGTTGGCGGATGCGGGTTATCAGATGGAGGCCGACAAGATTTTTGTGTATGAGCTGCCGGAGTGAATTTGGTCGTCATGGGGTGTTTGATAGATAGCCTTCGCGAGCAAGCCCGCTCCCACAGGGATTAGGCGATCCCTTGTGGAAGCGGCTTGCTCGCGAAGAGGCAATCCGCCGCACCATAAAAAACGGACCATCACTGTTTCATTGAGCTGCATCAAAAGACCGTATCAGACGCCTCCGTACCATTGGACATCGACTATTTTTAACGTCCTTTGGAGCCCTCCATGCACAAGTCCAAGCTCTGCGCTTCGCTGCTTGCCCTCGCCTTCGCAGCCCCGCTCGCCTACGCCCACGAAGCAGGCGACATCATCGTTCGTGCCGGTGCAATCACCGTCAACCCCGAAGCCGACAGCTCCAGCGTCAAGGTCGACCAAGGCCCGTTGGCCGGCACCAATCTGGGTGGCAAGGCCACCATGAGCAGCGACACGCAACTGGGTCTGAACTTCGCCTACATGTTCGACAGCCACTGGGGGATCGAGCTGCTGGCGGCCTCGCCATTCGAGCATGACGTGAAGCTCAAAGGCACCGCCCTGGGCGCGGCCAACGGTAAACTCGGTACCCTCAAACACCTGCCGCCCACCTTGAGCGTGGTGTACTACCCGATGGCAGCGAAGTCCCCGTTCCAGCCGTATGTCGGCGCGGGTATCAACTACACCTGGATCTACGACGAAAACCTCAGCAGCGAAGCCCAGGCCAACGGGTTCAGCAACTTCAAGGCGGATAACTCCTGGGGCATGGCGTTCCAGGTCGGCGCTGACTACATGATCACCGACAACATCATGCTCAACGGCCAGGTGCGCTACATCGACATCGACACCACGGCGACCGTGGAAAACAACGCCGTGGCTCCCGGCACTCGGGCCAAGGTCAATGTGGATGTCGACCCGTTCATCTACATGGTTGGCCTGGGCTACAAGTTCTAAGGCACCGTCGTGATCGTTCCCACGCTCCCGCGTGGGAATGTAGCCAGAGACGCTCTGCGTCTCAAAAGCGGACGCTGAGCGTCCATTGAGGCATTCCCACGCAGAGCGTGGGAACGATCAAAACCTCAGCGCCCCAACAACCGCGCCAGCCCGACACTCATCGGTGTCTGCTCCGGGTAGGTAAAGCGCTCCAGCAAACGCTGGTTGTTCGCGCGCGAGTGGCGGATATCGCCGGAGCGCGCCGGACCGTAGGTCACCGGCGGTAATTCACCGACAACCGCCTCCAGCGCTTCAAGCATCTGCTTGAGCGAGGTCGCCTGGTTCCAGCCGACATTGACCGCACCGACTTCGACCTGTGGCTTCTCGATGGCTTGCACCAGCAGGTCGACCAGATCCTCGACGTACACGAAATCGCGAGTCTGCTCGCCATCGCCGAACACGGTGATCGGCAGGCCTTTCTGCGCACGCTCGCTGAAAATACTGATCACGCCGGAATACGGCGAAGACGGGTCCTGGCGTGGACCGAAAATATTGAAGAAGCGGAAAATCACCGGCTCGAGGCCATGCTGGCGACGGTAGAAATCGAAGTAATGCTCGCCGGCCAGTTTGTCTGAAGCGTAAGGCGTCAGAGGCGCCTTGGCGGTGTCTTCGTCGATTGACTGACCTTCGCCATTATTGCCGTAGACCGCTGCGCTGGACGCGTACAACACCCGTTTTACGCCGGCCTGACGCATGGCTTCGCAGACATTCAGCGTGCCGATGAAATTGCTTTGATGGGTCTTCACCGGATCATCCACCGAAGCCTGCACCGATGCCACCGCAGCCAAGTGCGCCACAGCGCTGCAACCGGCCATGGCCTGAGCCACCAGCGCCGCATTGGCGACATCGCCCACGATCAGCTCGACCTTTGGATTATCCAGCGGCAGGTTGCTGCGTTTGCCCGTGGACATGTCATCGAGAATACGCACCGAATGCCCCTTGGCAAGCAAGGCATCGGTCAGGTGCGAGCCAATGAATCCGGCGCCGCCGGTGATCAGAACAGGGCCGTCAGCCATGGCGATAGAACCTATCCAGTAAGCCCGGGAGCGCTGCGCGCCAGGCGCGAGGCTTGATCCCGAACGTGTGCAGAATTTTCTTGCAGGCCAGCACCGCGTGTTGCGGCTCTTCGGCGGCATCCGGGCGCGCGGCGTGAGCCTGGGCGGTCGGTGCTTCGATAGCCAGCGGGTGCAGGCTGCGCGCTTCGGTCAGGATGGCCTGCCCCAATGCCAGCGGTGTCGTCGCCTCGTGCCCGGCGTAATGATAGGTGCCCCACAACGGCGCCGCGCAATCGAGTTGCTTGAGCACTGAAATGATCACCCGCGCCGCGTCGTCGACCGGTGTCGGGTTACCCCGGCGGTCATCGGCCATGAGCAATTCTTCCGGCATTTCCGCCCGGGCGAGGAATCGGCCGAGGGTGCCCTCGGGGCTGTCATCGAGCAGCCAGCCGAAGCGCAGCAGCACGTGTTGCGGGCAAGTGGCGCGCACGCTTTGTTCGATCCGCCACAGCGCTTGACCCCGAAGGCCCAAGGGAACCGGTTCGTCTTTTTCGCTGTAAGCGGTCGCCCGGGAGCCGTCGAACACACGATAACTCGAAGGTTGCAGCAGCACGATGTTGTGGTGCTGGCACAGTTCGGCCAGGCGCTCGATCGCCCGCTCCTGCCCGGCCAGTCGCTGCTCACTGACCGTCTCCGCCTGGAACCAGTCAAAATAGTAGGCGAGGTTGATCAGCGCGTCTGGACGAGTGTCGTCGAGCAGCTGCGTCAGGCTCGCGGCGTCCCAGCCGTCTTGCGGTGGGCGGGGGGCGAGGAAGCCGATGTCTTCCTCTGCACCGAGGCGAATCAGCGCCTGCCCAAGGGCATTTCCGCCGCCCAGTAACATAAGGCGCATTCGCATAGAGTCAGCAGGCCCAGTCTGATTGGAACAAAGGGTTTATCGACACCACCCGCAGGCAATGCCATCGATAGTTACCGGAATCGTTGCATTTTGCGGGTTTAGTGCGCAACCGTCATCCGTAAAGTGTAGATCTCCCGGATTTGCGTTGCTGCTTGCTGCCTCATCGCGGGCAAGCCCGCTCCCACAAGATTCTGCGGCGTACACAAATCCCCTGTGGGAGCGGGCTTGCCCGCGATGAGGCCCTAAAAGCCAGCGAAGATCTTGAGCGGTACTTGCATCTTCTCCGACTCACCCGCATAAATCAGACATGAACCTGCCCATCCCCGCAGACAGCGCCCTGAACGGCTTTCACCCCGCCGTCAGCGCCTGGTTCAGCAATACCTTCCCGACGGTCACCGCCGCCCAGGCCCGGGCGTGGCCGATCATTCGCCAGCATCGCTCGACCCTGATCGCCGCGCCCACCGGCTCCGGCAAAACCCTCACTGCGTTTCTCGCCGTTATCGATGATCTGGTTCACCGTGGCCTGGAAAGCGAAAACGGGCTGCCCGACGAAACCCTCGTGGTCTACGTCTCGCCGCTCAAAGCCCTGTCCAACGACATTCAGATCAACCTGCAAAACCCGCTGACCGGGATCTCCGAGCAATTGCGGGTGATGGGCCTGCCCGAACTGCAGATCAATACCGCCGTGCGCACCGGTGACACCCCGCAAAAAGACCGCTTGGTGATGCGCAAAACCGCACCGCACATCCTGGTGACCACCCCCGAGTCCCTTTACGTGCTGCTCGGCTCCGATTCCGGCCGCAAAATGCTCGGCACCACGCGCACGGTGATCGTCGATGAAATCCACGCCATCGCCGCCAGCAAACGCGGCAGCCATTTGGCTCTGAGCCTCGAACGCTTGCAGGCCTTGTGTGCAGAACCGTTGATGCGCATCGGCCTGTCGGCCACGCAAAAACCCATCGAAGCGGTCTCGCGTTTTCTCGTTGGCCGTGATCGCGAATGCGAAATCATCGATATCGGCCATGCCCGTCCACGGGACCTGGGCATCGAAGTGCCGCCCGTGCCGCTGTCGGCGGTAATGGCCAATGATGTCTGGGAGTTGGTGTACGACCGCCTCGCCGCCCTGGCCCGCGAACACCGCACCACCCTGATTTTCGTCAACACCCGGCGCCTGGCCGAACGCCTGAGCCGACACTTGAGCGAACGCCTGGGCAAAGACGCCGTCGCCGCGCACCACGGCAGCCTGGCCAAGGAATTCCGCCTGGACGCCGAGCAACGGCTCAAGCGCGGCGACTTGCAAGTACTGATCGCCACGGCCTCGCTGGAGCTGGGGATCGACATTGGCGACGTCGACCTGGTGTGCCAGATCGCTTCGCCGCGCTCGATCGCCGGGTTTCTGCAACGGGTCGGCCGTTCCGGGCACCAGGTCGGAGGCACGCCCAAGGGCCGGTTGTTTGCCACCACCCGCGATGACTTGATCGAATGCGCCGCCCTGCTCGACTGCGTGCGCCGTGGCGAACTCGACACCTTGCAGATTCCCAAGGCGCCGCTGGATGTCCTGGCCCAGCAGATCATCGCCGAGGTCAGTTGCCAGGAATGGCAGGAGCAAGCGCTGCTGGAGATGTTCCGCAAGGCTTCGCCCTACGCCGAGCTCGACGAAAAACATTACCAGGCGCTGCTGCAGATGCTCGCCGAGGGCTACAACGGTCGCCAGGGTTTGCGCAGCGCTTATCTGCATCGCGATGCGTTGACCCGAACCCTGCGCGGTCGCCGGGGCGCCAAACTGACGGCCGTGACCAGCGGCGGAACCATTCCCGACAACGCCGATTACAGCGTGCTGCTCGAGCCCCAAGGCCTGAACATCGGAAGCGTCAACGAAGACTTTGCGGTGGAAAGCATCGCCGGGGATGTCTTCCAGCTGGGCAATACTTCGTACCGAATCCTGCGCGTCGAAACCGGCAAGGTCCGGGTCGAGGATGCTCAGGGCCAGCCGCCGACCATCCCGTTCTGGCTCGGTGAAGCGCCGGGGCGCAGCGC
This sequence comes from Pseudomonas arsenicoxydans, assembly GCF_900103875.1. NCBI lineage: Bacteria > Pseudomonadati > Pseudomonadota > Gammaproteobacteria > Pseudomonadales > Pseudomonadaceae > Pseudomonas > Pseudomonas arsenicoxydans. The sequence continues at coordinate 1,808,828 of NZ_LT629705.1, read as the reverse complement.
CGAATTGTCGTTTGCCGTGGCGCGCCTGCAAGCGCAACTCGATGAACTGCTTAGAGCCACGCAGGGCGATTTGCAACCGGCCATCGACTGGCTGACCGAGACCCTCGGCCTGAACCTCGCCAGCGCCGAACAACTGGTCGATTACCTGGCCCGTGCCCGCCTGACCCTGGGCGCACTGCCCTCGCAAGACACGCTGCTGATGGAGCGTTTTTTCGACGAGACCGGCGGCACGCAACTGATCATTCACACGCCGTTCGGCAGTCGCATCAACCGCGCCTGGGGCCTGGCCCTGCGCAAGCGTTTTTGCCGCACCTTCAATTTCGAACTGCAAGCCGCCGCCAGCGAAGACGCCATCGTGCTGTCGCTGTCCACCAGCCACAGCTTCGAACTCGATGATGTCTGGCGCTATCTGCACAGCAACACCGCCGAACACCTGCTGATTCAAGCGATACTCGATGCGCCGCTGTTCGGTGTGCGCTGGCGCTGGAACGCCGGCGTCGCGTTGGCATTGCCGCGCTATACCGGCGGGCGCAAAGTCGCGCCGCAGATCCAGCGCATGAAGAGTGAAGACCTGATCGCCAGCGTGTTCCCCGATCAGATTGCCTGTGTGGAAAACCTCGCCGGCGAACGTGAAATCCCCGAGCATCCACTGATCGAACAAACCCTCGACGATTGCCTGCACGAGGCCATGGACAGCGAAGGTTGGCTCGCATTGTTACGGCGCATGGAACGTGGCGAGGTGCGGCTGATCAGCCGCGATTTGCCGGCACCTTCACCACTGGCGGCAGAAATTCTCAGCGCCCGCCCCTACACCTTTCTCGACGATGCACCGCTGGAAGAACGCCGCACTCAAGCGGTGCTCAACCGACGCTGGACCGACCCGCAGTCCACTGACGACCTCGGTGCGCTGGATGGTGAAGCGATCCAGGCCGTGCGCGACGAAGCCTGGCCAACGCCCACCAGTGTCGATGAAATGCATGAAGCGTTGATGAGCCTGGCGTGCATCACCGAAGCCGAGGCGCAAGCCAATTCCCATTGGCTCGACTGGCTGAATGCACTTGCACACAGCGGGCGCGCCAGCCGTTTGCAGATCAATGCAGGGCAATCGCTGTGGCTGGCGCTGGAACGACTGACTTGCCTGCAAGCGATTTATCCACAGGCCGATTTGCTGCCACCGCTTGAGGCGTTGCCGGGGTTCGATGAAGCCTGGGAGCCGGATGAAGCGTTGCTGGAAGTGATCCGCGCACGGCTCAGCGCCTTTGGTCCATTGCTGCTCGAAGCGATTGCCGAACCGTTGGGACTGCTCACGGCGCAAGTCACCCAAGCGCTCGCGCATCTGGAGCGCGAAGGTTATGTATTGCGCGGCCAATTCACACCGGGAGCCTCTGGGGAAGAATGGTGCGAACGGCATCTGCTGGCGCGAATTCACCGCTACACGGTTAAGCGTCTGCGGCGGGAAATCGAGCCGGTGGCGCTGCAGGATTTCATGCGATTTCTGTTCGACTGGCAGCACCTGTCCGCCGCCACCCAAGGCCAGGGTAGCGCGGTGTTGCCCGCCATCGTCTCTCAGTTCGAAGGCTACCCCGCTGCCGCGTCCGCCTGGGACAGCGACATCCTGCCAACGCGGATCAAAGGCTATTCGGCGAGTTGGCTGGATGACCTGTGCCGCAGCGGCAAACTGGTCTGGACGCGCCTGACCGCGCGCAATAAGGCCGCCAGCACGGCCCTGCGCAGCACGCCGATTGTGTTGCTGCCGCGCAGCCAGGTCGGGCTCTGGAGCAGCCTGACCGAGCAGACGCCGATCAGCGAACTCTCGCCCAAGACGCAAAAAGTCCACGAGGCGCTGAGCCAACACGGCGCACTGTTTTTCGATGAGCTGATTCACGAGGCGCACCTGCTGCGCGCGGAGCTGGAAATTGCCTTGCAGGAATTGGTCGGCGCCGGGCTGGTGAATGCCGACAGCTTCGCCGGCCTGCGGGCGCTGATTACCCCGGCCAGTAAACGGCAGAATCGCAGCAGCCGGCGCGGGCGCGGTGCGTTTGTCGGGGGGATGGACGATGCCGGGCGCTGGGCCTTGTTGCGACGCGGGCCGACGGCGCCGGTTGTGGATAACAAACGCCCTGCGGCGACGCCGAACGACACGCTGGAACATATCGCCATGACCTTGCTGCGCCGCTACGGCGTGGTGTTCTGGCGCTTGCTGGAGCGTGAAGCGGACTGGCTGCCGAGCTGGCGGGAATTACTGCGCACGTTCCATCGGCTGGAAGCTCGCGGCGAGATTCGGGGTGGGCGATTCGTCAGTGGCTTGGCCGGTGAGCAGTTTGCGTTGCCAGAGGCAATTCCCCTGCTGCGTGAAGTGCGGCGGCGGCCGCAGGACGGGAGTTTGATCGCAGTGTGCGGGGTTGATCCGCTGAACCTTGCCGGAACCTTATTGCCCGGCGCCAAGGTGCCGGCGTTGGCGAGCAATCGGTTGGTGTATCGCGATGGCTTGCCGGCGGCTGCGGAGATTGCCGGCAAGCAAGTGTTCTGGCTGGAGCTGGATCAGCAATCGACTGCCGATCTGCACAACAAACTCACCCGGCATTGAGGTTGTCTGGACGGGCCTCATCGCGGGCAAGCCCGCTCCCACACGGGATCTGCGGCGCACACAAATCCAATGTGGGAGCGGGCTTGCCCGCGATGAGGCCGCAAGCAACAACGCAGAACTATTGGGTACGCGGCTGATCCGGCAACAACACCGGCGAATTCTCCGCAACAGGCCCACCCTCTTCTTCCATCACACGCTGTGGCATCAAAACCTGCTGTGGATAAGTCTGCGCGAAATGCACCCACGGGCTGTTATCCACAAGCTTTTTCAAACGCTGGTTGAACGCCCGGCTCACTGCATATTGCCCACCCGACACCGTGCGGAACTGCGCGGTCAGCACCACGCCGTTGAGGTCCATCTTGTCGACGCCGAAGACATCGAGCGGCCCTTGCAGGTTGTACTTGAGAAAGGCGTCATCACGGATCGAATCCCCCGCCTCGCGGATCAACTCGATGGCCTTGTCGACGTCAGTGTCATAGGTGAACTGTACCGAGAAAAACGCATACGCGAACTGACGCGATTGGTTGGTCACGGCCTTGATCTGCCCGAACGGCACCGAGTGCACAAAGCCCTTGCCGTCACGCAGGCGCAAGGTGCGAATGGTCAGGCCTTCAACCGTGCCGGCGTGGCCGGAGTCGAGCACGACCCAGTCGCCAATCGACAGGGTGTCTTCAATGATGATGAACAGCCCGGTGATCACGTCCTGCACCAATTGCTGCGAGCCGAAACCGATGGCCAGGCCAACGACCCCGGCACCAGCCAGCAGTGGCGCGACGTTGATCCCAAGGTTAGCCATGGTGGTGATCGCGCAGATCACCACCAGGATGATTTTGATCGCGTTGCGCAGCAGCGGCAGGATGGTTTTGACTCGCGTACTCGGTTGCGTCGTGCGTTTATTGACTGGCGGTTTCAGCGCTTCCTGAATCGCCGTGTCGAGTACCACCCACAGCAACCAGGTCACAAGAAAGATCAGACCCATGCTGCTCAATGAATCACTGATCGCTCGGCCCACCGAGTTTTGCTCGGCGAACTTGAACAGCGACACGCCCCAGATTCGCCCGAGGATTTCGATGAAGGCCACGGCCATGACGATCCGCAGCAACGCGTGCAGCAAACTGAGGAAGCGTTCCTTGTAAGCGCTGCTGTGCTGGATCGCTTCGACCTGACGCGACTTGAACATGTGCTGGAAAATCGTGCTGAGAAACACCGTGGCGATCAGCAGAATGGTAGTGAACAGTGCACAGCGCAGTGCCTTCTGATTGTCATCGCCAACGCCGATCAGGTTGATCGCCGAGACAATGACCATCAGCAGGATCGGCCAGTACCAGAGCCCGGAAAAGATCCGCAGGGACTCTTGCAGCGACGGCTGTTTAAGGCGTTGGGCCAGCGGCCGGTTACGGATCAGATGCGCCACCGGACGCCTTAGACGAATCACCAATAATCCGAAGATGATCGAGACGAAAAAACCGCTGAGCACGGCAGCGCTGCTGGTGATGTTGCCGCCCAGTTGGCGGGCGATTTGCGGGCTGGTCAACGCATCGCTGAGCGCCGCGAGGAAGCCGATCAGGAACAACGGTTTGGGGCAGAAATCGCGGATAATCCGCACCGCCGTGCGTTTGTGCCCGGTGTTGAACATGACGATCACGCACAGCAACACCGAGGTCGAAAAAATACCGCTGCTGGTGGCGTAGGCGAAACACAACGCCAGCGCACGGCCCACCGAGGCGGGCAGGAAATGACTGACGTAGAGGGTCAACGGCAGACAGATCACGGCCGGTAGCGTGTAAGGCATCACATAATTGAGCAGGTCCTGGCTGCGTTGGCGAGTACGCAACCAACGGCCCTGGTTCAACCGCTTGGCCAGGATCGCACCGAGCACGGTGAGCAAGGCAAAACTGCCGAGCCAGACCCCGGACAACATCATGAAGTCGCCGATCACGCTCCAGCCAGAACGGCTCGAGGGTCGATTGACCAGTTTGTCGACTTCGTCGGCGGCTCGGTCAGCCCGCAGGCGCCAGGCATCGACGAGGTTTTCGTTGAGATCGAGCTTTTCCTGGACATCGTCGATGCTGGAGCTGATGGCTCCGAGCAGGCCGCCTTGGACCAACGGCTCAGGCGTTGCCGGTTCCTCCGCCGCAGCGGTGGCGGGAACACCCGGCAGCGTCACGGCTTCCAGCTCGTTGCTGCCAAGGAACAGCAACGCCCCCAGTAGTATTGCGGTCTTGAACTTGAGCAAAACGGGGAGCTCCTTCGAAAGGGTCTGTAAGGAACTGATCGGGAAATGCCGGGCAAGTTCGGTTTTGCCCGCGAGATAACAGTCAGCATGCACCCCAGCCCGATCGTTCCCACGCTCCGCGTGGGAATGCAGCCAGGGACGCTCTGCGCCCCAAGAGCGGACGCAGAGCGTCCGGTGAGGCATTCCCACGCGGAGCGTGGGAACGATCATTGCCAGCGGGACGATCTTTGCGCACAAGGCAAATATCAAATGCCCGCCCCTGTATTTTTCCGCACAACCCAAACCCCGACACTGCGCTCCATCAATCAAACCCACCGGAGTTGCAGTCATGCCCATTGCCTTGCTCGCGCTGACCCTCAGCGCCTTCGCCATCGGGACGACCGAGTTCGTCATCGTTGGCCTGTTACCCACCATTGGCGCCGACCTCGGCGTCAGCCTGCCGTCCGCCGGCCTGCTGGTCAGCCTTTACGCCCTGGGCGTTGCCGTCGGCGCCCCGGTGCTGACCGCCCTCACCGGCAAAGTGCCGCGCAAATTGCTGCTGTTGTCGCTGATGGTGTTGTTCACCCTTGGTAACCTGCTGGCGTGGAAAGCGCCGAGCTATGAATCGTTGATCATTGCGCGGATCGTCACCGGCCTGGCCCATGGGGTGTTTTTCTCGATTGGCTCGACCATCGCCACCAGCCTGGTGCCGAAGGAAAAAGCCGCCAGCGCGATCGCCATCATGTTCACCGGCCTGACGGTGGCGCTGGTCACTGGCGTGCCGCTGGGGACCTTCATCGGACAGCATTTCGGCTGGCGTGAAACGTTCCTCGCCGTGTCCGCGCTGGGTGTGATCGCCTTTATCGGTAGCCTGCTCTATGTGCCGAAAAACATCGCCCACAGCAAACCCGCTTCGCTGTTGCAGCAATTGCAGGTGCTCAAGCAACCGCGCCTGCTGCTGGTGTACGCCATGACCGCAATCGGTTACGGCGGCTCCTTCATTGCCTTCACGTTCCTGGCGCCGATTCTTCAGGACATTTCCGGTTTCAGCGCCAGCACCGTCAGCCTGGTGTTACTGGTCTACGGCGTTTCGGTGGCGGTGGGCAATATCTGGGGCGGCAAACTGGCGGACAAACGCGGTCCGATCAGCGCACTGAAAATCATCTTCGCCTTGCTGGCGGCTGTGTTGTTCGTGCTGACCTTTACCGCTGGCAATCCCTGGCTGGCGCTGGCCACGGTGCTGGTCTGGGGCGCAGTCGCGTTCGGTAACGTGCCGGGGCTGCAAGTGTATGTGGTGCGCCAGGCCGAGCATCACACCCCGCACGCGGTCGACGTGGCTTCGGGGCTGAACATCGCGGCCTTCAACCTCGGCATTGCCGGTGGCGCGTGGGGCGGTGGTCTGATCGTGGCTCACATGGGCCTGATTCACACGGCGTGGATTGGTGGCCTTGTGGTGTTGGTGGCGCTGGCGCTGACGGCCTGGAGTGGTCGCCTGGATCGTCTCGGTCCGGTGTACGCCGAGCCGGTTGAAGGCTCAACCCGCGTTGTCGCCGGCCACTAAACCCTTGTGGGAGCGGGCTTGCCCGCGAATACGGTCTATCAGCCGACATCAAGGCTGAATGACACACCGCTTTCGCGGGCAAGCCCGCTCCCACAGTTGATTGTGGTGTTCGGCAAAGCACAAGCCATCCGTAAACCCGTCGAAACTTTCTCGACTTCCCCGAAGTCATCAAAAGACAGAGGGGCAGGCCAAAGACCATTAGACGGAGGCGACATGGCGGCGATTCATATCGGTATTTCAGGCTGGCGCTACACACCTTGGCGAGGAGGTTTCTACCCAAAGGGACTGACCCAGAAGCGTGAATTGCAATTTGCGTCACGGGCGGTCAACAGCATTGAAATCAATGGATCGTTTTACGCCCTGCAACGGCCAGAACGTTATACCCAGTGGTACGCCGAAACCCCGGCCGACTTCGTCTTCAGCGTCAAAGCCCCACGCTTCATCACCCACATCAAACGTCTGCGCGACATTCATAAGCCGCTGGCGAATTTCTTTGCTTCCGGGATCCTGGAGCTAAAAGAAAAACTCGGCCCGATCCTTTGGCAGTTTCCGCCCAATTTCAAATTCGACGAAGACCTGTTCGAAAGCTTCCTCAAGCAATTGCCTCAGGACACGCAACAGGCTGCCGCCCTCGCCCGCCAGCACGATTCGCACCTGCACGGTCACGCCAGCATCAAGGCTTACAAGAAAAAGCCGTTGCGCCACGCCGTTGAAATCAGGAACGAGACCTTTGTCGATCCGGCGTTCGTGCGCCTGCTCAAGCGCTACAACGTTGCCTTGGTCATCGCCGACACCGCCGGTAAATGGCCGTACCGCGAAGACCTCACCAGTGATTTCGTTTACCTGCGCCTGCACGGGGCCGAGGAGCTCTACGCTAGTGGCTACACCCCTGAGGCGCTTGAGCGCTGGGGTGAGCGGATCGATGCCTGGAACCACGGTCAGCAACCGGCGGATCCGCAGCTGATCGCGCCCAAGCAAAAACCCAAGGCGCGCAAGTCCCGGGAAGTGTTCTGCTATTTCGACAACGACATCAAAGTCCGCGCGCCCTTCGATGCGCGGCGCTTGCTCAAGCATTTCCACCTCGACGAAGGCCTCGCCACCGCCCCCGGCGAACCAGTTGCCGAAGGAGTGTTGCCATGAACATTTCCGAGCAGCTGGGCCACGCCGATGATCAACCGGAAATCCTCACCGCCGTGCACCGATTCACCGTGCTGACGGTCAATACGCACAAGGGCTTCACTGCACTCAACCGGCGTTTCATCCTGCCCGAATTGCGCGAAGCGGTGCGCAGCGTCTCAGCCGATGTGGTGTTTTTGCAGGAAGTGCATGGCACCCACGAGCATCATCCGCAGCGCTACAGCAACTGGCCGACAAAGCCGCAGTACGAATTCCTCGCCGACACGTTGTGGCCGCAGTTTGCCTATGGCCGCAACGCGGTCTACCCGGAGGGCGATCACGGGAATGCGCTGCTGTCGAAATTCCAGATCGTGCGTCACGACAACCTCGACGTGTCCATCAGCGGCCATGAAAACCGTGGTCTCCTGCATTGCGTATTGCGCCTGCCCGGCGACGGGCCTGAGGTGCATGCGATTTGCGTCCACCTGGGACTGCGCGAAGCCCACCGAACGGCGCAACTCAAATTGCTGGAGCAACGCCTGGAAGAGCTTCCGGCCGACGCGCCGGTGGTGGTTGCCGGTGACTTCAACGATTGGCGCCAGCGTGCCGATGCGCTGCTCAAGCCCTGTGGGCTGCGAGAGGTTTTCGCCGAGCACCACGGTAAACCGGCGCGCAGTTTTCCGGCGCGGCTACCAACGTTACGTCTGGACCGCATCTATGTGCGCAACCTCAAGGCCAGCCGCCCGCAAGTCCTGACAGCGCGCCCCTGGTCACACCTTTCCGACCACGCACCGCTATCGGTGGAGATCGAATTATGAGCAGCGCGCCAATAGAGCCAGCCACCGTTGAACACTTACCCACCACGCCTGCGGTACGTGAACCCGGCGTGGTGGACGTTGAATACGGCTGGCAGGGCAACAACCTGGTGCAACTGCTGGAGAACGGCGAAGCGTATTTCCCTCGGGTATTCGAGGCCATGCGCCAGGCCAAGAGCGAAATCCTCCTGGAAACCTTCATTGTGTTCGAGGACAAGGTTGGCAAAGAGCTGCAGGAGGTGTTGATCGACGCAGCACAGCGCGGGGTTCGGGTCACTGCCAGTCTCGACGGCTTCGGCTCTGGCGAGTTGAGCACCGAGTACCTGGCGGCGTTGAGCCAGGCCGGTGTGCACCTGCAAATATTCGACCCGGCGCCCAAACGCCTGGGCATTCGCACCAACTGGTTCCGCCGCCTGCACCGCAAGATTGTGGTGGTGGACGGCACGATTGCGTTCATCGGCGGGATCAACTTTTCCGCCGACCACCTGGCCGACTTCGGCCCCGAGGCCAAGCAGGATTACTCCGTTGAAGTGCAAGGCCCGGCGGTGACCGATATTCATCATTTCGCCCTGCTGCAGAGTGGCCGCCCGGGGCGCGCCAAATACTGGTGGCAGCGGCGCAGGCAACGACGCTCGGAACTGGCGTTCAGCGAGCACGACGGCCAGGTCAGGCTGGTGTTCCGCGACAATGGTGACCATCGAACCGACATCGAAGAGGTTTATCGCCTGGCGTTGCGCAGCGCCCAGCGCCGCGTGGTGATCGCCAATGCCTACTTCTTTCCGGGTTTTCGCCTGCTGCGCGAGATCCGCAACGCCGCGCGCCGTGGTGTTGATGTGCGGCTGATCCTGCAAGGCCAGCCGGACTTGTTGGTGGCCAAAATAGCGGCGCGCATGACCTACGACTATCTGCTCAAGTCCGGCGTGCAGATTCATGAATATTGCGAGCGACCACTGCACGGCAAGGTCGCGCTGGTCGACGAAGACTGGAGCACGGTCGGTTCCAGTAACCTCGACCCGTTGAGTCTGTCGATGAACCTTGAGGCAAATGTGCTCATTCGCGATCGCGCCTTCAACCGCGAACTGTTCGAACGCCTCGATATCCTGAGCAACAACCATTGCAAAGCCATGTCACCGGACAAGGCACCGCGTGGACGGGTCTGGCACATGACAGTCGGCTTCCTGGTGTTTCACTTTTTGCGCCACTTCCCCGCATGGGCCGGTTGGCTGCCAGCGCATAAGCCGCGATTGAAGCGGTTTACCCATTCAGGGAGCGACCACCATGAGCCGCGCTGAAGCCTCCTCGACCGGCCACGCCACCGCGCCAGCGACATCGCGTTTGAGCCGCTGGAAAAAACCGCTGACCATGCTGTTTTTCCTGGCGCTGATTGTGCTGTTCACGATGCTTGCCCAGCGCATCGAATGGAACGAAGTGTTCGATACCCTGGCCGATTTCAAGGTGCGAACACTGATCATCGCTTCCGGCCTGACGCTGGTGAGTTTTCTGGTCTACGCCTGCTTCGACCTGATCGGCCGCACCTACATCCGCCAGGACCTGACCTGGAAGCAGATCCTGCCGGTGGGCATCATCAGCTACGCCTTCAACCTCAACCTGAGCGCGTGGGTCGGCGGCATTGCCATGCGTTATCGGCTGTATTCGCGGCTCGGCGTGAGCAAAGGCAACATCGCGAAAATCCTCGGATTGAGCCTGGCGACGAACTGGTTCGGCTACATGGTGATTGCCGGCGCGGTGTTCAGCAGCGGGCTGGTCCGGATGCCTCCTGGCTGGAAGCTGAGCAGCGACGCGTTGCAGGGTGTGGGCGTGTTGTTGCTGCTGGTGAGCGCGGGGTATCTGGCGGCGTGCCGGTTTTCCAAGCGTCGGGAATGGGCGATACGCGGGGTGGAAATCAATCTGCCGTCGCTGCGCATGGCAATGCTGCAACTGGCCCTTGGGGCACTGAACTGGTCGTTGATGGCAGCGGTAATTTTTACGCTGCTGCCGAGCAAGCTCGACTATCCGTTAGTCCTGGGGGTGTTGTTGATCAGCGCGATTGCCGGGGTGATCACGCACATTCCTGCCGGGCTCGGGGTCCTGGAGGCGGTGTTTGTGGCGTTGCTGCAACATGAGGCTTCGCGCGGGAGTCTGGTGGCGGGATTGCTGGCGTATCGGGCGATTTACTTTATTTTGCCGCTGCTGATTACGTTGGTGATGTACCTGGTTGTGGAGGCCAAGGCGAAGTCGTTGCGGATCTCGAAAAAGCCAAAGTGACAGGGTGTTTGTGAGGGCGCCATCGCGGGCAAGCCCGCTCCTACAATTGATCGCATTCTCCAGAAGCACTCGGTCGAGTGTGGGAGCGGGCTTGCCCGCGATGGCGTCTCATCAACTCTGCAAATCTCAGCTGGATTGAATGATGCTCAACCGCTCACCCACCACCATCTCGGTAATCCAGTCCACCAGGATCGAGGTGTACGCCTGCTGCGACACCGGCTCGGTCAAGGCATGATCCGCGCCATCGATGATCCGGTGGGTCAGCGAATGCGTCTGCTGACATGCGGCGCGGTAGCTCATGATGGTTGCGTGAGGCACATAGTCGTCCGTCTCTGATTCGACCAGCAGCACATCCCCGGTGAATTGCGAGCAGGCGTGCAGCGCGCGGTTGCTGTCGGCGCGCACCAGCGTGTTGCGGTAATCGCGCAAGTCAGCCTTGTCCAGATCACGTTTGGGCGTGTGCCAGTGATCGTCGCGATACAGCGCAGGCACCCGCAGCGCCAGCCAGCGCACCGGTCGCAACGAGGTCAGGATCGAAGCCAGGTAACCGCCATAACTGGTGCCGACCACCGCGATGGCGGACGTGTCGAGCGCCGGATGGGCGAGCAAGCGATCGTACGCCGCCAGCAGGTCTCGCAGGTTGTCTTCACGCGTCACCCGGGACAGCGCAATGCCGGTGCCGCCCGTGTGACCGCGCAGGTCGAACGTCAGGCATACGCAACCCAGACCGGCGATGCCTTTGGCTCGCTCCAGGTCCCGCTCCTGACTGCCGCCCCAGCCGTGGACGAACAACACGCCGGGGACTTTCGATTTGGGGCTCAGAAAAGTCCCGATCATCTGTTCATCGTCGATGTCGATCTGAATGGTTTCACTTCTAGCCGTCATAGGATTTGACCGTTACGTACTTGAGGAGAAAGTCAGTGTTTTCCGCAGGGCCGCGGTACACCTCGATGGCGTCCGCCGGCAGCGGTTGATCGATGTAGGTTTCCACCGAAGAGACGTGGATCGCACGCATCCCCGGGTCGTTGATGAAGCTCTGCAGCGCGGCCACTTCGGCGCTGCTGGCGCCGCCCATGCGCCAGGATTGTTCCAGCACGCCGCTGCGTTGTTTGCCGGCATTGTCCTGGCCTTGGGCAATGTCGTAATTGCGCCGCGAGGCAAAGAAACCGGGATAGGCTTCGTTCGCGGCGCGGTCAAACACTTGGGCCTGCCGGATTGCCAGTCGCACATCGTCTGGTAGAGGCAACGCCAGCAGATCGTCGTAATCGCCTTGCACCACCAGCAGGTTGGAACCTCCATAAACCTGCTCGCCTTGACCATCTTCGGTCAAGTATTGATCACCGCAGTAAGTCAGCACCTTATCGGCGATAAAACTCTGGCCGACGCTGTGGGTGATCACGTTGTCGAGGTCCTGCTCAAGCACCACGCCCTGGCTGAACAGCTCTGCGGCATCGGAACGAGCGAGCACGGCATCGAACTGGTCGAGGCTTTTGATTACTTCCTGTCCACGTCCGGCGCAGGCATGAACCGGTTTGATGCGTATGGGACCGCTGTAGAGCAAATGCTCCGCCGCCGGGCGTGCGTCATCGAGGGCAAATACGCTCAGGCCATCGAGCACCACACTGCGCACGCGCTCGCAAAACAGCGATGACCAGCCTTGCGGGGCATGGGCATTCTTGTTGAGCAGGCCGTGGCTGATGGCTTTGGTGCAGATGAAGTCATGGTCGACATACCCGCCCCACAAATCCTCCGGCCCCATGACGCCCAATTGCCGGGCGGCAGCGGCGCCCACCAGCGTCTGGGTTGGCAACAGGTAAAGGTCCCGGCCTTTATGACGTTCGGGATCGTAGCTGCCGTCGTACTTGAGCCCCAGGATTTGCGCCAGCCAACGGGCCAGCGCGCGATTGGTCTCGACTTCATGCCGGGGCGCTTCGGGACGGACCGAATGGGCGACCACCAGTTTTTTGCGGTTTGTTGGGGCCATGCATCCCCCTTCAACTGCGTTTGATGAATGTAGGTTAAGGGGTGCAGAGATCAGGCCAAGGTGGGCCAGATGGAAACGACCTTGAAATCAGTCAGTTGCGAGAAAGGTAATGGCACGACGCCTGCCTGATTCTGCACGACACCGATGGGAGACTCCGGCATTTTGCACGATCAAGGCATTGCGCAGAGCCCTGTGGGAGTGTGGCGCCTACCGAGTTGCGGCAGCGGGCGTAACCCCGAACCGCGCCCGATAATCACTCGGCGCCAGCCCGGTAATTTTCTTGAAGGTGGCGCGAAACGCACTCGGGTCCTGATACCCCACCGTCCAGGCAATGTGATCGATGGTGCCGTTGGTGAACTCAAGCATCTCCCGCGCCTTGCCCACCCGCAGGTGCTGGCAGTATTCGGTGGGTTTGAGCCCGGTCGCCGAACGGAAACGCCGGAGGAAAGTGCGCTCCTCCAGCCCCGCCCGCTCCGCCATCGCTGTCAACGAAACATCGGTGGCCCCGGTGCTTTGCAGCCAATGCTGAACCTTCAGAATTGAGGCATCGCCATGGCTCAGGATCGGTGAAAAATTGCTGCCGCATTCACTGGCGCTGTCGCTGTGTTCCACCACCAGAAAACGCGCGGTGCCGGTGGCGATACTCGGGCCGAGCAGGCGGTCAACCAGACGCAGACCCAACTCGGACCAGGCCATCAGCCCGGCGGTAGTAATCAGGTCGCCGTCGTCGACGATGGGTGTGTCGGCCTTGAGCTTGATCGCCGGGTAACGTTCGGCGAAAGACTTGGCCGAAGTCCAATGAGTGGTCGCACTGCGGCCATCGAGCAGGCCACTTTCGGCCAACAGGATCGAGCCGACGCACACGCCACCCAAGGTTGCCCCGCCAGCATGTTGCTGACGAATCCACTGGATCAGCGCCTGCGATGCCAGGCCTTTGGAAAATCCGCCAATCGACGGCGGAATCAGCACCGCCACCAAGGCGTTGTCGGGCCCCGGATGGCTGTCGTAAATCCGCTCGGGTGGCTGATCACCTTCGACCTGCCAATGGCTGACCCGCAGCAGCGGCAACTGCGCCGTCTGATGCTCGGCGGCAATCCGGTTCGCCACCCCGAACAAATCTGTCAGCCCATGCACCGCCGCCATCTGCGCACCGGGGTACATCAACACGCCCAGTTCGACGATTGCCCTTTGTGCATCCATTGTCAGTTTTACCCCTTCTATTGTCGGTGCGGCCAATCCCAGGACGACCTGCCAGGCCCAATACTCCATTCCACACCAACATACACGCCGAGGAAACAGTCATGGCCAAGCAAGCACTCATCCTAGTCGATATCCAAAACGACTACTTCCCCCAAGGCAAGTGGCCGCTGGTCGGTGCCGACGCCGCCGCGGACAACGCCGTCCGGTTGCTCAACGCCTTTCGCGAAGCCGGCGATTCGGTGGTGTACATCCGCCACGAGTTCACCTCCAGCGAGGCGCCATTTTTTACCCCGGGCTCCGAAGGCGCGAAGCTGCATCCCAAGATTCTCAACCGCGCCGATGAGCCGGTGGTGCTCAAGCACTTCGTCAACTCGTTCCGCGAAACCGAGCTTAAATCGATCCTCGACGAACAAGGCATCAAGGAATTGGTGATCGTTGGCAGCATGAGCCACATGTGCGTCGACGGCATTACCCGCGCCGCTGCCGATTTCGGCTACACCGTCACCGTGATCCATGACGCCTGTGCCTCGCGTGACCTGGAATTCAACGGCATCACCGTGCCTGCCGCCCAGGTTCACGCCGCCTTCATGTCTTCTCTGGGCTTCGCCTACGCCAGCGTGATCTCCACCGACGAATTCCTGGCAGCCAACCACTAACGCCTCAACTGATTGATCGAATTCCAAAAAGGGCCTGCCGCGCTTATGTGCCGCGGGTCTTTTATTTGCCCGGAAAAAAGTGAGACAAAAAATCTCACGCGTGAGCTATTGAGAGCTGCAGAAATTGCCTGTAGTGTTTCTCACGCGTGAGATTTTCACAACGGAGTTACCAGTATGAAAAGTCGCTCTCCATCAGGTCCGCCTGCCGAGCCTGTAACCGATTCAGCGAGCCAGAAGGGAGAGCGCTCGAAACCGTCCGCGAAAAAACCATCGAGCTTCTATATGAAGCAGATGCGCGCGGGCCTGGCTGGTGCCGGTTATGTGAAACACGAGACTTGGGTGCTTCCCGAAAACCGAAGCCTGCTCAAGCAGATGGAGAAACAGCTACGCCAACCGATTCTGGCTGGCTCATTCATGTCGGAGAATTACATGAGCGCAGGTACTAACTGGAACATCGATCGTCTGTTCAGCGCCCTTCAGGCACTGGACGAAGTGGTTTCTAACGACATCACGCTTTCTCTGGTTCAAGGCTCCGAGTCCAGCATCAAGCTGGAAATGAACGATTTCGGTGGCCTGCCGATTTACATCGCGGTGGTGGGCGAGCAGATCATCGTCGACACCGTTCTGGTAGACGTCGAGTCGATCAAGGATGTGCCGGCTTTCAACGATGCCGTACTGCGCAGTCGCGAACTGTTCCCGCTGTCCTCGATCGGTATCGAGTCGATGCCGAACGGCCAGATCGTCTACAACATGTTCGGCGCGCTGAGCTCCGATTCCAGCCTGACCAACGTCGTGACCGAGGTCAAAACCCTGGTCGACAATGTGCAACGCGCCAGCGAAGCCTTTGAACGTTTCTTCCATTAATTTTTCAGGAATAGGGATTATCCAATGACTCAGTCCATCTGGAGCAAATTGTTCACCGCGCTGCGCGGCGGTGCCAATGAAGTCGGCGAATCGATCGTCGACCAACAGGCCCTGCGTATCCTCGACCAGGAAATTCGTGATGCTGACAGCGCCCTGGCCAACGCCAAACGTGAGCTGGTCACCATCATGGCCAAGCACAAACTGTCGGCTGATCGCGTGAGCGAATACAACGCCAAGATCAAGGACCTGGAATCCAAGGCGCTGGCCGCCATCCAGGCCAACCGTGAAGACCTGGCGATGGAAGTGGCTGAAGCCATTTCGACTCTGACCAACGAACTGGATGTCGAGCAAAAGCAGGCCACCGAGTTCGGTGGTTACGCGGACAACATGCGCAAAGACATCACCAAGGCCGAAAACCGCATCAAGAGCCTGCGCCAGCAAGTGGACATGGCCAAGGCACGTGAAAGCGTGCAAAAGGCCCAGGTCAGCGCGTCCATCGCCAGTGGCGGCGCTAACGGCAAGCTGGAAACCGCCGTCGGTACACTGAACCGCCTGCAAGCCAAGCAGCAGCAACGTGCCGCTGAACTGCAAGCTCAGGACGAACTGGCGGATGCGTCGACCGGTACTGACCTGGAGCGCAAACTGCGCGAAGCCGGCATCACACCGGATTCGGGCAGCGCCAATGCGATCCTGGAACGCCTGAAGCAGAAGTCGGCCAAGTAACTTTGCCGGACGCATAACCTGTGGGAGCGAGCACGCTCGCTCCCACACTGGATTGCGTTCCAAATTCTGTTGAGTCGAGGTCAAGGATGGATGCCCTGAAGGGTTTCAAGACAATCGCCGGCGTGGCGATTTTCATGGTCGCGCTGCAGGTGCTCAACGCCATCACTGGCTACAGCCTTTTGTCATTTGGCTTGGTCCCGAGAACGCTCTTCGGGCTGCCCGGCATCCTCACCTCGCCTTTTCTCCACGCCTCATTTGCGCACCTGAGCGCCAACCTGATTCCTTTTTTGATTCTGGGCACGCTGGTCATTATCGAAGGGTTCAATCGGTTTCTGGCGGTCAGCGCCATCATCATTGTGCTGGGCGGTTCGCTGGTCTGGCTGTTCGGTTTCAAAGGCGTGCACATCGGCGCCAGTGGCTGGGTGTTCGGGCTGTGGGCGTACATTCTGGCCCGTGCCTGGTTCCAGAGAAGCTGGGGCAACCTGGTGACGGCCAGCGTCGTGGCGCTGCTCTATGGTGGTTTGATTTTTGGCTTCCTGCCTCGCCAGGGTGTTTCCTTTGAAGGTCACCTCTTTGGTGCATTCGCCGGATTTATCGCTGCCAAGGTACTTTTCTCTGCGCCGCGCAGCAGGTTTAATGCCGCCCGTTAACGCTATCAGGCTTTCAGACGCCGAGGCGATAACGTCGCCAGGAATCAGTACCCACGGAGTCAGGGACAAAATGTCGATTTTTCTTTTATTTCGCCTGTACACCTCGTCCCTCTTCCACCGATTTGGCTGGGCAGGCCTGGTGCGAACCCCGTCAGACGATCTGACTCCGGCCACCGCGCTGGCGGTCAATCAATTGAGCCCGGTCGGGCACATCGTCGCCCAGTTCAATGACAGTGAAATCGCCTCGCTCGCCAGCGCGACACGCGTTGAGGGCGGCGAGCTGTTCTACTTCGCCTCCACTCGCCTCAAGGAAATCTCCAATGGGATGGTTTAAACAATTGATGGGGCTTGAGGCCCCGAACGCGAATACCGATTCGAAATGGACGGCCAGCGAAACCGCGTCACCCGCCACCGGTCCGTTGGGACTGGCCTTGGGCAAGGGCGTGATGTTCGACACCTCCCTGAGATTGTTGCTCGACGGCAACACCACGGTGACCATCCCGGGTTCCCAGCAGATCTGGAGCAACGGCACCATTGACCTCGGGCAGTCGACCTGGCTGTCGCGCTATTACATGAACGACGAAGACTACTGGCTGCAGGTACACACCACCGGCGACATCGCCGGGCAGGTCGAGTCGGTGATCCTGTTCAATTACCTCAGTTACATCACCATCAGCAGTGAAGCGGAACTGCGTCGGTTGGCCGGCCCGCAAAGCCTGATCGGACTGCCGACCTACACCCACAACGGCGTGGAATACGCCCGCGAATGGGGCACCGAGAATGGCCAGACAGAACTGGTGGCACTGAGCGAACAACTGAAAAACCCGGACGAGTCCTACAGCATCGAGCACCGTTCGATGCTGTACGCCCGCGAAACCGGCCTTACCGATCGCCGGGAATTCCTGCTGTTTTCCGTTGAAGAAGACGCTGAAGGCACCATCAGCTTGAGCACGTCCTTGGGCATCTCGCTGTACACAACCGACCTGAACACGTTCTAAAAAGGAAGAAGTCCATGCTAGAAGCGCTCTCCATCTCCCTGAACAAAGCCGCCGTGTTCGGGTTTGTTTCCTACCTGCTCGGCGCCGCCGTGTTGTTCGCCCTGTTCCAGTTCATCTACACCCGCATCACTCCGCACAAGGAATTCGAGCTGATCCGTTCGGGCAACGTGGCCGCCGCTATCGCCTTGGGCGGTGCAATCGTCGGCTTCGCCATTCCGGCCAGCAACGTGATTGCCTACTCGATCAGCATTCTGGACTTCGTTGTCTGGGCGGTAATTGCAGCCCTCGTTCAATTGCTGGCATTTCTGGTGACCAGCCTGGTGCTCAAAGGCACCTCTGAACGTATCAGGAAAGGTGAAATCGCGGCCGGTATCTACGTCGCAGCAGTGGCCATCAGCGTCGGCATGCTCAACGCCGCCTGCATGACCCCTACCCAGAACTGATTGCGCAACGGAGATCCCGATGAAACGAAGCAAGTACGTTCAGCTCTCGCTGGCCGCATCGGTCGCTATGGCGATATCCGGTTGCGGGCCGACGGAAAAAACCTACGCGGTGCAGAAGAAGTACAACTTCCAGTCCGTGCAGCAATGCGCCGATGAAAAATTGCCGGTGGATGTCTGCTCTGACGCCTACATGACCGCCATGGCCGAGCATCGCCGTATTGCGCCGGTGTACGACAACCAGGCCGATTGTGATGCCGACTTTGTTGCTGACTGGTGCCAGCAGGATTCCGCCGGCAAGTTCATCCCCAAGCTGGGCGGTTTCGAACTGACCGCCGACGGCCAGGTCACGCAATCCCAGGTCGACGCCGCCAAGGCTCAATTACCCGCCTCGGAATCAGCGAACACTGGCGGCTCCGGTTTCTCCACCAGCAGCCTGCTGACCGGCCTGCTGATCGGCAACATGCTGAGCAGCAACCGCAACAGCTACTACTCCGAGCCGGTGTACCGTTATCGCGATGATCGCGGTAATTACGGCTCCTCAACGCTCAACCAGCGGATTTCCAAAGGCTCGACGTTTACCAAGTCCAATCAGGCCAGGTACGGCAGCAGCAACTACGCCGACTCAGTCCGCTCTTCCACCAGCAAGCCGGTTTCCGTTGCCTCGTCCACCTCACGTGGCGGCTTTGGCAGCAAGGCCAGCGCACGCAGCGGCTGGGGCGGCGGCGGTTCAAGCAGTTAAGGAAACCGGACCATGAAGAAAATCCTCTGCGCAGAGCGTCATGACTGGAAACAGACGGCCGAAAGCCTCGGCTTTCTGTTCCACACCATCGACGGCGAACCCTACTGGGACGAGAGCGCGTATTACCAATTCACGCTCAAGCAGATCGAGAACGATCTCGAAGACCCGACCACCGAAATCCACGAGATGTGCATGGACCTGGTGGCCCGTGTGGTGCAGAACGAGCAATTGCTTGAGCGCCTGAGCATTCCCGCGCAGTACTTCGACCTGATCCGCACCTCATGGCTCGAAGGCCACCCGCATCTGTACGGGCGCATGGATTTTTCCTACAACGGCAACGGCCCCGCGAAGTTGCTGGAACTCAACTACGACACGCCGACCAGCCTGTATGAGGCCGCGGCGTTTCAATGGGGCTGGCTGGAGCAATGCATCGAGCGCGGTTTGCTGCCCAAGCATGCCGACCAGTTCAACAGCATCGACACCAAACTGCATCAGGCTTTCGCCCAACTGCAGCTCAAACAGCCTTTCTATTTCGCCTCGATGAAAGACTCGGTCGAAGACAAAGGCACCACCGATTACTTGCGCCTGATCGCGGAAAAGGTGGGCATCGAATCACGCCACATCGACATCGAAGACATCGGCCTGACCAGTGACGGTCGTTTCGTCGATCTCGAAGATCGCTGGATCCCGCATCTGTTCAAGCTGCATGCCTGGGAATTCATCTTCCACGAGCCCTTCGGCTCAGCCATCGCCCAGAGCGATACACAGTTTTTCGAGCCGGCCTGGAAATCCATCATCTCCAACAAAGGCATCCTGCCGTTGCTGTGGGAGTTCAACAAAGGTCACCCGAACCTGCTGGCGGCACACCTGGATACCGAGCCGAACAAAGCGGTGCCCAAGGGCTGGGTGCGCAAGCCGTTCTTCTCCCGGGAAGGCGCCAACATCGAACTGCAAACCGCCGAAGGTCTGATCGTAAAAGAGGACGGCCCCTACACCGACGCGCCGTTTATCCTTCAGGAGTTTGCTCCGCTGCCGCAGTTCGGTGACAGCTTCACGTTGATCGGTTCCTGGGTGATAGGGGATCAGGCGGCCGGCATCGGCGTGCGCGAGGACAACAGTTTGATTACCAAGGATTCAAGCCGGTTCTTGCCGCATCTGATACTCGACTGATCCATCCTGCGCCCATAAAAAAGACCGGGAACGGACAGATAGTCAGACGCCCACAAGACTTATGGCTGAAATGCCGGATAATGGCGGCCATTCGTTTAGCCGTTATTCTGGTAATCCCCCATGGAAATCAAGGTCAACTTTCTCGACAACCTTCGACTTGAAGCCAAGTTCGACGACTTCACGGTGGTGGCCGACCAACCTATCCGCTACAAGGGCGATGGCTCGGCACCGGGCCCGTTCGACTACTTCCTGGCCTCGTCAGCGTTGTGCGCGGCGTATTTTGTGAAGTTGTATTGCAGCACGCGCAATATCCCCACGGACAACATCCGCCTGTCGCAGAACAATATTGTTGACCCGGAAAACCGCTACAACCAGATTTTCAAGATCCAGGTCGAGTTGCCGGCGGATATCTCCGACAAGGACCGCCAGGGCATCCTGCGTTCCATCGACCGTTGCACCGTGAAAAAAGTGGTGCAGGCCGGGCCGGAGTTTGTGATCGAAGAAGTGGAAAACCTCGACGCCGAT
Organism: Pseudomonas arsenicoxydans; assembly: GCF_900103875.1. Classification (NCBI taxonomy): domain Bacteria; kingdom Pseudomonadati; phylum Pseudomonadota; class Gammaproteobacteria; order Pseudomonadales; family Pseudomonadaceae; genus Pseudomonas; species Pseudomonas arsenicoxydans. The sequence goes on along the minus strand of NZ_LT629705.1, from coordinate 1,788,317 downwards.
GCCCAGGCGTTGCTGATGCCTGCTTCCAATTCGACTTCCGAGGCGGGCACTTACATTGCCGGCAAGGATCTGCCGCTGGAGCAAACCATCGCCAACATGTCGGCCATTCTGGCGGACCTGGGCATGAAGATCGAAATCGCTTCGTGGCGCAATATCGTGCCCAACGTGTGGTCGCTGCATATCCGCGATGCGCACTCGCCGATGTGCTTTACCAACGGCAAGGGTGCGACCAAGGAAGGCGCGTTGGCGTCGGCGTTGGGCGAGTTTATCGAGCGACTCAACTGCAACTTCTTCTACAACGACCAGTTCTGGGGCGAGGACATCGCCAATGCAGCGTTTGTGCACTACCCGGACGAACGCTGGTTCAAGCCTGGCCGTAAAGACGCACTGCCGACCGAAATCCTCGACGAGTACTGCCTGAAGATTTACAACCGTGACGGCGAGCTGCGTGGCTCGCATCTGATCGATACCAACTCGGGTAATGAAGAGCGCGGCATCTGCTCGCAGCCCTTCGTGCGTCAGTCGGACGGCGAAGTGGTGTATTTCCCGTCCAACCTGATTGAAAACCTTTTCCTGAGCAACGGCATGAGTGCCGGCAATACGCTGGCAGAAGCCCAGGTGCAGTGCCTGTCGGAAATCTTCGAGCGCGCGGTCAAACGCGAAATCATCGAAGGTGAGTTCGCCCTGCCGGATGTGCCGGCCAGCGTGCTGGCGAAGTACCCGGGGATACTGGCCGGTATTCAGGCTCTGGAAGAGCAAGGGTTCCCGGTGTTGGTGAAGGATGCGTCCCTGGGGGGTGAATTCCCGGTGATGTGCGTCACGTTGATGAACCCGCGTACAGGCGGTGTGTTCGCCTCATTCGGCGCGCACCCGAGCCTGGAAGTGGCATTGGAACGCAGCCTGACCGAGCTGCTTCAGGGTCGCAGTTTCGAAGGCCTCAACGACTTGCCGCAGCCGACGTTCGAAGGTCATGCGGTGACCGAGCCGAATAACTTTGTCGAGCACTTCATCGACTCCAGCGGCGTGGTGTCGTGGCGCTTCTTCAGCTCCAAGTCGGATTACGAATTCGTGGAGTGGGATTTCTCCGGCCAGGGTGAAAACTCGAATGCCGAGGAAGCCTCGACCTTGTTCGGCATTCTCAAAGGCATGGGCAAAGAAGTGTACATGGCCGTCTACGAGCATATCGGCGCGACGGCGTGCCGAATCCTGGTGCCGGACTATTCGGAAATCTATCCCGCAGACGATCTGATCTGGGATAACACCAACAAAGCGCTTTTCTTCCGCGCCGACATCCTGAACCTGCATCGCCTGGACGAAGACGAGCTGCAAGCACTGGTTGAGCGTCTGGTGGAAAGTGAGCTGGACGACTACACCGACATCACCTCTTTGATCGGCATCGAATTTGACGACAATACAGCGTGGGGTCAGTTGACGATCCTGGAGTTGAAGCTGCTGATCTATCTCGCCCTGCAGCAATATGAAGAAGCGAAAGAAGCGGTAGAACAGTTCCTGCAGTACAACGACAACACCGTTGAACGCGGCTTGTTCTATCAAGCGGTCAACGTGGTGCTGGAGATGAAGCTGGACGAGGACCTGGAGCTGGAAGACTACGAAGCCAACTTCCGCCGGATGTTTGGCAACGAGCGGATGGATGCAGCGATCGGATCGGTAGATGGCACCGTGCGGTTCCATGGCTTGATGCCGACCAGCATGAAACTGGAGGGGCTCGACAGGCACTTGCGTCTGATCGAGAGCTACAAAAAACTGCACACCGCGCGGACCAACGTGACGACGTTATCCCGTTAATAGCGCCCACAAAAAAAGCGAAGCCAGATGGCTTCGCTTTTTTTTACTAACTGGATCGCTGCTATTTAGAACGGAATATCGTCATCAAAGCTGTCGAAATCCGGAGCCGGTTGCGGCGCTGCCTGCTGTGGAGGCGGAGCCTGACGCGACTGTTGTGGTGCCGACTGCTGCGGACGCGGAGCTTGCTGGCGTGGGGCTGGAGCGGACTGCTGGTAGTTATTGCCCCCGCCTTGTTGGTCGCCCTGCTGTGGACGGCCGCCCAGCAGCTGCATGGTGCCTTGCATGTCGACCACGATTTCAGTGGTGTAACGCTTGATACCGTCTTTTTCCCACTCGCGGGTCTGCAATTTGCCTTCGATGTAAACCTGCGAACCTTTACGCAGGTATTCGCCGGCGATCTCAGCCACTTTGCCGAACATCGACACACGGTGCCATTCGGTCTTCTCGACCTTCTGACCGGTTTGCTTGTCGGTCCACTGTTCGCTCGTCGCCAGACTCAGGTTGGTCACGGCGTTACCGTTAGGCAAGTAGCGAACTTCGGGATCCTGGCCGCAAGTGCCGACCAATATGACTTTGTTAACCCCACGGGCCATAACGTTCTCCTAGGCTACGCACGCTGCCTCGGCCGGGTTGTTCACCAGGCGCTCAAGGGTCGTGCGATCCAATAGTTCTGTGTCCAATTTGATGTAAATCGCCGCTTCATCAGCAACGATCACCGCATCTGTTACCCCTACGACGGCCTTCAGGCGCTCAACCAGACCCGCTTCGCGGATCGCCTCGGGCGACAACCGCAAGCGCAGGCTCGTGACATAAGGTGGTTCGCGCATGGTAACAGCAAAGGCCAGCCAGAGGGCAGCCAGGCCGGCGCATCCAAGGAATACAACCGACAGACCGCCATGCTGGAACAACCAGCCGCCGAGGATCCCGCCCAACGCCGAACCGAGGAACTGACTGGTGGAATAAACCCCCATCGCCGTGCCTTTGCCGCCTGCTGGTGAAACCTTGCTGATCAGCGATGGCAACGAAGCTTCCAGCAAATTGAACGCGGTGAAGAACACCACCGTACCAATCACCAGAGCTCGCAGGCTGTCGCCGAACTGCCAGAAGAATAGCTCAGTGAGCATCAGCGTCAGCACCGCGCCCAACAAAACTCGTTTCATTTTGCGTTTCTTTTCGCCGTAGATGATGAACGGAATCATGGCGAAGAAGGAGATCAGCAGCGCAGTGAGGTAGACCCACCAGTGCTGTTCTTTAGGTAGCCCGGCTTTTTCGACCAGCGCCAGAGGCAGTGCAACGAAGCTCGACATCAACATCGCGTGCAACACAAAAATACCCAGGTCCAGGCGCAACAGGTCCGGATGCTTGAGCGTCGGTATCAGCGCCTGACGCGCGACGCCGGACTCGCGGTGCTGCAACGGCCCGGTGGAACGCGGCACCATGAACATCACGATCACGATGCCGAACAGGGCCATGCCGCCCGTGGCAAGGAACAAGCCGGACAGGCCGAACGCACGGGTCAGCAATGGTCCTACAACCATGGCGACAGCAAACGACAGACCAATCGTCATGCCGATCATGGCCATGGCTTTGGTCCGATGCTGTTCCCGGGTCAGGTCTGACAGCAGCGCCATCACAGCGGCAGAAATTGCCCCGGCACCTTGCAGGACTCGTCCGGCGATCACGCCCCAGATCGAATCGGCATTGGCCGCCAGCACGCTGCCCAAGGCAAATACGATCAAGCCCAGGTAAATCACTGGACGTCGCCCGATGCGATCGGAAATGAAGCCGAAAGGAATCTGGAAAATCGCCTGAGTCAGGCCGTAAGCGCCAATCGCCAGCCCGATGAGGGCCGGGGTCGCGCCTGCCAGATCCATCCCATAGGTCGCCAGTACCGGCAACACCATGAACATGCCAAGCATACGGAAGGCGAACACCAGGGCCAGACCGCTTGCTGCGCGGGTCTCACTGCCACTCATGCGTTCGCTGTGGGGATCGTGCATGGAAAAACCTCATGTGAACCGGCGGCGATTCTACCAGTCCCATCGATTGACAGGGTATATCGCGACGCTTTGACGCGCTCCGCTGACAGACTCTTCATGTAAGACATCAATCCGCTCGTTTGATAGTGTGCATCCATCCAGTATTTGGCCGTATACTCCTACGTTTTCGACGCCCGCCAAGCGAGGCCACTTTGGACAAGATCCTGATTCGTGGGGCCCGAACCCACAACCTGAAGAACATCGACCTGACCCTGCCACGGGACAAGCTGATCGTCATCACCGGCCTGTCCGGATCCGGCAAATCGTCCCTGGCGTTCGACACGCTGTACGCCGAAGGTCAGCGCCGCTACGTCGAATCGCTGTCGGCCTATGCCCGGCAGTTTTTGTCGATGATGGAAAAGCCTGACGTCGACACCATCGAAGGTCTGTCGCCAGCCATTTCCATCGAACAGAAATCGACTTCGCACAACCCGCGTTCAACGGTCGGCACCATCACCGAAATCTACGACTACCTGCGCCTGCTTTACGCTCGCGTGGGTATTCCGCGTTGCCCGGACCACGACATCCCACTGGAAGCGCAGACCGTCAGCCAGATGGTCGACCTGGTCCTCGCCCAACCGGAGGGCAGCAAGCTCATGCTGCTGGCCCCGGTGATTCGCGAGCGCAAAGGCGAACACCTTTCGGTCTTCGAAGAACTGCGCGCCCAGGGTTTTGTGCGCGCGCGCGTCAACGGACGGCTTTGCGAACTCGACGAGTTGCCCAAGCTGGACAAACAGAAGAAGCACTCGATCGATGTCGTGGTCGACCGCTTCAAGGTTCGCGCCGATCTGCAACAGCGTCTGGCCGAGTCCTTCGAGACCGCCTTGAAGCTGGCGGATGGCATTGCGTTGGTTGCGCCAATGGACGACGAGCCCGGCGAAGAGATCATCTTCTCCGCGCGCTTCGCTTGCCCGATCTGCGGTCATGCCATCAGCGAGCTGGAACCCAAGCTGTTCTCCTTCAACAACCCGGCCGGCGCCTGCCCGACATGCGATGGCCTGGGTGTGAAGCAGTTCTTCGACATCAAGCGACTGGTGAATGGCGAGCTGACGCTGGCCGAAGGAGCGATTCGCGGCTGGGACAGGCGTAACGTCTATTACTTCCAGATGCTCGGCTCGCTGGCCTCGCACTACAAGTTCAGCCTGGAAGTGCCGTTCAACGACCTGTCGGCCGATCAGCAGAAATTCATCCTGCACGGCAGCGGTTCGCAGAACGTCGACTTCAAATACCTGAACGACCGTGGCGACATCGTCAAACGCTCGCATCCGTTCGAAGGCATCGTGCCGAACCTGGAACGCCGCTATCGCGAAACCGAGTCGGCATCGGTGCGTGAAGAGCTGGCCAAGTTCCTCAGCACCCAGCATTGTCCGGATTGCCGCGGAACTCGCCTGCGTCGTGAAGCGCGACACGTCTGGGTGGGCGAAAAGACGCTTCCAGCGGTGACGAACCTGCCGATTGGCGACGCCTGTGAATATTTTGGCGAGCTCAAACTTACGGGCCGTCGCGGCGAAATTGCCGACAAGATTCTCAAGGAAATCCGCGAGCGCCTGCAGTTTCTGGTCAACGTGGGGCTGGACTATCTGTCCCTGGATCGCAGCGCGGACACGTTGTCTGGCGGTGAGGCTCAGCGGATTCGCCTGGCCAGCCAGATTGGTGCCGGCCTGGTGGGCGTCCTGTACATCCTCGACGAACCGTCCATCGGTCTGCACCAACGAGACAATGATCGATTGCTGGGAACGCTCAAGCACCTGCGCGACATCGGCAACACGGTGATTGTGGTCGAGCACGATGAAGATGCCATTCGCCTGGCGGACTATGTCGTCGATATTGGTCCGGGCGCGGGCGTCCATGGTGGGCACATCGTCGCTGAAGGAACGCCGGCCGAGGTCATGGATCACCCAGACTCCTTGACCGGCAAGTATCTGTCGGGCCGAGTAAAGATCGCCGTTCCAGCCAAGCGCACACCGCGTAACAAGAAGCTGTCGCTGTCCCTCAAGGGCGCTCGCGGCAACAACTTGCGCAATGTCGACCTGGACATTCCGATTGGCCTGTTGACGTGTGTGACCGGCGTGTCCGGCTCGGGCAAGTCGACACTGATCAACAACACGCTGTTCCCCTTGAGCGCTACCGCACTCAACGGGGCGACGACGCTTGAGGCCGCCGCTCACGACAGCATCAAAGGCCTGGAGCATCTGGATAAGGTGGTCGACATCGACCAGAGTCCGATCGGGCGCACGCCACGCTCCAACCCGGCGACCTATACCGGTCTGTTCACACCGATCCGCGAACTGTTCGCGGGTGTTCCGGAGTCCCGCTCACGCGGTTATGGCCCGGGGCGCTTCTCCTTCAACGTGAAGGGCGGACGTTGTGAAGCTTGTCAGGGCGACGGTCTGATCAAGGTCGAGATGCACTTCCTGCCGGACATCTATGTCCCGTGCGACGTCTGCAAGAGCAAGCGCTACAACCGCGAAACCCTTGAGATCAAGTACAAGGGCAAGAGCATCCACGAAACCCTCGAGATGACCATCGAGGAAGCTCGTGTGTTCTTCGATGCGGTTCCGGCGCTGGCGCGCAAGCTTCAGACATTGATGGATGTGGGTCTGTCTTACATCAAGCTGGGGCAATCGGCGACCACGTTGTCGGGCGGTGAAGCCCAGCGGGTGAAACTGTCCCGGGAACTGTCGAAGCGGGATACCGGCAAGACGCTGTACATCCTCGACGAGCCAACCACTGGCCTGCACTTCGCGGATATCCAGCAACTGCTCGACGTACTGCATCGATTGCGCGATCACGGCAACACGGTGGTGGTGATCGAGCATAACCTCGATGTCATCAAGACTGCCGATTGGCTGGTCGATCTGGGGCCGGAAGGCGGCTCCAAGGGCGGACAGATCATTGCTGTCGGTACACCGGAAGAAGTGTCCGAGATGAAGCAGTCTCACACCGGCTTCTACCTCAAGCCGCTTCTGGCTCGCGACAAAGCCTGAATCCGGCCCATGAAAAAGCCCCTGTCACTTCATCAGTGACAGGGGCTTTTTTGTAGCCTGTGCAATCAGGTGTGGGATTGCAGGTAGTTCTCAAGACCGATCAGCTTGATCAGACCCAACTGCTTCTCGAGCCAGTAAGTGTGATCTTCTTCGGTGTCGTTCAGCTGAATACGCAGCATTTCGCGGCTAACGTAGTCTTTGTGCAATTCGCAGAGCTCAATGCCCTTGCACAGTGCGGCGCGGACTTTGTATTCCAGTCGCAAGTCGGCGGCAAGCATGTCCGGCACAGTAGTGCCGACATCGAGGTCGTCCGGACGCATGCGCGGCGTCCCTTCAAGCATCAGAATACGGCGCATCAGGGCATCGGCATGCCCTGCTTCTTCTTCCATCTCGTGGTTGATTCGTTCGTAGAGCTTGGTGAATCCCCAGTCCTCATACATCCGCGAGTGAACGAAATATTGATCACGCGCGGCCAGTTCGCCGGTCAGCAACGTGTTGAGGTAATCGATTACGTCTGGGTGCCCTTGCATCGCCCTACATCTCCCTGCTTGAAAGGCTGTAGTTTGAACTACGACGACTGTTTGGTCACTCGCTTGCGCTATAAAAGCGAAGATATTCTGGGATAAGTGGCTTAAATAACGCCAAAACCGCCCTAATGAGGGCGGTTCTGCTTCTCGTTTAGACTTCGTTAAGCTGTACGCCCAACGCCTTCGCGATTGCTTCTCCATACGCCGGGTCGGCGCTGTAGAAGTGCTGCAACTGACGATCGACTACGTCATCGGAAACCCCGGCCATTGCACCGGCAACGTTCCTGACCAACAAGGCCCTCTGCTCATCGCTCATGAGTCGGAATAGCGCGCCGGCATGGCTGTAATAGTCAGTGTCTTCGCGATGATCATATCGATCAGCCGCACCGCTGAGCGCAAGAGGCGGCTCGGCATAGCGAGGAGCCTGCTTTGGCGACTCGACGTAGCTGTTCGGCTCGTAGTTAGGTGCCGCCCCGCCATTGCTGCCAAACGCCATCGAACCATCGCGCTGGTAGCTGTTCACCGGGCTACGAGGTGCATTCACCGGCAGCTGTTGATGATTGGTGCCAATACGGTAGCGGTGGGCATCTGCGTAAGCGAACACGCGCCCTTGGAGCATACGATCGGGAGACAGACCGACACCCGGGACCATGTTGCTCGGACCGAACGCCGCCTGCTCCACTTCAGCGAAGTAGTTCAGCGGATTACGATTGAGCTCGAGCTCGCCCACTTCGATCAGCGGAAATTCTTTCTGCGACCAAGTTTTGGTCACGTCGAACGGATTCTCGTAGTGAGCCGCGGCCTGCGCTTCAGACATGATCTGGATGCACACACGCCATTTCGGGAAGTCACCACGCTCAATCGCCTCGAACAGGTCACGCTGCGCGTAATCCGGATCGGTACCGGCCAGGCGTGCAGCCTCTGCTGGCGCGAGGTTCTTGATGCCTTGCTTGGTTTTGTAGTGCCACTTCACCCAATGCCGTTCACCTTTGGCGCTGATCAGGCTGTAGGTGTGGCTGCCAAAGCCGTGCATGTGACGGTATCCGTCAGGAATGCCACGGTCCGAAAACAAGATGGTGACCTGGTGCAGCGCCTCGGGCGAGTGCGACCAGAAGTCCCACATCATCTGTGCGCTTTTCAGATTACTTTGCGGCAGACGTTTTTGGGTGTGGATAAAGTCCGGAAATTTGAGTGGGTCGCGAATAAAAAATACGGGGGTGTTGTTGCCAACAATGTCCCAGTTGCCTTCCTCGGTATAAAACTTCAAAGCAAAGCCACGTGGATCGCGCTCGGTGTCGGCCGAACCGCGTTCGCCGCCGACGGTAGAGAAGCGCAAGAATGTCGGGGTTTGCTTGCCGACAGATTCAAACAGTTTGGCGCTGGTGTACTCGGTGATATCCCGACTCACGGTGAACGTACCGTAAGCTCCCGAGCCCTTGGCGTGTACGCGACGCTCAGGGATGTTTTCACGGTTGAAGTGGGCAAGCTTCTCGATCAGGTGGAAGTCGTCGAGCAGCAGCGGGCCACGAGGGCCGGCGGAACGGGAATTCTGGTTGTCGGCGACAGGAGCGCCACTGGCGGTGGTAAGCGTTTTATTTTGGCTCATGCGATCTCTTCCTCTGTCAGTCTTGAACTGCCGGCTAAGCGGCTGAGAGGGAGTATTGATCATGAACGTTACAGCCACAAATTCATTAACTTGCGACTATCGATAGATAATTACTAATTACATTCAGAAATGTGTGTCGATCACGACGCTTTTCGATCAGGCACAAAAAACCGGGCGCTAGGCCCGGTTCTTTGTTTCAGACTGACGTCTTACTCGGCAGATACAGCTTCGCCGGCAGTAGCACGATCAACCAACTCGACGTACGCCATAGGCGCGTTGTCGCCAGTGCGGAAACCGCACTTGAGGATGCGCAGGTAGCCACCCTCACGGGTAGCGTAACGCTTGCCCAGGTCGTTGAAGAGCTTACCAACGATAGCTTTCGAACGAGTACGGTCGAAAGCCAGACGGCGGTTAGCCAGGCTGTCTGTCTTGGCCAAAGTGATCAGCGGCTCAGCAACGCGACGCAGTTCTTTAGCTTTCGGCAGTGTAGTTTTGATCAGCTCGTGCTCGAACAGCGACACTGCCATGTTTTGAAACATGGCCTTGCGGTGCGAGCTAGTGCGGCTCAGGTGACGACCACTTTTACGATGACGCATGGTTCATTCCTTACCAAACACGACGTTCGGTGATTACGACGATCAGGCAGTCGCCTTGTCGTCCTTCTTAAGACTTGCAGGCGGCCAGTTGTCGAGGCGCATGCCGAGGGACAGACCGCGGGAGGCCAGAACGTCCTTGATTTCAGTCAAGGATTTCTTGCCAAGGTTCGGAGTCTTCAACAGCTCTACTTCGGTACGCTGAATCAGGTCACCGATGTAGTAGATGTTTTCCGCCTTAAGGCAGTTAGCCGAACGTACAGTCAGTTCCAGATCGTCAACCGGGCGAAGCAGGATCGGATCGATCTCGTCTTCCTGCTCAACAACCACTGGCTCACTGTCACCTTTGAGGTCGACGAACGCAGCCAACTGCTGTTGCAGAATGGTTGCAGCGCGGCGGATAGCCTCTTCAGGATCCAGGGTACCGTTGGTTTCCAGATCAATAACCAGCTTGTCCAGGTTAGTACGCTGCTCGACACGGGCGTTTTCCACCACGTATGCGATACGGCGAACCGGGCTGAACGAAGAGTCAAGCTGCAAGCGACCGATGCTGCGGCTTTCGTCTTCATCGCTCTGACGCGAGTCTGCCGGTTCATAACCACGACCACGAGCTACGGTGAGCTTCATGTTCAGGGCGCCGTTAGACGCCAGGTTAGCGATTACGTGATCGGGGTTAACGATCTCGACATCATGATCCAGCTGAATATCGGCAGCGGTAACCACCCCCGAACCCTTCTTCGACAAGGTCAGCGTAACTTCGTCACGACCGTGCAGCTTGATAGCCAGACCTTTAAGGTTCAACAGGATTTCAATTACGTCTTCCTGTACGCCTTCGATGGCGCTGTACTCATGGAGTACACCGTCAATCTCGGCCTCGACTACTGCACAGCCGGGCATTGAGGACAACAGGATGCGGCGCAGCGCGTTGCCCAGGGTGTGGCCAAAACCACGCTCGAGAGGCTCGAGAGTGATCTTGGCGCGGGTTGGACTGACAACCTGCACATCAATATGGCGGGGTGTCAGGAACTCATTTACCGAAATCTGCATGGATGCACCTATTTTCTAGCCCTTACTTGGAGTAGAGCTCGACAATCAGGCTTTCGTTGATGTCGGCGGACAGATCACTGCGAGCAGGAACGTTCTTGAAAACGCCCGACTTCTTCTCAGTGTCTACTTCTACCCATTCTACGCGGCCACGTTGGGCACACAGATCGAGAGCTTGGACAATGCGAAGTTGGTTCTTTGCTTTCTCGCGAATCGCGACCACGTCACCAGCACGAACCTGGTAAGACGGCACGTTTACGGTCTGACCGTTAACGCTGACGGATTTGTGCGATACCAGCTGACGGGATTCGGCACGAGTAGAGCCAAAACCCATACGGTATACAACGTTGTCCAGACGGCATTCGAGCAGTTGCAGCAGGTTTTCACCGGTTGCACCTTTCTTGCCAGCAGCTTCTTTGTAGTAGCCGCTGAATTGACGCTCGAGAACGCCGTAGATACGACGGACCTTCTGCTTTTCACGCAGTTGGGTGCCGTAATCGGACTGGCGACCGCGGCGTTGGCCGTGGATACCAGGTGCTGCTTCGATGTTGCACTTCGATTCGATCGCGCGCACGCCGCTCTTCAGAAAGAGATCGGTGCCTTCGCGACGAGCGAGTTTGCATTTTGGACCAATGTAACGAGCCATTCTTTACAATCTCCTGGATTACACGCGGCGCTTCTTCGGCGGACGGCACCCGTTGTGCGGGATTGGCGTCACGTCGGTGATGCTGGCGATCTTGTAGCCACAGCCGTTCAAAGCGCGGACTGCAGATTCACGACCTGGGCCTGGACCTTTGACGTTAACGTCGAGGTTTTTCAGACCGTATTCCAGCGCAGCTTGACCAGCACGTTCAGCAGCTACTTGAGCAGCAAACGGGGTGGACTTGCGGGAACCGCGGAAACCCGAACCACCGGAGGTAGCCCAGGAAAGAGCGTTGCCTTGACGGTCGGTGATGGTCACGATTGTGTTGTTAAAAGACGCGTGGATGTGGGCGATGCCATCAACCACTGTCTTTTTGACTTTTTTACGAGGACGAGCAGCAGGTTTAGCCATGATTAATTTCCTGTCGATTCGCTGGGGCGATTACTTGCGGATCGGCTTACGCGGACCTTTACGGGTACGCGCGTTAGTCTTGGTACGCTGACCGCGCACTGGAAGACCACGACGATGACGCAGACCGCGATAGCAACCGAGGTCCATCAAACGCTTGATTTTCATGTTGATTTCGCGACGCAGGTCACCTTCAGTGGTGAACTTCGCCACTTCGCCACGCAGCTGTTCAATCTGCTCGTCGCTCAGATCTTTGATCTTTGCGGCTGGGTTTACCCCAGTCACTGCACAGATCTTCTGTGCAGTAGTGCGACCAACACCATAGATGTAGGTCAGCGAGATAACAGTATGCTTGTTATCTGGAATGTTAACGCCTGCAATACGGGCCATTCAGTGGGACTCCAATTGACAGCTACCTACGCCCCGGAAGCCAAGAAATAGGGCGCGAGATAATATCGCTGTAATAACAAATAATCAACCCGGTAGCGCACTAGCTACCGGGCTTGAAGCACAATCACACTCAGCCTTGGCGCTGTTTGTGACGCGGTTCCGCGCTGCAAATTACTCGAACAACACCTTCGCGGCGAATAATCTTGCAGTTACGGCACAGCTTTTTCACCGATGCACGAACTTTCATCACCAACTCCTCGAACCTTATGGGTACTCAGCGCAACATGCCGCTGCCGTAACCCTTCAGGTTGGCTTTCTTCATCAGGGATTCGTACTGGTGCGAAACGAGGTGCGATTGTACTTGGGACATGAAGTCCATCACAACCACGACGACGATCAGCAACGAGGTCCCGCCAAGGTAGAACGGTACGTTTGCCGCAACCACAAGGAACTGGGGCAACAGACACACGGCCGTCATGTAAAGAGCACCGAACATGGTCAAGCGAGTCAGAACGCCATCAATGTAGCGCGCAGACTGCTCACCTGGACGGATGCCCGGAATAAAGGCACCGGACTTCTTCAGGTTTTCCGCTACGTCTTTCGGATTGAACATCAACGCCGTATAGAAGAAGCAGAAGAAAATAATCCCTGCACTAAACAGCAGAATATTCAACGGCTGACCAGGAGCGATCGACTGCGAGATGTCCTGCAACCAGCCCATACCTTCAGACTGACCGAACCAGGCACCCAACGAAGCCGGGAACAGCAAAATGCTGCTCGCGAAAATGGCCGGAATAACACCGGCCATGTTCACCTTCAGCGGCAAGTGGCTAGTCTGCGCAGCGAAAACCTTGCGGCCCTGCTGACGCTTGGCGTAGTGAACAGCAATACGACGCTGACCACGCTCAATGAACACCACGAAACCGATAATCGCTACTGCCAGCAAACCGATGGCAACCAGGGCGAAGATGTTGATATCACCCTGACGTGCAGACTCGAAAGACTGCCCGATCGCTCTCGGAAGACCGGCGACGATACCCGAAAAAATCAACATCGAGATACCGTTGCCAACACCACGCTCAGTAATCTGCTCACCCAGCCACATCATGAACATCGCACCAGCCACAAAAGTGGATACCGCGACGAAATGGAAGCCAAAGTCACCAGTGAACGCAACGCCCTGCCCTGCCAAGCCAATGGACATGCCAATTGCCTGAACGAGAGCGAGGACGACAGTGCCGTAGCGGGTGTACTGGCTGATCTTGCGACGGCCAGCTTCACCTTCCTTCTTCAACTGCTCCAGCTGCGGGCTGACGGCGGTCATCAGTTGCATGATGATCGATGCCGAAATGTACGGCATGATCCCCAGTGCAAAGATGCTCATCCGCTCCAGCGCGCCGCCGGAAAACATGTTGAACAAGCTAAGAATGGTCCCCTCATTCTGTCGAAACAGGTCCGCGAGTCGGTCCGGGTTGATACCTGGAACCGGGATGTGTGCGCCTATTCGGTAGACGATAATCGCCAGGAACAGAAAACGCAGACGAGCCCAGAGTTCAGACATACCGCCTTTGCCGAGCGCAGAGAGAGCACCTTGCTTAGCCATTTATTCCTCGAACTTGCCGCCAGCTGCTTCGATAGCCGCACGCGCACCTTTGGTGGCGCCGATTCCCTTTCCGATGGTGACAGCGCGAGTAACTTCGCCGGACAGCATGATTTTCACACGCTGTACGTTGACGTTGATCACGTTGGCATCTTTCAGGGACTGCACGGTGACGATGTCGCCTTCCACTTTAGCCAGTTCGGACAAACGCACTTCTGCGCGATCCATGGCTTTCAGGGAAACGAAACCGAACTTCGGCAGGCGACGATGCAGCGGCTGTTGACCGCCTTCAAAGCCTGGAGCAATGGTGCCACCGGAGCGGGAGGACTGACCTTTGTGGCCACGGCCACCGGTCTTGCCCAAACCACTACCGATACCACGGCCCGGACGATGCTTTTCGCGACGGGAACCCGGCGCTGGACTCAGATCATTGAGTTTCATCGATTAACCCTCGACACGCAGCATGTAGTAAGCCTTGTTGATCATCCCGCGATTCTCGGGAGTATCAAGTACTTCTACAGTGTGACCGATGCGACGCAGACCCAGACCCTTAACGCACAGTTTGTGGTTAGGGATGCGGCCGGTCATGCTTTTGATCAGCGTAACTTTAACGGTAGCCATGATCAGAAGATCTCCTTGACGCTTTTGCCACGCTTGGCGGCAATGGATTCAGGAGACTGCATAGCTTTCAAACCTTTGAAAGTGGCGTGAACCACGTTTACCGGGTTAGTCGAGCCGTAGCACTTGGCCAGAACGTTCTGAACGCCAGCAACTTCGAGGACAGCACGCATAGCGCCGCCAGCGATGATACCGGTACCTTCAGAAGCAGGCTGCATGTACACCTTCGAAGCGCCGTGACCGGACTTCATTGCGTACTGCAGAGTGGTGCCGTTCAGATCAACTTGGATCATGTTGCGACGAGCAGCTTCCATTGCCTTCTGGATCGCAGCAGGCACTTCACGTGACTTGCCACGGCCGAAGCCAACACGCCCTTTACCATCACCAACCACGGTCAACGCGGTGAAAGTGAAGATACGGCCGCCTTTTACGGTTTTGGCTACGCGGTTAACTTGAACCAGCTTCTCAATGTAGCCTTCGTCGCGCTTTTGGTCGTTATTTGACATAACTTAGAACTCCAGCCCAGCTTCACGAGCAGCATCAGCCAGCGCCTTGACGCGGCCGTGGTACTTGAAGCCAGAGCGGTCGAAAGCCACCTGCGAGACGCCAGCGGCTTTAGCACGCGTAGCGACCAGCTGGCCAACCTTAGTGGCCGCGTCGATGTTGCCAGTGGCGCCATCACGCAGTTCTTTATCCAAAGTCGAGGCAGATGCCAGGACTTTGTTGCCGTCGGCCGAAATGACCTGGGCGTAGATGTGCTGCGACGAGCGGAACACGCAGAGACGCACGACTTCGAGTTCGTGCATTTTCAGGCGTGCTTTGCGAGCGCGACGCAGTCGAGTAACTTTTTTGTCGGTCATTTGCTATGCCCTACTTCTTCTTGGCTTCTTTACGACGGACGACTTCGTCCGCGTAGCGCACACCTTTGCCTTTGTACGGCTCTGGTGGACGGAAGTCGCGGATCTCGGCGGCCACTTGACCTACCAGCTGCTTATCGATACCCCGGATCAGGATGTCGGTTTGGCTAGGAGTCTCAGCGGTGATGCCTTCCGGCAGTTCATAATCCACTGGGTGCGAGAAGCCAAGAGCCAGGTTCAGCACTGTGCCTTTTGCTTGCGCTTTGTAACCAACACCGACCAGCTGGAGCTTACGCTCGAAGCCTTGGCTTACGCCTTGGACCATGTTGTTTACCAACGCACGAGTGGTACCAGCCATTGCGCGAGTTTGTTGATCGCCATTGCGAGCAGCGAAACGCAGCTCACCAGCTTCTTCAACGATCTCAACGGACGAATGGATGTTCAGTTCGAGAGTGCCCTTGGCACCCTTCACCGAAAGCTGTTGGCCTGCGAATTTTACTTCGACACCGGCTGGCAGCTTAACGGGGTTCTTAGCGACGCGTGACATGCTTATCCCCCCTTAGAACACAGTGCAAAGAACTTCGCCGCCGACACCGGCAGCGCGCGCAGCACGATCCGTCATCACACCTTTGTTGGTGGAGACGATAGACACACCGAGACCGCCACGAACTTTTGGCAGATCATCGACGGACTTGTACTGACGCAGGCCTGGACGGCTAACGCGCTTCACTTCCTCGATGACCGGACGGCCTTCGAAGTACTTCAGCTCGATGGACAGCAGTGGTTTGATTTCGCTGCTGATCTGATAACCCGCAATGTAACCTTCGTCCTTCAGGACTTTGGCAACAGCTACCTTCAAAGTAGAAGATGGCATGCTTACGACGGACTTTTCAGCCATCTGGGCATTACGGATTCGAGTTAGCATGTCCGCTAACGGGTCCTGCATACTCATGGGCTAGACGCTCCTAATACAAAAAAATTAGCCTTGCGGCTACTACTTGTCGCCGAGCTCATCCATGCGAAAAAAGCACGGGCTCAGGCGAGCCGGGTATTCTAGACACACCCCACAAATGAATCAAGCCCCAATAGGGGCTTGATTCAAGTTCAAGGTCACCGATGGTCAGGATCTTGCGATCCCGACCGTCGAGACTTCGATATTGCTTACCAGCTGGCTTTAACCAGACCAGGTACGTCACCACGCATTGCAGCTTCACGCAGTTTGTTACGGCCGAGGCCGAACTTGCGGTAAACGCCGTGTGGACGACCGGTCAGGCGGCAGCGGTTACGCATGCGCGAAGCGCTTGCGTCACGTGGCTGCTTCTGCAGAGCTACTGTAGCTTCCCAACGTGCTTCTGGACTTGCGTTCAGATCAACGATGATAGCTTTCAGTGCTGCACGCTTCTTGGCGTACTTGGCAACCGTGAGCTGACGCTTCAGCTCGCGGTTTTTCATGCTCATCTTGGCCATTTTCCTACTCCAATCAGTTGCGGAACGGGAATTTGAAAGCACGCAGCAGCGCGCGACCTTCATCATCGTTCTTGGCAGTGGTGGTCAGGGTAATGTCCAGACCGCGGAGAGCATCGATCTTGTCGTAGTCGATTTCCGGGAAGATGATCTGCTCTTTAACGCCCATGCTGTAGTTACCACGACCATCGAAGGACTTGGCATTCAGGCCGCGGAAGTCGCGAACCCGAGGCAGGGAGATCGACAGCAGACGATCCAGGAATTCATACATACGCTCACGGCGCAGAGTCACTTTGACGCCGATCGGCCAACCTTCACGGACTTTAAAGCCAGCGATGGATTTCCGAGCGTAAGTCACAACGACTTTCTGACCGGTGATCTTTTCCAGGTCAGCAACAGCATGCTCGATGACTTTTTTGTCGCCGACAGCTTCGCCCAGACCCATGTTCAGGGTGATTTTGGTAACGCGTGGAACTTCCATCACGTTCGAGAGCTTAAGTTCTTCCTTAAGCTTCGGTGCGATTTCCTTCCAGTAAATCTCTTTTAGTCGTGCCATGGTCTTCTACCTAGCAGTGTTCAAGCATCAACCGCTTTTTGGGTCGACTTGAAGACACGAATTTTCTTGCCGTCTTCTACTTTGAAACCAACGCGGTCAGCCTTGTTGGTTTCGCCGTTGAAAATGGCGACGTTAGAAGCGTCCAGTGGAGCTTCTTTTTCGACGATACCGCCTTGTACGCCCGACATCGGGTTAGGCTTGGTATGACGCTTAACCAGGTTCAAACCACCAATAACCAGACGGTTATTAGCGAGAACCTTAAGCACCTTACCGCGCTTACCTTTGTCTTTGCCGGCGATCACGATGATCTCGTCGTCACGACGAATCTTTTGCATGTCGGATCTCCTTACAGCACTTCTGGGGCGAGCGAGACGATCTTCATGAACTTCTCAGTACGAAGTTCACGGGTCACTGGCCCAAAGATACGGGTGCCGATCGGCTCTTGCTTGTTGTTCAGAAGAACAGCAGCGTTGCCATCAAAGCGGATAATGGAGCCATCAGCACGACGTACGCCGTGACGAGTGCGGACTACAACAGCAGTCATCACTTGGCCTTTTTTCACTTTACCGCGAGGAATTGCTTCCTTCACGGTAACTTTGATGATGTCACCGATACCAGCGTAACGACGATGGGAGCCACCCAGCACCTTGATGCACATAACGCGGCGAGCGCCGCTGTTATCGGCCACATCGAGCATGGATTGAGTCTGAATCATATAATTTCTCCGACCCCTAGTCCTTAGACTTCCACAGCGCGTTCGAGAACATCAACCAATGCCCAAGACTTGGTCTTGGCCAACGGACGAGTTTCACGAATAGTGACTTTGTCGCCGATGTGGCACTGATTGGTTTCGTCGTGCGCGTGCAGCTTAGTCGAACGCTTAACGTATTTACCGTAGATCGGGTGCTTTACGCGACGCTCAATCAGAACGGTGATGGTCTTGTCCATTTTGTCGCTGACAACACGGCCAGTCAGCGTACGGACGGTTTTTTCGGCTTCAGCCATGATTACTTACCTGCCTGCTGTTTGAGCACAGTCTTCACGCGAGCGATGTCACGCTTAACTTGCCGGAGCAGGTGAGACTGCCCCAACTGGCCAGTTGCTTTCTGCATGCGCAGATTGAACTGGTCGCGCAGCAGGCCGAGCAGTTGCTCGTTAAGCTGCGGCGCGTCTTTTTCACGAAGTTCGTTCGCTTTCATCACATCACCGTCCGTTTAACGAAGGCAGTGGCGAGCGGCAGCTTTGCAGCAGCCAGGGCAAAAGCCTCACGCGCCAGCTCTTCAGTAACACCCTCGATTTCATACAGGACTTTGCCTGGCTGAATCTGGGCAACCCAGTACTCCACACTACCCTTACCTTTACCCATCCGAACTTCGAGTGGCTTTTTGGAAATAGGCTTGTCCGGGAATACACGGATCCAGATCTTGCCGCCACGTTTAACGTGACGGGTCAGAGCACGACGCGCTGACTCGATCTGACGAGCGGTGAGACGACCACGAGCTACAGACTTCAGCGCGAACTCGCCGAAGCTGACTTTGCTACCGCGCTGAGCCAGACCACGGTTGTGGCCTGTCATCTGCTTGCGGAACTTCGTACGCTTTGGTTGCAACATTTGGCGTACCCCTTACTTAGCAGCTTTTTTACGAGGCGCTGGTGCTTGTGGTTTCAGTTCTTCTTGGCGACCACCAATTACTTCGCCTTTGAAGATCCAAACCTTTACACCGATCACACCGTAAGTGGTGTGAGCTTCGTAGTTGGCATAGTCGATGTCGGCACGCAGGGTGTGCAGTGGCACACGACCTTCGCGATACCATTCAGTACGTGCGATTTCAGCACCGCCGAGACGACCGCTCACTTGGATTTTGATGCCTTTGGCACCAATGCGCATGGCGTTCTGTACAGCGCGCTTCATAGCGCGACGGAACATTACGCGACGCTCCAGCTGCTGAGCTACGCTCTGCGCAACCAACATACCGTCGAGCTCCGGCTTGCGGATTTCTTCGATATTGATGTGCACAGGCACACCCATTTGCTTGGTCAGGTCCTGACGCAGTTTCTCAACATCTTCACCTTTCTTCCCGATAACGATACCTGGACGAGCGGTGTGGATGGTGATACGTGCTGTTTGAGCCGGACGATGGATATCGATACGGCTTACGGACGCGCTTTTTAGTTTGTCTTGGAGATACTCACGCACCTTCAGATCAGCGAACAAATAGTCCGCATAAGTCCGACCGTCTGCGTACCAGACGGAGGTGTGCTCCTTGACGATTCCCAGGCGAATGCCAATGGGATGTACTTTCTGACCCATCTCTTCGACTCCGTTACTTGTCAGCAACCTTGACAGTGATATGGCAAGACCGCTTGACGATGCGATCAGCACGGCCTTTGGCACGTGGCATGATTCGCTTCAGCGAACGCCCTTCGTTGACGAAAACGGTGCTGACTTTAAGGTCATCAACGTCTGCGCCTTCGTTATGCTCGGCGTTGGCTACGGCCGACTCCAGCACTTTCTTCATGATCTCGGCGGCTTTCTTACTGCTGAAAGCCAACAGGTTGAGCGCTTCGCCCACCTTCTTCCCGCGGATCTGGTCGGCGACCAAGCGGGCTTTCTGGGCGGAGATTCGAGCGCCCGACAACTTAGCGGCTACTTCCATCGTTCCTTACCCCTTAACGCTTGGCTTTCTTGTCTGCCACGTGCCCACGATATGTGCGGGTACCGGCAAACTCGCCTAGTTTGTGGCCGACCATGTCTTCGTTCACGAGAACTGGAACATGTTGACGACCGTTATGCACAGCAATGGTCAAACCGACCATTTGTGGCAGGATCATGGAACGGCGCGACCAGGTCTTAACTGGTTTGCGATCGTTCTTTTCCGCCGCCACTTCGATCTTCTTCAGTAGGTGAAGATCAATAAAAGGACCTTTTTTCAGAGAACGTGGCACTGTCGTATCCCTCTATTTACTTGCGACGACGGACGATCATTTTGTCGGTACGCTTATTACCACGAGTCTTCGCGCCCTTAGTCGGGAAGCCCCATGGCGATACCGGATGACGACCACCAGAGGTACGACCTTCACCACCACCATGTGGGTGGTCAACCGGGTTCATGGCAACACCACGAACGGTTGGGCGAACGCCACGCCAGCGTTTGGCACCAGCTTTACCCAGCGAACGCAGGCTGTGCTCGGAGTTCGAGACTTCACCCAGGGTCGCGCGGCATTCAGCCAGCACTTTACGCATCTCACCAGAACGCAGACGCAGGGTCACGTAGACACCTTCACGAGCGATCAGCTGAGCCGAAGCACCAGCGGAACGAGCGATTTGCGCGCCTTTACCTGGCTTCAATTCGATGCCGTGTACGGTGCTACCAACTGGAATGTTACGCAGTTGCAGAGCGTTGCCCGGCTTGATCGGCGCCAAGGCACCTGCGATCAGCTGGTCGCCAGCACTCACGCCTTTAGGGGCGATGATGTAGCGACGCTCGCCATCTGCGTACAGCAGCAGAGCGATGTGAGCAGTACGGTTTGGATCGTATTCAATACGCTCGACAGTGGCAGAGATGCCATCTTTGTCGTTGCGACGGAAATCGACCAGACGATAATGCTGCTTATGGCCACCACCGATGTGACGAGTGGTAATACGACCATTGTTGTTACGACCACCAGTCTTCGATTTTTTCTCGAGCAGCGGTGCGTGAGGAGCGCCTTTATGCAGCTCCTGGTTGACCACCTTGACCACAAAACGGCGGCCAGGGGAAGTCGGTTTGCATTTAACGATTGCCATGATGCACCCCTTCCTTACTCAGCACTGCTGCTGAAATCGAGATCTTGGCCTGGCTGAAGGGAGATAACTGCCTTCTTCCAGTCATTACGCTTGCCCAGACCGCGAGCAGTGCGCTTGCTCTTACCCAGAACATTCAGGGTAGTAACACGCTCTACTTTCACGCTGAACAGGCTTTCGACGGCCTTCTTGATTTCCAGCTTGGTTGCATCAGTTGCAACCTTGAAAACGAACTGGCCTTTTTTGTCAGCCAGAACCGTAGCCTTCTCGGAAACGTGCGGGCCAAGCAGAACTTTAAATACGCGTTCCTGGTTCATCCCAGCAGCTCCTCGAATTTCTTCACGGCCGACACGGTGATCAACACCTTGTCGTATGCGATCAGACTAACTGGATCGGAACCTTGCACGTCACGTACATCAACGTGTGGCAGGTTGCGAGCAGCCAGGTACAGGTTCTGATCAACTACTTCAGACACGATCAAGACGTCAGTCAGGCCCATGCCGGTCAGTTTGTTCAGCAGATCTTTGGTCTTCGGTGCATCAACAGCGAAGTCCTGAACCACAACCAGACGATCAGTACGCACCAGCTCAGCAAGGATGGAACGCATTGCTGCGCGATACATCTTCTTGTTCAGCTTCTGGGTGTGATCCTGAGGACGAGCTGCGAAAGTGGTACCGCCGCCACGCCAGATTGGGCTACGGATAGTACCGGCACGAGCACGGCCAGTACCTTTCTGACGCCATGGGCGCTTACCGCCACCACGAACGTCGGAACGGGTCTTTTGCTGCTTGCTACCTTGACGGCCGCCGGCCATGTAGGCCACGACTGCTTGGTGAACCAGCGTCTCGTTGAATTCGCCGCCAAATGTCAGTTCGGAAACTTCGATCGCTTGAGCGTCATTTACATTTAATTGCATGTCAGCTTCCCCTTAACCGCGAGCCTTGGCTGCTGGACGTACAACCAAGTTGCCGCCAGTAGCGCCAGGAACAGCACCCTTGACCAACAACAGATTGCGTTCAGCGTCCACGCGCACTACTTCCAGGGACTGCACGGTCACGCGCTCAGCGCCCATATGACCGGACATTTTTTTGCCCTTGAATACACGACCAGGAGTCTGGCACTGGCCGATAGAGCCTGGAACGCGGTGGGACACGGAGTTACCGTGGGTATTATCTTGCCCGCGGAAGTTCCAACGCTTGATCGTACCCTGGAAGCCTTTACCTTTGGACTGACCGGTTACATCAACCAGTTGACCAGCGGCGAAGATTTCAGCGTTGATCAGATCGCCGGCCTGGTACTCGCCTTCTTCAAGACGGAATTCCATTACGGTACGACCAGCGGCAACGTTCGCTTTAGCGAAGTGGCCAGCCTGAGCAGCTGTAACACGCGAAGCACGACGCTCGCCTACAGTGACTTGCACTGCACGATAGCCATCGGTCTCTTCAGTTTTGAACTGGGTGACGCGATTCGGCTCGATCTCAATGACCGTGACCGGAATGGAGACACCTTCTTCGGTGAAAATACGGGTCATACCGCATTTACGACCGACTACACCAATAGTCATGTTGTAAACCTCATGAGTGTACGGGGCTTTCACCCGCTATGGCCGCCCATTTCAGAGCGTTACACGACTAAGACCGAGTCTTAGCCGAGGCTGATCTGCACTTCCACACCGGCCGCAAGATCAAGCTTCATAAGAGCATCAACGGTTTTATCCGTTGGCTGGACGATGTCCAGAACGCGCTTATGAGTACGGATCTCGTACTGGTCACGCGCGTCTTTGTTGACGTGCGGGGAGACCAGAACGGTGAACCGCTCTTTACGGGTAGGCAGTGGAATTGGACCACGCACTTGAGCACCAGTACGTTTCGCGGTTTCCACGATTTCCTGGGTGGATTGGTCGATCAGGCGATGGTCAAAAGCCTTCAACCTGATACGGATTTGCTGATTTTGCATTGGATTTCAGACTCCGGCTGCTATTCCCACCGAGCGCAATACGCCCGTTAAAAGGAGGCGCAATTCTATAGACGCCCCATATAGGTGTCAACCCAATAAAAAAGCCCCCGCTAAGCGGGGGCTCTTTCAAATCATCAAAGCTTACTCAAAAAGAGCTTACTCGATGATTTTGGCTACGACGCCAGCGCCGACGGTACGACCGCCTTCACGGATAGCGAAACGCAGACCGTCTTCCATCGCGATGGTTTTGATCAGAGTGACAGTCATCTGGATGTTGTCACCTGGCATTACCATTTCAACGCCTTCTGGCAGCTCGCAGTTACCAGTCACGTCAGTAGTACGGAAGTAGAACTGTGGACGGTAGCCTTTGAAGAACGGAGTATGACGACCGCCTTCTTCCTTGCTCAGAACGTAAACTTCTGCGGTGAACTTGGTGTGCGGCTTAACCGAACCCGGCTTAACCAGAACCTGACCACGTTCAACGTCGTCACGCTTGGTACCACGCAGCAGAACGCCGCAGTTCTCGCCAGCACGACCTTCGTCGAGCAGCTTACGGAACATTTCAACACCGGTGCAGGTGGTGACGGTGGTGTCACGCAGACCAACGATTTCCAGTGGATCCTGAACGCGAACGATACCGCGCTCGATACGACCAGTCACAACAGTACCGCGACCGGAGATCGAGAATACGTCTTCGATTGGCATCAGGAACGGCTTGTCGGTCAGACGAACTGGTTCTGGGATGTAGCTGTCCAGAGTTTCAACCAGTTTACGAACGGCAGTGGTGCCCATTTCGTTGTCGTCTTTGCCTTCCAGAGCCATACGAGCAGAACCGATGATGATCGGAGTGTCGTCACCTGGGAAGTCGTAAGTGCTCAGCAGATCGCGCACTTCCATCTCAACCAGTTCCAGCAGCTCAGCGTCGTCTACCAGGTCAGCCTTGTTCAGGAAAACCACGATGTACGGAACGCCTACCTGACGGGACAGCAGGATGTGCTCACGAGTCTGAGGCATCGGACCATCGGCAGCCGAGCAAACCAGGATCGCGCCGTCCATCTGCGCAGCACCAGTGATCATGTTCTTCACATAGTCAGCGTGACCTGGGCAGTCAACGTGAGCGTAGTGACGGATCTTCGAGTTGTACTCGACGTGCGCGGTGTTGATGGTGATACCACGAGCTTTTTCTTCTGGCGCGCTGTCGATTTTATCGAAATCAACGATGGCCGAACCGAATACTTCGGAGCAGACGCGAGTCAGAGCTGCAGTCAGAGTGGTTTTACCGTGGTCGACGTGACCGATGGTGCCAACGTTGACGTGCGGTAGGGAACGATCAAATTTTTCTTTAGCCACGACAATTAACTCCTAGCCTAAAGGGGCTGAATCAGCCTTGTTTTTTGGTAACGGTTTCGACGATGTGCGACGGAGCCGTATTGTATTTTTTGAATTCCATAGAGTAGCTTGCGCGACCTTGGGACATGGAACGAACGTCGGTCGCATAACCGAACATCTCGCCCAACGGAACCTCGGCACGAATTACTTTACCGGAAACCGTATCTTCCATACCCAGGATCATGCCGCGACGACGGTTAAGGTCGCCCATCACGTCACCCATATAGTCTTCAGGTGTAACAACCTCTACTGCCATGATCGGCTCAAGCAACTCACCACCGCCCTTCTGGGCCAGTTGCTTGGTCGCCATGGAAGCAGCCACCTTAAACGCCATCTCGTTGGAGTCGACGTCATGGTAGGAACCATCAAACACGGTAGCCTTCAGGCCGATCAGCGGATAGCCGGCAACAACGCCGTTCTTCATCTGCTCTTCGATACCCTTCTGGATAGCCGGGATGTATTCCTTAGGAACCACACCACCCACTACTTCGTTCAGGAATTGCAGACCTTCCTGACCTTCGTCAGCAGGAGCAAAACGAATCCAGCAATGACCGAACTGGCCACGACCGCCGGACTGACGAACGAACTTACCTTCGATTTCGCAACTCTTCGTGATGCGCTCACGGTACGAAACCTGAGGCTTACCGATGTTGGCTTCGACGTTGAACTCACGGCGCATCCGGTCAACCAGGATGTCCAGGTGCAACTCGCCCATGCCGGAGATGATCGTTTGACCAGTCTCTTCATCAGTTTTGACGCGGAAAGATGGATCTTCCTGAGCAAGCTTGCCCAGAGCGATACCCATTTTTTCCTGGTCGTCCTTGGTCTTAGGCTCTACGGCAACCGAAATAACCGGCTCCGGGAAGTCCATGCGAACCAGGATGATTGGCTTGTCAGCGTTGCACAAAGTCTCACCAGTGGTGACGTCCTTCATGCCGATCAAGGCCGCGATGTCACCAGCGCGCACTTCCTTGATTTCTTCACGGGCGTTTGCGTGCATTTGCACCATACGACCCACACGCTCTTTCTTGCCTTTAACCGAGTTGATCACGCCGTCGCCGGAGGCCAACACGCCCGAGTAAACTCGAACAAAGGTCAAGGTACCCACGAATGGGTCGGTAGCGATCTTGAACGCCAGAGCCGAGAACGGCTCGCTGTCGTCTGCGTGACGCTCCATTTCCTTGGTCTCGTCATCCGGGTCAGTACCCTTGATGGCAGGAATGTCGGTAGGAGCAGGCAGGTAGTCGATAACGGCGTCGAGAACCAGGGGAACACCCTTGTTCTTGAAGGAAGAACCGCAAACAGCCAGAACGATCTCACCAGCGATAGTACGCTGACGCAGAGCGGCCTTGATTTCCGCGTTGGTGAGCTCTTCACCTTCGAGGTACTTGTTCATCAGCTCTTCGCTGGCTTCGGCCGCAGCTTCAATCATGTTGCCGCGCCATTCGTTAGCCAGTTCCTGCAGTTCAGCAGGGATAGGCTTACGAACTGGAACCATGCCTTTGTCGGAGTCATTCCAGTAAACAGCTTCCATAGCCATCAGATCGATCTGACCCTGGAAGTTGTCTTCGGAACCGATAGCCAACTGGATTGGCACCGGAGTGTGACCCAGACGCTGCTTGATCTGACCGATCACGCGCAGGAAGTTCGCACCAGCACGGTCCATCTTGTTTACGTAAACAAGACGTGGAACGCCGTACTTGTTGGCCTGACGCCATACGGTTTCCGACTGAGGCTCAACGCCCGAGGTACCGCAGAACACAACAACCGCGCCGTCGAGAACACGCAGGGAACGTTCAACTTCAATAGTGAAGTCAACGTGGCCCGGGGTGTCGATGACGTTGAAGCGGTATTGGTCTTTATGCTGCTTCTCGGAACCCTGCCAGAAGGCGGTAATAGCAGCAGAAGTAATGGTAATACCACGCTCCTGCTCCTGCACCATCCAGTCTGTGGTCGCGGCGCCGTCATGCACCTCGCCCATTTTGTGACTTTTGCCGGTGTAAAAAAGGACGCGCTCGGTGGTGGTGGTTTTACCAGCATCCACGTGAGCAACGATACCGATGTTACGGTAGCGATTAATCGGTGTTGTACGAGCCATAAAGCCCTCGCAAAATTAGTGACGCTAAAATTAGAAGCGGTAGTGCGAGAAAGCCTTGTTGGCTTCAGCCATACGGTGCACGTCTTCACGCTTCTTAACTGCAGCACCTTTACCTTCGGCAGCGTCCAACAGTTCGCCAGCCAAACGCAGAGCCATAGACTTCTCGCCGCGCTTGCGGGCGAAGTCTACCAACCAGCGCATTGCCAGAGCGTTACGACGGGACGGACGAACTTCAACCGGAACCTGGTAAGTAGCACCGCCTACACGGCGCGACTTTACTTCGACCAGCGGAGCGATGGCGTCGAGAGCTTTCTCGAAGATTTCCAGGGGGTCGCTGTTCTTGCGTTCTTTAACCTTTTCCAGCGCGCCATAAACTATACGCTCGGCAACGGCTTTCTTGCCGCTTTCCATCACGTGGTTCATGAACTTGGCCAGGATTTGGCTTCCGTATTTTGGATCGTCAAGCACTTCGCGCTTGGCTGCTACGCGTCTTCTTGGCATGGATAAGCCCTCAAACGGTCTTCAGGTTCGCTCGGAATCGGTGCCCTTTCGGGACGCCTCCGACCTTACTCTTATCGACTCAGAAAAATAGAAAATCAGTTTTTACAAAAAGCCGCTACTACTTAGGCTTCTTGGTACCGTACTTCGAACGACCCTGGTTACGACCTTTAACGCCGGAAGTATCCAAAGAACCGCGTACGGTGTGGTAACGAACACCTGGCAAGTCTTTTACACGACCGCCGCGGATCAGTACCACGCTGTGCTCTTGCAGGTTGTGGCCTTCACCGCCGATGTACGAGGAAACCTCGAAACCGTTGGTCAGACGCACACGGCATACTTTACGCAGTGCCGAGTTAGGTTTTTTCGGCGTGGTGGTATACACACGGGTGCATACGCCACGACGTTGCGGGCAGTTCTGCAGCGCAGGCACGTCGGATTTCTCGACGATACGCTTACGCGGCTGACGTACCAGCTGGTTGATAGTTGCCATCTACTAGCTCCACTGTTGTCTTGCGACGCTATTGTCTTGCAAGAAAAGCAAAATGGCAGGAACGAATTCCCGCCAAATTTAGGGGTACAAGAGTCTAAAGAGGATCTTGTCCCCAGTCAAGGCAAGGCCCCGAACTCCCCGCTCATCCAACCTCGACAAATTGTCGCGATTCGATGAACGGAATGATCAGGGCCTCACACTCATTTACCGCAGAACTCAGTTACCGCTCGAGTTCAGCGCTTCGGTCAGTGCAGCTTCCACTTCACTGGCGCTTACGCGCAACGGTTTGTCAGCATCACGGCGACGCTTGCGCTCGCTGTGATAAGCCAGACCGGTACCGGCCGGGATCAAACGACCCACGACCACGTTTTCTTTCAGGCCGCGCAGGTAATCGCGCTTGCCGGTTACCGCCGCTTCGGTCAGTACACGAGTGGTTTCCTGGAAGGAAGCCGCCGAGATGAACGATTCGGTGGACAACGACGCCTTGGTGATACCCAGCAACACACGAGTGAACTTGGAAACGAATTTCTCGTCGCCAGCCAGACGCTCGTTCTCTACCAGAACGTGAGTCAACTCCATCTGGTCGCCCTTGATGAAAGTCGAGTCGCCGGATTCAGCGATTTCAACCTTACGCAACATCTGACGCAGGATGGTCTCGATGTGCTTGTCGTTGATCTTCACGCCTTGCAGACGATAAACGTCCTGGATCTCGTTCACGATGTACTTGGCCAGCGCACTCACACCCAGCAGACGCAGGATGTCGTGTGGATCGCTCGGGCCGTCGGAGATAACTTCGCCGCGGTTTACCTGTTCGCCTTCGAAGACGTTCAGGTGACGCCACTTCGGAATCAGCTCTTCGTACGGATCGGTGCCGTCGTTCGGAGTGATAACCAGACGGCGCTTGCCTTTGGTCTCTTTACCGAACGCGATGGTGCCGCTGACTTCAGCCAAAATCGAGGCTTCTTTCGGACGACGTGCTTCGAACAAGTCGGCAACACGTGGCAGACCACCGGTGATGTCACGGGTCTTCGAAGTTTCTTGCGGGATACGAGCGATAACATCACCGATCGCAATCTTCGCGCCATCCGCTACACCAACCAGGGCGTTAGCAGGCAGGAAGTACTGAGCAATTACGTCAGTACCCGGCAGCAAGAGATCCTTGCCGTTGTCATCAACCATCTTCACAGCAGGACGGATATCTTTACCGGCAGCTGGACGGTCTTTGGCGTCGAGTACTTCAATGTTGGTCATACCGGTCAATTCGTCAGTCTGACGCTTGATCGTGATGCCTTCTTCCATGCCCACGTAGGTCACGGTACCTTTCATTTCGGTAACGATTGGGTGAGTGTGCGGATCCCACTTGGCCACGATTGCGCCAGCGTCGACCTTGTCACCTTCTTTAACCGAAATCACAGCACCGTACGGCAGCTTGTAACGCTCACGCTCACGACCGAAGTCATCAGCGATTGCCAGCTCACCCGAACGAGACACCGCAACCAGGCAACCATCCACTCGCTCAACGTGCTTCAGGTTATGCAGACGGACGGTACCGCCATTCTTCACCTGAACGCTGTCGGCTGCGGAGGTCCGGCTTGCCGCACCACCGATGTGGAACGTACGCATGGTCAGCTGGGTACCCGGCTCACCGATGGACTGGGCAGCGATTACGCCGACCGCTTCACCGATGTTCACCTGGTGACCACGAGCCAAGTCACGGCCGTAGCACTTGGCGCAAATACCGTAGCGGGTTTCGCAGCTGATCGGCGAACGCACGATCACTTCGTCGATGCTGTTCAGCTCGATGAACTCGACCCACTTCTCGTCTACCAGAGTACCGGCAGGAACGATGATTTCTTCGGTACCTGGCTTGAACACGTCACGAGCAATGACACGACCCAATACGCGCTCACCCAACGGCTCAACAACGTCACCGCCTTCAATGTGCGGAGTCATTACCAGGCCATGTTCGGTGCCGCAATCGATCTCGGTCACAACCAGATCCTGCGCCACGTCTACCAGACGACGAGTCAGGTAACCGGAGTTCGCAGTTTTCAACGCGGTATCCGCCAAACCTTTACGAGCACCGTGAGTGGAGATGAAGTACTGAAGTACGCTCAAACCTTCACGGAAGTTCGCAGTAATCGGCGTTTCGATGATGGAACCGTCCGGCTTGGCCATCAGGCCACGCATACCGGCGAGCTGACGGATCTGCGCAGCAGAACCCCGTGCGCCCGAGTCGGCCATCATGTACATCGAGTTGAAGGACTCCTGGTCGACTTCGACGCCATGACGGTCGATGACTTTCTCTTTCGAGAGGTTGGCCATCATTGCCTTGGAAACTTCGTCGTTCGCCTTGGACCAAAGGTCGATCACTTTGTTGTACTTCTCGCCCTGGGTTACCAGGCCGGAGGCGTACTGACTTTCGATCTCTTTCACTTCATCAGTAGCAGCATTGATGATGCGGGCTTTTTCATCAGGGATAACGAAGTCGTTAACACCGATGGAAACGCCGGAAATGGTCGAATAGGCAAAACCGGTGTACATCAACTGGTCAGCGAAGATCAC
Source organism: Pseudomonas arsenicoxydans (assembly GCF_900103875.1). Taxonomy (NCBI): domain Bacteria; kingdom Pseudomonadati; phylum Pseudomonadota; class Gammaproteobacteria; order Pseudomonadales; family Pseudomonadaceae; genus Pseudomonas; species Pseudomonas arsenicoxydans. The sequence continues at coordinate 1,758,396 of NZ_LT629705.1, read as the reverse complement.
GGTCTCTTTCAAACCAACCACGCGGTAGCACTGGTTGATCAGCTTGGAGATCGCCTTTTTCTTCATCGGCTGGTTGACGACGTCGTACGACAGGCCAGGTGGAACAACCTGGAACAACAGCGCACGGCCGACAGTGGTGTCGACGATACGGGTGTTCTTGACGCTGCCACCATCACGATCGTTGACGGTTTCGTTGATCCGCACTTTAACCTTGGCGTGCAGTGCGGCTTCGCCGGCACGGAACACACGGTCAACTTCTTGCAGATCCGCGAACACACGACCTTCGCCTTTGGCGTTGATCGCTTCACGAGTCATGTAGTACAGACCCAATACAACGTCCTGCGACGGAACGATGATTGGCTCACCGTTGGCTGGCGACAGAATGTTGTTGGTCGACATCATCAACGCACGCGCTTCCAACTGGGCTTCCAGTGTCAGCGGTACGTGCACGGCCATTTGGTCGCCGTCGAAGTCGGCGTTGTACGCAGCACAGACCAGAGGGTGCAGCTGGATAGCCTTACCTTCGATCAGTACCGGTTCAAACGCCTGGATACCCAGACGGTGAAGGGTCGGTGCACGGTTGAGGAGAACCGGGTGTTCACGGATCACTTCAGCGAGAACGTCCCAAACCTCTGGCAGTTCGCGCTCAACCATTTTCTTGGCGGCTTTGATGGTGGTCGCGAGACCACGCATTTCCAGCTTGCCGAAAATGAACGGCTTGAACAGCTCGAGAGCCATCTTCTTCGGCAGACCGCACTGGTGCAGACGCAGGGTCGGACCTACGGTAATTACCGAACGACCGGAGTAGTCAACACGCTTACCGAGCAAGTTCTGACGGAAACGACCTTGCTTACCCTTGATCATGTCAGCCAGGGATTTCAGAGGACGCTTGTTGGAACCGGTGATAGCGCGGCCACGACGACCGTTGTCGAGCAGTGCGTCGACGGCTTCCTGCAACATACGCTTTTCGTTGCGCACGATGATGTCCGGAGCGGACAGATCAAGCAGGCGCTTCAAGCGGTTGTTACGGTTGATCACTCGACGATACAGATCGTTGAGGTCGGAAGTCGCGAAGCGACCGCCATCCAGCGGGACCAGTGGACGCAGATCTGGCGGCAGAACCGGCAGAACGGTCAGCACCATCCATTCTGGAAGGTTGCCGGAACCCTGGAAGGCTTCCATCAACTTCAGACGCTTGGACAGCTTCTTGATTTTGGTTTCGGAGTTGGTTTGCGGAATTTCTTCACGCAGACGACCAATCTCGTGTTCCAGGTCGATAGCGTGCAGCAGTTCGCGGACAGCTTCGGCACCCATACGGGCATCGAAATCGTCGCCGAACTCTTCCAGCGCTTCGAAGTACTGCTCGTCATTGAGCAGCTGACCTTTTTCAAGGGTGGTCATGCCTGGATCGATAACGACATAGCTCTCGAAGTAGAGAACGCGTTCGATATCACGCAGGGTCATGTCCATCAGCAAGCCGATACGCGACGGCAGCGATTTCAGGAACCAGATGTGGGCAACTGGCGAGGCCAGCTCGATGTGCGCCATGCGCTCACGACGAACTTTAGCCAGCGCGACTTCAACGCCGCACTTCTCGCAGATCACACCACGGTGCTTCAAGCGCTTGTACTTACCGCACAGGCACTCGTAATCCTTTACCGGGCCAAAGATCTTGGCGCAGAACAGGCCGTCACGTTCTGGTTTGAACGTACGGTAGTTAATGGTTTCCGGCTTTTTAACTTCGCCGAACGACCACGAACGGATCATCTCAGGCGATGCCAATCCAATACGGATGGCATCGAACTCTTCGACTTGACCCTGGTTTTTCAGCAAATTCAGTAGGTCTTTCAAGGCCTTTCCTCCTGGCGGAGCAGAGAGCGGGCAATCCTGCCCCGCTCTCGATTCGCGTCACGTGTTATTCGGTTTCCAGATCGATATCGATGCCGAGGGAACGAATTTCCTTGATCAACACGTTGAAGGACTCGGGCATGCCCGGCTCCATACGGTGATCGCCATCCACGATGTTTTTGTACATCTTGGTACGGCCGTTCACATCGTCCGACTTCACTGTGAGCATTTCTTGCAGAGTGTAAGCAGCACCGTATGCTTCCAGTGCCCAGACCTCCATCTCCCCGAAACGCTGACCACCGAACTGCGCCTTACCACCCAGCGGCTGCTGGGTAACCAGGCTGTACGAACCGGTAGAACGAGCGTGCATCTTGTCGTCTACCAAGTGGTTCAGCTTCAGCATGTACATGTAGCCAACAGTAACCGGGCGCTCGAACTTGTTGCCGGTACGGCCATCAGTCAGCTGCATCTGGCCGCTTTCCGGCAGGTCTGCCAGTTTCAGCATGGCCTTGATTTCGCTTTCCTTCGCGCCGTCGAACACTGGAGTGGCCATTGGAACACCGCCACGCAGGTTCTTCGCCAGATCCAGGATTTCCTGGTCGGAGAAGCTATCCAGATCTTCGTTACGACCGCCGATCTGGTTGTAGATCTCGTCGAGGAATTTACGAAGTTCAGCCACTTTGCGCTGCTCTTCGATCATCCGGTTGATCTTCTCGCCCAGACCTTTAGCCGCGAGGCCGAGGTGGGTTTCAAGGATCTGACCAACGTTCATACGCGAAGGTACGCCCAACGGGTTGAGGACGACGTCGACCGGGGTGCCATTGGCATCGTGCGGCATGTCTTCAACCGGCATGATCACGGAGACCACACCTTTGTTACCGTGACGACCGGCCATCTTGTCGCCCGGCTGGATGCGGCGACGGATTGCCAGGTAAACCTTGACGATTTTCAGCACGCCTGGAGCCAGGTCATCGCCCTGCTGCAGTTTGCGCTTCTTGTCTTCGAACTTGTCGTCCAGCAGACGGCGGCGATCAACGATGTAGGCCTGGGCCTTCTCGAGTTGCTCGTTCAGAGCATCTTCAGCCATGCGCAGTTTGAACCACTGACCATGCTCAAGACCGTCGAGAACTTCGTCGGTGATGTCCTGACCTTTCTTCAGACCGGCGCCGCCTTCGGCTTTGTGGCCGACCAGAGCGGAACGCAGACGTTCGAAAGTTGCGCCTTCAACGATACGGAACTCTTCGTTCAGGTCCTTGCGGATCTCGTCGAGTTGAGTCTTCTCGATCGACAGAGCACGAGCATCACGCTCAACGCCGTCGCGAGTGAAGACCTGTACGTCGATGACGGTACCCTTGGTGCCGGTAGGCACACGCAGGGAGGTGTCTTTAACGTCGCTGGCTTTTTCACCGAAGATGGCACGCAGCAGTTTTTCTTCCGGAGTCAGCTGGGTCTCGCCTTTCGGAGTGACCTTACCTACCAGAATGTCGCCTGCGCCTACTTCAGCACCTACATAAACGATACCGGCTTCGTCCAGCTTGTTCAGTGCAGCTTCACCCACGTTCGGGATGTCTGCAGTGATTTCCTCTGGCCCAAGCTTGGTGTCACGCGCCACACAGGTCAGTTCCTGAATGTGGATCGTGGTGAAACGATCTTCCTGAACCACACGCTCGGACAGGCAGATGGAGTCTTCGAAGTTGAAGCCGTTCCATGCCATGAACGCGATGCGCATGTTCTGACCCAGAGCCAGCTCACCCATATCGGTGGACGGACCGTCGGCCATGATGTCGCTGCGCTGAACCCGATCACCTTTACGCACCAGCGGACGCTGGTTGATGCAGGTGTTCTGGTTGGAGCGGGTGTACTTGGTCAGGTTGTAGATGTCGACACCAGCTTCACCGGTTTCAACTTCGTCATCTGCAACACGTACCACAATACGGCTGGCGTCGACGGAATCGATAACGCCACCACGACGAGCCACGACGCAAACGCCGGAGTCACGGGCTACGTTACGCTCCATGCCGGTACCGACCAGCGGCTTGTCAGCGCGCAGGGTTGGTACAGCTTGACGCTGCATGTTCGAACCCATCAACGCACGGTTGGCGTCGTCGTGCTCGAGGAACGGGATCAGCGACGCTGCAACCGAAACTACCTGCTTCGGCGATACGTCCATCAAGGTCACGTCTTCCGGCGCCTTGACGGTGAACTCGTTCAAGTGACGAACAGCTACCAGCTCGTCGATCAGGACTTTCTTGTCGTTCATCGTGGCCGAAGCCTGAGCGATCACGTGATCAGCTTCTTCGATAGCGGACAGGAATACGATCTCGTCGGTGACCAGAGCGTCTTTCACCACACGGTACGGGCTCTCGAGGAAACCGTACTGGTTGGTGCGCGCATAGGCAGCCAGGGAGTTGATCAGACCGATGTTCGGACCTTCCGGCGTTTCAATCGGACATACACGACCGTAGTGAGTCGGGTGTACGTCACGAACTTCAAAGCCAGCACGCTCACGAGTCAAACCGCCAGGGCCGAGTGCAGACACACGACGCTTGTGGGTGATCTCGGACAGCGGGTTGTTCTGGTCCATGAACTGGGAAAGCTGGCTGGAGCCGAAGAACTCTTTCACCGCCGCAGCCACTGGCTTGGCGTTGATCAGGTCTTGCGGCATCAGGCCTTCGCTTTCAGCCATCGACAGACGCTCTTTGACCGCACGCTCAACACGTACCAGGCCAACGCGGAACTGGTTCTCGGCCATTTCGCCTACGCAGCGAACACGACGGTTACCCAGGTGGTCGATGTCATCGACGATGCCTTTGCCGTTACGGATGTCGACCAGAGTCTTCAGAACCGCGACGATGTCTTCTTTGCACAACACGCCCGAACCTTCGATCTCGGTACGACCGATACGACGGTTGAACTTCATCCGGCCGACCGCAGACAGGTCATAGCGCTCAGGGCTGAAGAACAGGTTGTTGAACAGAGTCTCGGCAGCGTCTTTGGTTGGCGGCTCGCCTGGACGCATCATGCGATAGATCTCGACCAGCGCTTCCAATTGGTTGCTGGTGGAGTCGATCTTCAGGGTGTCGGAGACGAACGGACCGCAGTCGATATCGTTGGTGTACAGAGTTTCGATACGAACAACCTGGGCCTTGGCGATTTTCGCCAGGATCTCGGTGTTCAGCTCGGTGTTGCACTCTGCCAGGATTTCGCCGGTTGCCGGATGCACGATGGCCTTGGCGGTAGTGCGACCCAGGACGTAGTCCAGAGGCACTTCCAGGGTCTTGAGACCGGCTTTTTCGATCTGGTTGATGTGGCGCGCAGTAATACGGCGACCAGCCTCAACGATGACCTTGCCCTTCTCGTCCTGAATATCAAGTACAGCGATTTCACCACGCAGACGCGAAGCAATCAGTTCCAGACTGAGGGTTTCGCCGCTCAGGTGGAAAACGTTGGTGGTGTAGAACGCGTCGAGCACTTCTTCAGTGGTATAGCCGAGCGCGCGCAGCAGTACCGATGCAGGCAGCTTGCGACGACGGTCGATACGCACGAATACGCAGTCTTTCGGGTCGAACTCGAAGTCCAGCCACGAACCGCGGTAAGGAATGATGCGCGCGGAGTACAGCAGTTTGCCGGAGCTGTGCGTCTTGCCACGGTCGTGGTCGAAGAACACGCCCGGGGAACGGTGCAGCTGGGAAACGATTACACGCTCGGTACCGTTGATTACGAAGGTACCGTTCTCAGTCATCAGGGGGATTTCACCCATGTAGACTTCTTGCTCTTTAATGTCCTTGATCGCTTTGTTCGACGATTCTTTGTCGAAAATGATCAGGCGCACTTTTACCCGCAAAGGTACGGCGTAAGTTACACCGCGCAATACGCATTCTTTGACATCAAATGCCGGTTCGCCCAGGCGATAACCGACGTACTCCAGCGCAGCATTGCCGGAGTAGCTGATGATCGGGAAAACGGATTTGAAGGCCGCATGCAGGCCCACGTCGCGGAACTGATCTTTAGTCGCTCCCGCTTGCAAGAATTCACGATACGAATCCAGCTGGATGGCCAGGAGGTACGGCACATCCATGACGTCCGGCAACTTGCTAAAGTCCTTGCGGATACGTTTTTTCTCAGTATATGAGTAAGCCATCAGCGTTCCCCAGCTTGGTCACCTGCTTGTTTGGCCCCTCCCGACGGGAGCAGCCAGAAAATCGTGCAAACCCCATGGTTTGCGCCACCGCATCGGGTGGTTACAGCTCGCTACCAGCACCGACCCAGTCGGCTGCCAATAACGGAAAAAGGCCGGTGGCAAGAGCCACCAGCCATCAGCCTTTCGCTTTACGCTCGGGCTGGAGGAGCAAAGTCGATGCTTACTTCAGCTCGACTTTAGCGCCTGCTTCTTCCAGAGTAGCTTTGGCTTTGTCACCGGCATCTTTCGAAACGGCTTCCAGAACCATGGCAGGAGCGCCGTCAACTACAGCCTTGGCTTCTTTCAGGCCCAGACCGGTCAGTTCACGTACTGCCTTGATCACGTTAACTTTCTTCTCGCCAGCTTCCAGCAGCATGACGTTGAATTCGGTTTGCTCTTCAACAACGGCAGCAGCAGCAGCTGGACCAGCCGATGCAGCAGCAGCGGAAACGCCGAATTTTTCTTCGAAAGCTTTGATCAGCTCAACAACCTGCAGAACCGACATTTCAGCTACGGCGTTGAGGATATCTTCTTGGGAGATAGACATTACTGTATTTCCTGAATTGGGGGACGGCCTACGCGGCCATCGAAATAAACAAAAATACGCGAGAGGAGATGCTCAGCCTTAGGCTGCGGCAGCTTCTTTTTGCTCGCGAACTGCAGCCAGAATACGAGCCAGCTTGCTGGTAGCGCCTTGAATCACGCTCATCAGCTGCGAAATAGCTTCGTCACGGGTCGGCAGTGTTGCCAGTACGTCGATTTGGTTAGCTGCGAGGAACTTGCCCTCGAACGCAGCTGCCTTGATCTCGAACTTATCCTGACTCTTGGCGAATTCCTTGAACAAACGGGCAGCAGCGCCTGGATGATCCTTGGAGAACGCGATCAGAGTCGGGCCGGTGAACACGTCGTTGAGGACACTGTATTCAGTGTCAGCAACAGCGCGCTTGAGCAGGGTGTTACGTACAACACGTACGTATACGCCAGCTTCACGAGCCTCTTTACGGAGTCCGGTCATTGCGCCTACTGTCACACCGCGGGCATCAGCCACAACAGCGGACAGGGCAACTTTGGCAGCCTCGTTGACTTCAGCGACGATGGCCTTCTTGTCTTCGAGATTAATTGCCACGGGTTTAACTCCTGCTTGTTACCGTTTCATCTGGCCTGAGCCGGATGTCGTTTTGGTGTCTGATTCGGTAAGGAACCGGGAGCACCATCTGCGTAGGCTTGAGGTTTAAGACTTGCGTCGCCTACGGTCTTGGATAGCCCCCGCCAGGCAGGGACCCCAATCTTTCAACTGGCGCAATTGCTTGCGCCAATCTGTGTCTTACGCGTCGAGCGAGCCTTGGTCGATGACCAGACCTGGACCCATGGTGGTGCTCAGGGTAACGCGCTTGACGTAAATACCTTTCGAGGAAGCTGGCTTGATACGCTTCAGATCAGCGATCAGGGCTTCAACGTTTTCCTTCAGCTTGACGGCATCAAAGCCGACTTTGCCAACGGAGGTGTGAATGATGCCGTTTTTGTCGGTGCGATAACGAACCTGACCAGCCTTGGCGTTTTTAACCGCGGTAGCTACGTCTGGAGTTACGGTGCCGACTTTAGGGTTAGGCATCAGGCCGCGAGGACCCAGAATCTGACCCAACTGACCCACAACGCGCATGGCATCCGGGGATGCGATAACGACGTCATAGTTCAGGTCGCCGCCTTTCATTTCGGCAGCCAGATCGTCCATACCTACACGGTCAGCGCCGGCAGCCAGAGCGGCCTCAGCAGCTGGACCCTGGGTGAACACAGCAACGCGAACGGTCTTGCCAGTGCCGTGTGGCAGCACAGTAGCACTACGAACAACCTGGTCGGATTTACGCGGGTCAACACCCAGGTTCACAGCAACGTCGAACGACTCGCTGAACTTGACAGTCGACAGCTCAGCCAGCAGAGCAGCAGCATCTACAAAGTTGTAGGACTTGCCTGCTTCGATTTTGCCGGCGATAGCCTTTTGACGCTTGGTCAACTTAGCCATTACACACCCTCCACGTTAAGGCCCATGCTACGAGCAGAACCGGCGATAGTACGCACGGCCGCATCCATATCAGCTGCAGTCAGATCCGCGTTTTTGGTTTTCGCGATTTCTTCCAGCTGAGCACGAGTCACGGTGCCAACCTTAACGGTGTTCGGGCGAGCGGAACCGCTAGTCAGACCAGCAGCCTTCTTCAGCAGAACCGAAGCAGGCGTAGACTTGGTTTCGAAAGTGAAGCTACGGTCGCTATAAACAGTGATGATCACTGGAGTCGGCAGACCTGGTTCAATACCCTGAGTACGGGCGTTGAAAGCCTTGCAGAATTCCATGATGTTCACGCCGTGCTGACCCAAAGCAGGACCAACAGGTGGGCTTGGGTTAGCCTGAGCGGCCTTCACTTGCAGCTTGATGTAAGCGGTAATTTTCTTGGCCATGAGGCACTCCAATTACGGGTTCGAACGCCTCGAAAGGCTCCCCGGTTACTTGCGCGTTTATCCCAGTGACGACAAAACCCCACAGCCTAGGGCTGCGGGGTTGGGATGCTTGCTCAGCTAGACCTTTTCGACCTGACTGAACTCTAACTCTACCGGAGTAGAGCGACCGAAAATGAGCACTGCCACTTGGATCCGGCTCTTTTCGTAGTTAACTTCTTCAACCGTGCCAGTAAAATCGGCAAACGGTCCGTCATTGACGCGTACCGACTCACCCGGCTCGAACAATGTCTTCGGCTTCGGCTTGTCGCTACCATCAGCAACGCGACGCAGAATTGCTTCTGCTTCTTTATCAGTGATTGGCGCAGGCTTATCAGCAGTACCGCCGATGAAACCCATCACCCGAGGAGTATCCTTGACCAAGTGCCAAGTACCCTCATTCATGTCCATCTGAACCAGCACATAACCTGGGAAGAATTTGCGCTCGCTTTTGCGTTTCTGGCCATTACGCATTTCAACCACTTCTTCAGTGGGAACCAGAATCTCGCCAAAGCCATCTTCCATGCCAGCCAGCTTTACGCGCTCTACTAACGAGCGCATGACATGCTTCTCGTAACCGGAGTAAGCATGCACAACGTACCAACGCTTAGCCACGGGACACCCTTAGCCGACAATCAAAGAAACAAGCCAGCCGAGCAGGGAATCAAGCCCCCACAACAGCAACGCCATAACCAGAACGACAGCCACAACAATAAGCGTGGTCTGCGTGGTTTCTTGGCGAGTTGGCCATACGACTTTACGAATTTCGGTGCGAGCTTCCTTAACCAGTACAAAGAAAGACTTGCCCTTGACTGTCTGCAGGCCTACAAAGGCAGCTACAGCAGCAATGGCGAGCAATGCGAGTACGCGATACAGGATCGGCGAAGCAGAGTAATACTGATTACCAACAACGCCAACAACCACCAAAGCGACTACCACAAGCCACTTGAGCAGATCGAAGCGAGAGCCTTGAACTTCAGCTTTAGGAGTCATCTATGAAGATCCTGTGAAAAGAAAGCCAGACACACCAAGTGAATCTGGCAGGTCAGGAGGGAATCGAACCCCCAACCTACGGTTTTGGAGACCGTCGCTCTGCCAATTGAGCTACTGACCTAAAACAAAATCAGGCCGACCATTATGCCGGCCCGAAAAAGACATTACAACAATTTACTCAGCAGCTTTGACTTCAGCACCAAAACCACCCGCTCGATCGCCCTGCAAAAAAACAACAAGGCGCGACCGCAACCATTAAAACAAAGGCAGATATTTTCATATCTGCCTTGTTATATGGAGCTCTTGAGCGGATTTGAACCGCTGACCTCACCCTTACCAAGGGTGTGCTCTACCAACTGAGCTACAAGAGCGTAACACTGTGCAAAATCTGCAAACTTGGAGCGGGTAGCGGGAATCGAACCCGCATCATCAGCTTGGAAGGCTGAGGTTCTACCACTAAACTATACCCGCGAGGCTTGCAGCTCTCGCTAAAAATGGTGGAGGGGGAAGGATTCGAACCTTCGAAGTCGTAGACGTCAGATTTACAGTCTGATCCCTTTGGCCGCTCGGGAACCCCTCCTAAGCGAGCCGGCATTCTATATCATGCCAGCCTTCTGTCAAGCATTTTCTCATTAAAAACCTGAGGTTAGCTGCGTTGACCTCGCTTCACGCTGCTTACCGTTAAAGGTCTTCACTGCGAAGCGGGCGCCATTCTATGCAAACTATTCGGCGGGTGCAACCCCCTCGCAGGGCATTATTTTATGTTTTAACTCATTGAATTCTTTGGAAAGGTTTTGTAGCTGCAAGTCTTCCAGTAAACGCCGGCTTTCGGGCGCTATCCGCACCCAATAACCGACAGAGTCAGCGGAGTCTTTCGGCAAGGATTGAAACTTCACATCCATACCAGCCAAACGCTTCTCTGCAATCTGGGCAGTTTCCTGGCGAGCAAAACCTCCCAAATAGAGGCAACCGCTGTCTATTACAGCCGATTTGGCCTTCTCGCGCGTCGTATCATTCGCCTCACTCAACAATCGAATGTCCTGCTGCGCTCCCCTGTACAAGCTCAAAGGCGTCACGTCCTTCGCACGCAACGGAGCCTCTTGTTGATGCCAGATGTAATAGAAGACATTTAGTACGAGCAGCAGCAAAAACAACCAACGCATAGAAACCTCAGGACAAGGGACACGCCATAGCCAACCCTACAAACACCAGATCCGGAACCACCTTGGCCTCAGGCACAATCTCGGAGACCAGCCCCGCATCTCCACCCGTGAGAAACACAGAATAATTCTCACCCCAATAACGTCTTGCCAGCTCCAACTGAGTCAGGACAAACCCTCTCAGCATCAATGAGCATCCCCTCTCGACCGCCTCGACGGTCGTACGACCAGGAACGAGACGTTCCAGCGCGCGCTCGGCGGCAAGATCACCATAGCGAATACGGCGCGTATGTGTACGGAGCTGGTTACGCATCAATGGCATCCCCGGACAGATAAATCCTCCGAGATGCCCGCCATCCCCATCTATGAAGTCAGCAGTAACAGCCGTGCCAAAATCGAGCACAAGACATGGCCCAGAGGCCAAATGGAAGCCACCAAGCATTGCAAGCCAGCGATCCAGCCCCAGTCGCTCGAAATCCTCGTAACCGTTGCGCACCCCCGCCATCTCTCTAGCCGGCGCGGCGCACATCACGGAAACACCAAAAGCGCTTTCCAGCAGCGATATCAAGGCTTCGGTTTCTTCTGCAGTTCTCACGCTGACCAGTCGGCAATGGGCGAGAGAAAGCCCCTCAAGCCCCTTCAGTCCTTCGAGCAATGCAAGATCGGAGTCGACAATACCTTCGCCAATCACCTTTCTGACATCTGCACCGAGCACACGCCACTTAATAAAACTGTTACCGCAGTCAAGCTCAAGAATCATCACGCAACCTCAGACTGAGCTCGCCACCACTAAAGACTTTTTCCACACCATCCACCTTCAGACGCAGAGCACCCCGACTGTCGATACCCAGCACCTCACCATCTATCCGGTTCACGCCGGCAATTAATGACACCGCCCGGCCCTGCCAAATATGACCTTGCTCCCACTCAGCATGAATCGCTGAAAAACCGTCCTGCTGATGGCGATTTAAATATGCCCGGAGCATCACCCCTAACTCTGCAACCAGGTGATTGCGATCGAACACCTTGCCTGTCTCAAGCCGCATGGATGTCCACTGCTGATCAACCTCATCGGTCATCTGCATATTCACATTAATTCCGACACCCAACACCACATGACACACATCAGCAGGATCACCCACCAACTCGAGCAATACTCCGGCGATTTTTTTCTGACCAACCAAAACATCGTTAGGCCATTTCAGCCCTGCACCTGAAACGCCAAGCGCCCGCAGCGTCTGCATTACAGCAAGCCCGACAACGAGACTCAAACCTTCCAGCTGCCGCATTCCACCCTCAATGCGCAATACCAGGCTGTAGTAGATGTTTTCCGCGAAAGGACTTGCCCACTTGCGCCCGCGCCTACCCCGGCCTGCGGTCTGTCTCTCGGCAAGCACTAAAAATGGAGCAGTCTGGCCACGCTCAACAGCACGCAACGCCTCAGCGTTGGTGGAGTCAACTGAATCGAGGATGAGTATTGGCCAATCGCATACGGCCGCCTGCGCTTTTATATCGGCCGAATCGAGCAATGTCAGTGGCGCAGCCAACTGATACCCGCGGCCACGGACCTTATGGATAGATAATCCAAGCTCAGCTTCTAAATGCTGAAGCTGCTTCCAGACGGCACTGCGACTGACACCCAAGGCAACGCCCAGGTCCTGACCCGAATGGAATCGGCCATCCTTAAGAAGCTTTAACAACGTCAGCATGCAAGTCTCGCCTCAGAATGAGGTCCGCATGATATCCATGCCCTGAGCCGTTGCATAGAAACCCTGGCGAACTGATTTTTTTGCGGACAAAACAAAACCCCTACCTGCATACGCAGATAGGGGTTTCGGAATTTAATCTTGACGATGACCTACTCTCACATGGGGAAACCCCACACTACCATCGGCGATGCATCGTTTCACTGCTGAGTTCGGGATGGGATCAGGTGGTTCCAATGCTCTATGGTCGTCAAGAAATTCGGTAGCCAGGTCGTGCTCTCTTGCGAGGTCACGCTCCAGCGAATGGGTATGTGATAGTTTTCGGTGTTTTGCGAGTCTTCTCGAACTTTCGGTTCGTTTCGTCTTCACACACCGCAATCTGGTGCTCTTTCGCTTTTCAGCTCGAAGCAAGCAAATTGCTTGGGTGTTATATGGTCAAGCCTCACGGGCAATTAGTATTGGTTAGCTCAACGCCTCACAGCGCTTACACACCCAACCTATCAACGTCGTAGTCTTCGACGGCCCTTCAGGGGACTCAAGGTCCCAGTGAGATCTCATCTTGAGGCTAGTTTCCCGCTTAGATGCTTTCAGCGGTTATCTATTCCGAACATAGCTACCCGGCAATGCCACTGGCGTGACAACCGGAACACCAGAGGTTCGTCCACTCCGGTCCTCTCGTACTAGGAGCAGCCCCTCTCAAATCTCAAACGTCCACGGCAGATAGGGACCGAACTGTCTCACGACGTTCTAAACCCAGCTCGCGTACCACTTTAAATGGCGAACAGCCATACCCTTGGGACCGGCTTCAGCCCCAGGATGTGATGAGCCGACATCGAGGTGCCAAACACCGCCGTCGATATGAACTCTTGGGCGGTATCAGCCTGTTATCCCCGGAGTACCTTTTATCCGTTGAGCGATGGCCCTTCCATACAGAACCACCGGATCACTAAGACCTACTTTCGTACCTGCTCGACGTGTCTGTCTCGCAGTCAAGCGCGCTTTTGCCTTTATACTCTACGACC